>NZ_JBHSBL010000018.1:0-657004 GCF_042650585.1 Actinoplanes subglobosus
GGCAAGGCGGTGAGGGGGTGGGAGGGCGAGGCGGCGAGAGGGTGGGAGGGCGAGGCGGTGTGGAGGCGGGAGGGCGAGGCGGCGAGAGGGTGGGAGGGCGAGGCGGTGTGGAGGCGGGAGGGCGAGGCGGCGAGAGGGCAAGGCGGTGAGGGGGTGGGATGGCGAGGCGGTGTGGAGGCGGGAGGGCGAGGCGGCGAGAGGGTGGGAGGGCGAGGCGGTGTGAAGGCGGGAGGGCGAGGCGGCGAGGGGGCGGAAGGGCAAAGCGGTGGAGGCGGGAGGGCGAGGCGGTGAGGGAGCGGGAGGGCGAGGCGGTGTGAAGGCGGGGCGGCGAGTAGGGGAGAAGGCGAGGTGGCTAGGGGCTAAGAGGGCGAGGGACCAAGAGAGCGACGTGGCGGGAGGGCGAGGTGACGAGAAGGCGAGGGCGAGCGATCGAGAGGGTGAGGCTGCACGGCAGAGAAGAAGCGAGAGGGCACGCGGCGGGAGAGTGAGAACAAGGAAGCGAAGGGTGAGAGCGCGGGAGAAGCGAAAGGGTGAGAGGCGATAGGCCGAGAGAAATGAGCGGCCGAGAGAAATGAGCGGCCGAGTGAACCGACCGGCCGAGTGAACCGACCGGCCGAGTGAACCGAGCGGCCGAGTGAACCGAGCGGCCGAGTGAACCGAGCGGCCGAGAGAGCCGAGGGGAGCGGGCGGGCGAAGCCACCGCAATGGTGTAACCCGAGCCACAGACCAACCCGCCACCAGCCGTAACGCGGGGGTCCGGGGGGCTCGGCCCCCCGGGAAACGCGAAGAGGGCCCAGGTCCGCGCTTTCCGCGGACAAGGGCCCCCTGCACTCGTAGCGGGGACAGGATTTGAACCTGCGACCTCTGGGTTATGAGCCCAGCGAGCTACCGAGCTGCTCCACCCCGCGTCGGTTTCTTAACCCTAGCGCACCGGGTTCGCGGGGTGCAAAACGGCCCCCGGGAGGGCGGCGGGGCGGTGGGCGGGGGTGGGCAGGGTGAACCAGAAGATGCTGCCGCCGCCGGGGTGGGCGTCGACCCCTACCGTGCCGCCGTGGCGTTCGATGATGCGCTGGACGATGGCCAGGCCGAGGCCGGTTCCGGCGTAGCGTTCGCTGCCGTCGGCCCGGGTGAAGGCGTTGAACACGTCGGTTCGTTGTTCTTCGGGGATGCCGATGCCGCGGTCGGCGATCTCGATGCGGCAGCTGGTGGGGCCGGGTGTGGTGGCCCGGATGGTGATTTCGGCGGCGCGGCCGGTGGGCGTGTATTTGATGGCGTTGCCGATGAGGTTGTCGAGGACCTGGCGTACGAGTGTGGGGTCGCCGAGGACCGTGGGCAGCGGGTGGCGTTCGACGGCCGGTGGTGTGCCGCCGGTGCCGTGGCCCACGCGTTCTTCGAGGATGCTGTCGACGAGGTCGTCCAGGTGGACGTCGGTGATGCGCAGCGCGGTGTTGTCGGCGGTGGCGTAGGCGAGCAGGTCGTCGATGAGGTGTTGCATGAGGGCCGCGCTGCCGCGTACACGGGTGAGGTAGTGGTGCTGTTTGTCGGAGAGGTCGCCGTCGTCGATGACGGAGATGAGTTCGGCGAAGCCGATCACGTTGGTGAGCGGGTTGCGCAGGTCGTGGGCGACGACTCCGGCGAAGCCGACGAGTTCCTCTTCGCGGCGGCGGAGCTGCTGTTCGACGGATTCGCGGCGCTGGATGTCGTGGCGCAGGGCGGAGGTGGCCTGGTCGACCTGGCGCAGCGCCCGGTCGCGGGAGGTGACGACCGCGGCGGTGAGGGTGGCCAGGAGCACGGTGATGACGCCGCCGACGGTGACGGCCGCGGTCGCGTGCCAGGACTGGCCGGACGGGAGCAGCCGGACGGTGGGGCGGATGGTGAGTTGCCATTGTGGGTGTTCGGAGGGCATCACGAAGGACCGGGCCGGCAGCCCGTGGTCGGTGGGCGCACCGGACTGCCAGGTGGCGAGGGTGACGGGGGTGCCGCCGGAGATGTCGGCGAACTCGACGTCGACCTGGTCGCCGCCGATGAGGCCGACGGGTGTGCCGAGGAATCCGCTGCCGCGGAAGGTCATGGTCACCCAGCCGCGGAACTGTCCGGCCTCGGTGGCGGGTGTGGTCGCGTGGACGGCGGCGGCCATGATGAACGATCGGTCGGCGTCGTTGTGGAAGGTGGCGCTGGTGGTGACGCCGCCGTTGGTGCGGGCGCGCTGGAGCGCGGCGATGGCCTGGGTGGTCTGGGTGCCGCCGTGCACGTCACCGGCCCCGCCGTCCAGGGGGCGGCCGAGAACCGGCAGGTAGAAAGACCCGTCGGCGTCGGCGGTGAGGTCGGGGGTGATGTCGGTGCCGCCACGGGATCGCCAGTCGGCGCGGATGTCGGCGGTGGTGGTGGCGGTGGCGGGTACGACGTAGGTGACCTCGACCGCACCGGGCAGCCGCTCGCCGTTGATCGCCGCGGTGATGGCCGAGAAGGCGGGACCGGTGAGGGCGGGCTGCGCCCCGAGGGACGCGGACAGGTCGGCGAGGGCCACCCCGTACTGGACGAGTTCGGCGTACACGACCTTGGTGATGACGTCCTGTTTCTGGGTGAAGGCGCGCTCGGTCCACGCGCGTGCCGACAGGTGCAGCGTGACGGCGGCCAGCGCTGTGCCGATCACCCCGAGCAGCACCACCAGGCCGATGACGAGAACGGAACGATGCCGGCCGGCCCCCATGCTCCGACGTTACCCCGCGGGAAACGCCCGGGAGCAGCGAAAACGGCCCTCAGGAGGGTTCCGTGAGGGCCGTTGTCCGCGGATCAGCAGGTGGTGTGACCTTTGCCGGCCGTCGTCCACTTGCAGGTGTCGATCGTCTTCGCGGCGTCGGTGCGCAGGGCCGCGGCGTCGCCGCCGTTGTTCCACACGTGGTAGGTCTTGCCCCAGTAGCGGACGTGCGCGGTGTTGGTGCCCTTGCCGGTGCGGACGGTCATGTACTTGCCGGCGTTGAGCGTGTAGTCGCCGGTGAAGCGGTACAGGTTGCCGGCGGCGTCGCGGACCGTCCAGCCCTTGAGGTTGAGGTTCTTGCTGCTCTTGTTGGTGAGCTGGAAGTACTCGCCGTTGATGCTCTTGTTGGTGCGGGAGTCGGTGCCGGGCGCGTTGTACTGGATCCGGGTGAACTGGACCGAGCCGACAGCCGGGGTGGTGACCGGTGGGGTCGTGGTCGGCGGGGTGGTGGGCGTGGTGGTCGGCGGCGTGGTGCCGCCGCCGGTACCGCCGACGTTGACGGTCTGCGTGTACGTGTTGCTGGTGATCAGGTTCTCGGCGGAGGCGTACGCCGCGTTCCCGGTCTCGGCGATGACGGCCCGGTAGGTCTGCTGCCCGCCCGGCTGCCCGCTGGCGGTGCCCTGGAACTCGGCGTTGGTGTCGCCGTCGTCGTTCGGCGGGGTGGCTCCGCCCTCGCCGGCGGGGCCGTCGGTGACGCCGGAGGCGACCGAGACCCACGAGCCGCCGCTCTGCCGTTCCACCCGGACCGGGAAGTACGGCTGGTCGGGGCTGGTGTGCACGTTGAAGCTGATGCTGTCGGCCCCGGTGGACAGCACGGTGAACGTGGCACCGACCTTGAGTGGGGCCTGCACGATCCGTGAGTACTGCCCTCCGGACTCGACGGCCCACACGAAGCCGGAGTCCATGATCCGGTGGATGGTCCACCGGCCGCTGCTGTTGGCGGTGACCGTGGTGGGCATGTCGGCCTCGAACTGGGTGGCGGGCGACAGCTCGGAGCCCTGGGTGGCGTCTTTGCCCCACTTGTAGGCGGCTTCGCGCAGGGTGACGGTGGCGTTCGCGGTGGCGGTGCCGGTCAATGTCACCTCGCCGTAGCCGACCTGGGCGGCGGGGGTGTCGAAGGTCGGCGCGGCGGCCCAGGCGGGAGTGGTCCCGAGGACTCCGGTGCCGGCGATGAGCACGCCGACGGCGGAACCCATTCCGAAAACTGTTTTCGGTCGTCTGAACATGGTTGAGAAATCCTCCATTTTGCGGCCGAGCGACGAGGCTATCGAATGCGAATCGACGTGGTCATCGTTCTTCCCGCCTGCGCACCCTACCCGCAAGTGCCGCCGAGGTGGCCGTGATCAAAGTTGCAGGTGGAGGGGGTACGAGCGGTGGTCGGTAAAGTTGTCCCCAGTGCCGATCGAGGGAATGTGCAAGAAATGACGGAACTAGCCGCCGATTGTTCTCGGTGCGCCGCGTTGTGCTGCGTTGCCCCCGCCTTCGCCAAGTCGTCCGATTTCGCGGTCGACAAACCGGCGGGGCGGCCCTGCCGTAATCTGGGCGACGATTTTCGCTGCACCATTCATGAGGAGCTGCCGCGGCGCGGCTTTCCGGGCTGCGTGGTGTTCGACTGTTTCGGGGCCGGCCAGCGGATCACCCAGGAGACCTTCGGCGGGCGGGACTGGCGGTCCGCCCCGGAGCTGTCCGGTGACATGTTCGCACTGCTCCCGGTGGTGCGGCAGCTGCACGAGCTGATGTGGTACCTGACCGAGGCGCTGAAACTGGACGAGGCGCGGAGGCTGCACCCGGAGCTGCGGGCCGCTCTCGACGAGACCGACGCCCTGGCCGGTGGGGATCCGGCTGACCTGCGAAGGCTGGACGTGGAGGCGTACCGCGTCAAGATCGTGCCGTTGTTGCGGAGAGTGAGTGAGACGGTCCGCTCCCGGATCGGTGGCCGTCGCCCGGATCACAGTGGCGCGCGGCTGATCGGCCGCCGCCTGCGCGGCGCCGATCTGCGCGGCGCGAGTTTCCGCGGCGCGCTGCTGATCGGCGCGGACCTGCGCGGCGCGGATCTGCGGCGGGCCGATTTCACCGGAGCCGACATGCGGGGTACGGATCTGCGCGGCGCGAACCTGGATGGCGCGATCTTCCTGACTCCGTCCCAGTTGCGTGCCGCTGTGACCGGGGTCGATCACCCTTAGGATGGGCGCATGCAACCGGTGTCCGGTGTGGTGTGGGTCCTGACCGTTGCCGGCATCGTCGGCCTGCTGCTCTTCGACTTCTTCTTCCACGTGCGCAAGGCCCATGTGCCGAAGCTGCGTGAGGCGGCACTGTGGACGTCGATCTACGTCTCGATCGCAATCCTGTTCGGCGTCGGCGTGTGGATCTTCGGCGGCTCGACGATGGGCCAGGAGTATTTCGCGGGCTATGTGACCGAGGAGGCGCTGTCGGTCGACAACCTCTTCGTCTTCCTGCTGCTGCTCAGCAGTTTCAAGGTGCCCCGCGCCGACCAGCAGAAGGTGCTGCTGTTCGGGATCGTGGTGTCGCTGATCGCCCGGACCGGGTTCATCCTGCTCGGCTCCGCGCTGATCAACTCGTTCGCCTGGATCTTCTACCTGTTCGGGCTGATCCTGCTGGTCACCGCGGGCAACCTGCTGAAGGAGAAGCACGAGGAGGGCGAGGCTCCGGACAACATCGTGATCCGTCTGGCGCGTCGTTTCCTGCGGACCTCGGAGACGTACGACGGGGACAAGCTCTTCACCTACCAGGACGGCAAGCGGGTGCTCACGCCGATGCTGCTGGTGATGGTGGCGATCGGTGGCACCGACATCCTGTTCGCGCTGGACTCGATCCCGGCGATCTTCGGGCTGACCCAGAACGTGTATCTGGTCTTCACCGCCACCGCCTTCTCGCTTCTGGGGTTGCGGCAGCTGTACTTCCTGATCGACGGCCTGCTGGACCGCCTGGTCTTCCTGTCCTACGGGCTGGCCGCGATCCTCGGGCTGATCGGCGTGAAGCTGGTGCTGCACGCCCTCCACGAGAACAATGTGCCGTTCATCAACGGCGGTGAGCCGGTGGACGTGGTGGAGATCCCGACCACGGTCTCGCTCGGGGCCATCGTCGGTGTCCTGCTGATCACCGTGGTCGCGTCGCTGCTCAGCCCCAAGGGCCAGGCCCGCACCGCGGCGGCCGCGGCCCGGCGGTCGGCCACGGAGTTCCTCGACGTCGAGACCGACCCGGAGTACTGCGACGAGATCTACCATCGGCTGCTCGCCGAGGAGGAGAACCTCAAGCGGCTGCCGGAGAAGCAGCGCGCCCTGCTCCGGCAGGAGGCGCAGCTGATGGAGCTGCTGGCCCGCGCGCACCGGGTGCACGAGGAGCGGGTCGCCGCCGGGCGCTGTTTCGTGCCGGCGGCGACGTGATCGTCAGCGGTTCCGGTTTCAGCGGTCTCGGTTTCAGCGGTCCCGGTTGAGGTAGGCGGAGAGGTTCGTCGCCTGTCCGTCGTCGGGGGACTGGGAGACCAGGTTCGCCACCCGGGCGGCCAGGGTCGCGGCGCGGGACGCCAGGTCCGGCTCGGACTGCCGGGAGTCGAGCTCGGCGCGCAGGGCCTCCTCGGCCCGCATCGCGTCGGCCTCCACGCCGGGGCGGTCGGACCAGCCGTGCGGGCTGGAGACCGGCTCCTGGTAGGCCGCCTCCTGGTACCGGGGCTCCTGGTACTGGGCTTCCTGGTACGGCGTCTCCTGGTAGGGCGTCTCCTGGTAGGGCGCCTCGTCCACGGGATCCGGCTCCTTGACGTCCGGAGCGGGCACCTGGACCTCGCCGAGCAGCGTCACGGTCTGGCCCTGACCGCCCAGGTGGTTGCTGAACTCCGGGCCGATGACCAGCCGGGACAGCATCCGCGCCTGCACGGCCGGTACGCCGATCAGATCGGCGTTCTCCACCCGGAACCGGGCGATCGCCTGCCGGATCGTGTTGGCCAGGTGATCCGCGGCGCTGATCTTGGTCAGCTCGCCACCGGCGAAGACCAGGGCCGGGAAGGTGCCGTCCGGCCCCTTGCAGACCAGCTGGATCTGGGTGACCGTCCCGTTACGGCCGGTCTCGCGGTTGCCCGGCTGGACGCGCAGGTGCTGCGGCCAGAGCCAGAACAGCTCACCACTACGGTGCGTGTCCTCGGTGTCGTGGACGTAACGCACCCGGCGGTCCGTGACGATGACGTCGGTCTCCTCCGGCATCGTCCACCGGGGCAGCGACGACGCCTCGTCGAACGCGTACTCGGCGACGGCGCAGCGGCCGCGCCACAGGACGCGCTCACCGCCGTCCAGCGGTCCGAGGTCCGTGCCCGCGAGGGACAGGAAGTGCTGGTGGAACATGGTTGCCTTCCCCGTGCCTGCCGCGATCTCATGAACAACGGCCGCAACGATTACAACCGGGTCCCGGCGGCGTCGCCAGTCACCGGGCGTGAATCACACCGGAACTCGCGAAATCGACACAGGACGGTGATCAGCGATACACCAACGGCCGACTCGGCGATTACTTACGGTTACCGAATAGCCCTTCGGGCGGTAGGGGAGAGGGTACCGCCGCTTCGTCGCGAACGGGAGACGCTCCGCCGGTGAACCGATCCAGGTCGGTCTCGACCCGCCCGGGGAACCAGTCCCCGGCGGCCCGCCGGGTCAGTTCGGCGACCGGCGGCGGGGTACGCCCGGCGACCACCACGAGATTGCCGAAACGCCGTCCACGCAGCACCGCCGAGTCCGCCACCAGGCACGCCTCGGGCAGCGCGGCCCGGATCGTGGCCACCTGCGTCCGGGCGTACCGCAGCGGCGGCCCGTCGGCGACGTTCGCGATCAGCCGGCCCGCCGGGTCCAGCACCCGGGCGACCTGCTGGGCGAATTCGGCCGACGCCAGGTGTGCCGGGGTGCGCGCGCCGGCGAACACGTCCAGGACCACCACGTCGTACCCGGCGTCACGCATGCCCTCGACCGCGGCCCGGGCGTCGGCGACCCGTACCCGGATGTTGCTGTTGCCCGGCAGTGGGAGCGCCTGCCGGACCAGCTCGACCAGCGGGCCGTCGATCTCGACCACCCGCTGGGCCGAGCCGGGCCGGGTGACCGCGACGTAACGCGGCAGGGTGAGCGCGCCGCCGCCCAGGTGCAGCACCCGCAGCGGGCGGCCGGGCGGGGCGGCCAGATCGATGGCCGCTGCCATCCGCCGGATGTACTCGAACTCCAGGTGGGTGGGGTCGGCCAGGTCGACGTGCGACTGCGGGGCCCCGTCGAGCAGCAGCGTCCAGGCGGTGTCGCGATCGGGGTCGGGCACCAGCTCGGCGACGCCCGAGGCGACCGTCTCGACCCGTGTCCGCGATGCCCTGCGCTGTGCCATCGCGCCAGTATCCAGGTAGCAGATCGGTAGCGCGGAGACGGTAACGCACAAGTGACAGCGGAAACTTCCGACGTTTATCCCCGTGAGTGCACTGAAGCAGACGATGACGCGGCGCAGTGTCGTGGGCGGGATCGCCGCGGCGGGGGCCGCCGCCACCCTGACCACCGGCACACCCGCCGCTGCCGCGGCCGCGAGCCCCGCACCCGCCACCTTCCTGCCCGCCGACCCGCTGCTGCACCTGCTGCGGCGGGCCACCTACGGTCCGGGCCCGGCGTCGATCGCGGAGATCCGCAGGCTCGGCGCGACGGCCTGGCTGGACCGGCAGCTCAACCCGTCGTCGATTGCCGACCCGGTGGCCGAGGGCGTGGTCGCCCGGCTGCCGCTGGCCCGCCTCTCGATCGCCGAGATCCGCTCCCGGGTCGGCGCCGGCACGCTCAAGCAGTACAGCTGGGACCCGATGTGGCAGCTCGGCTGGGCCGCCGTGGCCCGGGCGATCTGGAGCGAACGGCAGCTGTTCGAGGTGATGGCCGACTTCTGGAGCAACCACCTCAACGTGACGTGCCCGCACGGCGACGTCTGGGACAGCCGGATCGACTACGACACGACGATCCGGCAGCACGCCCTCGGGAGGTTCTCCGACCTGCTGAAGGCGTCGGCCCGGCACCCGGCGATGCTGACGTACCTGGACAACCGGTTCTCCGGCAAGGCCGCCCCGAACGAGAACTACGGGCGTGAGCTGCTGGAACTGCACACGGTCGGACTGGCGTACACCGAGGCGGACGTGAAGGACGCCGCCCGCCTGCTCACCGGGCTGACGGTGGACAACGCGACCGGGCGGTACCGCTACGACGGGACGGTCCACGCCGTCGGAGCGGTCCGGGTGCTGGCCTTCCAGCACGCCAACACGACCGCCGCCGGTGGCGAGGCGGCCGCCCTGGAACTGCTCGACTACCTGGCCATGCACCAGGCGACGGCCCGCCGGATCGTCACCAAGCTGTGCGTGCGGTTCGTCGCCGACGAGCCCCCGGCGTCGCTGATCACCACGCTGATCAAGGTCTACCTGGACAACCGGACCGCGATCGCGCCGGTGCTGCGGGCCCTGTTCACCTCGGCCGAGTTCGCGGCGTCGATCGGGGCCAAGACCCGCACGCCGATGGAGGACCTGGCCGCGACCGTGCGGACCCTCGGCTACGGGCCGGCGGCCAGTGGCACCAAGTTCCTGGAGAGCCTCTACTGGATGGCCCGTGACGCCGGGCATGCCCCGCTCAACTGGGGGCCACCGAACGGCTATCCGGACGTGGCAGCCGCCTGGGATTCGCCGTCGGGACTGCTGGTGCGGTGGAACTTCCACCTCTCCATCGCGGCCGGGTGGTGGCCGGACACGCTGGTGCGGCCGGCGAACCTGCTGACCGGCATGGTGGGGGCGCTGCCGGCCACCTACGGCGCGCTGATCGAGCGGACCGCGACCCGGCTGAACGGGATCGTGCCGACCGCGCAGCAGATCACGGCGCTGGCCGAGTTCTACGGCAGGACACCGGCGTCGCCGCTCAAGACGAACGACCCGGCGGCCGGCTGGATGTACCCGTACCTGATGGGGATGCTGCTGAACTCCCCTTCCTTCGCGTTGAGATGACCGTTGAGGTGACCATGAGCGAACAGTGTGGATGTTCGGAGAACAACCTTCTGAGCCGGCGCCTGCTCCTGACGGGGGCCCTCGCGGGGGTGGCCGGCGTGACTCTCGACACGAGTCTCGCGTACGCGGCCGACCCCGGATACACGGGCGATGTGCTGGTGCTGCTGTCGCTGCGGGGTGGCTTCGACGGGCTCTCCGCCGTCGTACCGGCGGGCGACGCCGCCTATTACGCGGCCCGGCCCTCGATAGCCGTACCGAAAACGCAATTGATCGGGGGTGGATCCTTTTTCGGTCTGCACCCGGCGCTCTCGCCGCTGCTGCCGTATTGGACCGGCGGGCAGCTCGCCGCGGTGCAGGCCGTCGGGCAGCCGGCGCCGAACCGGTCGCATTTCTCGGCGATGGAGGATCTGGAACGGGCCGCGCCCGGCACCTCGATCCGGACCGGCTGGCTGAACCGGATGCTCGGCCTCGGTGCCTCGACCGACCCGCTCCAGGCGGTCGCGATGGGCACCGCCATGCCTGCCCGGGTGCTCGGCGGCCCGGCGCCCTACCTGGGCGTGACCTCGATCGACAAGACGGCGCTCACCGGTGAGCAGGACGGCCGGCCGATCTCGGCGACGATGGCGAAGCTCTACGAGGGCGCGCCGGCGGCTCTCAAGGCGACCGCCGGGCAGCTCAACGGCGCTCTGCAGAAGACCGCGAAGCTGCGGGCCGCCGGATACCAGCCGGCCAACGGCGCGGTCTATCCGGCCACCGACCTGGGGGCCGCTCTGCGTGACGTGGCCCGGCTGATCAAGGCAGGGGTCGGGCTGAAGAGCGCGACGGTCGACTCCGGCGACTGGGACATGCACGAGAACCTCGGTTCCGCGGTCGCCGGCCGGCGGATGTTCGACCAGCTCAAGGCGCTCGCCACGGCGCTCGCCGCGTTCGCCGCCGACCTCGGCCCGGACGGGTTGCGCCGGGTCACCCTGATCACCATCAGCGAGTTCGGCCGGCGGGTGACGCAGAACGGCTCCGGCGGGCTCGATCACGGCTACGGCAACGCCATGTTCGTCCTGGGCGGTGGGGTCAGGGGCGGCAAGGTGTACGGCCGATGGCCCGGCCTGACCACGGAGCAGCTGCGTGACGGCGACCTGGCGGTGACCACCGACTACCGTGCGGTGATCGGGGAGATCCTGCGCGCCCGGTGCGGGGTGAGCGACCTGGCGAGCGTGTTCCCGGGAGTGACGGCGTCCGGCCTCGGGATCGTGGCCGCACGCTGAAAGCGGCGATATTCCCGCAAAAACCGCATAAGCCGTAATAGGTGCGTTCCACACTGATTCGCATGTCCAGCAACTCGCTCGCCGAGATCATCGGCACACAGCGGCAGCCCTCCCGGGTGGGCCGGTCCGGCCCACCCCTGCTGATCCGGCGGCACACCTCCGACGAGGGCGCGCCGTACTGGCGGTGGGACTGCTCCGGCTGCGGCGAGTACGGCGGCGGGCGGCACCACGAGGACGCGGTGACCCGGGCGTTGCGGCACTGCCACGAGCACCCGGAACACCGCTCCTCACTGCTGCCGCCGGCGCGCTGCCGGGAGCCGCACACCTACCTGCCGCTGCACCCGATGCTCTACGCGCTGGACGACGACCCGCCGCCGGCGCCACTGGCGATCTGATCCGCCCGCTCCGTGCCCGGGTGCCGTCCGGGCAGCGGCCGCGACCGGCCGGCGAGGATCCCGGCGACCTTACGGAACAGCGGGTCGGCCACCACCTCGGTCAGGTCCCGGCCGAGCGGGATGCGCCAGTTCGGGTACTCGTCGAAGGTGCCCGGCAGGTTCGGCTGCCGCCGCTCCAGCAGGACGTCGTGCAGCGAGGCGGTCACCAGCCGGCACGGCGTCCGGGCCAGGAACTCGTGCATCGCCACCACGACACCCTCCGGACCGGGCAGCTCCGCGCCGAGCAGCCCCTCCCCGCGCAGCCGTTCCACCAGCAGCGCCCGGTCCGCCCGCCAGGACTCCCTCTCCTGCTCCACCGGCCCGGCCAGCTGGCCCAGCGCGGCCCGCACCTCGACCTGCTCCCCGGCCAGGAACCCGGCCGCCGTCGGCAGGTCATGGGTGGAGACGCTGGCCAGCGCGTTCCGCGGATAGCCGGCCGACGGGCGGTAGCCGCCCTCGTCGTCACGGGTGAACCACAGCACCGCCGAGCCCAGCATGTTGGTCCGCTGCAGACCCTCGGTCACCACCGGCATGACGGTGCCCAGGTCCTCGCCGATCACCACGGCCCCGGCCCGGTACGCCTCCAGCGCCAGGATCCCCAGCATGGCCTCCGGGTCGTAGTGGACGTACGTGCCGTTCGCCGCTCCCAGGCCGGCCGGTACCCACCACAGCCGCCACAGTCCCATCACATGGTCGACGCGCAGGCCCCGGGCGTACCGGAAGATCCGCCGCAGCATGTCCCGGTAGGCGGCGTAGCCGGTCTCGACCAGCCGGTCCGGCCGCCACGCCACGCCACCCCACTCCTGACCGAGCTGGTTGAACGCGTCCGGCGGCGCCCCGGTGCGCGCCTCCATCGCCAGCACGTCCTGGAGCAGCCAACCGTCGGCACCGGACGGCTCCACGGCCACCGCCAGGTCGTAGACGATCCCCACCGGCATGCCACCGGGATCAGCCGCCTGGAACTGCTCCTCCAGCAGCCGCTGGATCCAGACGTGGAAGGCCACCCGGCCGGAGTCCAGCGCCCGCACCGCCGGGGCGTCCGGGCGGCGCAGCTCCGCCGGCCACTCCCGCCAGTCGACGCCGTGCTCCTCGGCGAGCACGGAGAAGCGGGCGAAATCGGTCAACCCGGGATCCTCGTCGAGATCGACGGTCCCGGCCAGCGGCCACAGCAGCTCCAGCGCGGCCAGCTTGGCGGTGAACACCGCGTCGTAGTCGATCAGCCCGTCCGCCGGGGGTGCCGGCCGCAGCGCGTCCACCCGTTCCCGCAGCTCCGCCGGGGCCGCCCGGTACTCGGCGGTGTCGGTGATCCGCAGGTAGAGCAGATTGGCGAAACGCCGGCTCGACGGCGAGTACGGCGACGCCGGCACCGGCGCCACCGGAGTGATCGCGTGCAGCGGGTTCAGCACGACCAGCCCGGCCCCCGCCGAACCGGCCACGAAGTCACGAAGGTCCCCGAGATCGCCCAGCCCCCACGAACCGGCCGAGTGCAGCGTGTAGAGCTGCACCATCCAGCCCCAGGTGTCCGGCGGCTCGGGCAGCTGCTCCGGCACCACCACCAGGGTGACCTCCTGGTCCCCTCGCCGCAGCCGGTGCCAGCCGAGCGGCAGATCGTCCGGCAACCGGTCCAGCCGCCGGACCGTGCCGTCCTCCAGCGTCACCTCGGCCGGGCCCGGCAGCGCCCGCGCGGTCCCGGCGCGCAGCACGATCGTCCCGGGCAGCCGGTCGTCGTCCGCCCGGCGGCGGGCCTCGGCCAGCGACGCCCGGACCGCGGCCGGGGTGCCCGCGTCGACGCCGAGCATGCCCAGCACGCCGATCACCGCCTCGGCCGCCACCTCGGTGTCCTGGCGCTGCCAGTTCTCGTACCGGGTGGCCACTCCGTGCGCCTCGGCCAGCGCTACCAGATCCGCGTCCATGCCTCTCCCATCCCCTCGGTACCCGATGCTCTACCCAAACAGCTCTGCTCATTGCGTACATCGGTCAGCATGGGGCACATGGGTGACATGGCTCGAAGACTTCGCATGTGGTTCACGGCGGCCCTCGCGGGACTGACCTTCGGTGTGCTGGTCCCGGCGCAGGCCTGGGCCGCCGGTAACGGCGCCGGCCCGCTGATCGAGGCCGCCACCAGATCCCGGCGCGGCGGCTTCGGCGTGTTCGGCATCCTCGGACTCGTCTGCTGTGTCGCCGTCGTCGCGATCATCGTGGTCGTCGTGATGCTGATTTCCCGGAACCGCAGGCGTCGCTGAGGTCGCCCGGCCTAGCGTTGACGCATGCGATCTGTGGTGCTGGGCGGCGGGATCGCTGCGGTGCTCTGCGTGCCCCTCGCCATCTCGGTGGCGGCCAGTGCCTCCTCCGACGTGGTGCTCACCAGGGACCGGCCGACACTCGCGTCGGCGACCGAGAGCATCGCGTGGACCGCCTCCGGCGCCACCGACACCGCCTCCGGGACGCGGTGGTCCAGCGGTGCGGCAGGCACCGGCACCCAATGGGTCGACATCGATCTCGGTACGGCCCAGGAGGTCCGCCGGGTGCGGCTGCACTGGGCCAGGGCGTACGCGAAGGCGTACCGGATCCAGCTGTCCGACGACGGCGCGACGTGGCACGACCTGTACCGGACGTCCACCGGCGACGGTGGGGTCGACGACATCCGCGGCCTCTCCGCGACCGGCCGGCACCTGCGGATCCTGGGCGTCCAGCGGGGCACCCCGGAGGGCTACTCGCTGTGGGACGTCCGCGCCTACGGTCCCGGCCGGGCCGCTCCCGCCGCCATGTCGGCCGCCACCGCCGCGGTCCCGCCCGTCGCCGGTGGACTGAACACCGGCACCAAGAAGGAGATCGCGCTCAAGCTCGTCTCCAGCGCGGAGAACTCGACACTCGAATGGCGGTCGGAATACGGCTACATCGAGGACCTGCGCGACGGCCGCGGCTACACCGCCGGGATCGTCGGCTTCTGCTCCGGCACCTCGGACCTGCTGGCCGTGGTCACCGAGTACACCCGCCGCAGACCGGGCAACGTGCTGGCCGACTACCTGCCGGCGCTGCGTGCCGTGGACGGCACCGACTCCCACGAGGGCCTCGACCCGGACTTCCCGGACGCCTGGCGGGCCGCGGCCGCCGGTGACCCGGTGTTCCGCAAGGTCCAGGAGGACGCCCGCGACCGGATGTACTTCTCCCCGGCGGTGCGCCTGGCCGAGGCCGACGGGCTGCGTGCGCTCGGCCAGTTCGCCTACTACGACGCCGCCGTCATGCACGGCGTCTCCGGGCTGCGGGCGATCCGGGAACAGGTGGTGGCCCGACAGCGGACGCCGGTGCAGGGCGGGGACGAGATCGCCTACCTGACGGCGTTCCTGGACGTGCGGGCCGGCGAGATGCGCGACGAGGCGGCACACACCGACACCAGCCGGGTCGACACCGCCCAGCGGGTGTTCCTGAACGCCGGCAACCTCGACCTGGCCACCCCGCTGACGTGGGAGGTCTACGGCGACCGGTACACCGTGACGGGCTGACTCAGTCCTTCGCGAACAGGGCCGGCACCAGGTCGGGCTGCCAGCCGGGCAGCGACGTGTGCGCCTCCCGGACCCGGTAGACCACCTTCCGGTACCCGACCAGCTGACCGGCCTTGTACGCGGTGAACGGCTTCCACTTCGCGGCGTCCCGGACCTGCACCGGCGTACGGACCGTCACCCAGTCGACCAGCATGCCGCCGGAGTAGTAGCCGCCGGACGCCAGGTTGAGCACGAACACCAGCGGCGTGCCCTTCTCCGCCCGGGTGAACCGGATGACCTTGCGGCCGTCGACCGACCAGGTCAGCGTCGTCGGCGTCCAGTCGACGGCGTACGTGTGGAAGTTCTCGTCCACCCGGTCCGAGGCCAGCGTCTCCACGGTCCCGGCCGGTATCCGGCCCTGGTCGTCGAGCACACCCAGAGCCCGCCAGGCGCCGTCCTGCCGCCACATGCTGATCCGGGCCTCGGCACGGCCGTACGCCTGCGTGAAGGTCTTCCCGGTGCGCAGCACCGCGCCCAGCGCCAGCCGGCCGTTGCCGTCCAGCACCGCCGTGCTCCGCCGCCCACCGCCGGCGACCGCCCAGACATCGTCGTCCGGGCGGTCGCCGCGGTCGCCGGAGAAGGAGTCGCTGAGCACGGTCCGGTTCACCGTGGCCGCCTCCGCGGCATCGTCGCGCCCGGTCGTCCACGTCGCCGCCAGCGAGCCGGCGAGGATCACCGCGGCCGCCGTCAGAGCGCGCCCTCTCATGCTCTCCTCCACCTCGAAGATCGGTGGAGGCACTCTGCTGAACTGGGAGCGCTACCGGCAATAGTTTTTACGGGACTGTGACCGGACGTCCGGTCAGCGGTAGTCCGGAGCGGTCGTCTCGTGCATCGCCAGCTCCTCGGCGCTCGCGCCACCACCGGCCGCGCCCGCGTCGTAGGCGACACTCTCCGCCTCGTCGTCCCAGCCCGAACCCTCGTCCGGTGCGACCAGACGCCCCACCGGGCGCGGCGAGTCACCGTCGAGCTGACCGTCGTCGTAGAGCGACACCGGTGACGACGGATCCGACGTCGGACCGGGCTCCCACACGTCCCGGTCGAATTCGCGCCGCTCCGAATCGTCGACCGTCTCGTCGAGCGGGTCGCGGCGCTCCGGGTTCGCGGGCTCGGCGCCGAAATCCGGCTCCTCCTGCCGCAGCCGCCGGTCCAGGGACTCGCCGCGCCGCTGCTCCTCGGCGGTGTCACCGAACCGGTTCGACCCGCCCGGCCCCACACCGGCGAGCGCGGCCGGGTCCGGCCCATCGGCCCACCGCGGGCTGTTCACCTCGTCGTACGCGGTGGAATCGTCATCAGCGGTGTCCGGCAGTCCCGACGCCTCCGGATCGGTGACCTCGGCCGGGTAGTCGTTGTCTCGCATGTCCGCTGACTACCCACCAGCGGGGTCGATCATGCCGGACCGGAGCCGCTGTCCAGCCGGGCCCAGACCACCTTGCCACCGTCCAGCGACAGATGCCCCCACCGGACCGCCACCGCGTCGACGAGGAGCAGGCCGCGGCCCCCGTAGGCGGTCGGCGGCACCGGGCCACCGAACCGGGGCAGCGCCGGCGAGAAGTCCCGGACCGCCACGCTCACCGCGTCGCCGTGCAGGGCCAGGAGCAGGCTCATCGGCGTACGGACGTGCGCCACCACGTTGTTGACCAGCTCGGTCGCCACGATGCACGCGTTACCGATCAGCTCCGGCCGGTCCCACCGCCCGCACGCCTCGGTGATCACCTCACGGGCGAGCCGGGCCGCACCGACCACCGGCTCCAGCTCGATGCCGACCCGCAGCGGGCCGGGCGTGCCGAGCGCCGCGAACGCCCCGGCCGGATCGGGCCACAGCGGCCAGCCGCTCGGCTCCCAGGCCGTGGTGTCGGCCGGCCCGC
The DNA here is from genome assembly GCF_042650585.1 of Actinoplanes subglobosus. NCBI lineage: Bacteria > Bacillati > Actinomycetota > Actinomycetes > Micromonosporales > Micromonosporaceae > Actinoplanes > Actinoplanes subglobosus. The sequence continues at coordinate 16,859 of NZ_JBHSBL010000018.1, forward strand.
ACAACGCCAGACGGGTGGCCGGCCACTCGCGGGTCTCGTCCAGCAACTGGCGCAACACCCCGACCGCGCCGGGCTCGACCACCCGCAGATCGCCGACGTCGACCACCATCGCCTCGGGCTGGGCCGCGAGCAGATCGAGCAGCGCGGACCGGACCGGGCCGGTCGTCGCGCCGTCGAGCACCCCGGCCAGCCGGACCAGAGGGTAGGCCTGACCGTGCTCCACCCGGTGACGAACCTCGCTCGGCATGATCGCTCCATTGTGCATAACCCGTGACCCGTGCGCATGTCGAGGACACGGGCATGTGCGGGTTACCCCGTAACGGGGTGGTCATGCCGGAACGCGTGGTCGTCAGGGGCGACGGGCCAGGGCGGTCAGCACGCTCTCGTGCAGCAGCCCGTTGGTGCCGATGACCGAGCTCTTGTCCGCCGTCGGCCGCCCGTCGAGGTCGGTGATCCGGCCGCCCGCCTCGGTGACGATCGGGATCAGCGCCGCCATGTCCCACAGCGACAGCTCCGGCTCGGCCATCGCGTCCAGCGCGCCCTCGGCCAGCAGCATGTAACCGTAGAAGTCGCCGTAGGCCCGGCTGCGCCAGACACCGAGCAGGATGTCCATCATCTGGTCGAGCCGGCCGTTGTCGGCCCACCCGTTCAGACTCGCGTAGCAGAAACTGGCGTCGGTCAGCTTGCGCACCGACGACACGCTGATCCGGGTCGCCGAGTGCTGGTTGCGGCCGGCGAAGGCGCCCAGCCCGCGCCCGGCCCACCAGCGGCGGCCCAGCGCCGGCGCCGACACCAGGCCGGCCACCGGGGTGTCACCCTCCATCAGCGCGATCAGGGTGGCCCAGATCGGCACGCCGCGGACGAAATTCTTCGTACCGTCGATCGGGTCGATCACCCAATACCGGTTACCGGGGCCGGCGGTCGCCGCCGTCCGGCCGAACTCCTCACCGAGCACGCCGTCGCGTGGCCGCGCCCGGGCCAGGGTCGCGCGGATCGCCTTCTCCACCGCGGTGTCGGCGTCCGACACCGGGGTCAGATCCGGTTTCTCCTCGACCTTCAGATCCAGAGCACGGAACCGCGCCATCGAGATGGCATCGGCCGAGTCGGCGAGAACGTGGGCAAGCGCAAGATCGTCGGCATATCCGGCCATGCCAGAAAGCTAGTCCATCAACCGGGCTTCCCGCTTTCAGACCTCGTCGGCGACGTTGTCCCGCACGTCACCCTCACCGGCACGAGAGGAGAGCAGGCGGCGGTACGACACCAGGCGGCGCTCGTCGGCTTTCCCCTCGGCCACCCAGGCGTCCAGCCGGCAGTCGCTGTCGGCGGCCGTGTGACCACAGTTCGGCTGGTCCTCCAGCGTCCCCTCGACCAGGTCGGGGAACCCGTGCAGCAGGCTCTCCGCGCTCACGTGGGCCAGCCCGAAACTCCGGATGCCCGGCGTGTCGATGATCCAGCCCGGATCCGTCCGGCGCGACCGGCCGGCCGGGGGCAGCCGCAACGCCACCGCGCTGGTCGACGTGTGCCGGCCCTTGCCGATCGCACTGACCGCGCCGACCGCCCGCAGAGCATCCGGCACCAGGCGGTTGACGAGCGTCGACTTGCCCACCCCGGAGTGGCCGACCAGCACCGAGATGCGGCCCGCCAGACGGTCGCGCAGCTCCTCCAGGTCGCTGCCCGGGCGCACCAGGACATGCGGCAGATCAAGCTCGGCGTAGTAGCCCAGCACCTGCTCCGGGCCGGCCAGATCCGCCTTGGTCAGGCAGAGCAGCGGCTCGATGCCGGCGTCGTACGCCGCCACCAGACATCGGTCGATGAACCCGGTCCGGGGCGGCGGGTCGGACAGCGCGCTCACGATCACCAGCTGGTCGGCGTTGGCCACCACCACCCGCTCGAGGCGGCCCTCGGGGGTGGTGTCGTCGTCGTCCGCCGTCCGCCGCAGCACCGACGTGCGCTCGCCGATCCGGACGATCCGGGCCAGGGTGCCCGCCGCGCCGGACGAGTCGCCGACCAACGCCACCCTGTCACCCACCACCACCGACTTGCGGCCCAGCTCGCGGGCCCGCATCGCGGTGATCACGTCGAGGCCGCCGGTGTCCTCGCGGACACACCCGTACCGCCCCCGGTCCACCGTGATGACCAGGGCATCGACGGCATCGTCGTGTTTCGGGCGAGTCCGGGTACGTGGCCGGGACGACCTGCCCGGCCGGATCCGGACATCGTCCTCGTCATACTCCCGTTTACGCGCCGGCAGTGTCAGCTCCTCGCCACGAGTCCCGCCCAGAGTTCGGGGAACTCGGGCAACGTCTTCGACGTACAACCTACGTCGGTGAGGTTCACCCCCGGCACGGCGAGTCCGATCACGGCCGCGGCGTGTGCCATCCGGTGGTCGGCGTAGGTCTCGAAATCGGCGCCGCACGGCTCGCCCGGCTCGATGCGCAGACCGTCCGGGAACTCGGCCACCCGCGCGCCGACCTTGCCCAGCTCGGTGGCGAGCGCCGTGATCCGGTCGGTCTCGTGACCCCTGATGTGCTCCACGCCGCGCAGCTCGGACGGGCCCTCGGCCAGCGCCGCCAGCGCCGACACCACCGGAGTCAGCTCGCCCACCTCGGACAGGTCGGCGGTGATGCCGCGCAGCGTGCCGGTGCCCCGCACGGTCAGCCCCTCGGCCGACTGGGTCACCTCGGCGCCCAGCGCCCGGAAGATCCCCACCGCCTGGGCCACCGGCTGCCAGCTGTCGGCCGGCCAGCCCGCCAGGGTGACCGCGCCACCCGTCACCGCCGCGGCCGCGAAGAACGGAGCCGCACCGGACAGGTCGGGCTCGATCGTCCAGACCCGGCCGCTCAGCGGGCCCGGCTCGACGGTCCACACGTCGGCCACGCTGTCGTCGACCACCACGCCGGCCGCCCGCAGCATGTGCGTCGTCATCCGAAGGTGGGGGGCGCTCGGCACCGGCGGGCCCTCGTGCCGCAGGGTCAGCCCCTTGGCGAACCGGGCCGCGGACAGCAGCAGCCCGGACACGAACTGGCTGGACGCCGACGCGTCGATCACCGCCTCGCCACCCGCGACCACCCCGGAACCGTGCACGGTCAGCGGCAGGCCGTCGATCGGCGACGCGTCGATCGTGACGCCCAGCGCCCGCAACGCCTCGACGATCGGGCGCAGTGGCCGTTTCCGCATGTGCGGGTCACCGTCGAACTCGACCGGCCCGTCGGCCAGCGCCGCGGCCGGAGGCAGGAACCTGGTGATCGTGCCGGCCAGCCCCACGTCGACCCGGGCCGGGCCACGCAGCGGACCCGGGCTCACCACCCAGCGGGTGTCGTCGGAGGTGTCCACCTCGACACCGAGCGCCCGCAGGCCGGCCGCCATCAGCACGGTGTCACGGGCCCGGAGCGGGGCCTCGATCACCGAGGGGCCGTCGGCCAGGGCGGACAGGATCAGCGCGCGGGCGGTCATCGACTTCGAGCCGGGCAGCCGCACGGTCGCCGTGACCGGGCCGGTGGCGGACGGGGCGAGCCAGGGACGGAGTTCAGCAGTCACGCCCGACATTCTGCCGTCGCCCTCTGACATTCCCGCCCCGAGTTCCCGCCCCGCGGGACATTTCCGGCGCGATACCCCCACCCGTGTGAAGACGTCGCGCCTTCGGCGTGGGCGGCGGTTCGTGGCCGGGCGGGCAGCGCCAGCCACTTGGGGGGTGTTTCGGGGCGGACGGATGTCCGGTGGGCGGCGTAATCTCCTGCGCATGTGCGGGCGATACGCGACGACCAAGAGCAACGCCGACCTCAGCAAGTTGTTCGAGGCCGTCGACGTCGCCGAGCCCCTGCGCGCCAGCTGGAACGTCGCTCCCACCGATCCGGTTCCGCTGGTGCGCATGTCGAAGGAGCACGAGGCCCGGGTGCTGGACACCGCACGCTGGGGCCTGGTGCCGCACTGGGCGAAGGATCTGAAGGCCGGCGCCCGCATGATCAACGCGCGGGCCGAGACGGTCACCGAGCTGCGGTCGTTCGCGAGCTCGTTCGCCAAGCGGCGCTGCCTGATCCCGGCCGACGGCTGGTTCGAGTGGGTGCGCGACGGCAAGGAGAAGCAGGCGTTCTACATGACCCCGGCCGATGGTGAGCCGCTGGCCTTCGCCGGTCTCTGGTCGGCCTGGGGCCCGGAGTCGGTGCTCACGTGCAGCGTGATCACCACGGCCGCGCTCGGCGGGCTGCGGAAGGTGCACGACCGGATGCCTCTGATTCTGCCGGCCGATCGCTGGGCCGACTGGCTGGCCGGCGGCGGTGATGCCGAGCGGTTGCTGAGCCCGCTCTCCGAGCGTGATCTGGAGGCCATCGAGGTGCGCCCGGTCGGTGCCGCGGTCGGCAATGTGCGCAACAACAGTCCCGAGCTGATCGAGCCGGCGGCCAACATTACGCTTTTTTGAAATCTCGAAGATCCACAGGAATATTTGTCGGGATATGTGGTCATTCTAAACCGGCAACTTTGTTTCCAGATCGATCAACCCCTTGTTCTGATCTTGTAGCCTGCGGTACAAAACTGCGCCGGAGTGGTGCTGGACCGTAAGGTGCGGCCCGGCCGCCACATGCAGTTCCGGTCCCACGGGGGAGGTGGGCTGATGACACGAGCACGCATGCCGCGTCCGCACGAGGTTGCTATCGCGCGACGTGACCCGCGGCTGCTCGAGGCGATCGCGCAACGCAGCACCGATGAGGCCTGGCGCACACGCGGCGCCTGCCGGAGCGTGGATCCCGAGACGTTTTTTCCAGCACCCAACGAGCCGTCCGGTGGAGCCATCGCGCTCTGCGGCACGTGCGACGTGCAAGGGCCATGCCTGGCCTGGGCGCTGCAGGTCGGCGACTGTCACGGCGTCTGGGGCGGCACCACGCCCCGGGAGCGCCGGGCCATGCTCGTCGCCTGGCGGGAGCGGATCCAGGCCAACGGTGAGGAGGTCGACGACTCGCCGGACGACGAGGATCGCCGTCTTCTGACGCTCACACCGGTGAGCCGCTGATAGAACGGAGCGCGTGTCGCGCTCCGAGATAACACTGGAAACACCACGCGGCCCCGCCGCCGCGGTCGTCACCGTCCCGTCCGGGCGGGCGCACGGCCTGCTCGTCCTCGGTCATGGTGCCGGGGGCGGCGTCGACGCGCCCGACCTGGTCGCGGTGCACGACGCGGCGGTGGCGGCCGGCGTGCGCGTCGCCCTGGTCACCCAGCCGTACCGGGTGGCCGGTCGGCGTGCGCCCGCACCGGCCGGGCATCTCGACGAGGCCTGGCTCTCGATCGTGGGCGCGTTGCGCGTACCCCGTCTGCCGTTGATCGTCGGTGGCCGCTCCAGTGGAGCGCGCGTCGCGTGCCGGACCGCGACAACGCTGGGTGCCGCGGGGGTTCTCGCGCTGGCCTTCCCGTTGCATCCGCCGGGCAAGCCGGAGAAGAGCCGGGCCGGCGAGCTGCCGGTGGCCGTGCCGACGCTCGCGGTGAACGGGGACCGGGATCCGTTCGGTGTGCCGTCCCCGGGCGGGACCGTCGAGGTGGCCGTTCGTCCCGGCGCTGTTCACGATCTGCGAAAGGATCTCCCGGGCACAGTGGAGATCGTTCTGGAGTGGCTGCGCCGCCATTCCTGGGCGCGCTGAGAAACGTGAAGGGAATGCACGGACCGGCCGCAGACGTTATCCAGCTGGACAGACGTCAGCGGAAGGGGTTGGCCAGTGGGTGTCGGGAGCGTCGAGCGCGACGGCCGGGAGGCGGTCCGGGTGCGGGACCTTCTGGGTTCCCCCGAGTGGCCCGCGGTGGAGACGACGCCGGTGGCGCAGCCGGTGAGCGTGAGCACACCGGCGGTTTTCGAGAGCGTTACAGGGGCACTACCCGTATCCTCGGCGGGGCGGTCGAGGGGAGAGTCCAGGGTGGCCCAGAAGGAACGAACGGACGAGCGCCGGGCGCGCTTCGAGCGTGAGGCGTTGCCGTTCGTCGACCAGTTGTATGCGGCAGGCCTGCGGATGACCCGTAACCCTGCCGACGCCGAGGATCTGGTGCAGGAGACGTTCCTCAAGGCGTTCTCCGCGTTCCACCAGTTCGAGCAGGGTACGAATCTGAAGGCCTGGCTCTACCGGATCCTGACGAACACGTACATCAACTCGTACCGGCGCAAGCAGCGTCAGCCCGTGCAGGCGCCGACCGAGGAGATCACCGACTGGCAGCTCGCGTCGAGCGAGTCGCACACGTCGCAGGGTCTGCGGTCGGCCGAGACCGAGGCGCTGGACCGGCTGCCGGACAGCGACATCAAGGAAGCGCTCCAGTCCCTGCCGGAGGACTTCCGGCTCGCCGTCTACCTCGCCGATGTCGAGGGTTTCTCGTACAAGGAGATCGCCGACATCATGGGCACGCCCATCGGAACGGTCATGTCACGCCTGCACCGCGGCCGGCGTAACCTGCGCAAGCTGCTCGAGCAGTACGCGGTGGACCGGGGCATCACCCGGACCACGACCTCCGAGTCGCAGGGGGCGTGACGACATGGGCCACGAATCCAACGAGCACGACACCGACTGCAGCATCGTCCTCAGCGAGGTCTACCTCTACCTGGACCTGGAGTGCTCCGAGGAGCGGCGGCTGCTGATCCAGAAGCACCTCGACGAGTGCTCCGGCTGCCTGCGTGAGTTCGGTATCGAGCACGAGGTGAAGGCGCTGGTCGGCAGGTGCTGCGGCGACGAGCGGGCGCCGATGGAGCTGCGCGAGCGGTTGCGCAGCAAACTCGGCCAGCTGGAGGTCCAGACCGAGACGCGCGAGTTCCTAGCCTGATCATCATGCGAAAGGCCCGGCGTGATCGCCGGGCCTTTTCGTTGTCAGCTGTTGGGGCGCTTGCCGTGGTTGGCGCCGCTCTTCTTACGGGCCTTCTTCTTGCGGGCCTTCTTCGCCATGTCGGCTCTCCTGTCCGTGGTGCTTGAACTCGCTGCCGATCGTAATGGGCGCGTCCGGCCGGGCAGGACTCGCCCGCACCACAACCGTGGTTTGATGGCGTCACCGAAAGCTGACGAGGGAGGCACTGACCATGGCGGACGAGATCCGTGCCGAGATGGTGGCCAATGTGTGGAAGGTCGTGACGGCGCCCGGCGCCACCGTCGCCGAGGGGGACACGCTGGTCATCCTCGAGTCGATGAAGATGGAGATCCCGGTGATCGCCGAGAGCGACGGCACGGTGTCCGAGCTCGCGGTCAACGAGGGAGACGTGGTGCAGGAGGGCGATCTGATCGCGGTGATCTCCTAGGCGCGGCGTCCAGGGAAAGGCGGCCTAGTCCCGCCGCCAGCGCAGCAGTGACCGTCCCCGGCCTCGCTGGCGGGGGACGGCCGGCACCCGGAGCGTGGCCGCGGCCAGCTCCCGGGTGGGCCGGTCCAGGCCGGGCGCGGCCAGCGCCAGCTCGGCCACCGCGCGGGCGGACGGGCCGGAGGTGGTCTCGGTGACCCGGCCGGCGACCGCCGTGGCGATGTCCGCGCGGGCCTCCGGGTCCACCCAGGCGTAGGCGACCAGGGCGAACATCGCCGCCTGGGTCACCCGGTCCACGTCGCCGTCGAGCAGCCCGAGCAGCAGGCGCCGGCGGCTCGACTCGAGCCAGGGCTCCTCGGTGCCGTGGTGCAGCAGGCCGAGGCAGGCCCACACCTCCAGGCCGCTCTGCTGTTCCGGCCGCGCGGTCTCCGGGTGGGCGAGCAGTGCCAGCAGCTCCCACGGCTCGACCAGCACCAGGCCGAGGGCCCGGTCGTAGGCGCCCGGCGGGTGCGGCCAGGTCTGCCCGGCGACCCGCTGGAGACGGCGCAGCGCGTCCGCGGACGGTTCGGCGTTGACCGGCGCCCGACCCGCGGGCAGCGGTGTACCGGCCGGGAGCCCGCCGAGCCACGGGGTGTTCCGGCAGCACTCCTCGAGGTCGGTGTGCTCGTGCGCGTCGTCCGGGTGGTCGCGGATGAAGTCGGCCAGGTCGACCAGGTGCCGGACGTCGCCGTCGGCCCGGTACCGCAGCCGGTGGGCGGTGTGCACCACGCAGTCGAAGGCCGGGTCGCGCTCGAGGGCCAGCTCGGTCCAGCGCAGTGCCTCGTCCAGGCGGCCCAGATCGGCCAGGGTGGCGGCGACGTCGGCGTAGACCGAGAGGTCGTCGGGGTCGTAGGCGACGGCCCGGCGGAGGGCGGCGAGCGCCTCCGGCATCCGGGCGGCGCTGCGCAACGCGTACCCCAGCCAGATCTCGCCGAGTTTGGACGGCTGCGCCCGGGCGCCTCGCCCGGCCCATTCGACGGCGAGGCGGACCTCGCCGAGCCGGCGCGCGAGCGCCGAACCGGCGCCGAGGAGCATGGCGTGCTCACCGTGGGCGGCGACGGCGTGGCGGACGACCGACAGATAGGGACGCAGTGGTCCGACGGTCTCGGTCGGCGCCGGGTCTCCGACGGCGGTGCAGAGACGCATGACGGTACGCGCCAGCTGCCCCGGATCGATGCGGGCGCCGAGTGCCGGCTCCGCCACCCACGGCACGCCGGCCCAGTCGAGCGCCGGGGTGTGCCCACTGGCCGCGGCGAGCAGTGGCAGACCCTCCTCGGGGCGACCGGCGGCGGCGAGCAGATGTGCCCGGGCGGCGAGCCGGCCGACCGGCGGGTGCGGCTCCACGGGGAAGAGGTCGAGCCCGCCTCCGGATCCGGCGGCCAAGCGGCTGAGCAGCTCGTGGATCTCGGGCAGGGTGGGTGCGTGGGCCAGTGCCGCGGCGAGATGCCCGGCGGCGGAGACGGTCTCGCCGGCGTCCAGGGCGGCGCGTGCGCGCGCGAGGTCACGGCGGGCCGATGGGCGGGAATCCACGAGTGAAGACCCTAGGGGAAGAGACGCCGATTGTCAGTCCTCACGTTTGCTCATTCGTGCACGAAACCTTGACCAAGTAAGCTTGTTCTTGCAAGACTGCGCACAGAATGCGCATGAGGCGCGCGAGAAGGGGAGGATCACGTGACACAGCGAGGCCAGGGGATGGCGCAGGACATCGCGGAACAACCCGCCGGTTTCGCACGGCTCCTGGAGGACGGGCCGTCCGCGGCCATCGCCGAGGTCGCCGCGGAGGTCGCCCGCCGGGCACCGCGCAGCGTCCTGTTCGTCGGCCGGGGCACCTCCGACCACGCCGCCCTCTACGGCGCCTACCTGGCCGAGATCCGCCTCGGCCTGCCGGTGGCCAGCGCCTCCCCGAGCGCGATCACGCTCTACGGCGCCCGCCCCGATCTCACCGGCACCCTGGTCATCGGCGTCAGCCAGAGCGGTGGCTCGCCCGACCTCACCGGTGTGCTCAGCGTCGCGCGGGAGACCGGCGCGCTGACCCTCGCGCTCACCAACAACCCCGACTCGCCGCTGGCGCGGGCGGCCGAGCTCTCCATCGACGTGGTCGCCGGGCACGAGCGTGCCGTCGCCGCCACCAAGACCTACACCGCCGAGCTGCTCGCGCTGCTCATCCTGGTCGAGGGCATCCGCGCCGGTGACGGCCGGCTGCCGGCCGAGGAGCGCGCCGCGCTGGAGAAGCTGCCGCAGCTCGCCTCCGACGTGCTGGCCGACCGCTCCGCCACCGAGCTGGCGCAGCGCTACCGGTTCGCCGCGAGCCTGGTCGCCACCGGGCGGGGCTATGCCTACCCGACCGCCCGGGAGACCGCCCTCAAGCTGATGGAGACGTCCTACCTCCCGGCGCTCGCCTTCTCCGGCGCCGACCTGCTGCACGGCCCGCTCGCCATGGCAGACCCGGACGTCCCGGTTCTGGCCGTGGTCGGCGACGGCCCCGGCGGCCGGTCCATGCGTGACGTGGTGGCCCGGCTCGGTGAGCGCCGCGCCGACGTGGTGACCATCGGCGGCTCCGACGTCGAGGGCGCCTCCGGCCGACTCGCCGTCCCGGCCGTCGACGAGCGTTACGGGCCGCTGCTCGACATCCTGCCGTTGCAGCAGCTCGCGCTGGCCCTGTCGCTGGCCCGCGGCGAGGACCCGGACGCGCCCCGTGGGCTCAAGAAGGTCACCACGACTCTTTAGAAACACGGACATGGCAGGCTGGGGCCGTGTCCACCCTGCGCGATCTCGTCGAAGAACACACCAGCCTCAGCTCGGCCGACATCGACCACCTGCACCGCATCGCCGGTGACTGGCAGCTGCTGTCCGACCTCTCGTTCGCGGACCTGCTGCTCTGGGTGCCGATCAAGGGCGAGCCGCGGCGGCCGCGGGAGTTCCTCTGCGTCGCGCAGGTGCGGCCCACCACCGCGCCCACGGCGTACCAGGACGACCAGGTCGGCAAGATCGTCGGCGGGCCGGAAGTGGCACACCTCGACGTCGCCATCACCCAGGAGCGCATCTGGCGTGAGGGCGACCCGGTCTGGTACGGCGACACCCCCGCCCGCCACGAGGCCATCCCGGTCCGGCTGCGCGACGCCACCGACCTGGAGGAGGCGCTCAGCGAGGTGATCGCGGTGATCGGCCGCGACACCAACCTGAGCACCGCGCGCACGCCCAGCCAGCTGGAGCTCAACTACCTGACCACCGCCGACGACCTGGCGCAGATGGTGGCGGACGGGACGTTCCCGCCGCCCCGTCTGCCCGGGGAGATCACCTCGGCGCCACGGGTCGGCGACGGCCTGATCCGGCTCGACGCCTCCGGCAAGGTGACCTACGCCAGCCCCAACGCCCAGTCCGCCTACCGCCGGCTCGGGTTCAACGCCCACCTCGTCGGCGAGGAGCTGGCGAAGCTCTCCAGCCGGCTCTCCGGCGACCCTCTGGAGGGCAACGACGCGTCCGAGCGGATCCTGGCGTCCCTGCGCGGCGAGTTCCCGGCCCGCATGGAGGTGGAGGCCCGTGGGGCCACCGTGCTCACCCGGGCGCTGCCGCTGCTGCCGGCCGGTGTCCCGATCGGCGCTCTCGTGCTGGTCCGCGACGTGACCGAGGTGCGCCGCCGGGAGCGGGCCCTGATGACGAAGGACGCCACCATCCGGGAGATCCACCACCGGGTGAAGAACAACCTGCAGACCGTCGCCGCGCTGCTGCGCCTCCAGGCCCGCCGGGTGGACGCCCCGGAGGCCCGGATGGCGCTGGAGGAGTCGGTGCGCCGGGTCGCGTCGATCGCCCTCGTCCACGAGACCCTGTCGATGTCCAGCGACGAGGCGGTCGAGTTCGACGGCATCGTGGACCGGGTCGCGTCCGCCGCCACCGAGGTGGCCACCACCGGCGTGCCGGTCAAGATCCGCAGGGAGGGCACCTTCGGCGTGCTGCCCGCCGAGATCGCCACCTCGCTCGTCATGGTCCTCAACGAGCTGCTGATCAACGCGGTCGAGCACGGTTTCCCGGAGCCCGAGGAGGACGCCGAGCCCGCCACGGCCACCGGCGGGGGCGAGGCGGTCGTCTCCGCCCACCGGTTCCGCAAGCAGCTGCACGTGACCGTCGCCGACAACGGGCGGGGCCTGCCGGAGGGCTTCAAGTTCGAGGGCAGCAACCGGCTCGGCCTGCAGATCGTGCGGGCGCTGGCCACCGGCGAGCTGCGCGGCAGCATCGAGCTGCGCAACCGGGCCGGTAGCGGCACCGAGGCGGTCCTGGTCGTCCCGCTCGGCAAGCGCTGAGATGCCCGGCTTCCCCTGATCGACGACGAACGGGGGCGAGCCCTAGCGGGCGGGCTCGCGCTCCAGCAGGACCAGCGTGCCCTTGGTCTTCTTCCAGATACCGATCTGCCGGTAGTCGGTGCTGAGCGTCGGCGCCAGCCGGCCCGCGTCGTCCAGCGGCTTCCCGGTCTGCCACTGACGGAAATACCAGACCCGTCGCACGCCGGCCAGGCACGGGGCGGGATCGGCGCACTCCAGCGGTGCCAGCTGGCCGGCCACGTCCGCCGGGGTCTGGGCGAGGACGTCGATCGGCTTCGGCTTGCCGCGAAGCTGGTACTCGATGCCGGCGCGCAGACCCCAGTTGCCGACCTCCGCGTACACGATCGCGTCGCCGGGCTGCTGTTTCGCGGAGATGATCCGCGCGAGGGCACGGTAGTCGGCGCCGATGTGGGTGGCCGGGCCACGGATCGTCAGCTGGTCCGGCACCGCGGTCGCGGCGACCAGGGCCAGCACCAGGACGGCACGGACGCGGAGGCCGTGCAGCGCGGCCGCAGCGCAGAGGGCGAACGCGGGCAGGACGAACAGCACGTAACGGGGCACCCAGACCGGGTCGGTGAAGAACGAGGCACCGATCAGGGCCGCCGGCGGGACCACCGCCAGCACTCCCAGCTCCCGGATCAGCGCACGGTCCGGCCAGCGGGCGGCCAGCGCCAACCCGATGATCACCAGGCTCCCGACCGCGGTACCGAACATCGCGGCCGGCGCACCCAGCACCGTCCGGACGCTCATCTCCTCGATCCAGGACAGCTGACCGCCGCGCTGGGTGGCGCCCAGATAGACGAACGGCGCCAGCGGCAGCAGCGCCGCGAAGGTGGTGGGGAACCACCAGAAGATCGGCTTCTCCCGGCTCAGCCACCAGCGCGACACCACGATGTAGAAGTGGGCGGCCAACATCAGCAGCGCGAAGATGTGGGCCAGGCCGGTCAGCGTGACCGTCAGCCCGTACAGCAGCCAGCGCCACCAGCGGTGCCGGTCCACCGCGTTGTACAGCAGGAGGGTCGCGGTCGTGGCGAAGAGGAACGCCAGACCGTAGGCCCGCGCCTCCTGCGCATACCAGCTCAGCTGGGGGACGGCCACGAGCAGCAGGCCACCGAGCAGGCCGACACCGGAACCGAACAGGCGCCGGCCCAGCTCACCGGCGACGCCGACGCCGACGGCCACCGCGATCAGCGACGGCGTCCGCATCGCGATCTCCGAGTCGCCGAAGACAGCCGTCCAGTAGTGCATGAACATGTAGTAGGGCGCGATCACCCCGTCCAGGTGGCCGGCCTGGTCGACGATCTGGCCCGGGGTCCGCTGGCTCACCAGCCAGGTCGCGCTCTCGTCGCGCCCCAGTGACGGGTTGCCCATCCGGAAGCGGCCGACCAGCAGCATCAGCAGCGCCGGGACCAGCGACGGGATCAGCGCCCGGAGCGTCGAGACGGTCGGCAGGCGACGGGGAGCCGGGCCGGCCAGGGTCCGGGGCGGCGAGTCGTCGCTCAGGGTTTGAACAGCCATCTCCGACCTTCGGCGTGCGTCCGGGGGTAATGCGAAGCGAACCTTACCGGGCGCTGGTCGATGGATGAGAACCCGGAGACGCGCGGGCGAACGCCGGTGAACGACGTGGTGCGGTTGGCCACACTCCCGGAATCTGGACCTCTCTAGCCGACTTTACGTTCCCGTGAGAGTCTTATCGACATGACCGCTGCAGTTGACCGCCGCTTCGTGGCCCGCCGCCACGTTGACTACGGCCGTGTCCGCAGCGCGATGTGTCCGGCTTCCTGACGACGCCCGATTTCCCGTTCGGGTGTGCGACCGCCGGGCCCGACTCCTGACACAGACGTCACGAGCCTCCTGAAGGGCCGTGAGCGGCACCGCGCGCCCACGAAACCCGGAGGAACGCCGAAATGGCGCCCAGCAACACTCCCGCTGCAAGGCCGGCCGCCCGCCCCCGCAAGGCGCGTGGCGAGGGTCAGTGGGCGCTCGGACACCGCGAGCCGCTCAACCCGAACGAGCGCAGCAAGAAGGACGACAACCCTCTCAACGTGCGGGCGCGGATCGAGAACATCTACGCGCACGGCGGCTTCTCCTCGATCGACCCCGCCGACCTGCGTGGCCGTTTCCGCTGGTGGGGCCTTTACACTCAGCGCAAGGCCGGTATCGACGGCGGCCGCACGGCGGTGCTGGAGCCGGAGGAGCTCGAGGACGAGTACTTCATGCTCCGGGTCCGCATCGACGGTGGCGCGCTCAGCCTGGCCCAGCTGCGGGTGATCGCCGGGATCGCCACCGAGTTCGCCCGTGACTCGGCCGACATCACCGACCGGCAGAACATCCAGATGCACTGGATCCGGGTCGAGGACATGCCGGAGATCTGGCGCCGCCTGGAGTCGGTCGGGCTGCAGACCACCGAGGCGTGCGGCGACTGCCCGCGCATCGTGCTCGGCAGCCCGGTCGCCGGGGTGTCGGTCGACGAGGTGATCGACGCGACGCCCGCGATCGACGAGATCGTCAAGCGGTACGTCGGTGACCCGCGCTACTCGAACCTGCCGCGCAAGTTCAAGTCGGTCATCTCCTGGCTGCCCGACGGGCCGTACCAGGCCAACGACATCGCCTTCGTCGGTGTCGAGCACCCCGACCACGGCCCCGGCTTCGACCTCTGGGTCGGCGGCGGCCTCTCCACCAACCCGCGGCTGGCCGAGCGGCTCGGCGTGTGGGTGCCGCTGGCCGAGATCCCGGACGTCTGGGAGGGCGTCGTCGGGATCTTCCGGGACTACGGCTACCGCCGGCTGCGCCATCGGGCCCGCCTCAAGTTCCTGCTCGCCGACTGGGGCGTGGAGAAGTTCCGCGAGGTCCTGGAGAAGGAGTACCTCGGCCGGGCGCTGATCGACGGGCCGTCGCCGGACCTGCCGGAGAAGCCGATCGACCACATCGGCGTGCACAAGCAGCGCGACGGGCTCAACTACATCGGGGCGGCGCCGGTCGTCGGCCGGTCCTCGGGCGAGCAGCTGACCAAGCTGGCCGACCTGGTGGAGAAGCACGGGTCGCAGCGGGTGCGGCTCACCGCGTACCAGAAGCTGCTGGTTTTGGATGTCGCCGACGACCAGGTGGAACCGCTCGTCGAAGGTCTCCGCGCGATCGGGCTGGAGGCCCGGCCGTCGGCGTTCCGCCGCGGCACGATGGCCTGCACCGGCATCGAGTACTGCAAGCTCGCGATCGTCGAGACCAAGGCCCGCGGCGAGGAGCTGGTGGCCCGGCTCGAGGAGCGGCTCAAGGGCTTCGACAGCGACCTGTCGATCCACATCAACGGCTGCCCCAACGCCTGCGCCCGCACCCAGGTCGCCGACATCGGTCTGAAGGGCCAGCTCGTCCTCAACTCGCACGGCGAGCAGGTCGAGGGCTTCCAGATCCACCTCGGCGGCGCCCTCGGCATGGCCAAGGGCGAGACCGCCGGTTTCGGGCGCAAGGTCCGCGGTCTGAAGACCACGGCCGAGGAGCTTCCGGAGTACGTGGAACGCGTCGCCCAGAACTACCTGGACGGGCGGGACGGTTCCGCCGAGACGTTCGCCAACTGGGTCCTGCGCGCCGACGAGGAGCTCCTGAAATGAGCGAGACCAGGCAGCCACCCATGTACTGCCCCTACTGCGGTGACGAGGACCTCCGTCCCAACGAGGCCTCGCACGGCGCCTGGGAGTGCCGTTCCTGCGTCCGCGTCTTCTCCGTCAAGTTCATCGGCCTTCTGTCCAAGGGAGTGAGCAGCACATGAGCAGCCTCCTCAACGCCTCCGGTCTGGGCCTGGTCAACCTGGGCGGGCCCGTCGTCAGCGCTGATCCCGAACGTCGTAAACCTGCCGAACTCCAGGCTCTCGCGGTCGCTGCGGCGGCGGATCTGGAGGGCGCGCCCGCCGAGGAGATCGCCAAGTGGGCGACCGACACCTTCGGTGAGCGGTTCTGTGTCACCAGCTCGATGGCCGACGCCGTCGTGGCCCACCTCTTCTCCCGGGTCTCCCCCGGTGTGGACGTGGTCTTCCTCGACACCGGCCTGCACTTCCCGGAGACCCTCAAGGTCCGGGACACCGTCATCCGCACGATGAACGTCAACGTCCGCTCGATCCGGCCGCGCCTCACCGTCGGCCAGCAGGACGGCGAGTACGGCCCCCGCCTCTTCGCCCGCAGCCCCGACGAGTGCTGCTTCCTGCGCAAGGTGGAGCCGCTGGAGCGGGCCCTCGCGGAGTACGACTCCTGGGCCACCGGCCTGCGCCGCGACGAGTCGCCGACCCGGGCCAACACCCCGGTCGTCGCCTTCGACGCCAAGAAGGGCAAGGTGAAGGTCAACCCGATCGCCGCCTGGACCCAGGACGACGTGGACGCCTACATCAGCCGGTGGAACGTGCCGGTGAACGAGCTGTTCAAGAAGGGCTACGGGTCGATCGGCTGCTGGCCGTGCACCCGCCGCACCAAGGCCGGCGAGGACCCGCGTGCCGGTCGCTGGGCGATGTTCGAGAAGACCGAATGCGGTCTGCACGTCTGACCGTCGTCCTGGTCGCCCACGGCAGCCGTGATCCCCGCGCCGCCGCGTCGACCTCGTCGCTGGCCCGGGCGGTCGCCCGGGCCCGGCCGGACTGGCGGGTCCGGGCGTCGTACCTGGACCACGCCGGGCCCCGGCCGCTGGACGTGCTGGCGGCCCTGCCCGGCGGGT
Source organism: Actinoplanes subglobosus (assembly GCF_042650585.1). Taxonomy (NCBI): domain Bacteria; kingdom Bacillati; phylum Actinomycetota; class Actinomycetes; order Micromonosporales; family Micromonosporaceae; genus Actinoplanes; species Actinoplanes subglobosus. The sequence continues at coordinate 33,161 of NZ_JBHSBL010000018.1, forward strand.
CCCGGGCGGTGCTCGTCCCGCTGCTGCTGACCGCCGCCTACCACGGACGGGTCGATCTGCCCGCGGTGATCCGGGACGCCTCGTCCCTGCCGGTCCTGGTGGCCGCCACCGACGTCCTCGGGCCCGCGTCGCCGCTCCTCCTCGCCGCGGTCGCCCGCCGTCTTCCGCAGGACTCTCTCGATGCCGTCGTGCTCGCCGCCGCCGGCACCCGGGACGACGCCGCCCGCCAGACCGTCGTGGATGCCGCCGCGGCTCTGGGGAGGCGTCTGGGTCTGCCGTCGGCCGCCTCCTGCGCCTCCGGGCCCGGAGAGCGGGCTGACGAGGCTGTCCGGCGGCTCAGGGGCGCCGGTGCGCGCCGCATCGGGATGGCTGCCTACTTCCTGGCGCCCGGGCTGCTCTACGACGCGTCGGTGCGGGCCGCCCGGGAGGCTGGGGCGGTCGCGGTCGCCGAGCCGCTGGGGGACGTGCCCGAGCTGGTACGGCTGGTGGGTTCCCGGGTCGAGTCGGTGCTGTCCGGGTCGCTGGCCGCCGCGGCCTGAGGCCGGCCGTCCCGCCTGATTTCCCGCCCGATCCCCGCGCTTGATGCCCCGCCTGGTTCTCGTCGCGGTCACTGAACCCGGCTGGTCGTCACCGCCGTCTCAGTGCCCCGGATCTCTTCCTGAGAGATGGCTGGCAATATTCACTTGACTTCGTAGCTCTGGGTAACGACCACTCTGCGCTACGCGACATTCGGCGGGATTCGCATCGAGAAGACGATCGTCCAATGCGGAGTGTGCGGGAGTCGCGACTCAAAGCGTCAGGTGCGGCATTTCGAGATCATTAAGCGGGTTCGTGGAAACGTACCGTGATCGAATTGGCGCACAATGGAGTGGAGCGCGCTGTGAGGACTCCGAAACAGCAAGACGCCCCGGTGCCGTAAGGCCCGGGGCGCGAATGCTGTGTGGGGGATTGATTTCAGGCGGTAGGAGCTCCGACCCGGAGGCCGCCACGACGCTTGACCGCGCGCCGCTCGTCTTCGCTCATCCCGCCCCATACGCCGGCGTCCTGTCCAGACTCGAGTGCCCACGAGAGGCATTCCTCGGTCACCGGGCACCGCCGGCACACGGCCTTGGCCTGCTCGACCTGCAGGAGCGCCGGTCCACTCGTCCCGATCGGGAAGAACAGTTCGGGGTCCTCGTCGCGGCAGATCGCATCGTGACGCCAGTCCATGGCGGCAAACTCCTTGTTTCGGATGGGGTAATGAAAACAGTGCTGTTTACCTATATGCGAGCGCAGTGGTTGGCGACGGCTTGTGCCCGTACGCTCACCGGTGCGTCAGCAAGCTTTTGTTGTTGGCGCCGTTCTGCGCTTCTTGATTAGGAACGCGCACATGTGGCAACCGGTTACTTCTTATCGCTTGTGAATGCTTTCACGAACTCACGCGTTGTCAAGGGTAGCGCCGGAAGTTTCTCCCGGTGGGTGAGCTGGCTCACGCACCCATATGTCCGGTTCCGCCGCTGCTGCCAGAGCCGGTTGACGAACGCTCCCATCAATGTAGTACGGTCCCGGCCACTTCGCAGACCTTTTGCCCGTGTTTCTGTAACGGATCGTGAGCACGTGTCCCGGAACACGTACCCCCGAGTCAGCAGATCACACGTAGCGCAGATGGGACGGACACGAAGTGCACCTTCTGTCGTTCACCCAGATAGTCACCGTCCAGCTGGAATGCCTGGGGCCGGGACGACACCACGGTGAACTCGTCGATGTCATGCAGACGTAACACCTGTTTACCTCGCGGATCTGCCGCCCGCCACGCGAGTTGTGTCACCGTCCGCGCGCTGCGAGCGATCGTCAGACGTCGCAGCGCCGCCACGTCGAGCCCGAGATCGAACGAGGCGTCCGGATTCAACTGGACAGGGCGCTCACCGACGTACGTCCAGGGCGCGGTGTTCTGCACGATCACCGTGCTCAATGCCGTGTCCGGAGTCTCACCCGGCCGTTCCAGGGTCAGCGGCGGATCGCCCCGGTCCATCCCCAGGAAGAACTGGCTCACCGTCGAGCGCATGTAGAGCGCCGGCGTCGACGTGCGGCCCCGCAGCCGGGCCTGCTCCACCCGCCGGATCGTCGCCGCGTCCCAGCCCAGGCCGGCGGTGAAGGTGAAGTAGCGGTCGTCGGCGCGGCCCAGCCCGATCACCCGGTGCCGGCCGTCCCGCAACCCGTCGAGGATCACGCTCGTCCCGTCCGCCCAGTCCCGCGGCATGCCCAGCGCGCGGGCGAACACGTTCGTCGATCCACCCGGAACCACGGCGAGTGCCGGAAGGCGGTCCGCGATCGGGCCCGGCAGCCCGGCGAGCGCGGCCGGCGCGGTGAGCAGGCCGTTCACCGCCTCGTTCACGGTGCCGTCACCACCCAGTGTCACCACCAGGTCGACGCCGCTCTCCGCAGCATCCCGCGCCAGCCGCGTGGCGTGGCCGCGGCGCTCGGTGTGCACCACCGAAAGTTCCACGGCACTGCTCAGCGCGCGCACCAGCACATCACGGCTGCGCTCCGTGGTGGTCGTCGCCCGGGGGTTCACCACCAGCAGTGCGCGCATGCGCGGGACTGTACCCGCCGGAACCCGATAAAGCTGCCGTATGGTGCAGCGGTGCCCAGCGTTCCCACCCTCGAATGGGGGGTCCGGTTGCTCTACCTGCAGAGCGCCGGACTCGCCGCGCTCACCGCGTACCTCATCGTCCTTGATCTGACCCGCGACAACGTGGTCATCGCCGTCGCCGCGTCGCTCACCGTGATGGCCGCCCTCGCCGCGGCCGCGGTCTTCCTCGTCGCACGGGCCCTCGGCCGCCGCTCCGTCCGCGCCCGCGGGCCGGCCGTCGTCGTGCAGCTGTTCCTGCTCGCCACCGGCGGATTCCTGATCCAGTACGGCACCATCTGGGCCGGGGTCACGCTGCTCGCCCTCGGGACCCTGACGGCCGCCCTGATCCTGGTTCCACCCAGTAGCCGAGCGTTGGGCGTCGATTAGCGGGTCTAGGGAAGCGGATCAGGGCCTAACCTGGACGGGTGACCGGTTCAACGGTGCGCCCACCCGCGTATCAGCAGCTAGCGGACGAGTTGCGCGCGGAGATCACGTCCGGCCGTCTGCAACCCGGCGAGCGACTCCCACCCGAACCCGAGCTCTGCGTCAAGATCGGCGTGAGCCGGAGCACGGTCCGGGAGGCGCTGCGCCTGCTCGCCAGCCAGCACCTCATCGTCACCACCCGTGGCGTCACCGGCGGCAGCTTCGTCGCCCATCCCGACGCCGAACAGCTGGCCGACGGTCTGTCCACCGGGTTCGCCCTGCTCACGCACTCCGCCGCGGTCGGTCTCGCCGACCTGCTGGAGCTGCGTCGCGCCCTCGAGGTCCCGGCCGCCGGCCTGGCCGCGATCCGCCGCGACGAGGGCCACCTCACCGAACTCCGCAGCGCGCTCTTCGACCCCACCATCGACGACTTCACCACCATGCTGGCCGCCCATGCGATCTTCCACAAGGCGATCGCCAAGGCCTCCGGAAACCCCCTCTTCGAACTGGTGGGGCGACCCATCTACCAGGCCAGTTACGGGGAGGACGTGATCGGCACGCTCCCCGACGACTATTGGTTCCGCATCGACGTCGATCACCGCGCGATCATCGACTGCCTCACCGTCCGCGACGCCGACGGCGCCACCCGGGCGGCGGCCGCCCACCTCGACTACATAGCGCAGGCGGTGCGCTGACGGCGTGTCCGATTTCGATAATCCCTTTGCGGTACGCCGTCGGCCGCCCCCAACCGCAGCCACGCCTCCCGTGGCAGTCCCCGCGAGAGGTTGCCCACTCCCGGCCGCGACGCGACCGCCGGGCTGATCCGGCGAAACGGCTCACGGCCGGCACGGAATCCCAGTGGGGCCAGCTCTGTGGGTGCGGTCCCGGCTTGCGGGTTCGAGTCTGTAAGGCGGTGACCAGCGGCCTTGCCCCGGTGGTCGCGTTGCGGCCGAGAGTGGGCAGTTCCCGTGCGGGACCGCCACGGGAGGTGTGGGTGCGCTTGAGGTGGCGGACGGCGTACCACCGCGGGGTTTAGAACTCGGTGCGCCTCGTGAGGAGGCGGATGGTGGCGTGGCGGCCGTTGGCCTCGGCGGCGGCCGACGTGGTGAGGGCGGTCAGCACCTTCCACGCGAACGACGACTCCGATGGCAGGCGCGCGCCGCGGACGGTCGCCACTGTCACCTCGACGGTGAGGGCGTCGTCGGTGACGGCGAAGCGGCACTCGAGCTCGGCGTTACGGGTGGCGATGGCCAGCAGCATGGCGCACGCCTCGTCGACGGCGATGCGCAGGTCCTCGATCTCGTCGAGGGCGAAGTGCAGGCGGGCGGCGAGGCCCGCGGTGGCCGTCCGGAGGACACCGAGGTAGCCGCCGTCGGCGGGCACCGTCAGTAGTACGACATCGTCTCCGACGTCCGGCTCTGTCTCCGTCAACTGGGTCACCCGAGCCCTCCTCCCGATGGAGAGACTGTAGCGGCTGAACGACGCAACGGAACCACCTGGTGACCGACTGGCCGGTCCGGCCGTCGGCGGCCGGTGCTCGGTAAGGAGCGCTCCGGCCGCCGGGTGGCCGTCACGGTCAGCCCTGCTTGGTCTCCCAGAAGATCTTGGAGATCTCCTCGATCTTGCCGAGCAGCTGGTCGGCGACCGCCGGGTCGACCTGACCCTTGGCGCCCGCGGCGCCGGCGAGCTTGGTGGCCTCGTTGAAGAGCTGGTGCAGGTGCGGGTACTTCTCGAAGTGCGGGGCCTTGAAGTAGTCGGTCCAGAGCACCCACAGGTGGTGCTTGACCAGCTCGGCCCGCTGCTCCTTGATGAGGATGGCCCGGGTGCGGAACTCGGGGTCGGTGTTCGCCTGGTACTTCTCGGCGATGGCCTTGACCGACTCGGCCTCGATCCGGGCCTGGGCCGGGTCGTAAACACCACACGGCAGGTCGCAGTGGGCGCTGACCACGGTACGCGGCGTGAGGAAACGCGGAAGTCGCATCAGGACTCCTCCATAGAGTTTGCGATGATCCGAGGTTGACACTACCCCTTACGCCCATGCCGTAACGCGACGGAGGCTTGATGCCGTGAGGTGGCAATTACCACTGTTCGCCGTGCTCGTCCACGGGCCCTCGATGGTCCCGACGCTCCGTGCCGGGGACGCTCTCGTGGTCCGCCGGGGCGGCCGGGTGCGTGCCGGTGACGTCGTCGTGGCCGAGTTCCGGTCGCGCCCGGGCCTGCTCGTCGTCAAACGCGCGGTCGCCGAGCGTGACGGAGGGTGGTGGCTTCTGGGTGACAACGAATTCGTCCATGACGATTCGCGTGCTCACGGCGTCGCCGATGTCATCGGGCGTGTGATATTTCGCTACTACCCGAGACCGTTCCGGTTAAGTTAGTGTCCTCTGATCCCCAGCGCACACCCGCGCTGGAGGTGGTTGTACCGGGTGATCCCCGCATCGCACCGCGGTTCCGGCGCATACTCGCGACCGGGATTCCAGCAGGTGCCACGTATCAATGTCGATGCATTGTGGAGTTTCACCGTGTCTTACTTCAGTTTTGAACTCGATCCCGCCCTGGCCGCCGACCCCGTCTTCGACCTGCACCGCAGGGGCAAGATGACGATGAGCGCGACCGTCCCGCTGGCCAGTCGTGACGACCTGTCGCTGGCGTACACCCCCGGTGTCGCCCGGGTCTGTGAGGCGATCGCCGAGGACGAGGCGCTCTACCCCGACTACACCTGGACGTCGAACACGGTCGCCGTGGTCACCGACGGATCCGCCGTCCTCGGCCTCGGCAACATCGGGCCGAAGGCCGCCATGCCCGTCATGGAGGGCAAGTCGGTCCTGTTCAAGCAGTTCGGCGGCGTCGACTCGATCCCGATCGTCCTGGACACGCAGGACGTCGAGGGCATCATCGCGACGGTCAAGGCGATGGCCCCGTCGTTCGGCGGCATCAACCTGGAGGACATCAGCGCGCCGCGCTGCTTCGAGATCGAGCGCCGTCTCGACGCCGAGCTCGACATCCCGGTCTTCCACGACGACCAGCACGGCACCGCCGTCGTCACGTTGGCCGCTCTGCGCAACGCCGCGAAGCTGCTCGGACGCTCGTTCGGTGACCTGCGCGTCGTGATCAGCGGGGCCGGCGCGGCCGGTGTCGCGATCACGAACACGCTGATCGCGGCGGGTGTCGAGGGCGCCAACATGATCGTTGTCGACTCGCGCGGCATCATCCACGCCGAGCGTGGCGACCTGAGCGGGATGAAGGCGGAGATCGCGGCGGCCACGAACGTCTCCGGGCGTTCCGGTGGGATCGCCGAGGCGCTGATCGGTGCGGACGTGCTCGTCGGCGTCTCCGGCGGCAACATCCCGGAGGAGGCCCTGACCGGCATGGCGCCGGGCGCGATCATCTTCGCGCTGGCCAACCCGACGCCGGAGGTCCACCCGACGGTCGCGCACAAGTACGCGGCGATCGTCGCGACCGGTCGCAGCGACTTCCCCAACCAGATCAACAACGTCCTGGCGTTCCCCGGCATCTTCCGCGGGGCCCTCGACGTCCGGGCCGGCACCATCACCGACCGGATGAAGGTGGCGGCGGCCGACGCGATCGCCGCGATCGTCGCCGACGACCTCCGCCCGGAGGCGATCGTGCCGTCGCCGCTGGACCCGCGGGTCGCCCCGGCGGTGGCTGCCGCCGTCGCGGCCGCTGCCATCGAGGACGGCGTGGCCCGCCGCGCGGTCGCCCCGGCGGCCCCGGCCGTCACCGCTGCCCCGGCCCCGGTCTCTCCGGCCCCGATCTCCGCGGCCCCGATGACCGGGGCCCCGGACTCCGCGGCCCCGGTCTCGGCGGTCTCGGGTAAGGCTCAGCGCGCCTGAGATATCGACGCACGTCGCGCCGCCTCGCCCGCCCGGCGAGGCGGCGCGTTGCGTTAACGGTCGCTAAGGTCGGGAGATGCGCGCTGCCTATGCTTCCGCCCTGAACCCGGAGGAGCCGCTCAGCGGCCTGACCCTGGGCGAGCTGCCGCTCGCCGTCCCGGACGGATGGGTGCCCGTCGACGTGCGGGCCGCCTCCCTCAACCACCACGACATCTGGTCCCTGCGTGGGGTCGGGCTGCCGGCCGACCGGCTGCCGATGATCCTCGGCTGCGACGCGGCCGGTGTGGACCCGGACGGTAACGAGGTCGTCGTCTATCCGGTGGTCGAGGACAAGGCGGACCCACGCGGCTTCTCGCTCTTCTCCGAGCGGCACCCGGGGACGCTCTCCGAGCGCCTGGCCGCGCCCCGGGAGAACCTGATCCCCAAGCCGGCGGGGGTGTCCTTCGCCGAGGCCGCCTGCCTGCCGACGGCCTGGCTCACGGCGTACCACATGCTCGTCACCCGGGGCCGGGTCGCCGACGCCGGCGCGGTGCTGGTCCAGGGTGCCGGCGGCGGCGTCGCCACCGCGGCGGTCGCGCTCGCCGCGGGTCTGGGCAAGAGGGTGTACGCGACCAGCCGCGACCCCCGTAAGCGGGAGCGCATCGCCGAGCTCGGTGCGACCGCCGTGGAGCCGGGTGCCCGGCTGCCGGAGCGCGTCGACCTGGTGATCGAGTCGGTCGGCGCGGCCACGTTCGACCATTCGATGAAGTGTTCGGCCCCCGGCGCCCGGATCGTGGTGTGCGGTGCGACCGCCGGGCATCGGGCCGAGATCGACCTGCGCCGGGTGTTCGCCATGCAGCTGGAGATCCTGGGCAGCAGCATGGGCACCCCGGACGAGCTGGCCGCCCTGCTGGACCTGGTGGCCTCCGGAAAGGCGCGCCCGGTGATCGATTCGACCTATCGGCTGGCCGAGGCCGGCCAGGCGTTCGCGAGGCTGGCCGGCGGCGACGTCTTCGGCAAGATCGTGGTCGAGCCCTAGAGGGACGCCGGGAGATCACTCGGAGGGCGCTAGAAAGTGCTCACCAGGCCGTCCTGCGGCAGTCGCTGCCTGGCGGCCTGGTCGCCGTTGAGGGTCCAGCGCCAGAAATCCGTGGTGGTGGCGGCGACGAGGGCCGGTTCGTCGCGGTGCGGCAGGTGGCCGCCGTCCGGGATCTCCAGGAAGCCCTTCGGCCACGGGACCTCGTTGTACGCCCCGTACGCCTGCTCGTAGGTGACGGTCTCGTCCTTCTTGCCCTGCACGAACAGCAGCGGCGCGGCCGGCCCGGTGAAGGGGGAGGGCTGCTCCATCTGGCGGCCGGCGATCATCAGGCCGGCCCTGAGGCGGGCGTCGCGGGTGCCGCTGAACAGGCCGACCGTGGTGATGGCGCCGGCCGAGTGCCCGGCGGCGGCGATCCGCTGCGGGTCGACCCGGTCGCCGAGCGCCGTGAGCAGCTCGGTGATCACGTGTTGCGCGTCGGCGGGCTGGTTGACCACGTCATCCGCGTCGTAATCAGGTGCTTCGTACCAAGTATGTGGATATTTCGGACCGGCCACCAGGAAACCCGCCGCCGCCCAGGCGGCCAGGAGGTCCGCGTAGTCATCAGGCTGGGAGGTGAGTCCGTGACTGAAATAGATCAGTGGGTGCGGGCCGCTCCCAGCGGGCAGCCAGACCTTCGTCGGCAGGGGCCGGTCGCCGCCCCGGTCGAACGCGAACTCCCGGGCGGGTGCCGACGCGGCCGGCGAGGGCGGCGAGGCCGGCGACGACGAGCAGGCGCTCAGCCCGGCGGCGGCAGCGAACAGGGTGAGGAAGGAACGGCGCAGCACGCGGGCCATTGTGCCGTCCGAAGATCAGAAAACCCTGGTAGAGCGGGGTTGCCGACATCACACGGGGTCCGCCGAACAGGTGCCGCGCTTAGCGCGTCGGGACCCGGTTGGCTAGGGTCTTGCCCATGTCGGATAACCAGGTCGACCCCAGTGGCAACACCGAGGCGTTCCGGGCGTTCACCCGCACGGGGCCGGAGGCCGAGGCGCCCTCCAAGATCCCCTATCTGATCGGCGGACTCGTCGCGGTCGTGCTGATCGCGGTGATCGTGGTGCTGCTAGTCCGCTGACCCGATAGCCTTCCGCGCCTCCGAGGCGATCTCCAGTTCCTCCTCGGTCGGCACCACGCACACCGTGATCGGCGAACCGTCCGGTGAGATGACCGTGGCGTTGCGCTCGTTGCGGTCCGGGTCGACGGCGATGCCGAGTGGCTCCAGACCGGCGAGCGTCTTCGCCCGGACCGGCCGCGAGTTCTCGCCGACTCCGCCGGTGAAGGTGATCGCGTCCACCCGGCCCAGCACCGCGAGGTACGAGCCGGTGTACTCGCGGATCCGCCGGCAGTAGACGTCGAAGGCGAGCGTGGCGTCCGGGTCGCCGGCCTCGTAACGCTCCTGCACCGTCCGCAGGTCGTTGTCACCGGCCAGCCCGAGCAGTCCGGAGCGCCGGGTCAGCATCTCCTCGATCTCGTCGATCGGCAGCCCGGCCACCCGGTGCAGGTGGAAGATCAGACTCGGGTCGATGTCACCCGACCGGGTGCCCATCACCAGGCCCGGCAGAGGCGTCATACCCATCGAGGTGGCCACGCTGCGGCCGCCGCGCACCGCCGTCGCGCTGGCCCCGTTGCCCAGGTGCAGGGTGATCACATTCGTCTCGCCGGCCGGGCGGCCCAGCAGCCGGGCGGTCTCGCGGGACACGTACGCGTGTGACGTCCCGTGGAACCCGTACCGCCGCAGCCCCCATTTGGCCGCCACGTCCCGGTCGATCGCCCACAGCGCACCCTCCGGCGGGATAGTCGAGTGGAACGCCGTGTCGAAGACGGCCACCTGCGGGACGTCGGGCAGCAGCTCACGGGCCACCCGCAGCCCGGTCAGCGCGGCCGGGTTGTGCAGCGGGGCGAGCGGGATCAGTTCCTCGATGGTGGCCAGCACCTCGTCGTCGACCACCGTCGACGCGGTGAACCGGTCACCGCCGTGCACCACCCGGTGCCCGACCGCGGCCAGACCGGACAGGTCCAGCTCGTCCATCAGCCGCCGCAGCGCGGCCCCGTGGTCGGCCGCGTCGCCGCCGGCCTCGCCGATCCGCTGGATCAGGCCCTTGGCCAGCACCTCCGAGCCGTCGAAGAGCCGGTAACGCAGCGACGACGAGCCGCTGTTGAGGACGAGTACCCGGGTCATCTCGCTCCCGCCTGGATCGCCGTGATGGCGACCGTGTTCACGATGTCCTTCACGGTGGCGCCCCGCGACAGGTCGTTGACCGGTGCCCGCAGGCCCTGCATCACCGGACCGACCGCGACCGCGTTGGCCGACCGCTGGACGGCCTTGTAGGTGTTGTTCCCCGTGTTCAGGTCGGGGAACACGAAGACGGTGGCCTTGCCGGCGACCGCGCTGCCGGGCAGCTTGGCGGCGGCGACAGCCGGGTCGATGGCCGCGTCGTACTGGATCGGGCCCTCGACCGGCAGGTCCGGCCGGCGCTCGCGGACCAGCGCGGTGGCGGCGGCGACCTTGTCCACATCGGCACCGGCACCCGAGCTGCCGGTCGAGTAGGAGAGCATCGCGACCCGCGGCTCGATGCCGAACGCGGCCGCCGTCTGTGCCGACGACAACGCGATGTCGGCGAGCTGCTCGGCGTCCGGGTCGGGGTTGACCGCGCAGTCGCCGTAGACCAGCACCCGGTCGGCGAGCAGCATGAAGAACACACTGGACGCGACGGTCAGGCCGGGCACCGTCTTGATGATCTCGAAGGCGGGGCGGATCGTGGCCGCCGTGGTGTGGGTGGCGCCGGAGACCATGCCGTCGGCCAGCCCCGCCGCGACCATCAGGGTGCCGAAGTAGTTGACGTCGCGAACCACGTCGTACGCCAGATCGAGGGTCACCCCGCGGTGTCTGCGGATCTCCGCGTAGCGCTCGGCGAACCGCTCCCGCAACTCGCTCGAACCGGGGTCGACCAGGTGGGCGCCGCCGATCTCCACACCGATCTCGCGGGCCCGCCGGTTGATCTCCGACGGGTCGCCGAGCAGGGTCAGATCGGCCACGCCCCGGCGCAGCAGCGTCTCGGTGGCCCGCAGGATCCGTTCCTCGGTCCCCTCCGGCAGCACCAGGTGGCGGCGGTCGGCACGGGCCTTGTCGATCAGATCGTTCTCGAACATCAGCGGCGTCACCCGGCTCGACCGGGCCACGTCGAGCAGCCGGGACAGCTCGGCGGTGTCCACGTTCTCCTCGAAGACGCCGAGCGCCGCCTCGATCTTGCGCGGGGTGCTGAGCTGCGCGGTGATCCGGTCGGCGGCGGCGATCGTGTGATAGCTGTCGGTCTTGGTGACCAGCATCGCCAGCCCGGTGTTGAGCCGCTCGATCACCCGGACCGCGCGCTCGTCGGCCGGCTCGCCGAGAGTCAGGACCAGCCCGGCCAGCGTCACATTGCCGGCCGCGTGCGCCGCGCTGGCCGCCACCAGCAGGTCGGCCCGGTCGCCCGCGGTGATCAGCAGCGCCCCGTCGGTCAGCGCACCCAGCACGGTCGGCACCTGCCCGGCACCGACGACGTAGTCGAGCACGTCACGCTCCAGGGCGCCGGCCGAACCGGCGAGCACCTCGGCGTCCAGCGCGGCGGCCACCTCACCCACGGTCGGCGCGGCGATCGCCGCCACCTCCGGCATGGCCCAGAACGGCACCGGCAGCCCTTCGGGCCGGGCCAGAGAGACCCCTTGCGGCACCCGGTTCGCGATCACCGCGGCGACCGTCGCGCCGAGATCCACCAGCGAGTGGTACGCACTCCGCGCGGCCGCCGCCAGCGACTCCGCCGACCGCCCCTCACCACTGACCACCGGAACCACGACACTGCCGAACTCGGTCGCGAGCCGTGCGTTGAAGGCCAGCTCCCGCGGCAGCTCCTCGCGGCCCTCCTCGGGTTTGTCGCTGAAGTCGCTGCCGATCACCACGACCGCGCTGCTGCGCCGCTCGACCTCGCGATAACGCTCGACGATCCGGCCGACCAGCTCCTCCCGCCGCCCGTCGGCGACCAGCGCGGACGCCTCGGCCACGGTGACGCCGGACGACTCCTCGACACCGACCGGGCCGGGATAGCGGGCGCGCAGGACGGTGAGCAGCGGATCCTGCCCTGTCCCGGCGACCAGTGGCCGGAAGACGGCCACCTTGGCGACCTGACGGGACAGCAGCTCGACGATGCCGAGTGCCACTGTCCCCTTGCCGACGGACGGGCCCAAGCCCGCGACGTACACACTGCGTGCCACGCCTTCAACCTACCGGCCCGGAACCTGGCGGGCCGGGCCGAAAGTCCCGATCAGCGGATGACCCGGATCACCGGATCACTCGTCGTCCTCGTCGTCGCGGGCCAGCCAGGTGGCGAGACGCTCGATCGGGGTCTCGAACTCCGGGTTCATGTCGACGAAGGTGCGCAGCTGCTCACCGAGCCACTCCAGCGTCACGGTCTCCTCGCCACGCCGCTGGACCAGTTCCTCGATGCCACGATCGGTGAAGTACATGCCTGGATCGTAAAAGGGCCGCCCCGGTCTCCCGGAACGGCCCCTCTCACGATCGCTCAGACGGTCACGGGCGCGGCAGCGCGGCCTCGATCAGCGCGGACTGCTCGGCGTCGTGCATCTTGGCCGAGCCGACCGCCGGGGCGGCCGCGGCCGGGCGGGAGATCCGGCGCAGCCGGACACCCTCCAGGTGCTCCAGCAGGTTGAGCGCCACGAACGACCAGGCGCCCTGGTTGGCCGGCTCCTCCTGGACCCACGCGAAGTCCTCGGCGTTCGGGTACTTCGCGAGCTCCGCCTTCAGCTGCTCGACCGGCTGCGGGTAGATCTGCTCCATCCGGATGATCGCCGTGTCGGTGATACCCCGGTCGGCCCGCGCCTGGAACAGGTCGTAGTAGACCTTGCCCGAGCAGAGCAGGACCCGCTTCACCGCGTTGCCGTCGAGCGGCTGGCCGTTGACCCCGGCGTCGCCGAGCACCGGCTGGAAGGCGCCCTGGGTGAAGTCGTTCACCCCGGAGACCGCCAGCTTGTGACGCAGCAGCGACTTCGGCGAGAAGACCACCAGCGGCTTGCGCTTGGCCGACAGGGCCTGGCGGCGCAGCAGGTGGAAGTAGTTGGCCGGGGTGGTCGGGTTGGCCACCCGCATGTTGTCCTGCGCGCAGAGCTGGAGGAACCGCTCCGGGCGGCCGGACGAGTGGTCCGGGCCCTGGCCCTCCATGCCGTGCGGGAGCAGCAGCACCAGCGACGACTGCTGGCCCCACTTCACCTCGCCGGAGGAGAGGAACTCGTCCACGATCGACTGGGCGCCGTTGACGAAGTCACCGAACTGGGCCTCCCAGAGGACCAGCGCGTCCGGGTTCTCCACCGAGTAGCCGTACTCGAAGCCCATCGCGGCGTACTCACTGAGCAGCGAGTCGTGCACGAAGAACCGGGCGCTGCCGGTGGCCAGCGTGCCGATCGGCAGGAAGTCCTTGCCGGTGACCGAGTCGACGATGGCGGCGTGCCGGGAGGTGAAGGTGCCCCGCCGTGAGTCCTGCCCGGCGAGCCGGACGGTGACACCCTGCGCCAGCAGCGAGCCGAACGCGATCAGCTCACCGAAGCCCCAGTCGATGCCACCGTCGGTGGACATCTTGGCCCGCCGGTCGAGCAACTGCTGGACCCGCTTGTGCGGGGTGAAGCCCTCGGGCAGCTCGACGTGCGACTGGCCGACCGCCCGGACCACGCTCGGGTCGATCGCCGACTCGACCTCGGGCTCCGGCTCCTCGGCGATGATGTGCGGCCGGGGCGGGGTGCCCGCGGCGTCACGGGTGGCCTTGAAGACCTCCTCGAGACGGCCCTGGTAGTCGCGCAGCTGCTCCTCGGCCTCCTGCACGGTGATGTCGCCGCGGCCGATCAGCTCCTCGGTGTAGAGCTTCCGCACGCTGCGCTTGGTGTCGATGATCTGGTACATGCGCGGGTTGGTCATCGACGGGTCGTCGCCCTCGTTGTGACCGCGTCGGCGGTAGCAGATCATGTCGATCACGACGTCCTTGTTGAACGCCTGGCGGTACTCGAAGGCGAGCCGCGCGACCCGGACCACGGCCTCGGGGTCGTCGCCGTTCACGTGGAAGATCGGCGCCTGGATCATCCGGGCGACGTCGGTCGAGTACATCGAGGACCGGCTGTACTCCGGGGCGGTGGTGAAGCCGACCTGGTTGTTCACGATCACGTGGACCGTGCCGCCGGTGCGGTAACCGCGCAGCTGGGACAGGTTGAGCGTCTCGGCGACCACGCCCTGGCCGGCGAACGCGGCGTCGCCGTGCACCAGCACCGGCAGCACCGTGTAACCGTGCAGGCCCAGGTCGAGGCGGTCCTGCTTGGCCCGGACGATGCCCTCCAGGACCGGGTCCACGGCCTCCAGGTGCGACGGGTTCGCGACGACGCTGACGGTGGTGGAGAACTCGCCGTCGGGCGTCGTGTACTTCCCGGTCTGGCCCAGGTGGTACTTCACGTCGCCGGAGCCGTGCGCGGTCTTCGGGTCCATCTGACCCTCGAACTCGTTGAAGATCTTCTCGTACGGCTTGCCGACGATGTTGGTCAGCACGTTCAGCCGGCCGCGGTGGGCCATGCCGATCACCATCTCGTCCAGCCCCGCCTCGGCCGACGACTGGAGCACCGCGTCGAGCAGCGGGATCAGCGACTCGCCACCCTCCAGCGAGAACCGCTTCTGGCCGACGAACTTGGTCTGCAGGAAGGTCTCGAAGGCCTCGCCCGCGTTGAGCCGGTGCAGGATGTGCTTCTGCTCGTCGGCGTCCGGCTTCGTGTACTTGACCTCGATGCGCTCCTGGACCCAGCGGCGCTCCTCCGGGTCCTGGATGTGCATGTACTCGATGCCGACGCGGCGGCAGTAGGTGTCACGCAGGACACCGAGCACGTCACGCAGCTTCATCCGCTGCTTGCCCGCGAAACCACCGACCGGGAAGGTGCGGTCCAGGTCCCACAGGGTCAGCCCGTGCTGGAGCACGTCGAGGTCGGGGTGCTTGCGGATGGTGAACTCGAGCGGGTCGGTGTCGGCCATCAGGTGACCGCGCACCCGGTAGGCGTGGATCAGCTCGACCACCCGGGCGGCCTTGTCGATCTGGCCCTCGGAGGTCCGGGCCACGTCACGCACCCAGCGAACCGGCTCGTACGGAATCCGCAGCGACGTGAAGATCTCGTCGTAGAAGCCGTGCTGGCCGAGCAGCAGCTCGTGCATCACCTTGAGGAACTCACCGGACTGCGCGCCCTGGATGACCCGGTGGTCGTAGGTGCTGGTCAGTGTCGTGACCTTGCTCACGCCGTGGTCGGTGAGGGTCTCGTCGCTCATCCCCGCGTAGGGCGCCGGGTACTCCATCGCGCCGACGCCGATGATCGCGCTCTGCCCGTTCATCAGACGCGGGATGGAGTGGACCGTACCGATACCGCCGGGGTTGGTCAGCGAGATCGTGGTCCCGGAATAGTCCTCCATGGTCAGCTCGTTGCGGCGGGCGCGCCGGACGATGTCCTCGTACGCCTGCCAGAAGCCACGGAAGTCGAGGGTCTCGCAGTTCTTCACCGACGGGACCACCAGGGTGCGGGACCCGTCCTTCTTGACCAGGTCGATCGCGATGCCCAGGTTGACGTGCTCCGGCTGGACCAGGGTGGGCTTGCCGTCGATCTCGGCGTAGATGTTGTTCATCTCCGGGTGGGCGACGACCGCCCGGACCAGCGCCCAGCCGATCAGGTGGGTGAAGCTGACCTTGCCGCCCCGCCCGCGGGAGAGGTGGTTGTTGACGACGATGCGGTTGTCGACCATCAGCTTGGCCGGGACCGAGCGCACCGACGTGGCGGTCGGAACCTGGAGGGAGGCCTCCATGTTCTGCACGATCTTGCCGGCCACACCGCGCAGGACGACGGTCTTGGCACCGGCCGGGGCCTCGACCGCGGGCGCCGGCTTGGCGGCGGGTTTCGCGGCGGGAGCGGGCGCCGGCGCCGGCTTGGCGGCGGGCGGCGGGGTCACCGGCTTGGCCGGGGCGACCGTCGCGGCGGCCGGGGCGTCGGTGCCGGCCTTGGCCGCGGTCGCGGTCGCGTTGGCCGCGGTCGCCTCGTCCGGCGTCACGATCGAGCCCTGGGACGTCGCCGGCTTGTAGTCGGCGAAGAAATCGTGCCAGGCAGGGTCGACACTGGTCGGATCGGCCAGGTATCGCTGGTACATCTCATCGACGATCCACTCGTTGGGACCGAAGTCCGCGAGTGGATTGTCCTGCGAAGTCTGCTGCGTCGACACTGCCGCGTTCGCCTCTTTCACCGTTTTTGTCATCACGTGACTGCTCCGTCACGCGGGACGGGTAGGATTCGGTGTCCAGGCTACGCCGTGCGCAGGCGCTGTCGGTGCGGACGTCCGCTCTGTGGCCAATCAGACCCTGAGCCTGCCGCTTTCCTCGCCGCCCCGTCGCGACCCGGCGAGAGTACATCGCCGGGCCGCCACGGTCAGGCGATGTCCCGCCGCTTGGTGATCAGCGTCCCGAGGACCCCGGCCACCCCGGCGTAGGCGAGCAGCACCACGGCTCCCACCCAGCGGGGCAGGTCGTCCGGGCTCTGCGGGCCGGAGACCAGCAGGTCAGAGGCGAGCGTCGGGACGATCACGCGCAGTTTGAGGAACGACTCGTCGATCGTGTTGGCGAGCAGCACGAAGACGGCGGTGAAGATCTGCGTGCCGATCACATAGAGGACCGTCAGGGTGATCGTCGTGCCGATCTGGCTGCGGATCAGCACGCCGCAGCCGATGCCGACCAGCCCCCAGAGCAGGTGGACCAGCAGGTTGAGCGAGATCGCCTGCCAGACGAACGACTCGCCGAGGAAGGACTCGCTGTCCACCGAGCTGAGCGCGACCGGGGCGAAGATCAGGTTGAGCACGGTGGTGAACAGCCAGACCGTCACCGCGATCAGGATCGACACCACCATCTTGGCCAGCACGACCAGCTCGCGGCGCGGGGTGGTGAGGAACGTCGCGGTCGCGGTGAGGTGGAAGAACTCGTTGGTCACCAGGATCGCGCTGAGCAGCAGCACCAGCAGCACGCCGCCGAACTGCCCGCTGGTGTAGAGGTTGCTGACGATCTGCTCGACGCTGAAGATCCGGAACGAGCCGTCCTCGGCCGTGCCCAGGTCACCGATCGCGTTCGCGGTCAGCCAGTTGAAGGCCAGCGCCAGCCCGTACAACGGCACCAGGGTGATCGCGAAGATCCACCACAGCGAGGTGGTACGCAGTTTCAGCAGCTCGGCACTGATGAGGTTCATCGCGCCCCCGCCTTTCCGGCCGTCAGATCGAGGAAGGCCCGCTCCAGGTCGGCGCTCTCCCCGGTCAGCTCGTGCAGCTCCACACCGGCGGTGAAGGCGAGGTGCCCCACCTGGGCGGCGTCCGCGCCGATGACCCGCAACAGACCGTCCGGTGTGGTGTCGACCTGCAGCCGGGCGTCACGCAGAGCGGCGGCGAACTGCTCCGCCTGCGGCGTGCGGACCCGGACCCGGGCCACCCCGGCCGTCTCGCCGAGCACCTCGGCGACCGGGCCCTGACGAATCAGCCGGCCGGCCGCGATGATCACCACGTCGTCGGCGAGCTGCTGCATCTCGCCGAGCAGGTGACTGGAGACCAGCACCGTACGGCCCTCGGCGGCGAGCGCCCTGAGCAGGTCGCGCATCCACCGGATGCCCTCCGGGTCGAGACCGTTCGTCGGCTCGTCCAGGATCAGCACCCGCGGGTCGCCGAGCATCGCCGCGGCGATGCCGAGACGCTGCTTCATGCCGAGCGAGTAGCCCTTGAACTTGCGGGTGCCCACGGTGTTCAGCCCGACCATGGCGAGCACCTCGTCGGCGCGCTGATCGGGCAGGCCGGCGGCGCGGCAGATGATCCGCAGGTGATTGCGGGCGCTGCGGCCGCGGTGCGCGCTCGACGCCTCCAGGACCGCGCCGACCTGCCGGAGCGGGTCGGGCATGTCCACATACCGCACCCCGCCGATGGTCGCGGTGCCGGAGGTGGGAGTGACCAGACCCAGGATCATCCGCAGCGCGGTGGTCTTGCCCGCGCCGTTGGGACCGAGGAAGCCCGTGACCCGGCCGGCGTTGACCGTGAAGGAGAGGTCGTCGACCGCCCGCACCCTGGCGTAGTGCTTGGTGAGGCGTTCGACGCTGATCTCCGCGTAGTTGGGCCGGCTCATCGTCGCGGCTCCTTCCCCCGTCAGCTCGAAACGATCAACTTACTGGACGACGGAGAGCCAGGTGGCCCGCGCCCGCGCCAGGCGCCGGCCGTCCGATCCGTACACCGCGGAGTCCACCATGGCCTTGCGGCCGCTGACCTCCGACAGCGCGCCGACCACGACACAATCCTCACCCGGCGCGGGCAGCGCGGTGACGGCCGCCGCGATCCGGCCGAGCAGGTAGGGCCGGCCGGCCGGGCCGATCGCCGTCCAGCCGCCGGGGCAGTCCAGCGCGGCCCACATCGTCTCGGCCGTGACGTCGTCCGGCACGGTCCACGGCGCCGCCGTCCGGCCGTCCGGCAGCGGGCCCGGGAAGATCCGCAGGCCGTCGCCGGGCGCGCGGTCCGGCCCGCAGACGAAGCAGCCCGGGAACGGGTGGGTGACGAAGCCGGGATAGTCCTTCGAGGCCGCGACCGCCTCGGCGAGCGGAACCGGCGGCACCGCCCCGCCCGCGCCCTCCACCTCGGCGATCTCGGCGACCTCGGCGACCAGGGTGTCGCCGGCCAGCACCGATCCGTCGCGGAAGGCCAGAGCGGTGTCGAGCGGAGGCGGCACCCGGAGGGTCACCTGGACCGGCGGGCCGCCGATCCGGGCGCCCGCGGCGGTGGCGAAGACACCCGCGCACCAGCCCCCGTTTCCGGAGCCGGGCGGGCCGTTGAAGCGAGCCGGGATACGCATTCCCCGACCTTCGCACACGTCGTTCATCAACCGGTCACGCATCGCCACCTACAGCGACACGCCATCGGCAGACGTCAGCCTTACACAGATCACATGGGAGTTCTCATGACGGCCGCCGCACCCACCGGGACCAGCGGCTACTCGCTTCTCCTCGCCGACGAACCCGGTCTGGTCGAGGCCGCGCAGCGCCTGCGCCACGACGTCTTCGCCGGGGAGCTCGGAGCCCGGCTCACCTCCACCGCCGAGGGCATCGACGCGGACGAGTTCGACGCCTTCTGCGACCACCTGATCGTGCGCGACGACGCGACCGGTGACGTGGTCGGCACCTATCGGATGCTGCCGCCCCGCGCCGCCGAACTGGCCGGCCGTCGCTACGCGGACACCGAGTTCGACCTGAGCGCGCTGCGCCCGCTGCGCGACCACCTGGTCGAGATCGGCCGCTCCTGCGTGCACCCCGACCACCGCTCCGGCGCCGTGGTCAACCTGATGTGGGCCGGGATCGCCCGCTACCTGCACCTCAACAACCTGCGCTGGCTCGGCGGCTGCGCCTCGGTGCCGCTCGGTGACGGTGGCCGGCTCGCGGCCGGCGTGCGCGCGCGGATCAACGCCAAGCACCTGTCCCCGCCCGCGCTGCGGGTCCGGCCCCGCAGGCCGTGGACGCCTCCGGTGGGCGTGGAGGCCGACCCGAAGGCGGCGCCACCCGCGCTGCTCCGCGGCTACCTGCGACTCGGCAGCTGGGTGTGCGGCGAACCGGCGTACGACGCCGACTTCGACTGCGCCGACTTCTACGTGCTCTTCTCGATGGACCGGCTGGACCCGCGGTACCGCCGGCACTTCCTCGGCGCGTCCCGATGACCACGCCCGTCGCGACGGCCGGCACCCTGTGGCAGCCGGCCTCGGGGTGCGGTGACCGGTGCCGGGACGGGGCCACCGGCCGGCGGGGCCCGGTGAGCGTCGTGGTGCGTGTGGTGGCGCTGGCCGCCGTACTCCTCGGTGGTGTCCTGGCGGTGATGCTGACCAGTGCCGCGCTGCGGACGCTGTCCCGGGGGATCCTCGCGGTCCTCGGGGTGCGTCTGGTGTGGCGCGGCGCCGAGCCGCGCCCGGGCAGCCTGCTGGTCGCCAATCACGTCTCCTGGCTGGACGTGGTCGCGCTGACCGCGATCCGGCCGGTGCGGATGGTGGCCAAGCACGACGTCCAGGCCTGGCCCGGCATCGGCGGCACCGCGATGCGGGCCGGCACGATCTTCATCGACCGCACGCGGCCGAGAGCGCTGCCGGAGACGGTGGCCGAGGTCGCCGGCGCGCTGCGGGCCGGGCGTTCGGTCGTCGTCTTTCCGGAGGGTACGACCTACTGCGGTCCCGAGAGCGGGCGCTTCCGGTCCGCCCTCTTCCAGGCGGCGATCGATGCCGGCGCTCCGGTGGTGCCGGTGTCGATCGGCTACGACTCGACCGAGGCGGCGTTCGTCGGTGAGGACACGCTGGGCGAGTCGATCGTCAGGATCGCCCGGACCCGCGGCCTCACGGTGACCCTGGCGGCGGCACCGGCGCTGCGGCCCGACCCCGGGGCGGACCGGCGGGCGCTGGCCCGGGCGGCCCAGTCCAGTCTGGCCGGGCGGGGCTATCACCTGGCGGCATGACCGCGAGGTTCGCTCACAGAAAATTTCCAGCGAGTGTGCAGGCAAGGCGCAGCGGGCGGGACGACAATGGCGCCATGGCCACCCAGACCCAGCCCAAGCAGAGTGAAGCGAAGCTGCTCGTCGTCGAGGACGATGCGAACATTCTCGAGCTCCTCTCCGCAAGCCTGCGTTTCGCCGGGTTCGAGGTGACCACCGCGATGAGCGGCAGCGCGGCTGTCAGCGCCGCCCGCAATTCCACCCCTGACCTGGTTGTTCTCGATGTGATGCTGCCCGACCTCGACGGCTTCGAGGTGATCCGGCTGATGCGGGAGGGCGGGCAGCGCACCCCGGTGGTGTTCCTCACCGCCCGCGACGGCACCGACGACAAGATCCGCGGCCTGACCCTGGGCGGCGACGACTACGTGACGAAGCCGTTCAGCCTGGAGGAGCTCACCGCCCGGATCCGGGCGGTGCTGCGCCGCACCAACGCCGGTGACGAGCAACCCTCCCGGCTGGTCTTCGCCGACCTGGAGCTCGACGAGGAGACGCACGAGGTCTACCGGGCGGGCTCCCGCGTGCAGCTCTCGCCGACCGAGTTCAAGCTCCTGCGCTACCTGATGCTCAACGCCAACCGGGTGCTCTCCAAGGCGCAGATCCTCGACCACGTGTGGAAATACGACTTCCGCGGTGACGACAACATCGTCGAGTCGTACATCTCCTATCTCCGGCGCAAGGTCGACAACGTGCAGCCGAGGCTGATCCACACTCTGCGCGGCGTGGGCTACGTGCTCCGCAAGCCAGCCGTCTAGGCCCAGCGGTGACACTGACCGAGCGGGTCCGCGAGCGGATGCCCCGCAATCCCGGGCTGCGCAGGATGTCTCTGCAGACCAAACTGGTCGCGTCGGTGCTGGTGCTGGTCTTCGCGGCGCTGACGCTGATCAGCGCGGCGAGCACCTACTTCCTCAACTCCTACATGGTCAACCGGCTCGACGCCCAGCTGTGGGAGATGGCCGGCAACGCCCCGGGGCTGAAGGACATCCACTACCAGGCGGTGTTCGCCCCCTCGGAGTACATCATCGCCTTCACCGCGGTCAGCGGTGGCGGCAAGGTGTTCCGCGACCTGAGCCTGACCGACAAGGACCTGCCCGAGCTGCTCAAGGGGACCGACGAGATCTCCCGGAAAGAGCGCAAGCCCTACACCGAGCGCGGTCAGAACGGTGAGTACATGTGGCGGATGCTGGTGATCCGCCTGCCCGACGACACGATCATGCATGTCGGCCAGCGGATGCGGGGCGTCGACGACGTCATCGCCCGGCTGGTTCTGGTGGATGTCCTGGTCGGTGTCGGCGTGCTGATCACCCTCGCCCTGGTGGGCGCGGCGCTGGTGCGGCAGAGCCTGATCCCGTTGATCCAGGTGGAGCGGACGGCGGCGGCCATCGCGGCCGGTGACCTGACCCGCCGGGTGCCCGACCCCGAGGAGTCCGGTGGCCATCCGACCACCGAGCTGGGCCGGCTCTCCGGGGCGCTGAACGCGATGCTCGCCCAGATCGAGGCGGCGTTCCAGGCACGTGCCGACTCCGAGCAGGCCGCACGGTTCGCGGCCGACGCGGCGCAGCAGTCCGAGTCGCGGGCCCTGGCATCGGAGTCGCGCGCCCTGCAGTCCGAGTCGCGGGCCATCCAGTCGGAGGGCAAGATGCGGCAGTTCGTCGCGGACGCCTCGCACGAGTTGCGGACGCCGCTGACCACCATCCGCGGGTTCGCCGAGCTCTACCGGCAGGGTGCGGTCTCCGATCCGGAGCAGGTGGCCGCCCTGGTGCGGCGGATCGAGGACGAGGCGGCCCGGATGGGTCTGCTCGTCGAGGACCTGCTGCTGCTGGCCCGCCTCGACCGGGAGCGCCCGCTCACGCTGGCCCCGGTGGAGCTGCCGGTGCTGGCCATGGACGCGGTCGAGGCGGCACAGGCCACGGCGCCCGAGCGGGTGATCGAGCTGGAGGTCCGTGATTCGGCGGAGCGGCTGGTGGCGTACGGGGACGATGCCCGTCTGCGCCAGGTGATCGGCAACCTGATGACGAACGCCCTGGTGCACACCCCCGCGGACGCGTCGGTGACGCTGCGGCTCTATGCCGGCGAGGGGAACCGCGCGGTCATCGAGGTGTCGGACTCCGGCCCCGGCCTGAGCGACGAGCAGACCCGGCGGGTCTTCGAGCGCTTCTACCGGGTGGACGAGGCACGGACCCGTAACACCGAACGGGAGGCCACCGGCACCGGTCTGGGGCTGGCGATCGTGGCGGCCATCGTGCGGGCGCACGAAGGTTCCGTGCAGGTGATCTCGGAAGCGGGCCAGGGCGCCACGTTCCGGGTTACTTTGCCGACCATAAATCAGGATAAAAGGTTCACAGAAAACGTCCAGGAGTAACACAGTTCGGTACGAGTCCGACGGGGCAGAGTTAGTCGCATGAACGAGAACGAGACCAACCCGCGGCCCGCGGACGCCGCCGCTGACATCACCAGCGCGGAGCGGGTGGAGTCTGAGCAGCCGACGCTTGCGCAGCCGCCGGTTGCCCCGCAGTCGGGTGCTCCCCAGTCCGCGGCACCCACTCAGCAGAGCGCCTGGGCGCAGCAGTCGCCCTGGCAGTCGCAGCAGGCGGCCACCGGTGAGCCGGTCGCCACCCAGCCCGTGTCGGCGGTCCCGGGTGCGGCCCACCCGGTGTCGGCCCAGCCGGTCACCGCCCAGCCGGGCAGCGGCGTCCCCTACGGTCACCCGCACTACGCCTACCAGGCGCCGCAGGCCCCGCAGTCGGCCTACGGGCAGCCGGCCGGTGACTACCCGGACTATTCGCAGCAGCACGCGGCCTACCAGGCCTGGCACGCGGCCGCCGCGGCGCAGGCCTCCGGCGGCGGCACGGTTCCGCCCGGCTGGACGCCGCCGCACGGCGCGGGCTCCGGCCGGCCCCCGGGCCGTGGTCGCAAGATCTTCCTGGCCGGCGCGGCCGCTCTGGCGATCGCGCTCGCCTCCGGCGGGATCGGCGCGGCCACCGCGGTCGCCATGGCGGGCGACAACAACGGCACCGCGGCCGTGCAGACCGGCAACTCCTCGGTCACCCGGGTCGTGGACCGTTCGTCGCTGGCCCAGATCGCCGCCGCCGTGCAGGACAACGTCGTCTCGATCACCACCGGCTCGGGTGAGGGCTCCGGTGTGGTGCTGACCGCCGACGGCTACATCGTCACCAACAACCATGTCGTCTCGACGGCACAGGGCTCGACCGTGACGGTGATCTTCGCCGACGGCACCAAGACCTCCGCCACCATCGTCGGCACCGACGAGCGGACCGACCTCGCCGTGATCAAGGCGGAGAACGTGTCCGGGCTCAAGGCCGCCACCTTCGGTGACAGCTCCAAGATCGAGGTCGGTGACACGGTGCTCGCCCTGGGCAGCCCGCTCGGCCTCGAGGGTTCGGTCACCGCCGGCATCATCAGCGCCAAGGACCGGTCCATCCAGTCCTCCAGCGAGCAGGAGCAGCAGCAGACCCCGTGGGGCAGCCAGCAGCAGCAACAGCAGCAGTCGGCTCCGACCACGATGACCGGCCTGCTCCAGACCGATGCCCCGATCAACCCGGGCAACTCCGGCGGCGCGCTGGTCAACACCAACGGTGAGGTGATCGGCATCAACTCCGCGATCGCCACCTCCGGCTCCAGCACCGGCAACATCGGTCTGGGCTTCGCGATCCCGAGCAACAAGGCCAAGCAGGTCGCCGAGTCCCTGATGCAGGGCAAGAAGGTCAGCCACCCGGCGCTCGGCGTCAGCGTCACCAACGCGGAGAACGGTGGTGCCGCGGTCAGCGCGGTGGTCGACAACAGCGCGGCCGCCAAGGCCAAGCTCCAGCGCGGCGACGTCGTGACCAAGGTCGACGGCAAGCCGATCGACGACTCCGACGACCTGGTGGCGGCGGTTCAGGCGGGCACCGTCGGTCAGCAGATGACCCTCACCTTCACCCGTAACGGCGCGGAGCAGACGGTCACCGTCACGCTCCAGGAGTCCGAGTAAGCATTGCCCTTCCGCTACGGCGGGTGACGTGACCCGGGGGTGGGCACGTCACCCGCCGTAATCATGTGTGCCCTTGATTCCGGACCTTTGGGGGGAAGGGGACGGATTTCGCGCGCAGGACTCGCGTTCACGCAGGCGAGCGCCTAATCTCCATTCGCCATGGGCGTAGCCGAACCCCGTCGGTGCGGTCGCGCGGTGTTCGCCACGGCGGAGTGAAAGGCCCCCTGAGTTGACGTATGTCGAGACCCGGACGAACGTCTGGGAAGCCCTGGCCGGACGGGCCCCCGGGGTCCCGTCGGGACCGGCCGACACCGGGCTCTGGCACACCGTCGCCGACCGGCTGAACCCGGCCAGCGCCCGCCCGATCCTGCGCTCCGGCATCGAGGTCCGGCACCGGACCGCGGTGCGCGGCGGCCGGTACGTGATGCTTCGCTCGCCCGAGGACGGCGGCCGTAGTTCGTACCTACGGCTCACCCCGGAGGAGTACCAACTCGCCCTGATGATGGACGGGGAGGGCACGGTGGCCCGGCTGGTCGCCGAGTTCGCCCGCATCGCCGGCCGGCTCGCGCCCGACCAGGTGCGCCGGGTGGTGGCCGACCTGGCCGCCAACCGGATGCTCGAAGAACTCCCGATGGACGCCTTCCGCCCACTGCGCGAGATGCGCCGCGAGCCGCTGCCACGCCGGGTCGGCGAGTCGCTGGCCTCCGCCGCCCGTGGCCGCGTGGTGCTGTCCGTGCCGGTGGACGGGCTGGTCGCGGGGCTGTACCGGACGGTGGGGCGGTTCCTGTTCACCCGGGTCGCCGTCTGGCTCGGCGCGCTGCTGGCCGCGGCCGGCCTGCTCCTGTTCGCGGGCGCCTGGCAGCAGGGGAGCCGCTCGCTCTTCCTGGTGGGCGACTCCTACCTGCTCGGCGCGCTCACCCTGGTCCTGCTCAACCTGTTCGTGCTGGGTGTGCACGAGTTCGGCCACGCGCTCGCCGCGAAACGGGTCGGCCGTGAGGTGCCGGCCGCCGGCCTGATGCTGCACTTCGGCATCCCCTCGGTCTTCGTCGACACCAGCGACGTCTGGATGGCCGGCCGCCGGGCCCGGATCGCGGTCACCGCCGCGGGCCCGGCCACCGCGCTGGGCCTCGCCGGCCTGCTCCAGGTCACCGGTTTCGTCGTGCCGGCTCTCGCCGGGCTCGCCTTCAAGCTGGCCTTCCTGTTCTACCTGCACACGTTCTTCAATCTGAGCCCGCTGCTGCCGCTGGACGGCAAGTACCTGCTGATGGACTGGCTGGAGATCCCGGACGTACGGGCCCGGGGCCTGTCCTGGCTCTCCGGCCGCCTGCGCCGCCGCGGCCCCAGCTGGCGGCGGCTGGACCGGGAGGGCCGGCTCGTGGCCCTCTACGGCATCCTCGGCCTGCTCTGGCTGGTCAGTGCGATCGGCCTGGGTTACCGCCTCTGGACCGACCGGATCCACGGTGTCGCCGTCGGCCTCTGGTACGAGGGCATCGGTGCCCGGATCCTGCTGGCCGTGATCGTTCTCGGTGTGATCGCCCCGCCGCTCTGGTTCCTGCTCGGCCGGATCGCCCGGGCCTTCCGCCGGATGCGGCAGCGGGCCTCCGAGCGTGACCGGGAAGCCGACCTGCCCCGCCGGGTGGCCGCTCTGCGCGCCTCCGAACTGGGTGGCCTGCCCGAGCCGTCGCTGCAGGCCCTGGCCAACCGGGCCCGCTGGATGCGCCCGCCGACCGGCCGTCAGCTGGTGCTCGCCGGTGAGACCCCGAGCGCCGTGCACGTGGTGGTCGAGGGCGCTCTGCACGGCCGCCGCCCCGGCGACCCGGGCGGCACCATCCGGCACCACGTCGGCCCCGGTGGTGTCGTCGGCCTGGCCACGGCGCTCACCGGGCGTACCGCCAATCTCGACTGGCACGCCGCCGCCGTCACCCTGCTGGTCCTGCCCGCCTCGACGGTGGCGACCGTGGTCGGGCCGATGCCCGGCCCGCCTCCGCAGGAGCGGGCCGAGGGCGAGGCGCTGTTCGCCGACACCCCGGCGCTGGCCGCGCTGGAGGAGGACCAGCGGCTCGCGCTGATCGCCGCCGCGCACCCGGTCGACCTGGACCCGGGAGCGCCGGTCATCCTGCCCGGCCCCACCCACGCCGTGGTCGTCGAGTCGGGCGTGATCGCCATGCCGGACGGCGTGGAGCTGCGCCGCGGCACCCTGGTCGGCCCGGTCGGCGACGGCAGTCCCGGCATGGTGGCACAGGCACGGACCCCGGTCCGGCTCTGGATCATCCCGGACGCCTCCGACCTGCCGCCGCTGATCGGTGCCTACGGCCCCGGCGTCCCGATGCCGGCGCTGCGCCCGAGCACTCCGGCGGTGGCCCGGCCCGGTTCGGCCCACCCGCCTCTCGCCGTCCCGCCCGGCCCGCCGGACGCCGACGAGCAGTACGACGTGGACCGGCACTTCGAACGCCGGATGTGGGGTTTCGTCAGCCTGCTGCTGGTGTTCTCGCTCGGCAGCCTGCTGATCAACGTGCGCAGCGGCCCGGCGTGGGCCGAGATGCCCGCCGAGCGGGTGCTGCTGAGCGTCCAGCGCGGCGCGGTCACCGCCGACGTAGGCCAGGACCCGGTGTCGTTGCAGGTCGGCGAGGAGCGTTACCTGGCGGCCGGGGCGAAGGTCGAGGTGCCCGGCAAGGGGGTGGCCCTGCTGACCTTCCCCGGCGGTGCGGCCGTGGTGCTGTGCGGCAACTCGCGGGTCGCGATCAACGGGGTCGGTGTGGAGGCCGGCCGGACGTCCACCCCGTCCGGGAAGCTGACCCTGGAGAACGGGCGGCTGCTGGCCGACACGAGCAGCCCGAGCGGCGCGTTCGAGCCGCTCGCCCTGACCGTGCTGCGCAGCCAGGGTGACGTCGTCAGCGGCAGCCGCGCGTGGTACTCGGTCGACCCGGGCGCCGTCGCGGTCTCGTCCGGTTCGGTCACCGTCGGCGGCAGCGCGAGCCAGGCCGACGGCAAGGAGCTGAACTGCGGCGACGGGGTGACTGTCAAGCCCCCGACCGAGGCGGTCCCGAGTGAGGAGCCCTCCGAGGAGGTCGTCCCCACGGAGGAGTCCCTCCCTTCGGCCTCTGTGGATCCGTCGGTCTCTCCGACTACGGTGGAGTCATCCGCCCCGGCCACCGAGACCACCAGCGCCCCGGCCAGCGCCTCCCCGACCACGACGACGCCGAGCGCACGCCCGAGCGCCAGCCGGTCGGCGTCGCCGTCGGTGAAACCGAGTGCCAGCAGGACGTCCTCATCACCGAGTCCCAGCGCGTCGGCGTCGGCGTCGCCGAGTCCCGACCCGACGTCCCCTTCGCCCACCACACCCGAGGAACCGACGGAGCCGTCCACCAGCTGACGTTCATGGGCGGCCCCGCCGACGAGAAGTGAGGAGTGGCCGCCCATGCTCTGCTGGTTCTGTACCGAGATGGCCCGCGCGACGTGCCGGTTCTGTGGGCGTGCCGTGTGCGCCGAACACGCGCGGTTCGGGCCGTACCTGCTGGAGGTGACCCGGTCGGCGCGGCGTGACCGGGCCGAGGCGCTGGTGGTGGAGGACGCGGTGCAGTGCGGCGCCTGCCATCCCCGGCCACAGCCGGTCGCCATGCCCGAGCTGGACTAGCTGTTGACGTAGGGGCCGATGGCGTTCGTCATGGCCTGCCGGAGCAGCGTCTTCGGCCGGGCGCCGATGATCGTCGAGGTCACCACGCCGCCGGTGAAGAACAGCAGGGTGGGCATGGAGTGCACCCGGTAGGTGATCGTGGTGTCCGGGTTGGCGTCCACGTCGATCTTGGCGACGAGCATCCGTCCCTGAAACTCCTCGGCCAGTTCGCCCAGGACCCGGGCCAGCGGTCCGCACGGCGGGCACCACGTCGCCCAGAAGTCGACGAGCACCGGTCCCGGCGCGGCCAGCACCGTCTCGGCGAACGTTGCGTCGGTGACCGTCATCAGGGCGTCATCTGGCATTTGATCTCCTCCAACTGGGTCTGCAGGCGTAGCCGTACCGCGGTCAGCTGATCGAGGTAGCCGTCCACCTCCGCCAACCGGCGGCGCAGCACGACGGCCGAGTCCGGGCACACGTGACCGGCGCTGTTCCCGGCCCGCAGGCAGGCGACGAACGGTTTGATGTCGTCCACGCCGAAACCGTCGGCGAGCAGGGACCTGATCTCGTGCACGACGCGCAGCTCGCCGTCGTCGTACTGCCGGTAGCCGTTGGCGTCCCGGCTCGGGTGGATCAGTCCGTGCTCCTCGTAGTAGCGCAGCGTGCGCGGGCTGGTGCCGGCCCGCTCGGCCAGCTCTCCGATCAGCATGAACCCGACGGTAGGCCCTGACGCCGGTGTCAAGGCAAGGCCGTGACCAGCGGCACGGTCGCAAGATCGTGCAAGGATGGACGCATGGTCGACGGTCCGGTGGCTTTCGTGCTCGGCGGCGGCGGTGTCCTCGGCGCGGTCGAGGTGGGCATGCTGCGGGCCCTGTTCCGGGCCGGGTTCCGCCCCGATCTGGTGGTCGGCACGTCGATCGGTGCGGTCAACGGGGCCCTGGTCGCCTCCGACCCGTCCGAGCCGGTCACCGAGCGGCTGGTCCGGCTCTGGACGTCACCGGAGGCGGCCGCCGTCTACGGCGACTCGATCGGCCGGCAGATGCGCCGGTTCGCGGCCCGCACCCACCTGCACTCGCCCCGCCCGCTGCGCCGCCTGCTGGAGAGCGAGCTGGGGGAGTCGGCCACGTTCGCCGACCTCAAGGTGCCGTTCCACTGTTGCGCCGCAAGCATCGAGCGGGCCGCCGAGCACTGGTTCGACAGTGGACCGCTCATCGACGCGGTGCTCGCGTCCTCGGCCGTGCCAGGTCTGCTGCCGCCGATGGAGATCGGTGGCGAGCACTATGTGGACGGTGGCATCGTGAATTCGATCCCGATCGGCGAGGCGGTGCGGATCGGGGCGAAACTGATCTTCGTGTTGCAGGTCGGGCGGGTGGAGCGGCCGCTCAGCGTGCCCCGACGGCCATGGGAGGTGGCGCAGGTGGCCTTCGAGATCGCCCGCCGGCACCGATTCGCGCGCGAGCTCGCGAGTCTGCCGGACGATGTGCGGGTCCATGTCCTTCCGAGCGGCGGTGGCGAGGGCCGGGACGATTCGCCGTGGGCGTACCGGGACATGGCCGCGGTCGGCCGCCGGATCAGCCGCGCCTACACCGCCTCCCGGCGCTACCTGGCGGCGAACGTGAACCCGCTGCCGGGGCCCTGATGGGACTGCCTCCGGTCTGGGTGCGGCGGCTGGTGATCGCCCCGGCCGTGGTGCTGCTGGCGTCGGCCCTGCTCACCACGCTGCCGGTCTGGCTGTTCCTGGCGCTCGCGGTCTCCCCGCTGGTGCCGGGCCGGCTCCGTGTGCCCCGGCTGGTCTTCCTGGTGATCGTCTACCTGGTGTGGGACGCGGTCGCGCTGGTCCTGCTGGGGGTCCTGTGGATCGCGTCGGGTTGCGGTGTGTGGATCCGGAGCCCGCGGTTCCAGCGTGCCCACTACGTGATGACCGGCCGTTTCCTGAGCGTGCTCTTCTGGTTCGCGCGCTGGTCGCTGCACCTGGAGATCGACGTGGTCGGCACCGATCCGGACACCGCCCAGCCGGGCCGCCCGGAGATCGTGGTGAGCCGGCACGCCGGGCCGGGTGACTCGTTCACCCTGATCCACGCACTGGTCAACTGGTTCGCCCGGGAGCCGCGGATCGTGCTGAAAGCCGCGCTCCAATGGGATCCGGCGGTCGATGTGCTGCTGAACCGCCTGCCCAACCGGTTCATCTCGCCGGGCCGCACCCGGACGGCGGCGCTGGAGGATCAGATCGGCGATCTGGCCACCGGTCTCGACGACAACGACGCCTTCGTGATCTTCCCGGAGGGCGGTAACTTCACTCCCCGCCGCAAGATCAGTGCGATCGCCCGGCTGCGGGCCCGTGGCCTGCACGACATGGCGGTCAAGGCGGAGAGTCTGCGCAATCTGCTGCCACCGAAACCCGGTGGCCTGCTCGCCGCGATCGACGCCGCCCCGGACGCCGGCGTGATCTTCGTGGCCCACACCGGCCTGGACCGGATGGTGACGGTCGCCGACGTGTGGCGGGAGCTGCCGATGGACAAGCGCCTGGTGATGCGTTTCTGGAGTGTGCCACCGGAGGAGGTGCCCACCGGCGAGCAGGAACGGACCGAGTGGCTTTACGACTGGTGGGCCCGCATCGATGCGTGGATCGACGAGAACCGGCCTGCGCCTCGTCCTCTCTGGACGCCACGCGCGCGATAGGGCCCACCAGGACGCCGTTACGCTCCGGCGGTGCTGCCCTGCGAGGTGAAGCCCTTGAGCATCTCCTCCGGCATCGGGGTCACATCGGCGGCGGCGGGAGCCGCGACGTCGACCTTGGTGCCGAAGTCGTAGTAGGTGGTCGTCATCTTGCCGGCGCCCGCGCCCATCCCGCTCATGTCGATGACCATCTCGACGAGACGGCCCTCGCTGTCACGCTTGGCGGTGAACGGGACGGAGGTCGCCTTGCTGCCCAGCGCCTTGAGCGAATCCGGGTCGGCGGTCGGCGACTTGGTCATGTCGAGCGTGCCGCTGAAGTTGTCGCCGTCACGCTTCACCTCGACCGCGGCGGCGGCGAAGGCCTCGGCGTTAGCCATGTTCTCCGGGTTGAGCGAGTTGCCGGCCGGAAGCTTCGACACGTCGAGCGACATCCACTTGTCGCCGGTCGCGTCCATCTTCATGTACATCGTCTCGCCGACCAGGCGAACCGCGATGTCCAGCGACTCGGTGCCCATGGCCATGCTCATGGTCATGTCGAGCTTCTTGGCGGCGAGGTCGGCGGAGCCGTTGGCCTCGATGCCGCCCGGCATCGACATCTTCATCTTCATCGTCTCGTTGGCGAGCTTCTTCGACGCGGCGACGAACTCCTCGACCGGGGTGGCGGCGGCCGCGGTCGTGGCGGCGGGCGCTGCCCCGGTGGAACCGGAATCCTTGGACTCGGAGTTGCACCCGCCGAGTCCGACGATGGCGGCGATCGTCACCGAGGCGACGGCCAAGCGTTGGAAACTCATGTGTATCTCCCTGTCAATGTTTTGAACGGGGCCCACCATAGCGGGCGGGTGCGACAAATCCCGGCCCGATTTCCTGGGCGATCATGAGAGGGGCATGATGGATCGGAGGAGTCCGCACGCGTACGTACAGGGGAGGGACTCGTGAGATTCGAGGTCAGCAAGGTCCTCGATGCCATCGAGGCCCGGCT
Source organism: Actinoplanes subglobosus (assembly GCF_042650585.1). Taxonomy (NCBI): domain Bacteria; kingdom Bacillati; phylum Actinomycetota; class Actinomycetes; order Micromonosporales; family Micromonosporaceae; genus Actinoplanes; species Actinoplanes subglobosus. The sequence goes on from NZ_JBHSBL010000018.1 coordinate 64,951, forward strand.
CACCACTGACCCGGCGCTCGCCCGGGCTGTGGTGGATCTGGCAGAAGTCGTCCGTTATGCGGACCTCGACGGTGGCCGTCCGGCCAGTCTCGTCCGCCTCGGGCTGTTGGTCGACGCGCTCGGCCGCTACGTCTCCGAGGAGAACGTCCCGGTTTACGTGGTTACGCCGCGTGGCCTGCTCTCCGACACCGACCTCACGTCCAACGAGCGCATGGTGGTCCGCCGCTGGGCCGACGACGGCAAGGTCGAGGTCGTGCCCCAGGTCGAGGACCGGGTGCTGGAGGTGGCCGAGATGCTCGGCCTCCCGGTGCTCACCCGTGACCGGGAGGACCGTTTCCGGGCCAGCCGGCCCTGGGTGGCCGAGCCTGGCCGGCTGCTGGCCCTGGTGTCGGCGCAGGGCGGGCCCACCCTGGTGGCCCGGGTGGGCCGAGGTGAGGCGACACCGCCGGTGCCGCGTTCGCCGCTGGGGGAGCGCCTGCTCGCCCGGGTCTGGCGATGCCCGTCGCTGAGCTGCAACAGCTACGGCGACGGCGGCGACTCGGACAGTCCGTTCGCCGACATGCGGACCTACACGAGCCCGGTCTCGCAGCCGCCGCCGACCCTGCGTGCCGGCGCGCCGACCTGCCCGCGGCACGGTGACCGGCTCAAGGACGTCGGGCCCCGCCCGGCGACCGAGGTCTTCTCGGTCCGTATCGACGGGGTGATCCGGCAGCGGTTCGTGGTCTCGGAGGACCGTGGCATGGTCGTCGGCCGGGCGCCGGAGGGCGGCGCCGGCGTCATGCTCGGCCAGTGGCTGACCGACGACGCCCGGAAATGGATCAGTCGCGGTCACGTCCAGTTCACGCTGCGCGGTGGCCAGGTGACCGTCACCGACATCAGCATGAACGGGTCGGGGATCCGCCCGGGTGGCTCGATGGACGACGATGCCCGGGTCACCCTGCGGCGTGACGAGAGCCGGGTGCTGGCCGACGACGACATCGTCGAGCTCTACCACGCGGTGCTCATCGGCCGGTCGAAACTGTGGGCCAGCGGCGGTAACGTCCAGCCGGAGTCGGTGATGGGCGAGGCGCCCACCATGGCGTTCCGGCCGGTCGGCCGCTGATGACGCCGGAGGGTCGCCGCCGCTGATGACGCCGGAGGGGCGCCGCCGACGGTAGCGCCCCTCCGATCAATTGCGGTCAGCCCTTCAGGACCTCAGCGAGCTGTGCCAGCGCGTGGTCCAGGTCCTCCTCGGTGACGACCAGCGGCGGGGCCAGCCGGATCGTCGACCCGTGGGTGTCCTTGGCCAGCACACCCCGCTGGGCGAGCCGCTCACAGGCCTGCCGGCCGGTCATCAGCGCCGGGTCGATGTCCACCCCGGCCCAGAGGCCGCGCCCGCGGACCGCGATCACGCCGCGGCCGATCAGCGCATCGAGGCCGGCGTGCAGGCGGGCGCCGAGCCGGGCCGAGCGTTCCTGGAACTCGCCGGTCTCCAGCAGCCGGACCACCTCGGTCCCGACCGCGCAGGCCAGCGGGTTGCCGCCGAAGGTGGAGCCGTGCTCGCCGGGCTTCAGCACGCCGAGCACCGCCCGATCGGCCGCGACCGCGGAGACCGGCACGATGCCGCCGCCGAGGGCCTTGCCCAGCACGTACATGTCGGGGACGACGTCCTCGTGCTCGATGGCGAACGTCTTACCGGTGCGGCCCAGGCCGGACTGGATCTCGTCGGCGATCATCAGCACGTTGTTGCCGGTGCACAGCTCACGGACGCCGGCCAGGAAACCGGCCGGCGGCACCAGCACACCGGCCTCGCCCTGGATCGGTTCCATCAGCACGGCGACGGTGTTCGGGGTGATCGCGTCCCGTAGCGCGGCCAGGTCGCCGTACGGCACCACCACGAACCCGGGCGTGTAGGGACCGAAGTCGGCCCGCGCGTCCGGATCGGTGGAGAAGCTGACGATCGTGGTGGTGCGCCCGTGGAAGTTGTCGGCCGCCACGATGATCTCGGCCTGCCCGTCCGGTACGCCCTTGACCTGGTAACCCCATTTGCGGGCCACCTTGATCGCGGTCTCGACGGCCTCGGCGCCGGTGTTCATCGGCAGCACCATGTCCTTGCCGCACAGCTCGGCCAGCCCGCGGCAGAACGTGCCGAACTGGTCGTGCACGAACGCCCGGCTGGTCAGGGTTACCCGGTCGAGCTGGGCGTGCGCGGCGGCGATCAGGCCGGGGTGCCGGTGACCGAAGTTGAGCGCCGAATACCCGGCCAGGAAGTCGAGGTAGCGCACCCCGTCGACGTCGGTCACCCAGGCGCCCTCGGCCTCGGCGACGACCACCGGCAGCGGGTGGTAGTTGTGGGCGGTCCAGCGCTCGGCGTCCGCGAGCGCCCCGGGGGTACGGAATTCCACAGTTGTCATGGACGGACCTCCAGCGTGCAGCACTTGGGCCCGCCGCCGGCTTTACGCAGCTCGGACATGTCGACCCCGATGGTCTTGTAGCCGGCCGCGCGCAGCTCGGCGGCCAGGTGGGTGGCCTGCTCGGCCAGCACGACGGTCTCGCCGTCGCTGACCGCGTTCAGGCCGAGGACGGCGGCGTCCTCCGGCGTTGCGATGATCGCATCCGGGAAGAGCTGCCGGAGCACGGATTGCGAACCCGGCGAGAAGGCCTGCGGCAGGTACGCGATACGCCGCTCGTCCAGCACGCAGAGCGCGGTGTCCAGGTGGTAGTAGGCCGGGTCGACGAGCTGCAGGGTGATCACCGGCCGCTGGAGGAACTCCTGCGTCTCGGCGTGCGACGCGTGCGCGGTCCGGAACCCGGTGCCGGCCAGGAGCACGTCACCGGCGAGCAGGATGTCGCCCTCGCCCTCGTTGGTGTGCTTGGGCTCGTGCACCTCGAAGCCGCGCTCCCGGAACCAGGAGGCGTACGCCGGGGCCTCGTCGGCGCGCTCGGCGTCACGGAACTGCACACCCAGCACCCGCCCGCCGACGACGGTGCCGCCGTTCGCGGCGAAGACCATGTCGGGCAGCCCGGGCAGTGGGTCGATCAGGTCGACGGTGTGGCCGAGTCCGAGGAACGCCTGCCGCAGGTTCTCCCATTGGCTGATCGCCAGGGCGTTGTCGTACGGCGCCGTGGGGTCCATCCACGGATTGATCCGATACGTGACGGCGAAGTGGGTGGGCCGGCACATCAGGTAGCGGCGCTTCAGGCTCATGGAGAGAAACGGTATGCGCCGGTGACCGACGATTCCCATGGTGCAACGCTGCGTGTAGTGGCGGATCGTTGCGTGATCAGCAGGGCCCGCGGCGATTCATTGCAAAGGCCCCGGCGGGACGGCGAACCGCCGCCCTTGCCGGGGCCTCGACGATCTCCGGCGAACCGCCGGAGGCATTTCGGGGCGGGCCGGCCTGCGCCGTCCCGGTTCCGAGGGGTAATCCCGCCGCCACATCATCGGCGGTGAATGTCAGATACCCGTCAAATCCGCGTTTCAAACTGTGTGTCAAGCCACGTCCGGAGTTCGGTGACCGTCTGCGTGTCGGTGCCCAGCCACCACAGCTGGCCGGCCAGCGCGAGCACACCGGTGACGATCGCGGCGAGCGAGAGCAGGACGCCGAACAGCGCGCCGCCCTTGCCGGCCACGTGCCGCTTACGCGTCGCGAAGACGCCGGCGAGCGAGAGGACCAGGGCCACGGCGGAGACACCGACGCCGTACCCCAGAAGGGGTCCGGACAGCACCAGCAGCGCACCGGCGACCGAAAGGACCAGGCCGAGGGTCGCGACGAAGCTGACCCGGGCCCGCGGAGCGGGCGTGGCGGGGACGACGGCGACCGGCTCGGAGACGGCCTTGGCCCGATCGATCTCGGAGCGCGAGGAAGCCGTCCCGGTACGGGGCGGGAACGTCTGCGGGCGGGCCGGCGGCGGGGTGACGGTGTCCGAGCGGACCGGCGGCAGCGTGGCGGTGGTCGGTTCGTCGCGTCGCGGGGTCACCGGTGTCCGCTCGGTGTTCGCTTCGTCGACGGTGGTCTGGCGGGGGAAGGTAGGGAGCCTCACGTCTGAACCTCCTTGGCAGGTTTGACACGGCTACATACCCCCACGGCCCGGAAACGACACGAAGGGCACGCCCAGGAAGGACGTGCCCTTTCGGGTGAGCGGGTCAGACCAGCGACGACGCCGGGTTGACGTCGCTCGCCTTGGCGATCACGTGGTCGACGAGACCGTAGTCCTTGGCCTGCTGGGCGGTGAACCAGCGGTCCCGGTCGGAGTCACGCTCGATCTCCTCCGGGGTGTGCCCGCTGTGGAAGGCGATCCGCTCGTTCATCACCTGCTTGATGTGCAGCATGCTCTCGGCCTGGATGGCGATGTCGGCCGCGGTGCCGCCGATGCCGCCGGAGAGCTGGTGCATCATCACCCGGGCGTGGGGCAGTGCGTACCGCTTACCGGGGGTGCCGGCGCAGAGCAGGAACTGGCCCATCGACGCGGCCATGCCCATCGCGATGGTGGCCACGTCGTTCTTGATGTACTGCATCGTGTCGTACACCGCCATACCGGCGCTGATCGAGCCACCCGGCGAGTTGATGTAGAGCGCGATGTCGCGCTCGGAGTCCTCGGAGGCGAGCAGGAGCATCTGCGCGCAGATGCGGTTGGTCACCTCGTCGTTCACCTCGCTGCCGAGGAAGATGATCCGCTCCCGCAGCAGCCGGTCGAACACCTGGTCGTCGAAGGACGCGCCGCCGCCCCGCATGGTCGTCTCAATGCTCATGGGAACACTTTCTCCCAGGCGGGCCGTGGATCCCAGCGATTCGCCTCAGGGCGAATCCGCTCACGGCATAATGCCCGGCTACCTTTGGTACGTGCCGGAGGGACATACCATTCACCGCCTCGCGATCCGCCATCGTGAGCTCTTCGCCGGGCATCCGGTCACCGCGGGCAGCCCGCAGGGCCGGTTCGCCACGGGCGCCGCACTGATCGACGGGCGTCTGCTGCTCGACACGGAGGCGTATGGGAAGCATCTGCTCCACCACTACGAGGGTGAGCAGACACTGCACGTGCACCTGGGCCTCTACGGCAAGTTCGCCGACGGTGCGCTGCCCGCCCCGGCTCCGGTCGGCCAGGTCCGGATGACCCTGACCGGTTCCGGTCACTGGCTGGAGTTGCGTGGCCCGACCGCCTGCGAGGTGCTCGACCCGGGCGCCGTCGACCTGCTGCGGTCCCGCCTGGGTGCCGACCCGCTGCGGGACGACGCCGACCCGGCGGCCGCGCTGTCCCGGGTGCGGTCCAGCACGAAGCCATTGTTCGCCCTGCTCATGGACCAGTCCATCGTGGCCGGTTGTGGCCTGATCTACGCCAACGAGACGCTGTTCCGGGCCGGGCTGTCACCGCAGACGCCGGGCACCGCCATCGACCCGGACCGTTGGACGGCGATCTGGGACGATCTGCGGTCGCTGATGAAGGAGGGCGTGCTGCACGGCCGGATCGACACCGTGCACACCCAGCACACGCCGGAGGCGATGCGGCGGGCGCCGCGGGTCGACCGGCACGGCGGCGAGGTCTATGTCTACCGCCGCCCCGGCCAGCCCTGCCTGGTCTGTGGCACCCCGATCGCCCGGGACGAGCTGGCCGGCCGCAATCTCTACTGGTGCCCGTCCTGCCAGCCGCCGGTCACGCGGTCGCGGCCTCGCTCGACGTGACGGCCGGCGACTCCGACGGGGTGACCGACGGGGTCGGCTCGGGAGCGGAGGTGGAGGGCGCGGGCTCCGGTGTGGCGGCGGCGCCGGGCACACCGACCTGGAAGTTCTCCACCAGCCAGGGCAGCAGCTGCTCGTAGGCGGCGGTGGTGTCCGGCTGGTTGAAGTCGTGGGACAGCACGATCGCGCCCGGCCGGGTCTCCTTCTTGACCTGCGCCACGATCCGCTTGATGTGCTGCTCGGAGGTCTCGCCCTCGGGGTGCTCCCAGTCGCGCGGGTCGACCTGCCAGTAGAGCGAGGTCATGCCGTCGCCGTAGGCGGTCTGCACCAGCCGGTCGGTGAAGTTGCCACCGGGCGCCCGGAAATACGGGATCTCGACGCCGGGAACCGCTGCCTGGATCGCCGCGTTCGTCCGTTCCAGATCAGCCTGGATCTGCTTGACCTTGCGGCCGCCGATCTTCAGATCGTGGTTCCACGTGTGGTTGCAGAGCGCGTGACCGGAGTCGACGATCTGCCGGACCAGGTCGGGGTGCGCCTGAGCCTGCGTGCCGACCAGGCAGAAAACCGCCTTGACCTGGTATTTCTCCAGGAGCGCGAGGATTTTCGGCGTCTGGACCGGGTCGGGGCCGTCGTCGAAGCTGAGCATCACGACGTCGGATCCGGTGGTGCGCACCGAGTCGAACGGGCCGTCCCCGGGCGGGACCGCGACCTGCTGCGTGTTCTCGGTAGGCCGCACGGTCGGCGTCGACTGTGGAGCCGACGGCTCGGGCTCGGCCGTCCGGGTGGCGGCCGGCGCACCGGCGACGGCGTCCGGCTCGCGGTCGGGCGTGGGCTTCTTCTTGTCGCTCTTGCTGATCACGCCGACCGCCTCGGCGGCGGCGGTCATCACCGAGGCGCTGCCGCCGTCCTCCTGCGGGATCGTCGGCAGGGCGGTGAGCAGCAGGCCCGCGGCGACCAGGGTGCCGAGCAGCACCTGGGGACGGCTCTTCGCGGCGGAGACCCAGGCCTCGACGGGCATCGTCGAGGGCGCGCGGTGCGCGCCGCCGGTGGCACGGTCCTTTGCGGACCGCCGGCTCTGCGCGCGGCGGGCGACGGTCCGGGAGGTTCCATACGATTCGTACGCCCCCGCGCGGTGCCGTGCCGCCCGAGGGGCGGGGATGGTGGCGCCGGAGGCGGTGACGATCGCTGCGCGCAAGGTGTTGAGCCGGGCCACCACGGGCTGTGCCGGGGACTCGACGGCTGGCGGCTCGGGCGCTCGGTGCCGCCCGGCCACGGAATTCTTAGCACGGGACGTCGGCGCAGGTGAGAGGGAGGCGTGCGGCGACATTCGTCATGCCTACCGTGCCGCAAGATCTCGCGCGATACCGAATAGGTCACCGACCGATCACATAGGGCGATAGCCGCTGCTCACCCGCAGTGATGCCGATAAGTGCAATTTGTGATTGAAGCCGCTTCGGGCGTCACCTAATCCGTGGGAGCGTGCTCATCGGTGGTGGCGCGGGCCAACCAGTCGACCACCTCGCCGATCGATGCCCCGCCGGCGAGCAGGGCCCGCTGCCGGGCCGCGCCGGTGCCCTGCTCACGCAGCCGTTCCATCAGGACGGTCACCGTGTCGAGGTCACCGTGCCGTTCGAGCTCCGGTCGCACGTAGTCGAAGAGTTGCCGCATCAGCCGCCACGCCGGGCGCGGCTCGCGGGTCGCCATGTCGATGTTCAGGCCTTCCAGGCCGTCGTGCGCGGCCCGCCAGTGTGCGGCCATCAGCAGCGGGTGGGCGACATCGGGCGCCTCGGTCCCGGCTCGCACCTCGCGCAGCAGGGTGGCGACGAGCGCCCGGGTCAGCCCGGCGAGGAGTACCGCGTCGTCGGCGGTGGGCATCACGTCGCCCATCCGGATCTCCACTGTCGGATAGTTCGCGGAGAGCCGGGCGTACCAGTAGAGCATTCCCTCGTCGAGCATCGCGCCACTCGCTTCGAGGTCGCTGACCAGTGTCAGATAGTGCTCGTGCGAGTGCAGGTAGGGTGCCGGGCCGACGGTCGGCCAGCGTTCCCACAGCATCGATCGCCAGCTGGCGTAGCCGGTGTCGCGCCCGCCGGACAGCGGTGAGTTGGCGGTGGCCGCCTGCAGTACCGGGAGCCACGGGCGCAGGTGGTTGAGGACCTGAACGCCGGTCTCCGGGTCGGGGATGCTGACGTGCACATGGGTGCCGCACATGCCCTGGCCGGGGGAGAGGTCACCGAACCGCTCCCGCATCCGGTGGTACCGCTCGTCGTCGACGACCCGCGCGTTGTGGCCGGCGGCGGGTCCGGTGCCGACCGCGACGAGCCGGGCGCCGGCCCGCTGTGCCGCCCCCGCGACCCCGGCGCGCAGCCGGCGCAGGGCCGTTGCGAGACCGTCCAGTTCGAGCTGTGGCGGGCTGGCCACCTCGATCTGGGTCCGGTAGAACTCGTGCTGCACGCCGTCACGCAGGTCGCCGGGCAGCTCGGCGAAGACCGCGTCCACCACTTCCGCGGCCCGGGGTTCGGTCGCGTCGACGAGGAGGTACTCCTCCTCGACGCCGAGGGTGAGAAGGTCGTCACGCTCGGCTTTCGCGGCGAGTGTGGGCGAGATCGCCGTATCCATGGGCCCGGATTACCCGAGCTGATCTCTCCGGAAACGATCGGCGTACTTCCATATTGACAACCCCTGGAAACAAGCGTGCAATCTCTGAGAGCGCTCTCTCGACTCCCCAGGAAAGGCGCGTCCCCCATGAGAATCCCCAGGAAACTGCTGGCGGTGGCCACCGCGTTGGTCGCCGTCGGCGCCTCCGTCACCTTCGTCGCCACCGCCGACGCCGCGGTCCCCTCCGCGCCGGCCGGGATGACGCTGGTCTTCAGTGACGACTTCACCGGCGCCTCGGGCACCGGGCTCAACCGGTCCAACTGGCTGTACTCCACCGGCACCGGATATCCGGGCGGCGCCGCCAACTGGGGCACCGGCGAGATCGAGACGATGACCGACTCGACGGCCAACGTCTACCAGGACGGCGGCGGCAACCTGGTGATCAAGCCGATCCGTGACTCGGCCGGCCGGTGGACGTCCGGCCGGGTCGAGACCCAGCGCACCGACTTCGCCGCCCCGGCCGGCGGCAGGATGCGCATGGAGGCCCGGATCCAGCAGCCCAATGTGACCGGAGCGGCCGCGGCCGGGTACTGGCCGGCGTTCTGGGCGCTGGGCGCGGCGGCCCGTCCGGTCGGCGCCACCAACTGGCCCAGCATCGGCGAGATCGACATCCTGGAGAACATCAACGGCCGGTCCAGTGTCTTCTCGGCCCTGCACTGCGGGAGCAACCCCGGCGGGCCGTGCAACGAGACGACCGGCCTGACCAGCGGCGAGCGGGCCTGCAGCGGCTGCCTCGGCGCGTTCCACACCTACGCCATGGAGTACGACCGCAGCACCTCGCCCGAGCAGCTGCGCTTCTACCTGGACGGGAACAACTACTTCACGCTCACCTCGAACGCGGTCGACTCGACCACCTGGAACAACGCCCTGCACCACGGCTTCTTCATGATCCTCAACGTGGCGATCGGCGGCGGGTTCCCGGCGGCCTTCGGGGGTGGGCCGACCTCGGCCACCCAGTCCGGCGTGCCGATGGTGATCGATTACGTGGCCGTCTACCAGTCCAGCGGCGGCACCACCCCGACGACCAGCCCGACCCCGACCCCGACCAGCGGGACGAGCCGGGACGCGTACTCCCGGATCGAGGCCGAGTCGTTCAACGGTTCCGCCGGGGTCCAGGTGGAGACCTGCTCCGAGGGCGGGCAGAACGTCAGCTACGTCGCGAACGGCGACTGGCTCCAGTTCAACAACGTCAACTTCGGGACCGGCGGGGTGAAGGACTTCGTCGGCCGGGTCGCGTCCGGTGCCGGCACCGCGGTCAGCGGCCTGGTCGAGGTGCGTCTGGACAGCCGCAGCAACGCCCCGATCGGCAGTTTCGCCCTGGCCAATACCGGCGGCTGGCAGACCTGGACCTCGGTCCCCGCCAACGTGTCGAACGTGACCGGCTCGCACACCGTCTACCTGACCTTCACCAGCGGCCAGCCGGCCGACTTCGTGAACGTCAACTGGATCCAGTTCCGCAAGTGAGTCAGCGTGCGCGGGCGGCGGCGCGCTGCCGCCGCTTGCGCACCTTCTTCACCACCCACGAGCCGATGGCGACCGCGAAGAACGCCCAGATCGCGTAGTCGAACCACTGTGCGTACTTCTCCAGGTCCTCCCAGCGGGAGCCGAGCGCGTAGCCGCCGCCGATGAAGAGGGCGTTCCAGGCGCCGCTGCCGATCGTGGTGTAGAGCATGAACTGGCCCATCGGCATGTGATTGGCGCCGGCCGGGATGGAGACCAGACTGCGCACCACCGGGGCGCAACGACCGAAGAGCACGGCGGCCCGCTCGTGTTTCTCGAACCAGCGATCGGCCCGGTTCAGGTCGTCCGGGTCGACGAGCGGGATCCGGTCCAGCCAGTGTTTCAACCGCTCCTCGCCGAGGCCCCGGCCCAGCCAGTAGAGCGCGATCGCGCCGATCAGCCCGCCGAGGGTCGCCGTGACCCAGACCAGGACCAGGTTGACCCGGCCCTCGCTGGCCAGGTAGCCGGCCATCGAGAGGACGATCTCACTCGGGATCGGCGGAATCAGGTTCTCCAGCGCGACCAGCAGGCCGACGCCGACCTCGCCCAGTGAGTCGATCACCGAGGCGACCCAGCCGGTCAGTCCACCGAGATTGCTGAGATCACCGTCGGCCATGCGCCCGCCTTCCGAAATGTCGCCGTGCAGTCCCCACACACTGTGCAGGCGGTTTCTGAGAGTTACCCGTGAGCGAGGCGTCGAACCCTCTGCCGTATATGCCGATGATCGGTATATGCTTCCGCCATGACTGACACGCCGATGCGGGAGCCGACGTTCCTCGTGCTCACCGCCCTGGCCGAGGAGCCACGACACGGATATGCCGTGATCGAGGACGTCGCCGCCATGACCGGCGGGCGGGTGCGGCTGCGTGCCGGCACCCTCTACGCCGCTCTCGACCGGCTGCGGGCCGAGGGCCTGATCGAGGTCGATCGCGAGGAGGTGGTGCAGTCCCGGCTGCGGCGCTACTACCGGCTCACGGGGGCCGGCGAGCAGAGCCTGGCCACCGAGACCGCCCGCCTGCGCGACCAGGCCGCCATCGCCGAGCGCCGTCTGCGCGCCCGGCACACCACCAGACTCGGGGGAGCCACGACGTGACCAGCCTGGAGATTCGTTACCGCCGCCTGATGCGGATCTATCCGTCCGATCACCGTGCGGCCTACGAGGAGGAGATGGTCGGCGTCCTGATGTCCGGCGCCGAGCCCGGTCGCCGGTTCCCCAGCCCGGCCGATGCGGTGGACCTGATCCGCGCGGGCGTCACCGCGCGTTTCGGCCAGGTCTTCCACACCCAGAGGGGTACGGGGTGGCGAGACGCCGCCGGAGTGACCGCCCTGTTCGCCGCCCTGCTGATGGCCGGCGCGGCGATCAACCGTCTGATCGCCGGTCTCGTGCTCTGGAGCGACGGTGACCCGCTGCGCCTGCACGGGGTGGACGGGTTGATGCTGCTCGACCCGGCGCTGCGTACCCTGATCTGGCCGATGGTCGTGGTCGCGGCGGTGCTGGGCCTGCGCCGTACCACGATCGGGCTCTCCGCGGCGGCGATCCTGGTCCAGGTCGTGGTGGCGTGGTTGTGGTCGGTGCCGCTGTACCTGCGAGGGCTCTCCCTGGTGTGGGGCGTCGTGACCGCGATCGCGGTCACCGTCCTCTTCGCCGTCGCGGCGTTCGGCCGCTGGGTCCGTCCGGTGCTGAGCGCCCGCGGTCTCGCCCTGGCCGCCGGCGGTGCTGCCGTGGCCGCGGTGACCCGGGCGCCCGCCCTGGACGGCATCTGGTTCGGCTCGTACTTCGACGATCTCCCCTTCCAACTGGCGGAGTTCATGGCCGGTTGGGTGCCGGCTCTTCTCCTGGGTGCCGCGGCGTGGACCACCGGCCGGTGGGTGCGCGGCCGGATCGCGGTCCTGTCGACGACCCTGCTCACCGCGGTGTACGTCGTCCAGGACGTGCCGGGTCTCTCGTTCATCCTGATCGAGGGCGGTGCCGACGCCGGGTGGGCGGCCGGCCGGTTCGCGGTGCTGCTGCTGGCACCGCTGGTGATCCTGGCCGGTGGTCTGCTCGTGCTGGCCGTCCGGGAGCGTTTGACCGGCCGTGGCCACGGACATGTAAGGGCGCATGAGTGACCGGTGGTATTCCAAGGCCGTCGTCTACTGCCTCGACATCGACTCGTTCGCCGATTCCGACGGTGACGGCTGCGGGGACATCCGTGGCCTGATCGGACGGCTCGACTACCTGTCCCGGCTCGGGATCAACTGCCTGTGGCTCAACCCGATCCACCCGTCACCAGGCCGGGACGACGGCTACGACGTGTCCGACTTCTACAACGTCGATCCCCGGTTCGGCACGCTCGGTGACTTCGCCGAACTGCTGCACCAGGCGGCCAACCGGGGCATCAAGGTGATCATCGACCTGGTCGTCAATCACACCTCCGACCAGCACCCGTGGTTCCTCTCGGCCCGATCGTCGCCGGATTCGCCGTACCGTGACTGGTATGTCTGGAGCGAGACCGCACCGCCGGACCGTGACCAGGGCATGGTCTTCCCCGGCGAGCAGAACGAGACGTGGTCCTACGACCGGACCGCGAAACTCTGGTACTACCACCGGTTCTACAAGTTCCAGCCGGACCTGAACATCGAGAACCCCGAGGTCCGGGCCGAGATCAAGAAGATCTGCGCGTTCTGGCTGCAGCTCGGTGTCGCCGGTTTCCGGATGGACGCCGTGCCGTTCATCATCGAGAAGACCGAGCCGGGAAACCCGTCCTCGCCGATGGACTTCGGCTTCCTCAGCGAGCTGCGCCAGCACGTGCAGTGGCGCCGGGGCGACGCGGTCCTGCTCGCCGAGGCCAATGTGGAGCCGGACAAACTGACCGCGTACTTCGGTGACGAGGGCGGGTCGGGCAACCGGATCCACATGCTGTTCGACTTCATGCTCAACGCCAAGCTGGTGCTCGCGCTGGCCCGGCAGGACACCGAGCCGATCATCGACGCGCTGCGCGACACCCCGAAACTGCCGGCCGGCGGCCAGTGGGCCACCTTCCTGCGCAACCACGACGAGATCGACCTGTCCCGGCTCACCGCCGAGCAGCGCAAGGACGTGATCGAGCAGTTCGGCCCGGAAGACCACATGCAGTTGTACGGCCGGGGCATCCGCCGGCGCCTGGCTCCGATGCTCGGCAACGACCGCCGCCGCATCGAGCTGGCCTACTCGCTGCAGTTCAGCCTGCGCGGGACACCGGTGCTGCGCTACGGCGAGGAGATCGGGATGGGTGACGACCTCTCGCTGGACGGGCGTAACGCCATCCGTACCCCGATGCAGTGGTCCATGCTGCCGAACGGTGGATTCTCCGCGGCCGCTCCGGAGGACCTGATCCGGCCGGTGATCTCCGGTGGCGAGTTCGGCTACGAGACGGTCAACGCCACCCTCCAGCGGCACGACTCGGGATCGCTGCTGTCCTGGTTCGAGCGGATGATCCGGACGCTCCGGGAAGCGCCCGAGATCGGCGACGGAACCTGCACACACGTCGACGTCCCGGCGCCCCGCGGAGTGCTGGCGCACCGGGCCGACGCCGACACCGGAACCATGCTGTTCGTGCACAATCTGACCGACGAATCGGCCGTCGTCGACCTCAGCGTCCTGGCCGGCGACGCCGAGTTCCCCAACGACGTGCTCGCCGACCAGGAGTACCCGGAGCCGGACGGGCTGGACAAGATCAAGGTCGGCGGATACGGATACCGGTGGATCCGGATGCGCAGAACCGCCTGACCCGGTTTAGCATCGGCTCCGAGCAGCGTGGATCACCATTCGCCAGCAGCACGGAGGCCGCAATGTCGCAGTCCGCACGTCGTGTCGCCGTCGTCACCGGAGCCGCACGCGGCATCGGGGCGGCGATCGCCCGCAAACTCGCCGCCGACGGGATGGCGGTCGCGGTCGTCGACCTCGACGAGAAATCCGGCGCCGAGACGGTCGACGCCATCGTCGCCGCCGGTGGCTCGGCGATCGCGATCGGCGCCGACGTGGCCGACAAGGCGCAGGTGACGGCGGCTGTCGAGCGGACCGTCGCCGAGCTCGGCGCGCCGACCGTGCTGGTCAACAACGCCGGGGTGCTGCGCGACAACCTGCTCTTCAAGATGTCCGAGGACGACTGGGACACGGTGATGGCCGTCCACCTGCGGGGCGCGTTCCTGTTCACCAAGGCCGTCCAGGAGCACATGGTCGCCGCGAAGTACGGCCGGGTCGTCAGCCTCTCCAGCACGTCCGCTCTCGGCAACCGCGGCCAGGCCAACTACGCCGCCGCCAAGGCCGGCCTCCAGGGTTTCACCAAGACCCTCGCCATCGAGCTGGGTAAGTTCGGGATCACCGCGAACGCGGTCGCGCCCGGTTTCATCGTCACCGACATGACGCGGGCCACCGCGGCGCGCATCGGCGTCGACTTCGACGACTTCGAGAAGGCGACCGTGAGTCAGATTCCCGTCGCCCGGGCCGGACGTCCCGAGGACGTCGCGAATACTGTGTCGTTCCTGGTCAGCGAAGGGGCCGGATTCGTCTCCGGTCAGGTCGTCTATGTGGCCGGCGGGCCGAGGGACTGACAGGCTAATGGTTGCTGGCAACTTGCTGAGAAGAGTTACAAAGAAATCATGAACCGACGCATGAGTTCCCGGACCGTGTCGCTGACCAGCACCTTCCTCCTGCTGGCAGCGGGCGGTACGGCGGCGTGCGACAACGATGAATACGTCGACGAGGGCTTCTACTGCGCCGACGCCAACGGAGTGATCGTCGACGAGGACAACTGTGACGACGACGGTGGCGGCGGCGGTGGGGGCGGCTTCTTCATCTGGCACTCGTCGGGCTACAAGAAGGGCTACCCGGTCGGGTCGACACTGCCGGCCGGCGGCTCCAAGTTCGCGTACAACGACGCTTCCTCGCGTTCCCGGTTCGGGCTGCCCTCCAGCGGTAAGATCGGCAACGGCACGGTCAAGACCAGCGTGGTGGGCAAGGGCGGCAGCGGTTCGTCGTCGGGGGGCTGACACTTGCGGCGGATTCCGCACGGGCCGGTGCGCGACGGGTGGCGGCTCACCAACTACAGCCTCGGCCTGACCTACAACGATGACGTCCTCCCCGACGGGACGACGTATTCGTACTGGCAGGAGGGGCCGTACTACGACTTCACCGCGGCTGAGATCGAGGAGCTGGAGACCGCGAGCACGACCCTCTACGCCATGTGCCTGGAGGCCGGCGACTGGATCGTCCAGCAGTGTCCACGGCGCACGGCCGAGGGCCGCCGCCAGGGCTATTTCACCTCGATCTGCACCGCCGAGTCGTGCTTCCTCACCCGGATCGGCGTCCCGGAGTACACGCACGAGCAGATCATCCGGACCTGGTTCGACGGTGACGCCGAGACGTGGACCCATCAGGACAAGGACCCGGACGGACGGCTGCCGATGGGGACGCCGGACTGGTCACCGAGCGTCTACGGCCGGTTCGACCTCTGGTACAACGGGGCCGGCAGTGTCCCGCGGCTGCTCGAGTTCAACGCGCAGACGCCGACCTCGCTGATCGAGGCCGCGGTCATCCAGTGGCACTGGATGGACCAGACCGGTGTCGCCGGGCACGAGTGGCGGCAGTGGAACTCGATCCACGAGCGGCTCGTCGGGTGGGAGGACGCGCCCGGTGAGCCGGGTGACCCGGGTGCCTGGCGGCGCAACATCGGGAAACTGCGGGAGGCCCGGCCCTGGCTGCCGGAGAAACCCAAGATCTTCTTCGCGTACGAGACGTCCGAGACCTCCGGTGAGGATCGGATGAACGTCGCGTACCTGATGGCCACCGCCGAGGAAGCGGGCTATCCGGTCGAGCTGATCGCCATGAGCCAGATCGGGTGGGACGTGGCCGGTGACCGGGTGCTGTTCGTCCCCAGGCCCGGGCAGGAGCACAAGGCCGAGTCGATCGACGTCATCTTCATGCTCTACCCGTGGGAGTGGTTCTGGCACGAGGAGGGCGGCAAGGCCTTCTTCCGCAACATGGCCGATCCGGAGAAGCGCGGGACCGTCTGGATGGAGCCGCCGTACAAGGCCGCACTGCTCGGGAACAAGGCGCTGCTCCCGGTCCTGTGGAAACTCTTCGGCGACGACCCGGAGCGGGGGAGGTACCTGCTGCCGGCCTACTTCGCCGAGTCCTCGGGCGCCGCGAAACTGACCTCCTACGCGAAGAAACCCGTCTGGGGCCGCGAGGGTGGGTCGGTCACGCTGGTCCGGGACGGCGTCCCGGTGACCGACGTGCCCTCCGAGTACGGCTCGGACGGCCGCTACATCGTCCAGGAGCTGTGCGAACTACCGTCCTTCGACGGGCTGGAGGGCACCGTCCACCCGGTGATCGGCGCGTGGCTGATCGACGGCGAGCCGGCCGGCATGGGCATCCGTGAGGGGATCGGCACGGCCGGCCTGGTCACCACCAACACCTGCAACTTCATCCCCCACGTGATCAGCTGACCGGCGCGGGAGCGACCGCGTTTTGCCGCGTGGTCTCCGCGAGGGCGTAGTCACCCAACGGCCCGCAAAACGCCGCCGGTGACGAGGCAACCGGTTTTCCGACACCGCGGGGTTTGCGGTGTCGGAAAACCGGCTGCCTCGTCACCGGTTACAAGGCGTTTTGCCGCGGAGCGAAGCGGAGCAATTAGATGAAGCGAAGCAATCAGATTCTGTGCCGCCAGATCCACCAGAGGCCGACGAACGGCAGGACCAGGGGGACGTAGCCGTACCCGCTGCCGAAGTTCGACCAGACGGTCGCGTCCGGGAAGTCGCCGCTGTCCGCCACGCTCAGGGTGCCGATCGCGAGGACGCCGATCAGCTCGATGGTGCAGCTGACCAGGGCGATGCGGCGGCCGGTGGGGCCGCCACGGGCCAGGCCGACGGTGGCGGCGATGTAGACCAGCCCGGCGAAGGCGGAGAGCAGGTAGGCCAGCGGCGCCTCGGCGAAGTGGGTGCTGATCTGGACCAGGGCCCGGGCGCTCGCGGAGAGGGCGAAGACGCCGTAGACGAGCAGCAGGACCCGGCCCACTCCCGAGCCGAGGGCGGCGTCGGCCGGGCGGACGGTGGTGGTCTCCGGGGAGGGGTTGTCAGGCAACGGTCACCGACGCGATCTGCTGCAGGCGCAGCACGAGGACGGGCAGGATCAGGCAGCCGATGCCGAGGATCAGGCTGCCCCAGCGGGTGGGCTCCATCTTGGCGAGGATCGCCGCGGTCGGGACCAGCCCGATCGTCGTGATCAGATAGCCGGCGAAGGTGGCGGTGTCGGCCGGGCGCTCGCCGTCGAAGAGGCCGGCCACGGCGACCACGACGAGGACCGCGACGAGCGCGGTGAGCACCCCGGCGGCGATCAGATCGACGCGGTTCGGTGCCCGGTCGAGGGCTGTCCTCACCAGGTACCAGACCGCCAGGACGAGGGCGGCGACGATCGTCGCGGTCGACAGGGCTCCGTTCACCCGGCCAGGTTACTGAGGCCCTCCGGGCCTGGTAACTTCCGGCCCGGAGATCAAGAACGCGAGGACGGGGCGATCCGGTGCGGTTCGGACTTTTCGGTACGGGACCATGGGCTCAACTGGCGCACGCGCCGGCACTGGCCGCGCACTCCGGCGTGGAGTTCGCCGGCGTCTGGGGGCGTGATCCACAGAAGGCGGCCGACCTGGCCGGCCGTTACGACGTGCCCGCCTACTCCGATGTCGACGCCCTGATCGCCGACGTCGACGCGGTCGCGATCGCGCTCCCGCCGGACGTGCAGGCGCCGATCGCCCTGCGTGCCGCCCGGGCGGGGAAGCACCTCCTGCTGGACAAGCCGATCGCGTTGCGTACCGAGGATGCCGAAGCCCTGGCCGCCGCGGCGGGTGACGTGGCCTCGGTGGTGTTCTTCACCCGCCGGTTCACGCCGGAGCTGGACGGCTTCCTGACCGAGGCCGCGGCGGCCGGCGGCTGGGCCGAGGCGCGGATCGACCACCTCGGCTCGATCTTCGTGCCGGACAACCCGTTCGGCGCGTCGCCGTGGCGGCGCGAGCGCGGCGGCCTGTGGGACGTCGGCCCGCACGCGCTGGCCGTGGTGCTGCCGGTGCTCGGCCCGGTGACCGCGGTGACCGCCGTGGCCGGTCCGCGTGACCTGACGTTCGTGCTGCTCCAGCACGAGGGCGGGGCGGTCAGCCGGCTCGCCCTGGCGGTGGACGCGCCGGCTGCGGCGGCCCGTGAGGAGGCCGTCTTCTCCGGTGACGCCGGGGTGCGGGAGGTTCCGTGCGGCCGATGGTCGCCGCCGGACGCGCTCGCCCGGGCTCTCGACCAGCTGCTCGCCGCCGCGGCCGGCGGACCGTCGCCGGCCTGCGACGTCCGGTTCGGTGCCGCGGTGACGGCGATCCTGGCCGCCGCCGAGCGGTCGCTCATCGAGCGGGCGACCGTGCCGGTGACGTCCGGGCGGATCGATCGCTGAGTCGATCTCGTGGTTACGGTGAGTCGATCTCTCCCGGTGGGTATCAGATCCCCGGTCGCCTACGCGCGGTAATGGGCGTATTGATCGGGGCTCGGTCGAACTGAGCGCTAACTGGACAGAACCTGCGCGTTACGGATGGACGCATAGTAGCGAGCCGAATACATTTTCGCCTTGTCACGTGCACCGGGGGCCGAATCGCCCGGTGGTGGCCGTCGCGGGCCCGCGACGCTGCCGGGTACGTGTCGGGGTGAGGGGATGCACTGCATGACCGACCGCACAGCCAGAGGTATGTACGAGCCGGGCCGGCGTGGGGGAGCGCGGGCGTGACCGGCGTGTGGGATGCCGAGCGTGACGCCTCCGAGGTGGTCCAGGCGCTGGCCGGCCTGGCCGCACTGCTGCGTGAGGGTGACGACGCCGACCCCAGGGTGCTGCGGAGCCTGGCCGAGAACGGCGGGGCGGCAGCCGAGCGCGTCGTGGCGTTCCTGCGCGCGCAATGTGCCGCCGGGGACGGCGCGACGGCCGCGGTGCCGCCGCGGCTGGCCCCCTGGCGTGACTGGGTCCCTCCACGGGGGCACCTGTTCGGGGCGCCGGGCGCGGATCGCCGGGCCGACGGGGTGGCGCAGCCGCGGCGCTGTGGTGACCCGGGGGAGTGACACCCGTTCAGGTGGTCGTCCGCAGGGTCTCCGACGGTGACTCTCCGAAGCGCTTGCGGTAGGCGGACGCGAACCGGCCGAGGTGTGCGAACCCCCAGCGGTGTGCCACGTCGGCGACGGTGATCGTCGCCGGGTCGCCGGTGCGGAGCGTCTCGTGGACACGGGTCAGCCGGACCTGTTGCAGGTACGCCATGGGCGCGCTGCCGACGTGCCGGCGGAACCCGGACTGGAGCGAGCGGACGCTCGTGCCCGCGACGGCCGCCAGCTCGCCGACGGTGAAGGCGCGTTCCGGCTCGTCGCAGATCGCGTCGAGGACCCGGCGGATGGACCGGGGCGGCCCGGCGGCGGCCGGCGCGACGAGTTCGGCGGCGTACCGGTGCGGCACGCTGAGCAGCAGGCCGCTGAGCACGCTGCTGCACAGTTGCTCCGCGATGAGCGGTTCGAAGATCAGGCTGCTCTCGTGGTCGAGCTCGTCGCGGAGCAGCCGGACGAGCCGGCTCCAGCTGTGCGCCGGGCCCTCGGTGAGATCGAAGGAGGGCGGCAGGTCGATCGGCCCGTCGATCGGGTGGCCGAGAAGCGCTATCAGTTCCGCCTCGAGTGCCGCGCTCCCGATCCGCACGTCGAGTTCGGCGGTGTTCGGTTCCGGTCGTAGCTGGACCCGGTCGCCGGGCCGGAACGCCAGCGCGGTGGCCGGCGTGGCGGTCACCTCGTGCTCGTCCCGGCGCGCCCGGACGAGCCCCGTGGTGGGCACGGTGACGTGGTAGGCGGCCAGCGACGGGAAGTCCAGCGTCGCGCTCCCGGCGAAGGTGAGATGACCGACGGTGAGCGGACCGAGTCGGATCACCTCGACGCCCAGTTTGAGATCCCCGTCGGCGGACACCGGGCGGTAGAAACGATTCAGGACCTGTCGGGCCCGATCGCCGTCGACGCTGTCGAAGTAGACGGTGTCCGGCGCCGCACCGGCGCGCGGCAGGGGATCAACCATGCCGCCTTGTGCCCCAACGCATACGGTGAGTATTCGGTCAGGTCGTTAGACAGTCAACGTGCCCGCCACGCAGTGACCGTTCCAGCACATTCCGGCCATATGAACTACTCTGGCGTTCCGCGCCTACGTGGCGTAACTTGCAGACCAGCGGATTGTTGTAGGAACGCGGGTTCCGGTCGGCGTTCCCCGCGAATGCCGCTCAGCGCACGACCCCTCTTCTCCGGTCGGCGCCACCGTGTCCCGCGGAAGGATCGGCGTCGGCCCAGAAGGCCGGGACGCCAGGAAGAGGGCAGCTGTGTATCTGCCGATCACGACCCGCCAGCTGGCCGACGGCACCGTGGAGATCGCCCCTAGCGGCGAGATCGATCTGGACAACGCTCACGTCATGAGGGACGCGGTCAACGACGTCCTGACCGGTATGACGCCGAGCCGGATCTGTCTGGACCTCCAGCGGGTCATGCTGATCGACAGCATCGGGATCGGGATCCTGGTCGCCTGCTTCCACACCGCCGCGGCGAGCGGCGTGAAGCTGGTGGTCAGCCACCCCAGTGCCACGGTCTACCGGCAGCTCTGGGTGTCCGGTCTGGTCGGCCTGCTCGGTTGTGCCGAGCCGCCGGCGCCTCGCACGTCGGTGGGCCTGCGCCCGTCCTGACCTGCCGAGGCCTGATTCACCCGTGCGGGGAGGGCCGGCCGACCGACATCGACCGGCCTCCACGACGGGGTCAGTGCAACGACTCCTGCTTGAGCCGCTCGTCACCCGACAGGGTGGAGAGCGGCTTCTCCTTGATGAAGAGCACCGCGATCACCGCCAGGAACGCGATCGGCGCTCCGACCAGGAACAGGTCGGCGGTGGCCGTACCGTAGATCTCCTTGATCACCGTGAGGATCTCGGGCGGCAGGGTCTCCAGGTCGGGGACCTTCGCCTCGCCGTCGCCGGCGGCGGCGCCGAACTTCTCGCTGAAGAGCGTGGTGACCCGATGGGTCAGCACCGCGCCGAGCGCGCTGACGCCGATCGAGCCGCCCATGCTGCGGAAGAACGTCAGCGCCGAGGTGGTGGCGCCGAGCTCGGCCGCCGGTACGTCGTTCTGCGCGGCCAGCACCAGGTTCTGCATGAGCAGTCCGACCCCGACACCGAGGATCGCCATGTAGGCCGAGATCACCGGTACGGCGGTGTGCGCGTCGATGGTGCTGAGCAGCAGCATGCCGGCGGTCATCACGATCGAGCCGGCGACCAGGTACGCCTTCCACCTGCCGAACTTGGTGATCAGGGCACCGGCCACGGTGGACGAGACGAGCAGCCCGAAGATCATCGGCAGGCCCATCAACCCGGCCACGGTGGGCGACTTGCCGAGCGAGACCTGGAAGTACTGGGAGAGGAAGACCGTTCCGCCGAACATCGCCACACCGACCAGCACGCTGGCGACGATGGCGAGGGTGACCGTGCGGTGCCGGAAGATGCCGAGCGGGATGATCGGCTCCTTGGCCTTCGACTCGGCCCAGACGGCCAGCGCGAGGATCACCACGCCCGCGGTGACCAGAGCCGCGGTCTGCCAGGACGCCCAGTCGAAGTGCTGACCGGCCAGGGTGGACCAGACGAGCAGGGTGCTGACACCCGCGGTGATCAGCAGCGCGCCAAGCCAGTCGATGCTGACCTCACGGCGGACCACCGGCAGGTGCAGGGTCTTCTGCAGCAGGGCGATCGCGATCAGCGAGAACGGCACGCCGACCAGGAAGCACCAGCGCCAGCCGAGCCACGACGTGTCCACCAGGACGCCGCCGATCAGCGGGCCCGCGATGGTGGCGACGCCGAAGACCGCGCCGAACATGCCGGAGTAGCGGCCCAGCTCCCGCGGCGGGATCATCGCGGCCATCACGATCATCGCGAGCGCGGTCATGCCGCCCGCGCCGACGCCCTGGATGATCCGGCTGACCAGGAGCACCTCGACGTTCGGGGTGAGGCCGGCGACCAGCGAACCGACCACGAACAGGCCGAGTGAGAGCTGGATCAGCAGCTTCTTGCTGTAGAGATCGGCCATCTTGCCCCAGAGCGGGACGGTGGCCGTCATGGCGAGCAGTTCGGTGGTGACGATCCAGGTGTAGACGGACTGGCTACCGTCCAGGTCGGCGATGATCCGGGGCAGGGCGTTGGCGACCACGGTGGAGGCCAGGATGCTGACGAACATGCCGAGCATCAGGCCGGAGAGCGCCTGCACCACCTCCTTGTGGGACATGCGGCCGGAGGCCTCGGCGGTTTCGGGTTCTACTGCTGTCATCAGCTTTCTTTCAGATCGTGGAGGATGGCGAAGGCTTCACGGACGTGTTCGATCAGCGGGCGGGCGTCGCCGGCCCCGGCCCAGCGGATCAGCGCCACCCGGACGGCGGCGTTGGCCACCGCGGCGACGACCTGCGGGCGCGGGTGGTCCGGGGGGTGGCCCCCGTGGGCGGCGATGGCCCCGGACAGTCGCTGCTCGGCGGTGGACGCGGCCGCGATGAGCAGAGGCAGCAGCTGTGGATTGGCGGCGATCACGCGCATCCGGAGCAGCCACAGGTCACGGTCGCGCTGAATCTGCTCGAACGTCGGCCGCAATGCGTCCAGCAGGGCGTCGAGCAGTGGGAGGTCCCCGAGGGCGGGGACCGCGCAGTCCTCCAGCGGGTCGCCGACGAGGGCGTGCTCCTTGGTGGCGAAATAGTTGAAGAACGTGCGCGGCGACACCTCGGCGGCCGCGCTGATCTCGTCGACGGTCATCCGGTCGACGCCGCGCTCGTCGGCGAGACGGAGCGCGGCGGTGATCAGCGCGAGGCGGGTCTGCAGGCGCTTCTGTTCCCGGCGTCCGGGCAGGGTGGGGTTCTCCACGGGCACGCGGAGAGGTTAGAACCAAACTTGCAGTTTCTGCAAAGTTTTAATCGTTGAGCTGGGCCCGCTCGATCTCGGCGAGTGCCGCCGTCCACCACGGCGCGATCGGGCGCCCGGCCAGCAGATCGGCCAGCAGCACCGCGGCGTGCCGGGCCAGCACGTCCGGTTTCGGCGGCGGTGCCCCGTCCTCGTCGAGCACGCCCAGCGCCGCGGCCAGCAGCCAGAGCACCACCTGCGGATCGGCGTCCGGCCACGACCGGACACAACTCGCCAGGGCGGCCCGCACGTCCTCGGCGGCCAGCCCGTCCGGATGCCCGTCCTCCAGCAGCAACCGGACCGCCGTACCGAGCACCAGCCCGGTCCGCGCCACGTCGAGCGCCGCCAGATCGGCCACCGCCTCGCCGAGCGCGGCGTGATCGCCGGCCCGGACCGCCTCGACACCGGCGGTGGCCGCGGCCGCGATCGGGCGGGCCGGAGCGGGGAGATGCCGCCAGCTATCCGTCATGGAGGAGACCCTACGGCCGCGGGCCTGGCAGGGTGGTGAGGGGACCGGGAGGGGAGACGGGCATGACGGACCTGGACGCGGTGACCGCCTGGGTGGAGAAATATCGCAAGGCGTGGGAGTCCAACGACCCGCGCGACATCCGGGAGCTGTTCGCCGAGGACGCGGCCTACTTCACCGCGCCCTACGCGAAACCGTGGATCGGCCGGGAGGCGATCCTCGCCGGCTGGCTGGACCGTCAGGACCGGCCGCACAGCACGAAGTTCGCCTGGCATCCGCTGATCGTCACCGGCGAGATGTCGGTGATCGAGGCGTCCACCTGCTATCCGCGGCGCAGTTTCCGCAATCTGTGGGTGCTGCGCCTGGACCTCACCGGGCAGGCGCGCCAGTTCACCGAATGGTGGATGCAGGAACCGCGGGAATGATCGCGGAGGAAATGCGAAACGTGAAACATGAATGGCATTGGAGGAGTGCTCGGATGTGCGGATCGGCGCGTATTTAGGCACACTGCGTCGGGTGGAGGCGGAGCGGAAACTCGGCGGCCGGTACCGGCTGGAGAACGAACTCGGCCGTGGCGGCATGGCGGTCGTCTGGCGGGCGCTGGACGAGGTGCTGGACCGCCCGGTCGCGGTGAAAGTGCTGGCCGGACGCTATGCCGGTGATGATCGGTTCCGGGCCCGGATCCTGCACGAGGCGCGGGCCGCGGCGACCCTCTCGCACCCGAACATCGCGCAGATCTACGATTTCGGCGAGTCCGACGAAGAGGGGCAGCCGGTCCCCTATGTGGTGATGGAACTGGTGAACGGCCCCACTCTCCAGGAACGTGTCGCCCGCGGCCCGATTCCGCCGCGCACCGTCTTCCGGATCTGCGGCGAGGTGGCCACCGCCCTCGCCGTCGCGCATACCGACGGTCTCGTGCACCGTGACATCAAACTCGCCAACGTCATGGTCACCCCGGCCGGGGCCAAGGTCGTCGACTTCGGCATCGCGGCCGTCGCCGGGCCCGCGTCACCCGAGGACGCCCTGCTCGGCACGCCCGCCTACCTCGCGCCGGAACGCCTCACCGGCGGCGCCATCGAACCGGCCTCCGACGTCTATGCGCTCGGCGTGATGCTCTACCGGCTGCTCGCCGGGGTCGCGCCGTGGAGCGTCGAGACCACCACCCAGATGCTCAAGGCGCACGTCTACCAGGAGCCCGACACGCTGGGCGGCCAGCCCGGGGTGCCGCCCGAGGTCATCGACATGGTCACCTGGTGTCTGGCCAAGGACCCAGCCGCACGGCCGGACGCGGCGCAGGTGGCAGACCTGCTGGGTGACGCGGCCGAGGCCGCTGCCGTCACGACCGAGCCTGATCCGGTACGGCCGGACGCGCCCGATTTCGCAGCCGGTGCGGACACCCGCCCCGTGATCCAGGGCCGGACGACGCTTCCACCACGGGCGCGCGGAACGGCTGCCCGCGTGGGGACGGGGCGGGTGGGCGTACCGAATCCATCGAAGAAGGCGCGGCTGTCCGCCGCAGCCGTCACCGCGACGCTGGCCGCCGTCGTGCCGTTGGCCCTCGCCGCCGGAGACGGCGACCCGGCCGGATCACCCGGAGTCGCCGCCCCGCCCGCCGTCTCACCCTCGGTGACGCATTCCGCCGATGCCGGCGCCCCGGCGCACTCCCGTTCACCCACGGCGACGGGCCGTCCCGAGCGGGCTCCCACGAACAGATCCAGCAGCAACACCCCGTCGCGCGCCCCGGAATCGACCGCGCCCTCACAGACCACCCCACAACCGAGTGCGACGGTGTCCGTCTCGCCGTCCGTATCGGTGCGGCCGCCGGAGGGAACCCGTCTGGAGTCGCCCGGCGGGTCGGTGCAGGCGAAATGCGTGACCGCCGGCGCCGAGTTGCTCGCCTGGGAACCGCGCGCCGGGTTCGTCGTGGAGCGGGCCGACCCGGGGCCGGACCTCGCCGTGGCCGTGGTCTTCGCCGGTGACACGGCGCGCTACCGGATGACCGTGACCTGCGCCGGCGGGCAGCCGTCCGCGGTGGTGCTGCCGTTGTAGTTCCGTTCGTCCGCTCGCTGCCGGACGGCGTCGGATGTCCGACTAAACTGCGGCGGCACGCTGCGAAAGGGACATCGATGACGGCGACCGCACCCGACGAATGGCTCACCCGGTTCCGGGCGGTGCTCCGCCGTACCCCGCCGCAGCAGCAGCCCGTGCCGGCCCCCACTCCGCCGTCGCTGCTCAACCTCGCCCCCGACCCCGGCTTCCGGGTCGCCCCGGACGGCGTCGACGTGCCCGAGACGGTGTCCGCCGAGCGCGCCGAGGTGCCCGGCCGGCCCGGTGTGACCGGCCTCAAGGTGATCGTTCCCGGTCGTGGTGGTGCCGCGGTGACCCCGGCCGGCACCGTCCCGTCGCCCGGGACCTACACCGCGAGCGTGTCGGTCTTCCTGGCCGAACCGCTCACCGGCCCGCCGCCGCGGCTGGCCGCCGAATGGGCCACCGACGAGCCGGCCTCGGCCCGCTCCCGGCCGGCGCGCAACGAGCACGGGCACCACCGGCTCGACATCACCTTCACCGTCCCCGACGGCGCCCGCGATGTCCGGGTCCGGCTCGGAGCCGGGCAGGGCGCGGCGATCTGGTACGACTTCACACTCACCGCCACGACGGCGCCGGTCCGGCACTTCGACGGTTCCACCCCCGACGACGACGTGTACGTCCACGAGTGGACCGGTGAGCCGGACGCGTCGCCGTCACGCCGGACCATGCGCGCGACCTTTGTCCCGCCGGCGTCGGCCTTCCTCCCTCAGGCGTCCGCTTTCGTTGCGCAGGCGTCCGGCTCAGGTGCGCAGGCGTCCGGCTCAGTTGCGCAGGCGTCTGCTTTCGTTGGGCAGGCGTCCGGCTCCGCGCAGGCGTCCGGCTTCGTTCCGCTGGCGTCCGCTTTCGTTGGGCAGGTGTCCGGCTTCGTTCCGCAGACACCCGATGAGGTTGCGGCGTTGCGTGCGCTGGTGGCCGGCGATCCGCTGGCCGCAGCCCGGCTGGCCTTGGCCGAGGGCGACACCGGGACCGCCGTCACCGGGCTGCGCCAGGTGGTCAAGGCCGGCGACCCGGACGGCGAGGCAGCCTGGGAGCTGGGCCGCATCGCGCTCACCGAGGGGCGCTGGGCGGCCGCCGAGCAGCTGCTGCGCGGTGCGGTGGCGAAACGGCCGGAGGCGTTCGAGCGGGGCTACGCGCTGGCGCTCGCCTACGACAAGCTCAAACGCCGCGACGACAGCCGGCAGGCCTCAGCCGCGGCACTCGCCCACGACACCAAACTGCCGTTCGACGGGACGGCCCTGCTCGACTCCGACGTCACGTCCTTCGGCGCCCGCCGCGAACTGGGCGTCTTCCTCGCCGAGCACCTCGGCCAGATCCGCACGCAGGCCGAGCAGCGACTGGCCCGGCCGGTGCCGACCACCTTCGACCAGCCGATCTTCGTCTACTGGGCGCAGGGTTTCGAGGCCGCCCCGCCGGTCGTGCGGGCCTGCCTGGCCGCGCTGCGGGCCAACAATCCGGACTCGACGGTGCACGAACTGACGCTGGCGACGATCGGCGCGTACGTCGACGTGCCGGAGGACCTGGCCGCCGCACTGGAGGGCGACCACTACCACTTCTCCGACCTGCTGCGGATGCTGCTGCTGGAGAAGTTCGGCGGCGTCTGGGTGGACGCCACCTGCCTGGTCACCGAGCCGCTGCGGCCGCACATCGACCGGGCACTCGCCAAGGGCAGCGTGTTCGCGTTCAACTACACCGGCCCATACCTGGTCAACTGGTTCCTGGCGAGCCGGCCCGACAGCTACGTCATGCACCTGTGGCGGGCCGCGTCGTTCCTGTGGTGGGAGAAACGCGGGGAGATCGTCGACTTCCTGCTCCACCACCACATCTTCGAGATGCTGTACCGCCTGGACGACCGGTTCCGCGGCGAATGGGAGTCCGGGCTCCGGCTCAACGCGACACCACCTCATGCGCTGCAGTCGGTGCTGCTCCGGCCGTACGACCCGGAGATGTTCCAGACGATCACGGAGGGCGCGTTCGTGCACAAACTCCGGCACCAGCTCCCGTCCGGTTTCGGCGGCAGCGAGTCCTACCTGGCCCGCATCATCCGCGGCGACCACTGACATCGTGGCTGCCCCGCCCGGCACAGCGGCATCGTGCAGATCAGGTAGCCAGCTCACCTGAAAAGGTGTGCGCCATTCTCTCCTGATCGCATGAGCGATCTGTGTTGGGAGAACTGGTTCCGGCAGACTCTTTGCCGCCCCGTAAACAATGCTGTACAGCACCCATGCGCGAAAATTATCGCCGAGGCGGGCCAGGCGCTTTCACCTCCGTCGCTGACGGCTTCTTCGGAGGTCTCGGGTTGGCAACCCTTCTTCATTCCCTGGGCGCCACCGACGACCCCTGCGGACCTGTCGAGATTCGACGAGAGGTGCCTGACCGTCCTGATGGCTCCCAGTTCGAGCCCTGACCCGAAGCCGATCAACGTTTATGGCCGGAGCCAACGAGGGTTCCGGGATACCAGGGCCGGACCTGCCGGATGCGCGGCAGTCACCCCGACGAACACGATGTCCGCGTAAGAACCCGGGTGCACAGCAGCCACTGGAACATGCCGTGACGCGGGGTCTGGGGCCTCGGGCCCCACAGCAGAAAAAGAAAACGAGCGATCAAGGTCCGCGCTTCCCGCGGACAGAGATCACTCGTCGCTCGTGCCCCCGGCAGGATTCGAACCTGCGCTTTCGCCTCCGGAGGGCGACGCTCTATCCCCTGAGCTACGGGGGCTCAGTGATGATGAGCCTAGCAGTACCCCTGCGGGACGGGCCAACCGGTATCGCCGAAAACGGACGGGCCGCCGGGTAAGCCCGGCGGCCCGTCGGTAATGCCTGGTCAGGAGGCGGCGCCGAGCTTCTCCTGTAGCGCCTTCATGTCGGTCATCTCGCGCTGCTGGCTGTTGATGGTCAGCTGCGCGGCCTCGACGACCTCCTCGTCCTTGCTCACCTCGACGACCTCCTGGGCCATGTGGACGCCGCCCAGGTGGTGCTTAATCATCATCTGCAGGAAGAGCCGGTCGCCCTCGATGCCTTTCGACTCGCGGAGTTTCGTCATCTCCTCGGGCGTGGCCATCCCGGGCATCAGGCCGTTGACGACGCTCTCCGCGCCGTCCGGCATCCAGGCCATGGCGGGCTGGTCGCCGGTCGGCTGCAGATTCCACTCGCGGAGCCAGGCCTGCATCATGCCGATCTGGCCCTGCTGGTTGAGGGCGATGTCGACGCCCATGGTCCGCACCTCGGGGTCGGAGGCCTGCGCGTACGCGATCAGCCCCATCTCGACGGCCTGGGTGTGGTGGGTCGTCATGTCCCGGGCGAAGCCGGCCTCGGCGGAGTCGTCGGCGGGCAGAGCCTCCCCGCGCGGCACCAGGAAGCCGATGGCGACGCCGAGGGCAAGCCCCACCACCAGCGCCACCGGGATCCAGTAACTGAACCGGGACGGCGCGGGCGTGGGGTCGCCCTCAGGCAGGGAGTCGGACACGGATCAGCCTTGCGGGGTGCTGCCGGTGACGGAGACGCCACGGTCGCAGAGGGCGGTCGGGCCCTCGATCGACGCGTTCACCCGCAGGGACTTGATGAACTCGTCGATCCGCGGGTCGTCCACCGTGTCGACCTTGAGCTGGTAGCCCCAGGCCTGGAGGGAGACGGCGTTGGTCAGCCCGGGGAACGGGCTCATCATGGTCTTCTCCTTGCCCTCGACCTTGGCGGCGAGCGTGGCCACCTGGTCGGCGGGCAGGTCCGGGCGGTAGGCGAGCCACACCGTGCCGTGCTCGAGGCTGTGCACCGCGTGCTCGTTGGGGATCTGCTCGGTGTAGACGACGCCGTTGCAGTTCTCCCAGGTCGGGTTGTGCTCGCCGGCGACCGGCGGGGACTGCTCGTAGGTCAGGGTGCCGCTCTTGTGCTGGCTGCCCTTGACCAGGTCGGGGTTGGTCTCGCGGTAGTTGACGAGGCCGGTGATGGCGGCGGCCCGCTCCTCCCACGGCACGGCGTTCTGCTTGTCGGTCTTGACGGAGGCCAGCACACCCCAGCCGATGATCCCGACCGCGACGACCACGACGAGACCGGCGACGGCGATCGGGCCCCAGTTGCGGCCGCCTGCGACCTTTACCGGGGTGACCGGCTTGCGGCCCTTGCCCTTGCCACCCTTGTTGCCGGACGGGCGTGAACCGCCGGGCCGGTTGGCGCCGGAGCCACCCGCCGGGGGCTTGCCCTGGCCGGTGGTCTTGTCGACCTTGACGGTGGACGGGACCCGTTCGGGCCCCGGGGTGCTCATGCTCATCGTGCCTCGTCGATTCGTCAAAACGGGAAGGGGCGGGGCTCGGGTGGCCGCCGAACGCCGAAGTCTACCCCCGATAGCATGGCTGAGTGACTCCCGCCAACCTTGCTGACACCGTTCTCTCAGCCGCTCGTGCCGTATTCGAGACGCGCGGACTCGACGTCGCGCTGCTGCCCGCCGCGACGACGGTGGAGCGGCCGCGCAACCCCGAGCACGGCGACTACGCCTCCAACCTGGCCCTGCAGGTCGGCAAGAAGGCCGGCGTCGCCCCGCGTGAGCTGGCCGCGGGGCTCGCCGAGGAGCTGGGCCGCCGGGACGGGATCGAGGCGGTGGAGATCGCCGGGCCGGGCTTCCTCAACATCCGCCTGACCAACGCGTCGATCGGCGCGCTCGCCCGGCTGGTGGTCGAGGCCGGCTCAGCGTACGGCCACAACGACGCCCTGTCCGGCGAAAAGGTGAATCTGGAGTTCGTCTCGGCGAACCCGACCGGCCCGATCCACCTGGGCCACACCCGCTGGGCCGCGGTCGGCGACTCGCTGCGCCGGGTGCTGGCCGCCGCCGGTGCCGAGGTGACCAGCGAGTACTACATCAATGACGCGGGCGCGCAGGTGGACCGGTTCGCCCGGTCGCTGTTCGCGGCGGCCAACGGCGAGCCCACCCCCGAGGACGGTTACGTCGGCGACTACATCACCGACATCGCCAAGGAGATCACCGAGGCCGACCCGGGCCTGGTCGGGCAGCCGGCCGAGCAGGCCATGCCGATCTTCCTGGCCCGTGGCTACGAGCTGATGCTCAAGGAGATCCGGGAGAGTCTGGAGCGCTTCGGCGTGCACTTCGACGTCTGGTTCTCGGAGCAGACGCTGCACAACGGCGGCGCGGTCGAGCACGCCATCGACGAGTTGCGCAAGCAGGGCCACATCTTCGAGGACGGCGGCGCGATCTGGCTGCGTACCACCGATTTCACCGACGACAAGGACCGGGTGCTGATCCGGTCCAACGGTGAGAAGACGTATTTCGCGGCCGACGCGGCCTACTACATCAACAAGCGGGAGCGCGGGTTCGACCGCTGCATCTACCTGCTCGGCGCCGACCACCACGGCTACATCGGCCGGTTGAAGGCGATCGCCGCGTGTGCCGGCGACGACCCGGCGAAGAACATCGAGATCCTGATCGGCCAGCTGGTCAACCTGGTCCGTGGTGGCCAGCCGGTCCGGCTGTCGAAGCGGGCCGGCAACATCATCACGCTGGACGAGCTGGTCGAGGCGGTCGGCCCGGACGCCGCCCGGTATTCGCTGGCCCGGTCCTCCACCGATTCCATGCTGACGCTGGACATCGAGGAGATCACCAAGAACTCCAGCGACAACCCGGTCTTCTACGTGCAGTACGCGCATGCCCGGATCTGTTCGCTGCTGCGCAACGCCGAGGAGAAGAAGGTCAACCGCGGCGAGGGGTACGACCCCGCGCTGCTCTCCCACGAGCGCGAGCGCAACCTGCTGAAGACCCTGGGCGACTTTCCGGCGGTGGTCGCCACGGCCGCCGAGCTGCGCGAGCCGCACCGGATCGCGGTCTACCTGGAGGAGCGGGTGGCCACCGACTACCACCGGTTCTACGACGCCTGCCAGGTGCTGCCCAAGGGCGACGAGCCGGCCTCCGAGTTCGCCCAGTCGCGGCTGTGGCTGGCCGAGGCCACCCGAACGGTGCTGGCCAACGGTTTGGACCTCCTCGGGGTCTCCGCGCCGGAGAGGATGTAGGGCATGCGCGCACACGAGGCCGGGGCCCTGCACGGTGACCTCGGCAGCCGCGGGCCGGCCTGGCTGCGTACCCCTGAGGATGTCAACGCCCTGGTGCCGCAGCTCTGGCCGCGGACCGTGACCAGGACGGATGCCGGGGGTCTGGAGATCGGCGGGGTGAGCGTCGCCGATCTGGCGGCCGACTACGGCACGCCGGCCTATCTGCTCGACGAGGAGGACTTGCGGGCCCGCTGCCGCGATTTCAAGGCGGCCTTCGCCGAGGCGGACGTCTACTACGCCGGCAAGTCGTTCATCTGCAAGGCCGTGGTCCGGGTGATCGACGAGGAGGGGCTCTTCCTCGACGTCTGCTCCGGTGGTGAGCTGGCGGTGGCGCTGGCGGCCGGGTTCCCGCCCGAGCGGATCGGCT
The DNA here is from genome assembly GCF_042650585.1 of Actinoplanes subglobosus. NCBI lineage: Bacteria > Bacillati > Actinomycetota > Actinomycetes > Micromonosporales > Micromonosporaceae > Actinoplanes > Actinoplanes subglobosus. Next base: position 96,708 of record NZ_JBHSBL010000018.1, read on the forward strand.
TCCACGGCAACAACAAGTCGGTGTCCGAGCTGCGCCGGGCGCTGGACGCCGGGGTCGGCCGGATCATCGTGGACTCGTTCCACGAGATCGCCCGTCTGAGTGAGCTGGCCAGAGAGCTGAACAAGCGGCCCGGCGTGCTGCTCCGCGTCACCGTCGGTGTCGAGGCTCACACCCACGAGTTCATCGCGACCGCGCACGAGGACCAGAAATTCGGGTTCTCGCTGGCCGGCGGGGCTGCGTTCGCGGCGGCGGCGCAGATTCTCGACGAGGGCGTGCTCGACCTGCGCGGCCTGCACTCGCACATCGGTTCCCAGATCTTCGACACCAGCGGGTTCGAGGTGGCCGCCCGGCGGATCCTGGAGCTGCAGGCGCAGATCCGGGACGCGCGCGGGGTGGAGCTGCCGGAGCTGGACCTGGGTGGCGGGTTCGGTATCGCCTACACCACGCAGGACGACCCGTCGACGCCCGGCGATCTGGCCAAGCGGATCAACAAGATCGTCGAGTCGGAGTGCGAGCTGGCCTCGCTGCGCAAGCCGCACCTGTCGATCGAGCCGGGGCGGGCCATCGTCGGCCCCGCGGTCTTCACGCTCTACGAGGTGGGGACGGTCAAGGACGTCGACGGCATCCGCACCTACGTGAGCGTGGACGGCGGGATGAGCGACAACATCCGTACCGCTCTCTACGACGCCTCCTACTCGGCGACGATGGCCAACCGGCGCAGTGACGCCGAGCCGCTGCTCGCCCGCGTTGTGGGAAAACATTGTGAGTCCGGGGACATTGTCGTGAAGGATGAATTCCTGCCCAGCGACGTGCAGCCCGGAGATCTTATTGCGGTCCCCGGGACCGGCGCGTATTGCCGGAGCATGGCCAGCAACTACAACCACGTTCCTCGGCCCCCCGTGGTGGCGGTGCGCGACGGCGCCGCCCGTGTCATCGTGCGGCGGGAGACCGAGGACGACCTGCTTGCATTGGATGTCGGATGAGCCCCGTCAAGTCGATCCGCCTGGCCCTTCTCGGCTGCGGAGTCGTCGGTTCCGAAGTGGTTCGGCTGCTCCACGAACAGGCCGAGGACCTGACCGCCCGTATCGGTGCCCCGCTGGAACTGGTCGGCATCGCGGTGCGGCGGCTCGGCCGGGAGCGCGGCGACCTGCCGGTCGACCCGTCGCTGTTCACCACGGACGCGCTGGGCCTGATCAAACGCGACGACGTGGACGTGGTCATCGAGGTCGTCGGCGGCATCGAGCCGGCCCGGACCTGGCTGACCGAGGCGCTGCGCGCCGGCAAGAGCGTGGTGACGGCCAACAAGGCCCTGCTCGCCGAGGACGGCGGGGCGCTGCACGACGCGGCGGTCGAGGGCGGTGCCGATCTCTACTACGAGGCCTCGGTGGCCGGTGCGATCCCGCTGCTGCGGCCGCTGCGCGAGTCGCTGCACGGTGACCGCGTGACCGCGGTCACCGGCATCGTGAACGGCACGACGAACTTCATCCTCTCCTCGATGGCGGCGACCGGCGCGGGCTTCAACGAGGCGTTGGAGGAGGCGACCGAGCTGGGGTACGCGGAGGCCGACCCCACCGCCGACGTCGAGGGCTTCGACGCCGCCGCGAAGGCCGCGATCCTCGCCTCGCTCGCCTTCCACACCCGGGTCACCGCCGCCGACGTGTTCCGTGAGGGCATGACCGGGGTGACCGCCGGTGACATGGCCAGCGCCCGGGAGATGGGCTGCACGATCAAGCTGCTGTGCATCGCCCAGCGCACCGCCGATTCGGTGAGCGTCCGCGTGCACCCGGCGATGATCCCGCTGTCGCACCCGCTGGCCAGCGTCGGCGACGCTTTCAACGCGGTCTTCGTGGAGGCCGAGGCGGCCGGTCCGCTGATGTTCTACGGCCGGGGTGCCGGTGGCCGCCCGACCGCGAGCGCGGTGCTCGGTGACATCGTCGCGGCCTCCCGCAACAAGCTGACCGGGACCCGCGCGCCGAGTGAGAGCAACTACGCCGAGTTGACGGTCCGCCCGATCGGCGAGTCGCTGACCCGTTACCACATCAGTCTCGACGTGGCCGAGAAGCCGGGTGTCCTGGCCACCGTGGCCGGGGTCTTCGCCCATCACGAGGTGTCGATCGCGACGGTCCGGCAGTCCGGCCGGGAGGACGACGCGAAACTGGTCATCGTCACCCACAGTGCTCCGGACGCGGCGCTGGCCGCCACGGTCGAGGCGCTGTCGCGGCTGGACATCGTCCGGTCGATCGCGAGCGTGCTGCGTGTCGAGGGGGGAGCCGGCTAGTGCTCGGCCCCCGGACGGCGACAATGTCGAGGCCGTCTGTCATCGTCCTGAATAATGGGCATCCGGTCCCAGGGGCCGGATGGATCGGGCACGCTGTGCCCGACTTCCCGACGTAGGTGAGGAGTACGGCCATGTGGCGGGGCTTGATCGAGGCGTACCGGGACCGTCTGCCGGTCTCCGACGCCACCCCGGTGGTCTCGTTGCACGAGGGGAACACTCCTCTGGTGCCGGCGCCGGTGCTGTCCCAGCGGGTCGGCGCCGACGTCTACCTCAAGGTGGAGGGGGCCAACCCGACCGGCTCCTTCAAGGACCGGGGTATGACGATGGCCGTCTCCAAGGCGGTCGAGGACGGCGCGAAGGCCATCATCTGCGCGTCCACCGGCAACACCAGTGCCTCCGCCGCGGCCTATGCCGCGCGGGCCGGCATCACCTGTGCGGTGCTCGTGCCGCAGGGCAAGATCGCGCTCGGCAAGCTGGCCCAGGCGCTGGTCCACGGAGCCCGTCTGCTCCAGGTGGACGGCAACTTCGACGACTGCCTGGCGCTGGCCTCGAAGCTCTCCCAGGACTACCCGGTCGCCCTGGTCAACTCGGTGAACATCTTCCGGTTGCACGGGCAGAAGACGGCGTCCTTCGAGATCGTCGAGGCGCTCGGTGACGCGCCGGACATCCACTGCCTGCCGGTCGGCAACGCCGGCAACATCTCCGCCTACTGGATGGGTTACCAGGAGGACAAGGAGGCGGGGAACAGTTCGAAGCTGCCGAAGATGTTCGGTTTCCAGGCCTCCGGGGCGGCCCCGATCGTGAACGGCGCGGTGGTCGAGCAGCCGTCGACGATCGCCACCGCGATCCGCATCGGCAACCCGGCGAGCTGGACCAAGGCGCTGGACGCGCGGGACGCGTCGGGTGGCCTGATCTCGGCGGTCACCGACCGGGACATCCTTAACGCGTACCGCCTGCTGGCCCGTGAGGTCGGCGTCTTCGTCGAGCTGGGCAGCGCGGCCAGCGTGGCGGGCCTGCTGCAGCAGTCGGCGGCGGGGCTGATCCCGGCCGGCTCGCGGGTGGTCTGCACGGTGACCGGCCACGGTCTGAAGGACCCGGAGTGGGCGATCTCGACCGCCCCGTCCCCGACCGTCATCCCGAACGACGCCCTCACCGCCGCGAAGGCCCTCGACCTGGCCTAACGCGCCTGGGTTTCACCGGTTTCCGGATCGGCCGCAGCATGGTCTGACAGACTGGCTGCGGCCTCTTCAGCTGCCTGGCATCCCGCCTCGCGGACCAACAGCTCCATGGCCTGGGCCACGATCGAGAGTTCCTCCGCTGAGAGCCGGCTGAGGAGTTCGCGCTGCTTCGCCACTCCTGCCGTGATGATGCCCTCGATGACTTCGGTGCCCGCCCTCGTGAGTCCGATCCGGCGAACCCGCCGATCGTTCATGTCCTCCGTGCGCGTGACCAGGTCCTGCACGACGAGACGGTCGATCATGCCGCTGAGGGCGGCGGCGCCGACGCCGAGCATCCGGGCGAGCTCGCCACCGGCGAGCGTTCCGTGCCGGGAGAGCAGCAACATGATCTTGAGCTGCGACATCGTCAGGTGCGACGAGAAGAGCGGGTCCGACCGGTCGTCGGCGAACAGGTGCTCGAGCTGGATCGACGAACCCATGATGTCCGCGATGAGCTTCTCTTTCTGGCCCAGCGCCCGCTCCTTTTGTCACGTTCCTGTTTCCGGGACGGTACCAGCGGCCCCGGTGAAAAACCATTTGTTCGTGTCATGCAAACTATCAGTATCGACCGAACCAATCTCGGGGGAGCGCCCATGTCAGCTCTGACACGGCTCAGCCTTGCCAACCGAGGTCTCGTCGCCCTGATCGCGGTCGTGATCAGCGGCTTCGGGCTCTATGCGATCCCGTCCCTCAAGCAGCAGCTCTTCCCCTCGATCGAGTTGCCCGCCGCGTTCGTCAGCGCGGTGTTGCCCGGAGCCTCGCCGGAGACGGTCGAGGAACAGGTGACGAAGCCGATCGAGGACGCGGTCAAAGGCATCGACGGCATCGACACGGTGACGTCGACCTCCCGCGAGAACGCGTCCAGCGTCGTGGTGATGTTCGAGTTCGGCACGGACATCGAGTCCGCCGTCAACCAGGTCACCACCTCGATCAACCGGATCCAGGCGCAGCTCCCGGAGAGCGTCGACCCGCAGGTCTTCGCCGGCGGCACCGACGACATCCCGGCGATCGTGCTGGCCGCCTCCGGTGGTACCGACGAGGCCGACCTGCTCCGCAAGCTCAACGAGACCGTCGTGCCGGAGCTCAACGGCATCGAGGGCGTCCGCGACACCCAGATCACCGGGGCCCGTGCCAAGCAGGTCGTGATCACGCCCGACCTGGCGAAGATGGGCGCGGCCGGCGTCAACCCGGCGTCGCTGACCACGGTGCTCCAGGCCAACGGCGTCTCCATCCCGGCCGGCGCGGTCACCCAGGCCGACAAGTCGCTGACCGTGCAGGTCGGCACCCCGATCACCACGGTCGACCAGCTCGAGAACGTCTACGTCACCGGTTCGCGTGGCCCGGTCCGCCTCGGTGACGTCGCCGCGGTCGAGAGCAAGCTGCCGGCCGCCGAGTCGTATACGCGGACCGACGGGGTGGACAGCCTCGGCATCGCGGTGACGGCCCGTCCCGACGGCAACCCGGTCTCGATCTCGCACGCGGTCCGCGACATGCTCGCCGAGCTCCAGACCGACTCGGGCGCCACGCTCACGGTCATCACCGACCAGGCGCCCTACGTGGAGCGGTCCATCGAGAGCCTGACCACCGAGGGCCTGCTCGGCCTCGCGATGGCGGTCATCGTCATCCTGGTCTTCCTGCTCAGCGTCCGCTCGACGCTGGTCACCGCGGTCTCCATCCCGCTGTCCGTGCTGGTCGCGCTGATCGCCCTGTGGGTCGGCGACTACACCCTCAACCTGCTCACCCTCGGCGCACTGACGATCGCGGTCGGCCGGGTGGTGGACGACTCGATCGTGGTGCTGGAGAACATCAAGCGCCACCTCGAGTACGGCGAGGAGAAGGTGCACGCCATCCTCGGTGCGGTCAAGGAGGTGGCCGGTGCGGTGGTCGCCTCGACGCTCACCACGGTCGCCGTCTTCACCCCGATCGCCCTGGTCGGCGGGCTGGTCGGGCAGATCTTCTCGTCCTTCGCGATCACCGTGACGGTGGCGCTGCTGGCCTCGCTGTTCGTGTCGCTGACCATCGTGCCGGTGCTGGCCTACTGGTTCCTCAAGCCGCCGCCCGCGGGCGCCGACAACGAGGCGATCCGCAAGGCCGCCGAGGAGAAGGAACTGCGCAGCCCGCTCCAGCGCGGCTACCTGCCGGTGATCCGGTTCGCCACCACCAAGCGCTGGATCACCGTGATGATCGGCATCGCGGTGCTGATCGGCACGTTCGCCCTCTCCACCCGCCTGGAGACCAACTTCCTCGACGAGTCGGGCCAGGACAGCCTGACCATCAGCCAGGAGATGCCGCCCGGCACGAGCCTGGCCGCCACCGACGCGGCGGCGAAGAAGGTCGAGGGCGTCCTCGCCGCCCGCGCCGACATCACCACCTACCAGGTCACCGTCGGCGGCAACTCGGCCAACCCGTTCGCCGGTGGCGGCGGTTCCGGCACCGCCAGCTACAACGTGGCGCTGGACGAGGACGCCGACGCCGAGCAGGTCACCGACGAGCTGAACGAGCAGTTCACCGCGCTGGTGGGGGTCGGTGAGGTCAAGATCGGTCAGGAGAGCTCGGGGCTGGGCAGCAGCCAGCTCGCCGTGCAGGTCTCCGCGTCCGACAACGAGGTGCTGGCGACGACCACCGAGCAGGTCCGGGCCGCGATGGCCGGCATCGCCGGTGTCACCGACGTGGACACCACCCTGGTGGCCAGCGTGCCGCGGCTCGAGGTGGAGGTCGACCGCAAGGCCGCCGCTGCCGCCGGGCTCACCGAGGCACAGATCGGCCAGACCGTGGCCGGCATGTTCCGCAGCGTCCCGGCGGGTCAGATCAGCGTCGACGGCGCCAGCGAGGACGTGGTGATCTCGTTCGGCTCGGCACCGGCCGACCCGGCCGCGCTGCGGGCCCTGCCGCTGACCACTCCCCGTGGCGTGGTCCCGCTGGACCAGGTCGCCGACGTCAAGGAGGTCGGCGGTCCGCCGACGATCACCCGGACCGACGGCAACCGCACCGCCAGCGTCACCGGCGCCGTCGTCGGCTCCGACCTCCGTAAGGTCAACGCCGATCTCACCAGCGCCCTGGACGCCCTGGAGACGCCGCCCGGCGCGGAGATCACCATCGCCGGCGTCGGTGCCGACCAGGCGGAGGCGTTCGAGCAGCTCGGCCTGGCCGTGCTGGCCGCCATCGCGATCGTCTTCATCATCATGGTCGCGACCTTCCACAGCCTGCTCCAGCCGGTGATCCTGCTGGTGTCGATCCCGTTCGCGGCGACCGGCGCGATCGGCCTCCTGCTGATCACCGGCACCCCGCTCGGCGTACCGGCCCTGATCGGTGTGTTGATGCTGGTCGGCATCGTGGTGACCAACGCCATCGTGCTGCTGGACCTCATCAACCATTACCGGGCCGAGGGGTACGGCGTACGCGAGGCCGTGATCGAGGGCGGCCGGCACCGGTTGCGCCCGATCCTGATGACCGCGATCGCGACCATCTTCGCGCTCATCCCGATGGCGCTGGGCCTCACCGGCGAGGGCGGTTTCATCTCGCAGCCGCTGGCCATCGTGGTGATCGGCGGTCTGGTCAGTTCCACGCTGCTGACCCTGGTGCTGGTGCCGACGCTCTACACCATGGTGGAGAACCGCAAGGAGAAGAGCCGGGCCAAGCGCCAGGCCAAGCGGCTGCGCAAGCAGGGTGCGGCCGGCTCGCCGAAGCACGCCGCCGACGACGCGGCCGACGACCTGGTGCCGGCCGGGACGGCGCCGGACTCCAGCGGTGGCGCGCACGAGGCCCGGTCGGAGAGCCGGGGCGCGCTGCGCGGGTTCACCGACCAGTTCGAGGTCCTGAAGATGCCCCGTAAGCCGGCCAAACCGGCTGAGTAGCCGGTAACGCGAAGCGATGCCCGGTCCCCGGTGGGGCCGGGCATCGCCGTTATTGTTCGGTACGTGCCAGCAGCCTTCTCGGTCCTTACCCGCAACCGTGACTTCCGCCGCCTGTTCGCGGCCGAGCTGGTGGTCTTCGGCGCCGACTGGTTCGTCATGGTGCCGCTGCTCGTACTGCTCCCGGAGCTGACCGGCGGCGGCACCCTGGGCGCGATGGTGCTGGCCGTGGACACCGGAATCCTGGCGCTGCTGCTCCCGTGGACGGGCACGGTCGCCGACCGGGTGGACCGGCGCAAGATCCTGATCGTGTCGAACGCCGCGGCGTTCCTGTCGGTGCTGCTGCTGTTCGCGGTCCGCTCCGAGGCCACCGCCCCGCTGGCACTTGTCGCGGTCGGGGCGATCGCGGTGTCGAAGGCGTTCTACTCCCCGGCGGCGTCGGCGGCACTGCCGAACCTGGTGGACCCGGAGGACCTGGCGGCGGCGAACACGATCGCGGGCTCCGCCTGGGGCACCATGACGGTGGTGGGCGCGTCGCTCGGTGGAGTGGTCAGCAGCGCTTTCAGCCCGTACATCTGCTTTGCTGTGACCGCCGTCTGCCTGCTCACCGGAAGCCTTCTCACCACGCTGATCCGACGGCCGATGCAGGCGCCGCGCAGCGGCGGAGGCGAGCCGGTCCGCGCCCTTGCCGCTCTCCTCGAATCGCTGCGCTACATCGCCGCCCGGCCGCGGCTGCGCGCCCTGGTGACGGTGAAGTCCGCGGTCGGCCTCGGCAACGGGGTGCTGACCGTGTTCCCGCTGATCGCGGCGGCGCACGGGGTGGGTGCGCTGGGTGCCGGGCTGCTGTTCGCGCTGCGCGGCGCCGGTGCACTGGTCGGACCGCTGGTGATGCGCCCGGTGCTGAACCGGCCGTCCTGGCTGCTGCCGGGCCTGGCGCTGTCCATGGGCCTGTACGGCGTCGGCTACCTGGGTGTCGCGTTCGCGCAGTGGTTCCCGCTGGTGGCGGCGCTGGTCTTCGTCGCGCACTTCGCCGGCGGCAGCAACTGGGTGCTGTCCAACTACGCGTTGCAGGGCGAGGTGCCGGACGCGCTGCGTGGCCGGGTGTTCGCGACCGACATGATGCTGGCGACGCTCGCGATCGCGGTGAGCCAGCTGGTCGCGGGCACGGCGATCGACCGCGTCGACCCGGCCTGGATCATCGCGGGGTGCGCGTCGATCACCCTGACCTACGCGATCGGCTGGCGGATCGCCACCCGTCGGCTCCGTCCCTCGGCCGAGCCGACATTCGGGATTACCGGTACCGGGGAGCTTCCGCCGAAATGATCACGCCCTAGCATGTGGCGATGGGCTTGACCTTCGTCACCGAAACGGTCTCCGTCAGCACGCCGGCGACCAGCGCCAATCTGGGCCCCGGCTTCGACTCCCTGGGCCTGGCGCTGACTCTCCACGACGATCTGTCGGCGCGGGTGACCGACGGCGGGTTCGTCGTGACCGTGCGCGGCGAGGGCGCCGGTGAGCTGCCGACCGACGCCGACCACCTGGTGATCCGGGCGATGCTGACCACCTTCGACGAGGTGGGGGCGCGGCCGCCCGGCCTGGCCGTCGAGTGCGTCAACCGGATCCCGCAGGCCCGTGGCATGGGCAGCTCGTCGGCGGCGATCGTCGGCGGGGTGCAGCTGGCCCGCGGTCTGATCGCCGGCGGCCTGGACCTGATCGACGACGCGGCCGCGCTGCGCATCGCGGCACGCATCGAGGGCCACCCGGACAATGTCGCTCCGTGCCTGCTCGGCGGGTTCACGGTGGCCTGGACCGAGCCGGGTGGTGCCCGGGCGGTTAAGCTGACCCCGGCCGAGGGCGTGCGCCCGACGGTTTTCGTTCCGGCGGAGCTGGGCTTCACGGCGTCCGCGCGGGCCGCGTTGCCGGCCGAGGTGCCGCATCACGACGCCGCGTTCAACGCCGGGCGGGCCGCGCTGCTCACCCACGCTCTCACGAGTGATCCGTCGCTGCTGTTCCCGGCCACCGAGGACCGGCTTCACCAGGGCTATCGTGCCGCGGGGATGCCGGCCACGGCCGCTCTGGTGGCGGCGCTCCGTGCGGCCGGAGTGGCCGCCGTGGTCAGCGGTGCCGGTCCGACCGTGCTGGCGCTGACCGAGGTCCCGGGCGATTTCGCGCCGGGTGCGCACTGGCACAGCGAAGTGCTGGGCGTGGATGACGCCGGTGCTCGTGTGAAAGGGGGTATGGTGGAACACGCCGAGCGGGGTCCTGTTGCCGCAGGTCGCACGAGTTGACTACGCTCTTCTTCTGAGCACGGCTCAAGACCTGGCACAGCCGCGAAGCAAGCGATCTCAGCGGTTCGGCGCACCCCCGAGATTTCTGGGCCTTCTGGCCTTTCTCAATTCTCATCAAGGCAAACGCCGGGCAGCAGTCGATAGATCGTTGCACTCGCCGAGACCTACCCGCCGACAGTCGACGGGCAGGGATACCGTCGAGCTGCCGTGCTGCACGAACTCCCGCGCCGCTGTTGCGAAGCGGGTTCCGAGGGCACCCGGCCCAAGGCTGCAAGTTCCGGGTGGACTCGGGCTTTTTCCGACGGAAGGAATCCATTGAGCGACACCACCGACGTGACGTCGGGTGTTTCTGACGTCGCTGACGGCGCAGGCACCACCGCGACGGCTACGAAGCGCCGCCGGGCCGGCACCGGGCTGTCCGCCATGCTGCTGCCCGAGTTGCAGAGCCTCGCCGCCTCCCTCGGCATCTCCGGCACCGCCCGGATGCGCAAGGGCGAGCTGATCGCCGCGATCACCGAGCGCCAGAGCGGCGGCGCCCCCGCCGCTGCCGCAGCCGAGACGGCTCCGCGCCCGCGCACCAACGGCTCCGACGCCGTCGCACCGGCCCCCGTTCAGGCCGCTCCGGCCGAGGCCCCGCAGACCGCAGCCGCTCCGGCCGAGTCCGCTCCGGCCGAGCGCCCGTCCCGGAGCCGCCGTGAGCGTGGTTCCCGGGAGAACGCTCCGCGCCAGCAGGAGACCGCGGCCGCTCCGGCAGCCGAGGCTCCCGCCGCCGTGACGGCTGAGGCGCCCGCGCCCGCTGCCGAGCCCACCGAGCGCCCGGAGCGGGGCGAGCGTCCCGAGCGGGGCGAGCGTCCCGAGCGCAACCGGGACCGGCAGCGCAACCAGCGCGACGGTCAGCAGCGTGACGGTCAGCAGCGCGACAACCAGCAGCGTGACGGTCAGCGCGACAACCAGCAGCGTGACAACCAGCAGCGCGACGACCGCGGCAACGACCGTGGCCCGCGTGACGGCCAGGGTCACGACGACGGGGACGATGACGGTGATGGCGGCCGCCGGAGCCGGCGCAGCCGGTTCCGTGACCGTCGCCGCGGTCGTGACCGTGACGACAACCCCCGCGAGGAGCGCAGCGGCGGCCAGCGTGAGGGCCGGGAGCCGCACGTGGCAGAGGACGAGGTGCTCGTCCCGGTCGCCGGCATCCTGGACGTGCTGGACAACTACGCGTTCGTGCGGACCACCGGTTACCTCTCCGGGCCGAACGACGTCTACGTGTCGATGTCGCAGGTCAAGAAGTACGGGCTGCGCCGCGGTGACGCGGTGACCGGCGCCGTGCGGTCCACCCCGCGTGACGGTGGCGGCGACGGGCAGCGGCGGGACAAGTACAACCCGCTGGTCCGTCTCGACACCATCAACGGGATGGAGCCGGACGAGGCCCGCCGTCGTCCCGAGTTCTACAAGCTCACCCCGCTCTACCCGCAGGAGCGCCTGCGGCTGGAGACCGAGCCGCACATCCTCACCACCCGCATCATCGACCTGGTGATGCCGATCGGTAAGGGCCAGCGCGCGCTCATCGTCTCCCCGCCGAAGGCCGGTAAGACGATGGTCCTGCAGGCCCTGGCCAACGCGATCACCCGCAACAACCCCGAGTGCCACCTGATGGTCGTGCTCGTGGACGAGCGGCCCGAAGAGGTCACCGACATGCAGCGCACGGTGAAGGGCGAGGTCATCGCGGCCACGTTCGACCGTCCGCCGCAGGACCACACCACGGTCGCCGAGCTCGCCATCGAGCGGGCGAAGCGGCTGGTCGAGCTGGGTCACGACGTGGTCGTGCTGCTCGACTCGGTGACGCGTCTCGGCCGGTCGTACAACCTGGCGGCGCCGGCTTCCGGCCGCATCATGTCGGGTGGTATCGATTCGACCGCGCTCTACCCGCCGAAGCGTTTCCTCGGCGCCGCGCGCAACATCGAGAACGGTGGCTCGCTCACCATCCTCGCGACCGCGCTGGTGGAGACCGGCTCGATGATGGACACGGTGATCTTCGAGGAGTTCAAGGGCACGGGTAACGCCGAGCTCAAGCTCGACCGCAAGATCGCGGACAAGCGGATCTTCCCGGCCGTGGACGTCTCCGCCTCCAGCACCCGTAAGGAAGAGATCCTTCTGGGCAAGGAGGAGCTGGCGATCATCCACAAGCTCCGCAAGGTGCTCAGCTCACTGGAGTCCGGCGCTGCTCTGGACCTGTTGATGGACCGGCTCAAGCAGACCCGGACCAACATCGAGTTCCTGATGCAGATCGCCAAGTCCACGCCTGGCGAGTAACCACGCATAAACGACGCAGCCCACCCAATCGGGTGGGCTGCGTCGTTTTTGTCGCACCGCCTGTCCGATTCGGCCCATCCAGGGTCGTGCGAACCTCCGGTATCCCCGTCGCTCGACACTCCGGAGGCGCCCGATGATCGTGCCCGGCTACCGGGACTGCCCGGCCGAGCCATGGGATCCGGGCTCACCGGTTGATCCCGGTGAAGCCGAGGACTTCCTGCGCGGCTGCTACCTCGAGAACCCCCGTCTCGGGCCGGTCGAGCCCCGTCTGGCGATCATCCGGGCGCAGATCGCCGCGACCGGCACCTACGTGCACACCACCGACGAGCTGACCCACGGTGCGAAGATGGCCTGGCGCAACGCGAGCCGGTGCATCGGGCGGCTCTACTGGCGCAGCCTGATGGTCCTGGATCGCCGCCGGGCCCGCACCGCCGACGAGATCTACTCCCTGCTGGTCCAGCACCTGCAGACCGCCGGTGACGGTCAGATCCGTCCGGTGATCAGCGTCTTCGCCGCGGCGCAGCCCGGCCAGCCGCACGCCCGGGTCTGGAACGAGCAGCTGATCCGCTACGCCGGCTACCGCGCCGAGGACGGCAGCGCGGTCGGCGACCCGAGGCAGGTCGGGTTCACCCAGGTGGTCCGCGGTTTCGGCTGGCAGGGCAAGGGGGAGGCGTTCGACGTGCTGCCCCTGGTCATCGAGACGCCCGCCGAGGGGGTACGCGTCTACGAACTGCCCGAGCGCGCGATCCGTGAGGTGCCGCTCAGCCACCCCGAGTTCGGCTGGTTCGCCGAGCTGGGGCTGCGCTGGCACGCGATACCGGCGATCGCCAACATGCGCCTCACCATCGGCGGCGTGCACTACCCGCTCGCCCCGTTCAACGGCTGGTACATGGGTTCCGAGATCGGCGCCCGCAACCTCGCCGACGGCGATCGCTACGACCTGCTGCCGCTCGTCGCCGCGCGGATGGGACTGGACACCAGCCGGGAGTCGACACTCTGGCGGGACCGGGCCCTCGTCGAGCTCAACCTGGCGGTCCTGCACAGCTTCGAACGGGCCGGCGTCAAGATGAGCGACCACCACACCGAGTCGCAGCGGTTCCTCACGCACCTGCGCAACGAGGAGAAGGCCGGTCGCCGGGTGCCGGCCGACTGGAGCTGGATCGTCCCACCGATCTCCGGGGGCATCACCCCGGTCTTCCACCGCTACTACGACGAGTTCGACCAGCGGCCGGCGTTCTACCTCGACGACGAGGCGGCGAGCCTCGCCCAGGGCTGCCCTAGGCGAACTCGTTGACGGCGAAGTCGTCGCGATGGCGCCAGGCGGCGTCGGTACGGACGTGGCCGGCCCGGACCCACTTGAGGACCTTGTGATCGAAATCGGACGCCGGGATGCGGCCGGCGGCGCGGACCACGTAGCCCTCGGACTCTTCGGTGGTGAGCTGGGCGCCCCAAGCGGCGCGGGCCTCGGTGAGACTGCCACCGCGGTAGAGGACCGGGACGACCGGTAGCTCCAGGCGGCGAGCCCAGTCCACCGTGTCGTCCCAGCCGAGCAGGGTGTTCGTCTCGTCCCAGATGCCGAAGACCAGGAAGACGCCGGGCAGGTCGCGGTAGGCGACGCTGCGGCGGGCCCACATGGACTCGCCGCAGACACGCCAGTCGTCGGGTATCCGGTACGCCGTCATCGCCCACAGCGCCTTGGCCGGCCGGTCCCAGGGCTGGGTGCCGGAGTCCAGCGAGCGGGCGAACATGGTGTCGCGGGTGAAGGTGAGGTTCCCGCCGTCCATCTTCTCGGTCACGACGAGCTCACCGTCCAGCCAGGACAGATCATGCTGAACACGATCATCAGCCGTCGCTCCCGGCGAGCCGGGCAGATGGAACGTCCGCGGGTACTTCACCCTAGAAATCCCCCTCCGCCACCTGGAAGACCGTCAGGCCGAGTTGCCGCCACATGCGTACCACCTGTTGACGGTCGTCGAACACCCCCACGATCCGCCATCGATCCCTGACCTCCTGGTCGAAGATCTCCCGCTTGACGACGGAGTCCTTCCGGCTGTCGCCCTCCGGCCGCATGAACAGCCCCTCGTACGGCACACCGACGAACAGTTCCAGCCACGCCTCGGTCTCCGGCCGGCACACCGCGTCCCGTCCGGAGCAGAAGACGATCGCGTGGCCGGACGCGTGCATCGCCCGTACCGCCGCGATGACCGCCGGATTGGGCTCGTCCTCACCGACCCGCCCCCAGTCGTACGGGCTGCGCCCACTCATCAGCGCGACGGTCCCGTCGATGTCGACCAGCACCGCCTCCGGCAGCTCCGGGTCCGGCAGGTAGACCACGCCCGGCCCGCCCGGATCGACGAACGGGATCGGCAGCGGCAGGTTCTTCCCGGCCAGATAGCGCGCGTGCATACGGCGGATCGACTCCTCGCCGACCCGCACGTCCTCCGGCCGGTCGGCGTCACGCCGCACGCACTCGTCGACCGGCACGTCGGTGAAGTCGTGCACCTCGAACGACGCGTGGTACCGCGCGGCCATCTCGGCCCACTCCCGGACCGTCCTGGCCCGCAGGTTGGTGTCGTCGACGACGACGCTGCCGCGGGCACGCAGCAGCGCCTCGACGGCCGCCCGCTGGGCCTGGGTGACCTGTGCCTCGGCGCGCTGCGTGAACAGCGGCCGCCCGTGCAGCATCCGCCGCAGGTCGTCACGGTTGACCCGGACCACCTCGGGCTGGAGCTTGCGGGCGAACGTCGTCTTGCCGGAAGCCGGCAGGCCCCGGGTGATGAGCAGTCGCGTCATTGATCGTCTTCCCCCTCGGACCGGCCGCCGGCCGGCCGGACCCGCTGCCACAGGCCGGGACGGTAGTCCTTGCCGTCCAGCCGCAGGAACAGCTCGGCCCGGTGCTCGCTGCGCAGAGCCTGCGCCGCGTAGTCCTTGCGGCTCCAGCCCTCCGGCAGCGAAGTGATGATCGTCTCGTAAGCGGCCTCGACCGCCGCGGCCCGCGCGTCGACCTCGGCGGTCAGCCCGTCGGCGACACCCCGCACCCACACGTGGAACTCGTCCGGCAGCGGCTCGGTGAGCGCCCCCAGGTCGCCGCCGTTGGCGAGGATCTCCCACACGCTGCGCGGGGTGAGCCCGGTGACCAGGCGGTGCAGGCGTACGTAGTCCGCGTATTTGATCTTCACGCGCTGGTCGGCCTCGGTGAAGTGGACGACCAGGCCCTCCCGGCCGTCCCGCGGCGGGGCGGCCAGCGCCTCGGCGAAGCTGGTGTACGCGAACGTCTCCACCACCGGGCCCGGCCACGACGGCACCGCCTCCGGCCCGTGCGACCGGCCGGTGGCGATCTCCACCGCCCCGAGAAGCACGAGGTCGTCGAGCCCCCGGTAGTCGATGACGATCCGGTTGTCCGGGTAGATGATCTCGACCAGGACGGTCAGACCCGCCGGCGGTACGAAGGACGGGTAGCGCGTACGCAGCAGCTCCGTCGCGTGCCGTGCCTGGTCGGACGCGAAGGACCCGCGGGTGGCCACCGCGAGACCGGACCCGTCGTGATAGATCACACCGAGGCTGCCGTCGGCCTTGTCGGTCACCGTGACCCGCGCGCCCGGGTCGAGCGAGGGCGCCTGCGACTGGTCGTGGTTGAAGAACTTGGGGAACGGCCGCGCCACGATCCGGCCGCCGGCGTCCACCACGAGACCGCGGCAGGCCAGCGTCACCGGCGTCCAGGCCGCGCTGTACTGGCAGGCCTCGGTGTAGTTGTAGATGACGAACGGCAGTGTCGGGTGACGCTGCAGCCGGACGAGCCCGTTGCCGATCGCGTCGGCCAGTTCGACCGGATCGAGGACGTCGTTCAGGAGCGTCATGACAGGGCCCTTCGAGGGGTGGGAATGCCGTAAGGGACGCTCACGTTAACCAGCGTGTATCGGGTTGCGCCTCCTGATTTCCGGCCGGTATGGGAGGCATGGCAGACTGGTACATCGGCCAGTAAGGGTTCCGGTTCACGCCTCGTGCGTCACAGGCGACCCGGCGGCCCGACCATCTGAGAGGGACCGAGAAGACATGAAGAGCGGCATCCACCCGGAGTACACGACCACCGAGGTCATCTGCTCCTGCGGCAGCACCTTCACCACCCGCAGCACCGCGAAGGGCGCGGAGATCCGCGTCGAGACCTGCAGCGCCTGCCACCCGTTCTACACCGGCAAGCAGCGCGTCCTCGACACCGCGGGCCGGGTTGCGAAGTTCCAGGCGAAGTACGCGAAGGTCACCGCCGCCAAGAAGAAGTAACTGCGTCAACGGGGCCCGTCCCGGATTCCGGGGCGGGCGCCGTTCGCATGTGGTCCGCTGTCCTGGTTGGGAGAAGACGATGAGCACTGACCGTTTGAGCATGCTTCTGGCCGAGTACGCGGACCTCGAGAAGCGCATGGAGGACCCGTCGATCCACGCCGACCAGGCGTTGGTCCGCCGGGTGGGCCGCCGTTTCGCCGAGCTGGCCCCGCTGAACGCCGCACACACCGAGCTGGAGTCGGCCCGTGCCGACCTGGCCGCCGCCAAGGAGCTGGCCGCCGAGGACCCGTCGTTCGCCTCCGAGGTCGAGGCGGTCGCCGCCACGCTGCCCGCGCTGGAGGAGAAGCTCGGCGAGATGCTGATGCCGCGCGACCCGAGTGACGCCAAGGACGTGATCATCGAGATCAAGGCGGGCGAGGGCGGCCAGGAGTCCGCGCTGTTCGCCGGCGACCTGCTGCGGATGTACACGCGGTACGCCGAGCGGCGCGGCTGGGTGGTCGAGGTGATCGACTCGCAGGAGTCGGACCTCGGCGGCGTCAAGGACATCTCGGTGGCGGTCAAGACGAAGGGCCTCCCCGAGGGCGGGCACGGCGTCTGGTCCCGGCTCAAGTGGGAGGGCGGCGTGCACCGGGTGCAGCGCGTGCCGGTCACCGAGTCGCAGGGCCGCATCCACACCTCGGCCGCCGGCGTGCTGGTGCTGCCCGAGGCCGAGGACGTCGAGGTCCAGATCGAGCCGGGCGACCTGCGGATCGACGTGTTCCGTTCGTCCGGGCCGGGTGGGCAGTCGGTCAACACCACCGACTCCGCGGTCCGGATCACCCACCTGCCCACCGGCACCGTGGTGAGCTGCCAGAACGAGAAGAGCCAGCTGCAGAACAAGGAGTCGGCGATGCGCATCCTGCGGTCCCGGCTGCTGGCGGTGGCCCAGGAGGCGGCGGACGCGGCGGCCGGCGACGCCCGCAAGGCCCAGGTGCGTACGGTCGACCGCTCCGAGCGGGTCCGCACCTACAACTTCCCGCAGAACCGGATCACCGACCACCGCATCGGCTACACCGCCTACAACCTGGACCTGGTGCTCGGCGGCGAACTGGACGGTGTGCTCGACGCGCTCGCCGGCGCCGACCGGGCGGCCCGCCTGGCCGGTGACGCGGACCTCAGCCGACGGCAGTGACGACCAGCCGGTCGCCGGTCGTGCAGGCGATCCGGCGGCCCTCCCCGATGCAGTAACGCTGGTTGCCGCCGGAGACGACGCCGAGCGTCGTGCTCCGGCCGGTGGCGGTGTCGAGCCGGCTCACCGCGCTGCTGGTCAGTTCACGACCCCGGAGCAGCGTCACGCTGCCATCGACCGGGTCGTGGTGGAGCAGGCCGCCGCTGCCGCCGGTGCCGATTACCCGGCCGGTGGCCGCGTCGACGAGTGTCTGCAGCGGCTTGTCGTCGGTGCCGGCGACCAGAACGTTCCCGGTGCCGGGGAGGGTGCCCACGAACTGGCCGCCCGGCATGCCCCACCGTTTCGCCCCGGTCTCCGGCTCGACCCCCTCGATCTGGTCCTGCGCGGTGCCGAGGCAGATCACCGGGCCACAGTCCTGCACGTTCGGCCAGCCGGAGGTGTCGCGGCTCCACAGCTTGACCAGGTCGTCGGTGCGGTAGGCGGTCACCCGGCTCTCGTCGAGCTGCGGGCCCAGACCGGTGTCGGCGACGATGATCCGGCCGGCCACCGCGTTGAGGGAGGTGCCGGCCCCGGTGCTGTACGACATCGGCGTCCACGGCACGATCCCGGAGGTGACCACGGTGCCGTCGGTGTAGCGCAGCACCGTCAGCTCACCCTCGGGATCGGCGGTGACGACCCGGGTGGGCACGTCACCGTCGAACTGGACGACCACGTTGTCGGTCCCCGCTGCCGCGCGCCGCTCCCAGACGGTTGATCCGTCCCTGGTCCGGACCAGCCGGATCCAGGAGATCGAGCCGTCCCGGACGCGCTCGAACATCAGCATCGTGTCCCCGGGACTGTCCCAGTACTGCAGGCCGGGGCGCTCCCACAGCGCCTCGCCGGTCGCTGGGTCGAGGGCGGTCAGCGTGCCGCCGTACGAGAAGCTGATCGAGCTCCCGTCCTCCGCCCGCACCTCGCTCACCTGCTCCTCGCCGGGCAGCAGCAACACCTGCGGCCGTGGCTCGATGCCCATCCAGGCCGGGCCCGGACCGGTGCCACGGGTCCAGCGGATCGTGCCGGTCGCCAGGTCGTAGGCGGTCAGCTCGGACACGCCCAGCAGCGAGCGCCGCACGTAGAGCGCGTCACCCCCGATCACCATCGAGTCGGCCTCGGAGAACGGCACCGACCACATCTCGCGCAGCACCGGCGGGCCGGGCAGCCCGGAACCGCCGAGGAACAGCGCGACCAGCAGCACCAGCGCGACCCTCGCCGCCCGGCTGACCCGGATCCGGTCGATGGCGCGACGACCGTCCCGATAATCCTCCGGATCGTCGGGGGAGTAGCTGACGTCACCGAGGTCGATGACGGACACGGTCATGCGGGTTTCCGGCTCGCCGCGGCGGCCGCCAGGGCCGCGCTCAGCCCACGCCCGTTGGCGCCCACCTCGGACCAGCCCGACGCCAGGCCGATCGGTGTGCCCGGGACCAGCGACTGCCAGTTCTCGGTGGTGGCGGCCGAGCCGATCCGCCGGGCCACCTCGGCCGCCTGGTGCGGGCCGGCGCCGGGCAGGACCAGCACGAACTCGTCGCCGGCGAACCGGGCCACGAAGTCACCCCGTCGCATCACCCGGTGCAGCACCCCGGCGATCCGCTGCAACACCAGGTCACCGCAGTGCCGGCCGTGCCGCAGGTTGACCGTGGTGAATCCGATCACATCGCAGACCCCGACGGCGGCGCGCTCGCCCCGGGACAGCAGCGTGTCCACATACCGCTCCAGCTGGCGGCGGTTGGGCAGACCGGTGAGCGGGTCGGTGAGGGTCTCGTCGTTGTAGCGCCCGGGGTCGCGGTGCGTCTCCTGGGCGTCGAGACGTGCGGCCACCCCGTCCAGGTAGCCGTCGCGGAGCTGGTCGATGCGCAGCGCGGCGAGACGGAACGCATAGCGGTCGGCGGCGTGCGCGGCGGCGTGGTCACCCGCGCTGGCGTGGCAGATGCTGCGCAGCCGGGCCGGCTCGGCGGGACCGAGCACGTCGGCCGAGACCGGCACGGCGGCCAGCATCGCGAGCGCCTGCTGCGGACGGCCGGACGCGATGGAGAGACAGACCGATCCGAGGTGGCGCAGATCCCTGGTCCGGGCGCTGTCGCCGCCGCCGGTCAGCCAGCGGGCCGCCTCCGGGCCGGTGGGCTCACCGAGCGCGGCACGGCGGGCCAGTGCATACCCGTACACCGTGCGGCTGCCCGGCCGCAGCCGGTCGGTGGCCAGGTAGCGGGACAACTCGGCGTCCATGTCGCGCAGCACCCGCAGGCAGCCGTCGGTGTCGCCGTGATGGTCGAGGGCGACCGCGTTGCGCAGCCGGATGCCGGGAGCGGCGAACACCTCGGGGGCCAGGCCGGCCGCCGCGCCGATCTCGCGGGCCTGCTCCACAGCGGTCAGTGCCTGCCCGTGGAACCCCAGGTAGGAGTAGGCCATCGCGAGGTCGTGCCAGCCCCACGCGGTCTCCGAGTCGCGCTCCGGCACCGCGGCCAGCGCCCGGGCCGCCTGCACCAGGTGCGTCACGCCACGGTCCAGGTTGCTCTGCAGGTGGGCGCCGAGGGCGGCGAACGCGTGCATCTGCCCGCGCAGGTAGGGGTCGGGCACCTCACGGACGGCCTCGGCGGCGGCCGCCATCGCGGCGGCCAGCTCACCCAGCCGGCCCAGGTTGATCAGCGCACCGAACCGCTGGACCAACGCGTACGCCCGGGTGGCCGGATCAGAGGCGGCGGCGAGCACCCGGTCGAGAATCGGCAGTGCCGTCGCCGACTGCCCGTTCTGCTGGAGCTCCCCGGCGTGGCGCAGCTCATCGACGTGTTCCGCGAGCTGGTCCAACCAACTCACCAGGCGCCTCCCACGGCATCGGCGGGTCGCAGGCGGGCCCGCGTGCGCGACGTCTCATGATTATGCCGTGACACCGCGACACGAACACCCCCGCGAGGACACGGATCGGGCGCGCCTGGCCCCGGAGCTGGCAGCGGCCACCGCCGATCTCGCGAGAGCCGGTGTGTCATCACCGCGTGTCGATGCCGAGCTGCTCGTCGCGCACGTGCTCGGGGTCTCCCGTGGACGGCTGCTCCTGATCGACACGATCCGTCCCGCCGAGCTGGCCGGGTTCCGCGAACTGGTCGCCCGGCGGGCCGGCCGGGTGCCGCTGCAGCACCTGCTCGGCACGGCGGCCTTCCGGCACGTGGAGCCGTCCGTCGGTGACGGCGTCTTCGTGCCCCGGCCGGAGACGGAGCTGCTGGCCGGCTGGGGCGCCGAGCGGACCGGGCCGGGCGCGCTCGTGGTGGACCTGTGCAGCGGCAGCGGTGCCATCGCCATCGCGATCGCCGACGAGACGACGGCGGGCCGGGTGATCGCCGTGGAGCGGTCACCGGCCGCGCTGACCTGGCTGCGCCGCAACGTCGCCGGGTACCCGGCGGTCGAGGTGGTCGCCGGTGACGTGACCGATCCTGATCTGCTGTCCAACCTGCGCGGGACGGTGGACGTGGTGCTGTGCAACCCGCCGTACGTGCCGGACGGCACCGCGGTGCCGCCGGAGGTCTCCGAGCACGATCCGGCCGAGGCGGTCTTCGGCGGCGCGGACGGCCTCGACGTGATCCGGCCGGTCGTCGCCCTCGCCGCGGCACTGCTCAAACCGGGCGGATCGGTCGGGATCGAGCACGACGACGTGCACGGCGAGGCGGTCCCGGCGCTGCTGCGCGCCGACGGCCGGTTCATCGAGGTGACCGCCCACGACGACCTCACCGGCCGGCCGCGGTACGCGACGGCCCGCCGCCGGTGGGACGCCGGGTAGTCACATGGCACACTGCATCTCGTGATGCTCTACGACTGCGCCACCGTCACGGACCGGGACCGTGGCGTCGCCGCCGCTGTCGAGGCGGCCAAGAGCGGAGAGCTCGTGGTCTTCCCCACCGACACGGTCTACGGGGTGGGCGCCGACGCGTTCGCCACCCACGCGATCACCCAGCTGCACCACGCCCGCGGCTCGGACCGCCGGGTGCCGCCGCCGGTGCTGGTCGGCTCCCGCCACACGCTGGACGGGCTGGTCTATTCGCTGCCCCGGGCGGCCCGTGAGCTGGCCGACGCGTTCTGGCCGGGCGCGCTGACCATCATCGTGGAGCACTCGCCCAGCCTGCAGTGGGACCTCGGCGACACCGGGGGCCAGGTGGCCGTCCGCATGCCGCTGCACCCGGTCGCCCTGGAGGTGCTGCGCGAGGTCGGCCCGATGGCCGTCACCACCGCCAACAAGCTCGGCTCCCCGGCGCCGCTCACCGCCGACGAGGCCCGCGACCAGTTGGAGTATGCGGTGCGCGTCTACCTGGAGGCCGGTCCCGCCGCCGACCCCGCACCGAGCACGATCGTCGACGTCACCGGCGACGTCCCCCGCATTCTCCGGGCCGGGGCGATCCCGCTGGAGAAACTCCGTGACGTGGTTCCGGACATCGTCGATGGGCAGGCCTGACTTGGCTCCGTTCACCGTTCTGCACGTCTGCATGGGCAACATCTGCCGGTCCCCGATGGCCGAGCGGCTGCTGGCCCGGGCCGTCCGGGAGCGGGGCGGCGACGCCGACGGCCCACTGCTGCGCAGTGTCAGCGCCGGCACCGGCGGCTGGCACGAGGGCGAGGAGATGAACCCTCCGGCCGCCCGGCTGGTCCGCGCCCGCCGCGGCACCGACGAGGGCTTCCTGGCCCGCAAGCTGCGCGGTGACTTCATCGACGAGGCCGACCTGATCCTCACGGCCACCGCCGATCAGTACGACTACGTGGTGGCGCTGCGTCCCGACGCCGCCGACCGCACCTTCGTCCTCGGTGAGTTCGGCCGCCTGCTCAGCGGTGTCGAGGCGGCCGCCCTGCCGCCGGCCGAGCCGAAACCGGACGCGGTGCACGCCCGTGGCGTGGCCATCGTGGAGGCGGCGTCCCGGCTCCGCGGTGCCGACACCCCGCAGCCCGGCGACGACCTCGACGACCCGTGGGGGCGTGGCGACCAGACGTTCCAGCGGGTGGCGGACGAGATCGAGGACACCACGATGCCGCTCGCCGCGTTGCTCCTCCCGTGAGCGACTCGCCCTGGCGTGACCGGATCGTCGCGCCCGACGCCGACGGTCTGTCCCGCGCGGCCGGCCTGCTGAAGTCCGGTTCGGTGGTGGCCTTCCCGACCGAGACCGTCTACGGGCTGGGCGCCGACGCCTTCTCGGAGTCGGCGGTCGGCGAGATCTACCGGCTGAAGAACCGGCCTACCTGGAACCCGCTGATCGTGCACGTCGCCGACGTGGCGGCGGCCCGTTCGCTCGCCGCCGCCTGGCCGGACAGGGCGGAGGAGCTGGCCGCCCGGTTCTGGCCGGGCCCGCTCACTCTGGTCGTCCGGCGGGCGCCGCGCCTGCCGGGCATCGGCGCGGCCAACGACACCGTGGCGGTCCGGGTGCCGGCCCATCCGGTGGCGCTCGACCTGCTCCGGGCCTCCGGTCTGCCGCTGGCGGCGCCCAGCGCGAACCGTTCCGAGGGCATCTCGCCGACCACCGCCGAGCACGTGGTCCGCAGCCTGCCGGACGTGCCGATGGTGCTGGACGGTGGCCCGTGCTCGTGGGGTATCGAGTCGACGGTGCTCGACCTGACCGGCGACGTGCCACGGCTGCTGCGTCCGGGCGCGCTCGGCCTGCGGGCGCTGCGCGAGGTGGCCGGCCCGATCGCGCTACCGGTCGCGGAGACCGCGGACGGCGCGGCCCGGTCGTCACCGGGTATGAGCCGCCGGCACTACGCGCCGCGGGCCAGGGTCATTCTCTGCGAGGACGTGCGGGAGGTGGAGCGGGGCGGGCTGGCGGAGCCGGTCGGCGTCCTGGCGTACGAGGGCGGCGACGGCGCCGAGGTCCTGTCCTCCGACCCCCGGGAATACGCCGCCGACCTGTATGCGGCCCTGCACCGCCTCGACGACGCCGGGTTCGCGACGATCCTCGTCCAGGAGCCACCACGCACCGAGGACTGGCTGGCCGTCCGCGACCGGCTGTCCCGGTCCGCAGCCTGAACCGGCCGTGTGACAGCGCGCCTCCGCCGGCCCACGGTCACGCGCCGGTCTGCTCGGCGGTGCGGGTGATGTTGCGGGCCATGCCGTTGAAGACGATGCCGTGGAAGGGCAGCACCGACGCCCAGTAGAGGTGCCCGCCCAGCCCACGGGGCAGGAAGACGGCCCGCTGGCGGTAGACGGTGCCACCGTCGTCGCCGGTCTCGGCGCGCATCTCCAGCCAGGCCCGGCCCGGCACCCGCATCTCGGCGCGCAGCCGCAGCAGTGTGCCCGGTTCGATCTCCTCGACCCGCCACCAGTCGAGTGCCTCACCGACCCGCAGCCGGTGCCGGTCCCGGCGCCCCCGGCGCAGCCCGACCCCGCCGGCCAGCCGGTCCAGCCAGCCACGCACCGACCAGGCCAGCGGGAACGAGTACCAGCCGTTCTCGCCACCGACGCCCTCGATGACCCGCCACAGCTCGCCGGTGCTCGCCCGCACCGGGCGGGAGCGCTCGTCGACGTAGACACTGCCGCCGGACCAGTCCGGGTCGCTGGGCAGCGGCTCGGCCGACGGGTTCAGGCCGGAGGCGGTGGACCAGCGGGTCTCCACGTCGGCGTCCCGGATCTTGCCGAGCGCCAGCCGTACCGACTCGTCGAAGCCCAGTACCGGGGGACCGGGGAGCAACGCGGCGATGTCGTTCTCGTGCGCGATCGCCTCGTGCACCAGGCTGGCCACCAGGGGACGGGCGATGCCGTTGGGTACCGGGGTGATCAGGCCGACCCAGTGCGCGGAGAGCCATGGGCTGAGCGGGCGCAGCGGCACGACGATCCGGCGGGGCAGGCCGGCCACCCGGGCGTACCGCTGCATCATCTCGGCGTAGGTCAGCACGTCGGCGCCACCGATGTCGAACCCGCGATTGATCTCCGGCGGGAGACCGGCCGCACCGATCAGGTAGCGCAGGACGTCCCGTACCGCGATGGGCTGGATCCTGTTCCTGACCCATCGTGGGGTGACCATGACCGGAAGGCGCTCGGTGAGGTGCCGCAGCATCTCGAAGGACGCCGACCCGGAACCGATGATCACCGGGGCGCGGAGCACCACCGTCGGCACCCCGCTGCCCAGCAGGATGCGGGCCACCTCGGCCCGGGAGCGCAGGTGGGCGGAGGGTCGCTCGTGCGCGGGCGGCTCCGGGCCGCCGAGATAGACGATGCGGTGTACGCCCGCCGCGCGCGCCGCCGCCGCGAAGTTCTTCGCCGCCTCCCGGTCGAGCCGCTCGAAGTCCGGCCGTCCCAGCGAGTGCATGAGGAAGTAGGCGACCTCGACGCCCTCGAACGCGGCGGGCAGGGTGGCCGGGTCGGCGAGGTCGGCCTCGACGATCTCGGTCCGCCCGGCCCACGGCACGTCCCGCAGCCGTCCGGCGCTACGTGCCAGACATCGCACCTCGTGTCCCGCTTCGAGAAGTCTGGGGGCCAGCCGACCCCCGATGTATCCGGTCGCGCCGGTCACCAAGCACCGCATAACTGGAGACTGTGCCCACGAAGCCGGGGTCACAAGCCATATGCTCGGAAACCGGAAGGCTCCTCGATCTCGGGAGGCCAGCGTGGGCACCTTCTGGGGGCCGGACTTCGCGATGCTGGAACGCGAGGATCCGGAGATCGCGGCTGTGCTGGTCGATGAGGTGGCACGTCAGCGGGACACGCTCCAGCTGATCGCGAGCGAGAGTTTCACCTCGCCGGCGGTCCTGGCGGCACTCGGGTCGACCCTGGCCAACAAGTACGCCGAGGGTTATCCGGGGCAGCGTTACTACGGCGGGTGCGCGCACGTGGACCGGGCCGAGGCGCTGGCCGTCGAGCGCGCCGAGGACCTGTTCGCCGCGGAGCACGTCAACGTGCAGCCGCATTCGGGGGCATGCGCCAACCTGGCCGCCTACGCCGCGCTGGCGGAGCCCGGTGACGTGGTGCTGGCGATGGGGCTGCCGCACGGCGGTCACCTCACCCACGGCTCCCGGGCCAACTTCTCCGGCAAGTGGTTCCACCCGATCGCCTACCGGGTCACCCCGGACACCGAGCTGATCGACTACGACGAGGTGCGCGACCTCGCCCTCGCCCACCGGCCGAAACTGATCATCTGCGGCGCGACCTCGTACCCCCGGCTGATCGACTTCGTCCGGTTCCGCGAGATCGCCGACGAGGTGGGCGCCTACCTGATGGTCGACGCGGCGCACTTCATCGGCCTGGTGGCCGGACGTGCCGTCCCGTCGCCGGTGCCCTATGCCGACGTGGTCACCGGCACCACGCACAAGGCGCTGCGCGGCCCCCGCGGCGGCATGATCATCTGCCGGTCCGAGCTGGCCCAGCGGATCGACAAGGCGGTCTTCCCGTTCGCCCAGGGCGGGCCGATGATGCACGCCATCGCGGCGAAGGCGGTCGCCTTCCGCGAGGCCGGCACGCCGTCCTTCCGGGGTTACGCCAACCAGACGGTGCGCAACGCGCGGGCGCTCGCCGCCGGGCTCACCGCCGAGGGCCTGCGCCCGGTCACCGGCGGCACCGACAACCATCTCGCGGTGCTCGATCTGCGCGAGGTGGGCGTGACCGGCCGGGAGGCCGAGGCGCGTTGCGCGCGGGCGGGCATCGCCCTCAACAAGAACCCGGTGCCGTACGACCCGGAGCGTCCCGCCGTGGCCTCGGGCGTCCGGGTCGGCACCCCCAGCGTCACCTCGCAGGGGATGCGCGAGGGCGAGATGCGCCGGATCGCCGGGCTGATCGGCCGGGTGGTGCGTGACGGGGCGGACACCGCGGCGGGGGAGCGGGTGCTCGCCGAGGTGGCCGGTGAGGTCTCCGAGATGGTCGGCGGCTTCCCGCCCTATCCGTACGACACGGAATTGCCGGTGGATTCCGCGTTCGCGCACTGAATCGGACGCGGCGAATTCCCGGGAGGATTTCCGGGAACGGCACCTTAACGAGCCTTAACCGGCGGTGGATTGATTCACGGAGTGATCCCGGTGCGGTGATAGCGTGGCGCGCTGCGGGTCGTCTCTTCAGGGGGTTGTGGTGAGTCAGGTGCCGACCGAGGAACGACCGGCCCCGCCGGCGGATCCGGCCTGGCGGATCGAGCATCTGCCGTTGCTCTCCGCGGTCTCCACGGCGCTGCTGCTCTTCGCCGGCTCGGCGGGCTTCTTCGCGGGCGGGCCCGACGCCGCTCTGGGCGCGGCGGCCGGCGTGCTGATCGTTACCGTCAGTTTCACGATGTCCACCCTGGTCATCGCCTGGGCCGACACGGTCCGCCCAGCTTTGCTGATGCCGCTCGGCATGCTCACTTATGTGGTGAAATATTCGTTGTTGGGAGTCGTCCTCGCGTACGGCGTCAACATCGACTGGCCGGGGTGGACCGCTCTCGGCTGGGGCATCGTCGCCGGCGTGGTGGTCTGGACCGGTGTCCAGGCCTGGTGGGTGCACCGGCGAGTCATGCGGAAAGTGATCTAGGGCACCTCATTTTCGCTGGTCAGCGATGTGAGAACCGGGCAAGTCACCACTATCCGGTGACCTCCTCGCTCGTGCTGTGTTCCGATTTGGCGCGACAGGAGTACCGTGTCCAGTCAGTTGCGAGACCCCTGACGCCTGGACAACTACGGTTGTGCGGGGGGTCCCGCTTAGCTTCGTGTTTCCTGCTGATATCGTTCGGGCCGTCATGACCGGCCAGAAACCTCCCCCCGAATCCCGCGGTGACGACGGTTCAAACCCGCCTCCTGACTCAGGTGCGGGCATGACCGCACTGTCGTATCTCATCGCGGGCATTCTGTCCTGGGGTGGGATCGGCTGGCTTGTCGACCACTTCGTCGGAACCAAGGGCATCTTCGCCGGAATCGGCGCGATCCTCGGGGTCGCCGGTGGTGTGTACCTCATCGTGCGCCGTCTCGGCGCCTGACAGGAAGGGCCAAGGTGATCAGTCAGTCGACGGTCCTCGCGGCGGCGTTCCCGCCCAGCGTCGAGGACTTCTACCTGCCCAGCATCCTGCCGTGGAACCAACACGAGAGCTATTGGTTCACCAAGATCACGGTGCTGGTCTGGGTGGCGGTCGCGGCGATCATCATCTTCTTCCTGACGTCGTACCGGAAACCCCAGCTGGTGCCGACGAAGAAGCAGTGGATCGCCGAGAGCATCTACGGCTTCGTGCGGAACAACGTGGCGGTCGACATGATCGGGCCGCAGGGCGTGCGCTTCGCGCCGTACCTGACGACGCTCTTCATGTTCATTCTGGTCAACAACTTCTTCGGCATCCTGCCGTTCGTGCAGATCTCGCCGATGTCGCACATCGCTTTCCCCGCGGTCCTCGCGGTGGTCAGCTACGTGATGTTCATCTGGGTCGGTATCAAGAAGCACGGCCTGGCGTACTTCGTGCACGCCGTGAAGCCGAACGCTCCGGTCGGCATCCTGCCGCTGCTGATCCCGATCGAGATCTTCTCGAACTTCCTGGTCCGGCCGTTCTCGCTGGCGGTTCGTCTCTTCGCCAACATGTTCGCGGGCCACATGCTGCTGCTGGTGTTCACGCTCGGCGGATTCGCGATGATCAACGCGAACGTCTTCCTGGCGCCGGTCTCCGTGCTGTCGTGGGTGCTGACCATCGCGATCACCTTCCTCGAGTTCATGGTGATCTGCCTGCAGGCCTACGTCTTCACGGTGCTGACCGCGAGCTACGTCCAGGGTTCGCTCGCCGACGAGCACTGAGCAGTTCCCGATCTCCTAGCAACACCCCGTTTGTCGTCCCGCGTGACAGCCACGCGAGATACCAGGAGGAACAGAGAATGATTGTCGCCGAAGTTGTCGGTAGCACCGCCGCCATCGGTTACGGCCTCGCCGCCATCGGCCCCGGCGTCGGCGTCGGCCTTGTTTTCTCGGCTTACATCCAGGCCACGGCGCGTCAGCCCGAGTCGTCCCGCCTGACCCTGCCGTTCGTCTGGATCGGCTTCGCCGTGATCGAGGCGCTCGCGCTGCTGGGCATCGCGTTCGGCTTCATCTGGGCCGGATGATCTTCGACCTCGACTAGGAGGTTCCCATGATCGACCTTTACCTGGCCGCGGCCACGGAAGAGGCCGGGCACAACCCGATCGTTCCCATCTGGGAAGAGATCGTGATCGGCTCGGTCGCCTTCGCGGTGCTCTGCTTCGTGCTGATGAAGTTCGTCTTCCCGCAGATGGAGAAGACGTTCCAGGCTCGGGTGGATGCCATCGAGGGCGGCCTGAAGAAGGCCGAGACCGCTCAGGCCGAGGCGAACCAGCTGCTCGAGCAGTACAAGGCGCAGCTCGCCGAGGCCCGGACCGAGGCCGCTCGCATCCGCGACGAGGCCCGGGCCGACGCCGAGGGCATCCGTCAGGACGTGCTGGCCAAGGCTCGCGAGGAGTCGGACCGCATCATCGCGGCCGGCAACGAGCAGCTGTCCGCCCAGCGTGAGGCCATCGTCCGGGAGCTCCGGTCCGAGGTCGGCACGCTTGCGGTCGACCTGGCCAGCAAGATCGTCGGCGAGGCTCTCGCTGACGAGGCCCGCACCCGTGGCACCGTCGAGCGGTTCATCGCCGACCTCGACACGGCGGGACAGCGCTGATGACGTCCCCGAGCGTAAGCCGCGAGGCCTACGGCGAGGCGTCGGACCGGCTGGCCGCCGAGACCGCGTCGATCACGGCTCCGCAGCTGGTGACGGTCGCCGACGAGATCCTGTCGGTGGCCGGCCTGCTGCGGTCCGACCTGCGCCTGCGCCGGGCGTTGACCGACCCGTCCCGGCCCGGTTCGGACCGTTCCGGGCTGATCGAGTCGCTGCTGACCGGCAAGGTCTCCAAGCCCACCGTCGACACGGTGGGCACGCTGGTGGCCGGTCGGTTCGCCCGTCCGGGCCAGCTGCTGGACGCGACCGAGCACCTGGGTGTCGACGCGCTCCTCGCTTCGGCGGAGCGTGACGGCAAGCTCGCCGACGTCGAGGACGAACTGTTCCGGTTCGGCCAGATCGTCGCCGGCGACACCGCGCTGACCAGCGCCCTCAGCGACGCGAACGCCCCCCTCGGGGGCCGGGTTAAGCTGGTGGAGGACTTGCTCAAGGGCAAGGCCCACGTCGTCACCGTTCGTCTTGTCGAGGTGGCGCTGACCGGCTTCGGTGGCCGTGGCTTCGAGGCCTCGCTCACCCGGCTGGTCGAGGCGACCGCCGCCAAGCGCGACCGTGAGGTGGCGTATGTGACGGTGGCCAAGCCGCTCACCGACGCCGAGGAGCAGGCCCTGGCCACGAAGCTGTCGGGGGTGTACGGCCGCGACGTGTCGCTGAAGGTGGACGTCGTGCCCGGCGTTCTCGGTGGTGTCAGCGTCCGGGTCGGTTCCGACCTTTACGACGGCACGGTCCTGCGCAAGCTGAACGCAGCCAAGCAGGCGTTCGCCAAGTAGCTTTTTCCCCTCGATTCCCATCGAGAAGCCCCCTCGGCGGCGGTGACGTCCCGAGCTAGACAGAGAAGGCAGAGGATGGCCGAGCTGACCATCTCCTCGGACGAGATCCGGGGGGCGCTAGAGCGCTACGTCTCGTCCGCCACGAGCGACCTCACCCGTGAAGAGGTGGGCGTCGTCTCCGACGCAGGCGACGGCATCGCGCACGTCGAGGGTCTCCCCTCGGTGATGGCGAACGAGCTGCTCGAGTTCGCCGACGGCACCCTGGGCGTCGCGTCGAACCTCGACGTCCGTGAGATCGGCGCCGTGATCCTGGGCGACTACGCGAACATCGAGGAGGGCCAGCCGGTCAAGCGCACCGGCCGCGTCCTCTCGGTCCCGGTGGGCGACGCCTTCCTGGGCCGCGTGGTCGACGCCCTGGGCAAGCCGATCGACGGTCTCGGTGAGATCCCGAACGAAGGCTTCCGCGAGCTGGAGCTGCAGGCGCCGAACGTGATGGCCCGGCAGCCGGTGAAGCAGCCGCTGCAGACCGGCATCAAGGCGATCGACGCCATGACGCCGATCGGCCGTGGCCAGCGCCAGCTGATCATCGGCGACCGCAAGACCGGTAAGACCACGGTCGCGATCGACACGATCATCAACCAGAAGGCGAACTGGGACTCCGGCGACCCGGAGAAGCAGGTCCGCTGCATCTACGTGGCGATCGGCCAGAAGGCCTCGACCGTCGCGAGCATCCGGGGCACCCTGGAGGCTCAGGGCGCGCTGCAGTACACGACCATCGTGTCGGCGCCGGCGTCCGACCCGGCCGGCTTCAAGTACATCGCCCCGTACACCGGCTCGTCCATCGGACAGCACTGGATGTACAACGGCAAGCACGTCCTGATCGTCTTCGACGACCTGACGAAGCAGGCCGAGGCCTACCGCGCCGTGTCGCTGTTGCTGCGCCGCCCGCCGGGCCGTGAGGCGTACCCGGGTGACGTCTTCTACCTGCACTCCCGCCTGCTGGAGCGTTGCGCCAAGCTCTCCAACGAGCTGGGTGGCGGCTCGATGACCGGCCTGCCGATCATCGAGACCAAGGCCAACGACATCTCGGCCTTCATCCCGACCAACGTGATCTCGATCACCGACGGTCAGATCTTCCTCGAGACCGACCTGTTCGCCTCGGGTGTGCGTCCCGCCATCAACGTCGGCACCTCGGTGTCCCGCGTCGGTGGTTCGGCGCAGGTCAAGGCGATGCGTACGGTCTCCGGCCGCCTCCGTCTCGACCTGGCCCAGTTCCGTGAGCTGGAGGCCTTCTCGGCCTTCGCCTCCGACCTGGACCGCGCGTCGCGTGCCCAGCTCGAGAAGGGCGTCCGCCTGGTCGAGCTGCTGAAGCAGCCGCAGTACTCGCCGTACTCGACCGTCGACCAGGTCATCGTGATCTGGGCCGGCACCACGGGTCAGCTCGACGACATCGCCGTCGGTGACGTGCGCCGCTTCGAGCAGGAGTTCCTGCAGTGGTTCAAGCAGCACAACAGCGACACGTACACCGCGATCGAGTCGACGAACCTGCTGAGCGACGACAACATCGAGAGCCTGAAGTCGGGCGTCGTCGAGTTCAAGAAGTCGTTCCAGGGCGGTAGCTAGGCATGGCCGCCGGTCAGGTATCGGCGCTGCGTCGGCGCATCCGCACCGTCAAGTCGACCAAGAAGATCACCAAGGCGCAGGAGCTGGTCGCCACCAGCCGGATCGCGAAGGCCCAGGAACGGGTCAACGCCTCCCGGCCGTACTCGCTGGCGATCACCAAGGTGCTCGGCGCTCTCGCGTCGAACGCCTCGGTCGACAACCCGCTGCTGACCGCGCGTGAGCGCGTTCAGCGGGCGGGGGTCC
This sequence comes from Actinoplanes subglobosus, assembly GCF_042650585.1. NCBI lineage: Bacteria > Bacillati > Actinomycetota > Actinomycetes > Micromonosporales > Micromonosporaceae > Actinoplanes > Actinoplanes subglobosus. The sequence continues at coordinate 128,397 of NZ_JBHSBL010000018.1, forward strand.
TACTGATCACCAGTGACCGGGGCCTGGCCGGCGCCTACAACGCCAACGCCATCCGTACCGCCGAGCAGCTGATCGCTCAGCTGAAGTCGGAGGGCAAGGAGGTGGCGCTGTACATCGTGGGCCGCAAGGGCTACGGGTACTACACGTTCCGCAACCGGCCGGTGGCCGCGAGCTGGACCGGTTTCTCCGAGCGCCCGTCGTTCGCCGACGCCAAGCGCATCGGCGACGGGCTGATCGAGGGCTTCCAGGCCGGCTCGGCGACCGAGGGGACCTTCGGGCCCGAGGGCATCGCGGGTGTGGACGAGCTCCACATCGTGAGCACCGAGTTCAAGTCCCTGATGACGCAGAACGCCAACGCGAAGCCGCTCGCCCCGGTTCAGGTCGAGGAGTCGCAGGAGGAGAAGTCCTCCGAGCTCAAGGCGGCGTACGAGTTCGAGCCGGACGCCGACGAGTTGCTCGACGCGCTGCTGCCGAAGTACCTCAACACGCGGATCTACGCGGCGTTGCTGGACTCGGCGGCCAGCGAGTCGGCCTCGCGCCGGCGGGCGATGAAGAGCGCGTCGGACAACGCCGACGACCTTCTCAAGCGGTACACGCGCGAGATGAACTCCGCGCGGCAGGCTGCGATCACCCAGGAAATCAGTGAGATCGTCGGCGGCGCCAACGCGCTGGCCGAGGCGGGAAGTGATGTGTGATGACTGCTGTAGCTGAGCCCACCAAGGCGGAGACCGCTGTCGGCCGCGTCGTCCGGGTCATCGGCCCGGTCGTCGACGTCGAGTTTCCCCGTGACGCCATGCCCGCGATCTTCAACGCGCTGAAGGTCGACGTCACCCTCTCCGAGGGCACCAAGACGCTGACCATGGAGGTCGCCCAGCACCTGGGCGGCAACCTGCTCCGCGCCATCTCGATGCAGCCGACCGACGGCCTGATCCGTGGCGCCGGTGTCACCGACACCGGCGCTCCGATCTCGGTGCCCGTCGGTGACGTGACCAAGGGTCACGTGTTCAACGCCCTCGGCGAGGTGCTCAACGTCGACCCGTCGACGCTGGACATCCAGGAGCGCTGGGCGATCCACCGCAAGCCCCCGGCGTTCGCGGACCTCGAGCCGAAGACCGAGATGCTGGAGACCGGCATCAAGGTGCTCGACCTGCTCGCGCCGTACGTGCGTGGTGGCAAGATCGGCCTGTTCGGCGGTGCCGGCGTGGGCAAGACGGTGCTCATCCAGGAGATGATCATCCGGGTTGCCCGTAACTTCGGTGGCACCTCGGTGTTCGCCGGCGTCGGCGAGCGCACCCGTGAGGGCAACGACCTCATCCTGGAAATGGACGAGGGTGGCGTTCTGGACAAGACCGCGCTGGTCTTCGGCCAGATGGACGAGCCGCCGGGCACCCGTCTGCGGGTCGCCCTGACCGCTCTGACCATGGCGGAGTACTTCCGGGACGTCCAGAACCAGGAGGTGCTGCTCTTCATCGACAACATCTTCCGGTTCACCCAGGCCGGTTCCGAGGTCTCCACCCTGCTCGGTCGTATGCCGTCCGCCGTGGGTTACCAGCCCACGCTGGCCGACGAGATGGGTGAGCTCCAGGAGCGCATCACCTCGGTCCGGGGCAAGGCGATCACTTCGCTGCAGGCGATCTACGTGCCCGCCGACGACTACACCGACCCGGCGCCGGCCACCACCTTCGCCCACCTGGACGCGACCACGAACCTCGAGCGGTCGATCTCCGACAAGGGCATCTACCCGGCCGTGGACCCGCTGGCCTCCAGCTCGCGGATCCTGGCGCCGGAGTTCGTCGGCGCCGAGCACTACACGGTGGCCCGTGAGGTCCAGCGGATCCTGCAGAAGTACAAGGACCTCCAGGACATCATCGCCATCCTCGGTATGGACGAGCTCTCCGAGGAGGACAAGGTCACGGTGCAGCGCGCGCGCCGCATCGAGCGGTTCCTGTCGCAGAACACCTACGCGGCGGAGCAGTTCACCGGCGTCCCCGGCTCGACGGTCCCGCTGAAGGAGACCATCGAGGCGTTCAAGAAGATCGCCGAGGGTGAGTACGACAACTTCCCGGAGCAGGCCTTCTTCATGTGCGGTGGCCTCGAGGACCTCGAGAAGAACGCGCACGAGCTGATGAAGGGCTGACGATACGTCGGTCTTTCAGGGAGCCGCGCCGGTGGATACCGGCGCGGCTTTCGCGTTCCCGGGTACCCCTTCCACAGCATTCGTGCAGGTCAACGCAGGTATGCTTGCCCCGTGCCACAGTCGAGGAAGCGCCGCCGTGCGCCCATGTGGGCGCGGCTCTGTGCCGCCTTCGGGTGCGTGCTCATGGTCAGCAGCGGCGGTGTGCTGGTCACCGGTCAGGCCCTCATCGCGCGATACACCGGGTCGGTCGACGCGGGCGGCAGCCTGATCGGCGACCCCGCGTCCGGTGCTGTCCGGGGCGACTCGGAGATCAGGGGCCCGCTCAACATCCTGCTGGCCGGCATCGACCCGCGCGACGACTCGCAGGCCCCGCGCTCCGACTCGATCATCGTGGCCCACGTGCCGGCGACGATGGACCAGGTCTACCTCTTCTCCATCCCCCGCGACCTGTATGTGCAGATCCCGGCCTTCGCCAGGACCGGCTTCGGCGGCGGCACCGCGAAGATCAACTCGGCGATGTCGTTCGGGAGCGAGGTCGGTGACGGTACGCACGACGTCGAGCAGGGCTTCCAGTTGCTCGCCCGGACGGTCACCGCGTTCACCGGCATCCGCAACTTCGACGCCGGAGCGATCATCAACTTCGGCGGGTTCAAGAGGATCGTCGAGGCCATGGGCGGCGTCACCATGACGATCGACCAGAACGTGCGGTCCGAGCACCTCCAGCCGAACGGCAAGGCCCGGCCCAAGAGCGCCGCCTGTGTCAACGGCGGGTGCGATCATCCGTATGTCGGTCCGCAGAAGGTCTACGAGAAGGGCACCTACCACCTCCAGGCATGGGAGGCCCTCGACTACGTGCGCCAGCGGTACGGCCTGCCCAACGGCGACTACGACCGGCAGCGGCACCAGCAGCAGTTCATCAAGGCCATGGCCGAGCAGGCGATGAGCCGGGACGTGGTGACCGACCCGGCCAAGCTGCTCGCCGTCCTCGACGCCGCCGGTGACTCGCTCACCTTCGACGGCGGCGGCAGCAGCGTGATCGACTGGGCTCTCGCGCTGCGCGGGATCAACACCAGCGACATGACGCTCGTCAAACTCCCCGGCGGTGGCCTGTTCTCCAACGGCGCCTACCTAGGCGAACAACTGGATCCCTCGACCTCCCGGTTCTTCCAGGCCGTCGCGGAGGATCGGGTCGCCGCTTTCCTGCTCGACAACCCGGCCTACGTGGCCAGGGAGAGCTGAGGCGGTACCCCGTACCACGTCGGCGTGGGCCGCCGACTAGACTTCACCCGTTCGGTTCGTAGCATCTGAGGGATCCGTAGCACCTGAGGGGAACACAGCGTGGCCAACCAGCTGCACGTCGAGGTCGTCGCGGTCGAGGAGAAGGTCTGGGTCGGAGAGGCCGAGATGCTCGTCGCGCGCACCACCGAGGGTGAGATCGGTGTCCTCCCGGGCCACGCGCCGCTGCTCGGTCTGCTCAAGGAGCCGTCCCAGGTGCGGGTCAAGCTCGCCGGGGGCGACCAGCTGACCTACGACGTCGCCGGTGGGTTCCTCTCGATCGACGCCAACGGCGTGACCGTTCTCGCCGAGAGCGCGACGCCCGCCACGCCCGAGTCCCACTGACACCGGCGATGCGGATTCTGGAAGTCGCCGGAATCTGCGTCGTCGCGCTGCTCGCATTCTTCTTCGCGATCTTCTTCCGCCGCCGGTTGCTGATGACCGGCGGCGGAACCATTCGCCTCCAGGTGCACATCAACACGATCGTGCCCGGTCGCGGTTGGTCGCCCGGCCTCGGCCAGTTCGTCGGTGACGAGCTCCGCTTCCACCGCATGTTCAGCCTGGCGATCCGGCCCAAGCGGGTTCTCGACCGGCGGACCCTCACGGTGGAGGAGCGGCGTCTGCCGGCCGGGCCCGAGCGCCTCACCATGCCGGGCCACTGGGTGGTCCTCCGCTGCCGCACCGCCGACTCGGTCATCGAGATCGCGATGGCCGACACCACGGTGACCGGCTTCCTCTCCTGGCTCGAGGCCGGCCCACCCCGAGACCCGGGCAGCCTCCGCGGCCGGCCGGTGTTCGGCCCCCGCCCGATCGAGGGCTGACCCACCTCCAGCGGGTGACGGCCGCGTGATTCGGATTGGCCGTCGTGCGGCCGGGCCGGACTTCATAGCGTTGGTGTATGCGGATCAGAATCGTCGACGCCTTCACCGACCGCCCCTTCGCCGGGAACCCCGCCGGAGTGCTCGTTCTCGACGGCGACCGTTTCCCGGACGACGACTGGATGCTCCGGGTCGCCGCCGAGGTCAACCATGCCGAGACCGCCTTCGTCCACCGGCTGCCCGAGGGCTCGGATGCGGACTGGGCACTGCGCTGGTTCACACCGGCCGTCGAGGTGGCACTCTGCGGCCACGCCACCCTCGCCACCACGCACGTGCTGAGCCGGGGTGGATACCACGACGGGCCGGTGCGCTACCGGACGCTCAGCGGCGTTCTGAGGGCCGCAGGCGACGATGCCGGGCTGATCACGCTGGACTTCCCGACCGCACCACTGAGCCCGGTCGACGCCGACCGGGAGCTCGTGGCGGCCCTCGGCATCGACTTCCGGACCGTCCTGCACACCGGGCCCAACACCGACGACCTGCTGTTCGAGGTCGCCGACGAGAAGACGGTCCGTGGCCTCGACCCCGACCTGCGGACGGTCGCCCGGCTGACCCGGCGCGGTGTCATCGTCACGGCGGCCGCCGAGAACCCAGCATCCGGCTACGACTTCGTGTCCCGCTTCTTCGCCCCGGCCGTGGGCGTCGACGAGGACCCGGTCACCGGAAGCGCGCACACGGCTCTCACGCCGTTCTGGGCACAGCGGCTGGGCCGGGGCGAACTCACCGGCTACCAGGCGTCGCCACGGGGCGGCCTGGTCCGCGTCGCCCTGCACGGCGATCGCACCCACCTGAGCGGCCACGCCGTCACCACCATCGACGGCAGTCTCCTGCCCTGACCGTTCCGGCCGGCTGTCACCGCCGTCCCACGACCGTCGAGGCAGAGGTGACAGCCAGCCCACGAAGTTCCGGCTGGTCCTGGCGGCTGTCTTGCGGGCGTCGGGACAGCCGCCAAAGCCAGCTTTGGGAACCAGCGGCCTGGAAGTGGCGCCGGGCGGTGGGGGTTGGGGTGAGCTGGTGGGGCGGATGCGGCCCGGAGGGCGCTCTGCAGGCCGGGACCAGCCGCCTGCGTCGCGGGGGAGCCACGGGAGGTGTGGCTTGCGGTCGGGGGCGGCCGACGGCGTACCGGATGAGGCGCGGCGGACGAGGGAACCGGAACCGGGAGGGGATCGCCCGCGGTGAGGGGGTCAGGTTTCGGCGACCAGCTCGACCTCGTAACCCCAGGCGTCCGTCAGGTAGGCGGCGTAGCAGTCCGGACCGCCGGCGTGCGGGTAGCGGTCGGCGAACAGCGGTGACCAGCCGTGGGCGGCGGACTCCGCGGCGAGGCGGTCGACGGCGGACGGCGGGCCCGCGTGGAAGGCCAGGTGGTTGAGGCCGGGTGCGCAGCGATCGTGGGAGGTCCCGGTGAGGGCGGGGGACTGCTCGAGGACCACGTAGAGGCCGCCGTGCTTCCAGGAGCGGCCCGCCGGCCACTCCTGGAACGGTGTCCAGCCCAGGGACTCCAGGAGCCAGCCCCACGGCCGGACGGCGCCGGCCAGGTCGGGCACCCAGAGTTCGATGTGGTGGATCATCGCTGGCGGTCGCCGCCGGGCACCCATTTGACGTCGCCGGCCGGGTTGGCCACCCGGGACAGGATGAACAGCAGGTCGGAGAGCCGGTTCAGGTATTTGAGCGGCAGCACGCTGGTCGTCTCCGGCTCCAGCTCGTAGAGGGCCCAGGCGGTGCGCTCGGCGCGGCGCGAGACGGTCCGTGCCACGTGCAGCAGCGCCGCGCCCGGGGTGCCGCCCGGGAGGATGAAACTGTCCAGCGGGGCCAGCCGCTCGTTGAACTCGTCGCACCACCCCTCCAGCCTCGTCACATAGGCCTCGGTGATGCGCAGCGGGGGATAGGGCGGGTCGTCGCTCAGCGGATTGCCCAGATCGGCACCCAGGTCGAACAGATCGTTCTGGATGGTGGCGAGCACCTGCCGGACGTCGTCGGGCAGGTCACCGAGGGCGATCGCGGTGCCCAGGGCGGCGTTGCACTCGTCGGCGTCGGCGTATGCCGCGATCCGCGGTGAGGTCTTCGGCGCGACCTCGTTGTTGACCAGCCTGGTCTGTCCGGCGTCGCCGGCCCGGGTGTAAATGCGGGTGAGATGCACAGCCATGCGCCCCACCCTACGAGGCGGGAGTGGGCGGGGGACCATACGATGGCCCGCGTGGATGTGATCAGGGTGAAGGGCGGGGCACGCCTCGCCGGCGACGTCACGGTGGGTGGCGCGAAGAACTCGGCGCTCAAGCTGATGGCGGTCGCGCTGCTGGCCGAGGGGCGCAGCGTGGTGTCCAACGTCCCCCGGATCACCGACATAGCCATCATGGCCGAGGTGCTCCGGCGGCTGGGCTGCGACGTCACGCTCGACGGCACCGAGGCGGTCATCGACGTGCCCGCCGAGCCGGGCAGTGAGGCCGACTACGACCTGGTGCGGCGGCTGCGCGCGTCGATCTGCGTGCTCGGGCCGCTGCTGGCCCGGCGCGGCTACGTGCGGGTGGCGCTGCCCGGCGGCGACATGATCGGGTCCCGTGGGCTCGACATGCACGTGTCCGGCCTGGCCCGGATGGGCGCGGAGATCTCCGGCGAGCACGGGTTCGTGATCGCGTCGGCGCCCGGCGGGCTGCGCGGGGCGAAGATCTGGCTGGACTTCCCGAGTGTCGGCGCCACGGAGAACATCCTGATGGCCGCGGTGCTGGCCAAGGGCGTCACCGAGATCGACAACGCGGCCCGCGAGCCGGAGATCGTCGACATCTGCAACATGCTCACCGAGATGGGCGCGAAGATCGAGGGAGCCGGTTCGTCGACCCTGATCGTCGAGGGGGTCGACTCGCTGCGGCCGGTCCGTCACGAGACGATCGGCGACCGGATCGTCGGCGGCACCTGGGCGTTCGCGTCGGTGATGACCCGTGGTGACGTGACCGTCCACGGGGTGCGGCCCGAGTTCCTGGACATCGCGCTGGACAAGCTGGTCAACGCCGGTGCCGTCGTCGAGCCGGGGGACAACCGGTTCCGGGTGCGGATGGACGAGCGGCCACGCAGCGTCGACATCGTGACGCTGCCCTACCCCGGGTTCGCGACCGACCTGCTGCCGATGGCGCTGGGCCTGGCCGCGGTTGCCGAGGGGTCGTCGCTGATCACCGAGAACATCTTCGACGGCCGCTTCATGTTCGTGAACGAGATGGTGCGCCTGGGTGCGGACATCCGGACCGACGGGCACCACGCGGTCGTCAACGGGCGGGACCGGCTGTCCGGGGCGCCGGTGCGGGCCACCGACATCCGGGCCGGTGCGGGCCTGGTCATCGCCGGCCTGTGCGCCGACGGGGTGACCGAGGTCGGCGAGGTGCACCACATCGACCGGGGTTACCCGGACTTCGTCTCCGACCTGGAGAGTCTCGGTGTCGAGGTGGAGCGGACCGACGTTCCCGAGCCGACATTCGACTTCTGATCAGAGGGACGCGACCAGCCGTCGCGCCTCCTCCACCTCTTCGGAGAAGACCAGCACGCTCACCCGGCCGTCGCGCCGGATCGCCGTGGTGGCCCGTATGCCCGCGTCGGACAGCAGTCGCCGGATCTCGTCGGCGACCTCGGGTTCGTCGGTGACGGCGGCGGGCCACAGCAGGCCGTAGTCGTCGGGTTCACCGAAGATCGCCAGACCGTCGGGAGCCGTTTCGGGGACGGCGGTGGGCTGCAGGCCCATGCGCCAGAAGACGGCACCGAGGAAGCCGACCAGACCGACGGCGATCAGCGGTCCGATCAGGTACCAGCCGTCGCTCGTGGCCATGTGCACAGTCTGGCACCGTGGTCGCGCGTTTTCCGGCGATTCGCCCCGATCGGGAACCGGGCTGAACTTCCGTTAAGGAACGCCGGTAAACTGACGTCCTCTCACGAAGGAGTGGATCATGGCAGGACGTCTCGCGGTCATCGGTTCCGGATTGATGGGCTCCGGCATCGCCCAGGTGTCGGCGCAGGCCGGCTGGCAGGTCACCATGCGGGACGTCGACGACGCCTCGCTCGACCGTGGCATGTCGGCGATCAAGGACTCGCTCAGCCGGTTCGCCGCCAAGGGCAGGATCGCCGAGGCCGACGTCGAGGCCACCCTCGCCCGGATCACGCCCACCACCGACCTCGACGCGGCCGCCGACGCCGACGTGGTGGTCGAGGCGATCTACGAGAAGGTCGAGGCCAAGCACGAGGTCTTCAAAGCCCTCGACAAGATCTGCAAGCCCGGAGCGGTCCTCGGCACCAACACGTCGGCGATCCCGATCACCCAGATCGCCACCGTCACCAGCCGACCGGAATCGGTCGTCGGCATCCACTTCTTCTCGCCGGTCCCGATGATGAAGCTGGTCGAGCTCGTCCGCGGCTACCAGACCTCCGACGACACGCTCGCGGCCGCGCGCAACTACGCCGAAGAGGTCGGCAAGACGTGCGTCGAGGTCAAGCGCGACGTCGCCGGATTCGTCTCCAACCGGCTGTTCTCCGCGATCCTCGTCGAGGCCATCCAGCTCGTCGAGTCCGGTGTCGTCTCCGCGGCCGACCTGGACACGGTCATGAAACTCGGCTTCGGCCACGCGATGGGGCCGCTCGCCACCGTCGACCTGACCGGCCTCGACGTGATGCTCAACGCGACGAGCAACATCTACCGCGACACCGCCGACGAGAAGTTCTTCCCGCCGGAGCTCCTGCAGCGCATGGTCACGGCCGGCGACCTCGGCCGCAAGACCGGCAAGGGCTTCTACAGCTACTGATCAAATTCGGCCAGCGTTCGTGCCGGGTGCCGCAGTGCGGTGCCCGGCACGATCCGTTTCTCCATCCAAACCCGCGGCGGTACGTGCCACACCTCCCACCACCGCATCGCACTCGTCCCCCGCCTTCGGCGGCTACCGCCGGTGGGGCCGACCGCCCGCCGGTCATCGAAGCGCCTTTCGCCGGGGCGGTGGTGGCGCCCGCTGGGGGCGGTGGGTGTGTGGGTGGTCCTTGGGGGCGGTGGTGGCGCCCGGTCTGTGGTGTGGGTGCTGTGGCCGCCGTGGGGTGGGCGGTGGTTGTGCCCGCTGGGGGCGGTGGGTGTGTGGGTGGTCCTTGGGGGCGGTGGTTGCGCCCAGTTGGTGTTGTGGGTGCTGTGGCCGCCGTGGGGTGGGCGGTGGTGGCGCCCGCTGGGGGCGGTGGGTGTGTGGGTGGTCCTTGGGGGCGGTGGTGGCGCCCGGTCGGCGGTGTGGGTGCTGTGGCCGCCGTGGGGTGGGCGGTGGTTGTGCCCGCTGGGGGCGGTGGGTGTGTGGGTGGTCCTTGGGGGGCGGTGGTTGCGCCCGGTCTGTGGTGTGGGTGCTGTCGCCGCCGCGGGGTGGGCGGTGGTGGCACCCACTGGTGGTTTGGGTGGGCGTGGGGTGAGCCTGCCGCGGGCTGGGGTGGGGCCGGGCGGTGGGGGAAGTCCCGGCCGGGAGGGTCGGTGGCGGGGGGCGGGAACGGACGGTGGCGGCGCCTGGGCCGACGATTGACCGGAAGTGGTCAGCGGGTGGCGGCGAAGGACAGGGACAGCAGGGTGGCCGCGAGCATGCCTCCGAGCAGGGTCAGGCCGATGCCGCCGATGTCCATCCGGGCGTGCATGCGACTGTGGGTGAGGTAGGCGGCGACCGGTACCCCCGCAGACGGCGCGATGAGGAACGTCAACCAGCCGAGCCCGCGGATGATCACCCCACCCCACAGTGCGTTGTCACCGAAGGTCACGAGGCCCGCCGCTACCAGGCCGGTACCGAAGGCGGTGAGTGCGCCGATCAGCGGGAGCAGCGGCAGCGCCCAGCGGGGGAGTCCGGCCGGGTGGACGGTGACGTCGATGCGGTCGGCGGCGCGGGACAGCAGGACGCGCGGCGACTGGCGGCCGATCGGGACGACGTCCTCGCCGGGTTCGGGGCGGCGCTGCAGGGCGACTCGGGGCATCGCCTCGACGGGTGCCGGGTCGGGTACCTCGCCGATGGCACGGATCCGCAGGCCACGGGCTCGGCGGAGCTGGTCCCAGAGCCGGGCGGCCTCGCGGTCGACGTCCAGGACCTGCGCGGCGGCGGCACCGGCCCAGCGGTCGGCGGCCAGGGCCTCGCCCTCGGCGCGGGCGAGTTCGCCGGCGGCCCGGGCGGCGTTGTCCTGGTAGGCCTGTTCGGCGTCGTCGAGTTCGGCGTCGCGGCGGCGGGTCACGTCGGCGAGAGCGCTGACCATCAACTGATAGTCACGGCCGAGCGGTTGACGGTCACGTGTGGTCACGGTTCACCTCGGAGGCTGCGGTGGCGGTCGCGTGTGGTCACGGTTCGGCTCGGAGGCTGCGGTGGCGGTCACGTGTGGTCACTGTTCACCTCGTACGGGATGATCACTTCGGGGGTGCGGTGCACGGACCTGTCGAAGAAGAGGGCCCGGCGCGGCCGTGGGCGCCAGAGCGGTCCACCCGGCTGGGGGTAGAGCGGTGCCAGGTCGCCACCGTGCACGTCGAGGGCCACCCAGGCGCCGATCGGGTCGAAGCGGCCGGCCAGGTCGTCGCGGAGCCGGCTGACCGAACGCCACCAGCCGAGCACGTGCACCCGCCGGGACGGTCCGGTGTCGAGGAGGGCGCGCAGAGCCGGGCGGTGTGACGGCCCGGCTGCTTCGAGTCCGTATCCGATCAGGTACCGGGGTACCTCGGAGGCGGGCGGGTCGAAGTGGACGTCGGACTTGTCGTACCAGTCGGCGGCCGGTAGTTCGGCGACGAGGCGGGCCGCCGAGCGTTCCGCGGCCGGGTCGAGGCAGATGATGCTGAAGTGGGCGGGACCCTGCGCGGCCAGCGACAGGGCGGCCGCGGCCAGCACGTCGCAGGCCTCGTCGGCGCGGGTGCCGATGACCGCCAGGTTGCGCCCGGGCATCCGGCCGAGCCGTACCCGGGCGGGCCGCGCCGACACGTCGATCCGTTCGCCGAGGACCGCCCCGGGTGAGGTGCCGACGGGTTCGCCGGCCGCTGGTACCCGCCCGGACGGACGGTACGACGACGGCAGCCGCGGCACCGCGTCCCCGTCGAACAGCCGGGGCTCCTCGCAGCCGAGCGGACGGGACCGCCACAGCCGGCGCTGGGTGGCGCGCCAGGCGGCCGGGTCGCCGGCGTCCGGCAGGCGGACCACCCGGTTGGCGCCGGCCAGCCCGGATTCGGTGTTGACGACCGCGTGCCGGGCCGGGATGACCGAAGCGGCCAGGTTGTCGTCGGCGAGGATGTGGCTCGCCTTGGGCAGGGCGATCCGCAGGGTGAACGGCGCGATCAGCGCGGGACGGCCCTGCAGTGCACGGAGGCCGTCGGCGTCCCGGGTGGACAGCACCAGGTGGATGCCGTGGTCACCACCGCGCCGGGCCAGGTCCTCGAGCATGTCGGCGGCCTCGTCGGCGAGGGCGTCCCGGCCGCCGAGCAGCACCGGGAACTCGTCGAGGACGGCGATGACGCGGGGCCGGTCGTCCGGCCCGGTGCGGCGGGCGGCCCGGGCCCGCAGTTCCTCACCGAGATGGCGGAGTACGGCCAGACCGAACTCCCGGTCCTCGCGGACGTTGACTCCGGCGAGACGGACCTGTGGCAGCCAGCTCGGGTCGCGGGGCCCCGGCGCGTACCGGGCGAACGATCCGCCCTCCTTGAAGTCGAGCAGGTAGAGGGCGAGTTCGCCGGGGCCGTACCGGGTGGTCAGGGAGCCCAGCCAGGTGTAGAGCAGGTTGGTCTTGCCCGCGCCGGACGGCCCGCCGATCAGGACGTGCGGCAGGTCGTCGCCGAGCGGGATGTCGACGAGCACACCGTCGGTGCTGTCACCGATGGGGGCGGGCAGGCCGTACCGGGAGGATTCGTCCCACAGGCCGGCCGGCTCCAGATCGGCGAGCCGGGCCGGCGGCGGGCCCTGGCGTCGGCGGTCGGCGACGTCGCGGCAGAGCGCGGCCGGCGGCGGCGGGTCGAGGTGGATCTCGAGGCGTCCGAGCGACGTGCACGCCGCGACTCGGTCGTGGACCACGATCCGTTCGACGGCGGGGTCGTCCGGCAGGTCCAGCCCCCGGACGACCAGATGCACCCCGCGTTCCACCCCGGTACGCGCGATCCGCTCCAGTTGCGCCCGCTGCACCCGGGTCATCTCGTCACCGGTGGCCCGGTCCGCGAGCAGTACGACGACCCGCCACGACTCGTGGTCCTCGGCGTGGCACAGCTCCTCCAGCAGCGCCCCGAGCCCGCCGGGTCCGACGTGCCGTGGCCCGAGCTGCCCGAACGCGCCGCGGCTCTCCGGGTCGTAGACGATCAGGTCCACGTCGCCGGGACGGGTGCTGCCGATCGCCCGCAGCAGAACACCGCCGATCACCTCGTCGAGGGTGCTGGCCGGCCCGCTCAGATGCAGGTGGGCACGGTCGAGCAGGGGGACGAGCGCGGGCAGTGCGGCGGTCTCGTCGAAGGTGATGGTGCCGATCCGCAGCAGCCCGGGTGCCGTGCCCGGTTCGGGCTCGCTGGGCGCCCAGTATCGCCAGGGCGCACCGGCGGCACCGGTGGAGCTCATCGTGGCCAGTCCACGCAGGTGCCCGGCGAGCCGGTCGGCCTCGCCGCGGTAGCGGTGCTGGATGTCCTGGCGGGCGGATTCGCGGGCGGCGGCCAGCTGGTTGAGGCAGGTGGCGTAGGCCTCCCGCACCAGCCGCCGCCGGTGCTGTGCCTCACCGCGGGCCGTCTCGGCGGCGGCGAGGACCGCGCGGGCGGTGCCGCGGGCCTCGGCGAGCTCCTGCCGCACCGCGGCGACCAGCGCGTTGCGGTGCCTCATGGTCGGGGATATTAGCCCTAAATGACCTTTTATGGGGTTTAGGTGGTGCGTGTCGTGATATCAGCTGAAGGGAGGGCGCGATGCCGGCCGACCACATCGATCCACAGCTGCTCGGCCACCAGCATGGCCGCCTCACGCTGCCACTGCTTCGTGATGTCCTGCGGCACGTACCGCTTGAACCACTCGACGGCCAGCCGCGCCTCCCGGCTCACCCCGTCGGTCCGCGGCCGCCGCGCGTACGGGTTCAGGCCCATCACGCAGCAGAACTGGAGAACGTTGTAGTACCGCCACTCCTCGGTCGTCCCGAACGGCCCCGCCGGGCGCATCGCCGACACGCACTCGCGTAGCACCGCCCGCAGCTCCCGGGCCCGCGCCCGCGGCTGGTCGTCCTTGCCGGCGAGCCGTCGCGCCACCGCCGGCAGATCGGTCAGCGGGCTGCGGGCCAGCCGGTTCAGATCACCGAAGTCGGTCAGCGCCCGCCTGGTCATCCGCAGGAACTCCGGCTCACCGATGGTGTTGAGCCGCCGCTGCTCGCGCCGCCGCAGCAGCGCGTCCGCGTTCAGGAACAGCGCCGACCGGTCCGAGCGCAGCGGCTGGTCGTCGGCGAGCGCCACCCGGTCCAGGGCCCGGCGCGCCTGGGAGCCGAGCCCGGCCAGTGCCGACCCGGCGGCCAGCACCACGAACTGGAGCAGCGCCACCCCGTCGTGGCCGGGCACCAGCCACATCGTCACGCCGGCCGGGACACCGACCAGCACCAGCACCGCGATCTGGGCCACCAGTGAGCGCCGCAGGTCGGGCCGCAGCCGCTCACCGCTCTCCCCGGCGTGTGCCACCGCCATCAGATAGCCGACCACCAGCAGGTCCAGGCCGAGGGCGGCGATCGCTGCGAGCTCACCGGACGTGGTGAACAACAGCAGCACCAGCGCGGCCGTGCAGAGCACCGCCATCACGGTGAGCGCGAGCGGCAGCATCTTCGGCACGACCTGCTCACGCAGCCGCCACATCAGGATGAGCGCGCCGACCATCGGGGCGAGCACCACGAGCCGGCCCGCCTGCGGCAGGAAGACGATCATCAGCAGGAAGGCCCCGCCGAGGAGCAGGGCACCCCGGTCGATCGGCCGCCGCTCGACCGGGGTCAGCGGCAGCAGCGACACCACGGCCCCGGCCCAGCACAGCGCCGGTATGCAGAGCAGCACCTCGGCGGTGGCCGATCCGGGGGACACGGCCCAGGCGGCCACCCCGAGCGCATAGGACACCAGCGCCGTGGCCGACCAGCGCAGGGTGGCCCTGCCCGGATCACGGCCGATCAGGTAGCAGGCGAGCCAGCAACTCAGGGCGAAGGCGGGTACGGCGATCGCGGGCACCCCGAGAGTCAACCAAACGAGTGACCCGGACCGACACTCCCGGCCCGCTCCCGCTTTCGGCGATTCCTCCGCCGGACCACCCAGATCGCCGCCCACACGAGCACGCCGAGACCCACCAGAACGAGCACCGGAAGCACGATGGCCAGCACGGACATCAGCACACTGCCGATGTCCTCGGCGGTGCTGGCGACCGGCGCGCCGAATCCGGCGGTCGTCACGTTGACCACTGGCCGGGACGCCGCCTTCACGCCGTGCACGACGAGAGCGATCACCACGCCGGCGACGATCGGCGCCCACTGGTTCGACGTGAAGAACGCGCCCGGGTCGGTGACGGTGACCGTCTCGGACGCCGAGCCCGCGCCGAACGCCAGGCCACCCGCCGTCGGCCGGACGAACGTCTGCACGATGTCGTTGACGTGATCGACCACCGGCACCTTGTCGGCCACCACCTCGATGGCGAACAGGAGGCCGAGAATCGTCAGCGTCCAGCCGTTGGCCAGCCAGTCGGACCCGGACGGCAGATCGATCGCCGAGGTGTAACGGGCCAGCAGACCCATGGTCAGCAGCGGGATGTAGGCGTTGAGCCCGGCCGAGGCGGCCAGACCGGTACCGGTCAATACTTCGAACACGATCTCAGGATCGCACCGCCGCGCACGTGCCGCCCGCCGGGCATCCGCGGATCGTCAGGTACCGTCGTGCGGTGCGTCTGGTCATCGCGAAGTGCTCCGTGGACTATGTCGGCCGTCTCTCCGCTCACCTGCCCCCGGCGGTGCGGCTGCTGATGGTCAAGGCCGACGGGTCGGTGTCGATCCACGCCGACGACCGTGCCTACAAGCCACTCAACTGGATGAGCCCGCCCTGCAAGCTGCAGGAGGCCCCCGGCGTGTGGAAGGTGGTGAACAAGGCCGGCGAGGAGCTGCGGATCACCCTGGAGGAGGTCTTCCAGGACTACTCCTACGAGCTGGGTGTCGACCCCGGCCTGGTCAAGGACGGTGTCGAGGCGCACCTGCAGGAGCTGCTGGCCAAGCACCCGGAGACCTTCGGCGAGGGCTTCACGCTGGTCCGTCGCGAGTTCATGACCGCGATCGGCCCGGTCGACCTGCTCCTCAAGGACCCCGAGGGCAGATCGGTCGCCGTCGAGGTCAAGCGCCGTGGCGAGATCGACGGCGTCGAGCAGCTCACCCGCTACCTCGAACTGATGAACCGTGATCCGCTCCTCGCCCCGGTCCAGGGCGTCTTCGCCGCGCAGGAGATCAAGCCCCAGGCACGCGTCCTGGCCACCGATCGCGGCATTCGCTGCGTGGTCGTCGACTACGACGCGCTGCGCGGCATGAAAAAAGACGAACTAACCCTTTTCTGAGCGTACGGCCACAAAAGCGCAGCTCCCTGCACCGCGACTCGCGCCCACCACCGAGCCTCACAGCCGGAGACACCCGCTCGCCCTCCTGAGTTCCGCCTAGCCGGTCCTCAGACAGGTAATGCGTGTGGGGGCGGCTACTTTGCCAGGCCTACTCGGGACTGGCCGGTTGTCCAGGAGACGTAGGCACGGATGCCCAGGGCGGTCACGCCGGCCTGTACGGCGATCGTGGTCCATGTGGCCGGCCGGTGACCGAGCAGGGTGATCACCGCGGGCAGGGCGAGAACGAGCAGGTCCACTCCGGCGAAGGCGTAGACGATCGGACCGGTCGGTACCGAGCCCATCGGCGTGTCGACCGGGATCAGATCGTTGCGGACGAAACCGGCCCGGGCCGCCCGGACCGCGACGGCGCCGCCGACCGGGCCGAGTACCAGGCCCATCGCCCACCACTGGCCCGGCGGGAGCCCTCCGGCCGCCTGGAGCAACCCCAGCGTGACGGCGGCCCACAGCGCACCGAGCACGGCCGGCACCCACAGCCGCTGCTGGACCACCTGACGCGACGTGAGGCCGAGCATCCGCAGCAGCACCGGGTTACCGGCGTCGGTCTTGATCGTGGCGGTGGTGGCCTTGGCCGCGATCACCATGCCGGCCAGCAGCGCGATCACCAGCACCCAGCGCGGGACGGAGATCAGCAGCAGCGGCAGCGCGGTGGACGCGGCGGTCCACACCAGACGGGCCGGGCGGCGCCGGGCCAGCAGCAGGTCCTGGCCGGTGAGCGGGGGCAGCCGGCGGGGGAGCCGGGCCGAACGTAGCCGCCGGGACGCCCAGTACCGGCGCTCCAGCATCTCGGAGAGGAACGACGGCTCGATGCCGTAGACGGAGTCGGCGAGTGTTCCCGCGGTCTTGGCGGACTCCAGGATCGCGCCGTTGGGTGTGCGCGCGAGGTCCCGTACCCCCAGAAGGAACGCGCCGAGAACGAGGACCGCGAGGGCGCCGGTGACCGTGACCACGACGGATGCCGCGGCCTCTGCGCCCAGGTCGGGCGGCGTCCAGCCGGTCGCCTCGGCGACCAGACCGGCCAGGCCGGCGGCGAGCGCGAGGCGGGCGACGGTGTCGGTGAGCGACGCGAGTCGCGGCCGCGATTGCGCGGCAGAGGCCAGGAGCGCGAGGAGTACGCCGGACAGCGCGCCCGTGACCACCAGGACGAGAGACGCGCTCGCCACCGTGTTGCCGAGGACGCCGAACGCCGCGGCACCGCCGGCCACCGCCGCACCGAAGGCCGCCGCGAGCAACGACGGCGCCAGCAGTTTCGGCCGGCTGACCGGTGCGGTGAGCAGGAAGTACGCGGCCGGGCGGGTGACCGAGACGGGCCCGAGCCGGCGCAGCGCCAGGTAGATCAGGCCGGCACCGCAGGCGGCCGTGGCGATCGCGCCGACGCCGCTGAGGTGGGGGACGAGCGGGCTGAAGACGGCCCGCAGTGTGTCCTGGGCCATCACCGACAGCACGGCGATCGAGAACACCACCGTGTAGATGGTCGCGAGCGCGTCACCCCGGTCCCGATGCGATGCCTGCGCCTTACGGATCCAGCGGCGCACCGGCCGCAGCGCGACGACGGCCGTCACGACGGGCCGGCCCCGGTGCCCGGACCGGTCAGCTGCTCCATCGACACGAGCTCCGCGCCCGAGGCGACCGAGAACTTGTCGTCGTGGCTGGCCAGCAGCAGGGAGCCGCCGGTGGACAGGTAGTCGGCGAGCATCCCGGCGACCATCGCCCGGCCCTCCGGGTCGAGACGCTGCTCCGGCTCGTCCAGGATCAGCAGCGAACTGGGCCGCAGCAGCACCAGCGCCAGGGTCAGCCGCTGTTTCTGACCGGACGACATCGACGGTGGGATCGCGTCGGCGTGCCCGGCCAGCCCGAACCGTTCCAGCGCCTCGTCGATGCCGGACTCGTCCGGGTCCTGGCCGTGCGCGCGGCACACCAGTTCGGCGTGCTCGCGGACGGTCAGGCCGGGGTACCAGGTGGGCGGCTCGACCGTGGTGGCCACCGCGCGCCAGAACTCGGGGCTGTCACCGGGCGCCGCACCGAAGACCCGGATGTCACCGTCGTCGGCCTGCTGGAGGCTGCTCACACAACGCAGCAGTGTGGACTTGCCGATGCCGTTCTCGCCGGTCACGCAGACGCCGGCGCCGGCCGGGACGGTCAGTCCCACGTCCACCAGCACCGGCGTCGAGCCGTAACTCACGTACAGACCATTGACCTCGACCGCTGGGTGATCAACCACCCACACAGACTAGGGCTTGCGGCCGTACAGCAGGCGCAGCGCCTTGACGATCTGCTGGACCTGGGCCGGGGTGCGCTCGAACGTCATCGCCGGGAGCAGCGACGGGCCCCGGCGAACCGTGATCGCCTTGGCCCGGGCGAACTCGCGCAGACCGTCCTCACCGTGGATGCGCCCGAAACCGGACTCGCCGACCCCGCCGAACGGCAGGTTGCCCATGCCGACGAAGGTGAGCGTGCCGTTGACGGCCACCATCCCGGAACGCAGGCGGCGGGCGATACGGATCGCGTTCTTCTTGCCGAAGACCGAGCCGCCCAGGCCGTACGGCGTGTCGTTGGCCTTCTCCACCGCCTCGTCGGCGTCGCGCACCTTGGTGATCGTCAGCGTCGGCCCGAAGGTCTCCTCGCGGATCTCCGACGAGTCGTCCGGCACGTCCACGAGCACGGTCGGCGCGACGAACGGCGCCTGCACCGCCTCGGCGCCGCCGAGCACCGCCTTGCCGCCCTTGGCCAGCGCGTCCTCGATGTGGTCGCGGATGATGTCGAGCTGCTTGGGCATGGTGATCGGGCCGATCTCCTCGCCGGTGCGCAGCTTTCCCGCCTTCTCCACGACGGCCTCGACGAACCTGTCGTAGACCGGCTCGACGGCGTAGACCCGCTCGATGCCGATGCAGGTCTGCCCGGCGTTGGTCATGGCGCCCCAGACCGCGGCCTCGGCGGCGGCGCTCACGTCGGCATCCGCGTCGACGATCAGCGCGTCCTTGCCGCCGGCCTCCAGCACCACCGGCACCAGATTCTCGGCGCAGGCGGCCATCACCTTCTTGGCGGTGGCGGTGGAACCGGTGAACGACACCTTGTTGACCCCGGACCGGCACAGCGCGCCGCCGACGTCACCGAGGCCGTGCACCGCCTGCAGCACCGGGTGCTCCGGGACCACCTCGGCGAACGTGTCGGCCAGCCACTGCCCGACGATCGGCGTGTACTCGCTCGGTTTGAAGACGATGGCGTTGCCGGCGGCCAGCGCGCCACTGATCGGGCCGACCGGCGTGACGATCGGATAGTTCCACGGGCCGATCACGCCGACCACGCCGTACGGCTGGTACTCCAGGTGGCCGGAGTGCTCGGCGACCAGGATGCGGGTGCGGACCCGGCGCGGGCCGAGCACCTTCTTCGCGTGGCGGGCCGCCCAGTCCAGATGCTCGACGGCGGCGACGGCCTCGATCGTGCCGTCGGCCAGCGGCTTGCCGGACTCCTTGTGGACCAGCTCGGCCAGCTCCTCGATCCGCTGGACCATCAGGGTGCGCCAGCGCAGCAGCCGGATCTTACGGCCGTCGAAGCCGAGCCCCTGCCACCAGACGGCAGCCGCCCGGGCCCGCTCGACGGCCGCGACCACGGCCTTCTCGTCGGCGACCGGCACACGGCCGGCCTCCGCACCGGTGGCCGGGTTGGTGGAGATCAGCCAGCCGTCATCGATCACGGGGAGGCCGGGAACGTGAGTCGCCGTCATGTCCCGAGTCTAGGGTGATTGTTACCAGCGAGTCACTACGTACGCTTGACCTCGTGAGCCCCCGCCGTAACCGCCCCCGCCGCCCGTCCGACGACGAGCCGAACCCGGACCGTCCCGGGATCACCGAGCAGCGCGTCCAGCAGTGGCAGGACGGCGAGTGGATGGTGCGGTCGATCTTCGGTGCGGCGGCCGCCAAGACGTACCGTTGCCCCGGTTGCATGCAGGAGATCCGCCCCGGGGTGGCGCACGTGGTCGCGTGGCCCGCGGACGGCTGGGGCGACATGGCCGACCGCCGCCACTGGCACACCGGTTGCTGGCGCGGCCGCGACCGGCGCGCCCCCGGGGTGGAGCGCTCACGCAACGCTCCCCGTTACGGGTGAGCCATCCGGCCGCCCCGCCCACCGCCCCTTTGACGGAAATGAAAACCTCTCCTCATGAGCAGCAACCAGATCCGTGCCAACTCGATCCTTCCCGCACACCGGGAGGACATCGAGCTGCACACCGCGGACGGCGTCACCCTCGTCGGTGAGCTGGCCCGGCCACTCGACCGCGACCCGGTGGCCACCCTCGTCTGCCTGCACCCACTGCCCACCCACGGCGGGATGATGGACAGCCACGTCTACCGCAAGGCGGCGTGGCGGCTACCCGCCCTGGCCGGTCTCGCGGTGCTGCGCTTCAACACCCGCGGCACCAGCAGTGTCCGCGGCACCAGCGGCGGCACCTTCGCCAAAGCGGTCGACGAGCGTTTCGACGTGGCCGCCGCCATCGAGTACGCGGAGTTCGCCGACCTGCCGGACATCTGGCTGGTCGGCTGGTCCTTCGGCACCGACCTGACCCTGATGTACGGGCTGGACCCGGCCGTCTCCGGGGCGATCCTGCTCTCCCCGCCGCTGCGGTTCTCCCAGCCCTCGCACCTGGCCGCCTGGGCCGCGGACGGCAAGCCGGTGACCGCACTGATCCCCGAGTTCGACGACTACCTGCGGCCGGCCGAGGCCACCGAACGATTCGCGGCCATCCCGCAGGCCGAGGTCGTCGCCATGCCCGGCGCCAAGCACCTGTGGGTCGGTGACGCCGAGAAGGTGCTGGACGAGATCGTCCGGCGGGTGGCACCGGGCGTGCCGACCCCGCTCCCGACGACCTGGGACGGTCCGATGGAGACCGGCGACGCCACCGCCTACGCCGACCGCACAGTCGCCGCCTTCGACAAGAAGTAGGTGACCGGTGTCGAACGCGCCGTAGCCCCGGCCGGTTTCCGAGGCACGGCCTAGCGGTCCTCGAGGCTCGGCAACATGACCTCCCGCATGATCAGCTGGATGGCGGCCACCATCGGGATCGCGACGAGCGCGCCGATCACGCCGAACAGCCCGACTCCGAGCAGGGCCGCGACCAGCGCCGCCACGTCGCTGACCCGGACCGACCGGCGCATCACCCGCGGGTAGATCAGATAGTTCTCGATCTGCTGGTAGATGATGAAGAACACGATGCAGGCGATACCGTCGGAAACCGAGGACGCCAGACCGACCAGGCTCACCACGATCGCGCCGAGGGTGGCGCCGATCTGCGGGATCAGGTCACAGATCGCGACCACCACGGCCAAGGCGAAGGGGTACGCCAGACCCAGCGCCAGAGCCAGCGCGAAGGTGCTCGCCCCGGCCAGCACCGCGATCGCCAGTGCCCCCACCATGTAGGCGCCGACCTTGGTCAGGATCTCGTCGCTCAGCAGCGACACCCGCTCCCGGCGGGAGGCCGGGACCAACCGGTAACCGGTCGTCTTGATCCGCTCGAACGACGCCATGAAGTAGATCGTCAGCACCAGCACGGTCAGGATGTTGAAGATCGTGCCGAACAGCAGCCGGGCGCCGCCGACCACGCCACCCAGGGCGTTCGTGATCGTCCCGGCGTTGACCGCGCCCTGCACCCGGTTCGCGATGTCGTAGCGCTGCACCAGTTCGTTGACCGTCTCGCTGCGGCGCAGGCTCTCCACCACGTCCGGTGCGTTGTTGATCAGCTCGGTGGTCTGGGTGACCAGCGGCGGGATCAGCGCAACCACACCGCCGGCCAGCAGACCGACCACGCCGAGCGCGACGATCGCCACCGCGGCGCCCCGGCGCAGGCCCCAGCGGCGCAGACGGGTCACCGCCGGATTGAGGCCGATCGCCAGGAACAGGGCGATGAAGATCAGGATCAGCATCGACGTGGCGTTACGGATGCCGAGGAACAGCGCATAGGCCACGAGAAGGCCCAGCCCGAAGAGGAACCCGAGCAGGAACGGGTTGCGCCGGTTGAGCGGTGGTCCCGGCTCACCGAAAGGCTTCCCCACGCCCGCCGCCGGTTCCTCACGCCCCGACGACGGCTGTGCCGGCGGCGGCACACCCGGCGGCGATGACGGCCCGGACGGCGGCCCCGATGACGGCTGCGCCCGCGACGGCTCGTCGGGTCGTGATGCCGGCTGCGGTGCCGTGTCGGCGGGTGGCTCGGCGGACATCGGACCTCCTCGATCGCCGAATCCGGCGATCGGAGGCTATCGCCGCCGAGCTCAGCCCGCCACCGGGAACGACCCCGAGGTCGCGCCGGGCCGGTGACTCACTCCGGGCCGGTGACTCCGGGCCGGAATTCCCTCCGGGCCGGAATTCACTCCGCGTCGGCGGGGACCCGGCTCGCCTGTGGGACGGTCACCTTCGCCGAGGCCGTGACCTTGCCCGGCTGTTGTTTCTCCGTGGGCTGCGGCTGGGTCGCCACCGGAGCCGTCTCGGCGGGCTGCTCGGCCGGTTTCTCCAGCTCCTCCGGGTCGGCGGCGGCCGCGAGCACCGCGGCGGCGGCCAGCTCAGCCACCCGTTTCGCCTCTTTCTGCACCTGGCGGCGAACCTCGGCTGCGTGCCGCTCGGCGGCCTCCCCGGAGCGCTGGGCCTCGGCCACCCGCTTCAGCTCCACCTCCAGCTGCTGCTGCGTCTCGGCGAGACGCTGGCGGACCCGCTCGGCCTCCTTCTCCGAGGCCTGGGCCTGCTCCTGCGAGGTGGCGCGCCGCTGCTCGGCCTGCGCCACCTCGGCGGTGGCCGACTCCAGCTCACGGCCGGCCTGGGCGATCTTCTCCTGCTGGGCGGCGATCTCCTTGCGGACGGCCGTCGCCTGCTCGTCCGAGCGCCGGAGGACCTCCTCGGCATATTTGTCGGCCTCGCTGCGCAGGTCGGCGCACTGCTTCTCGACGCCGGACCGCATCTGGCCCAGCTCCTCGATCACCGAGTGCCGGCGCAGCGCCAGCTCGTGCTCGACGGACGCCTTCAGATCGGCCTGCTCGCGCTCGGCCTCGGCCCGCTTCGCCGCGATCTCCTGGCTGGTCTTCTCGCGCAGCGCCTTCAGCTCCTGCTCGGCCTGCATGCGGGTGGACTGCACGTAGCCGTCCACCTCGGCGCGCGCCCGGGCGGCGTCCTGTGTGGCCTGCTCGACCAGATGCTTGCCCTCGTTGCGGGAGCGGACCAGGACCGCCTCCGCCTCCTTGCGCATCTGCTCGGCGGCCTGCTGGGCGGCGGCGAGCGCCTTGTCGGAGGCGGCCCGCCTCGCGGTGTCCGACTTCTCCTCCTCGGCGCGGCGCGCGGCCAGGGCGATCTCGAAGTCGCGGATGCCGTTGTGGGCGTGCGCCTCGGCCTCGGCCCGGATCCGCTCGGCCTCGGCCAGGCGGGAGGCGATGTCGTCGGTGGCGGACGCCTTGATCGCCTCGGCCTGCTCCTCGGCCAGCGCGAGGATCTGCTCGACCCGGGGGCCCAGGTGCCGGAACGACACCTCACCGCTTATCCCCGAGTCGCGGCGGGCCTGCGACAGCTCCGCCTGCAGACCCTTTATCTGGGCCGTCATCGCCTGCATCTGCGAGTAGGCCTGCTCGCGATCGGCGAGAAGGGCGGCGATCTCGTTCTCCGCCCGGATCACATATCGATCGACCTGCTTGCGCTCGTAACCCCGCAGGGCGGTCTCGAAGCTGGGTTCGGTGGCCGAATCTCCGCCGAGACCGAGAATTTCACCGCCGTGCGACATGCTTTCCATCCTCACATACGCATCGTCCCGTGGCGTGTCGATACACACCGGCTTGAAAGAGACGATCCGGGTAGTTTGTGATCTGTCTGACCTCGGCTCGATAAACCCAGGCAAGCGCGAAACGAGTCAGGCCGTACCGGAGAAACTCCGATACGGCCTGATTTCGTCTACGAGTGCCCCGGCCGCTGTTTACCGTCGCGCACCTGCGGCGGCTCCGCAACCGGAGAGAGACGAGGGTCTCGGGTCAGGAATTCGTCTTGGCAGCCACCGGCTCGTCGGCGGCCTCGTCCGTCTCGGCGAGCTCGTCCGCGGCCGTGACCTGCTCCGGAGCACGCTGCGCGGGCGCGTCGGCGGGCTTGGCGGCGGCAGCGGCGACCGCTGCGGCGGCGGCCGGCGCGGCAGCGGGCCCGCCGACACCGGGCACCAGGCCGGACAGACCGGACAACATCTGACCCAGCTGGTTGGTGACGGCATCCTTCTGACGTGTCAGGTCCTCGACCTCGCGGCGGGCGGCCTGGGTGGTCAGCTCGGCCTCCTGGCGGGCGTCGCTGAGCAGGCGGTTGGCCTCCTGGCGGGCCTCGGTGACCGTCTTCTCCGACAGGGCCCTGGCCTTCTCCACCGTCTCGGACGAGTGACGCTCGGACTCGATCCGCCGGTTCTCGGCGCGCTGCTCGATCTCCTTCGAGCGATCCTCGGCGGCGCGGGCCCGGCCCTCGGCCTCGGCCACCATCTTCTGCGTGGCGGCGACCTGTGCGGCGTGCCGCTGGGACTCCTCGGCCTCGGCCTTCTCCCGGCGCTCGGCGATCTCCAGCGCGAGGGCCTGGAGGTCCTTCTCACGCTTGTCACGGGCGTCGGTCAGCAGCTTGGTGGCCTCGGCGCGCTTCTCCTCGGCCTCCCGGGCGGCCTTGGCCCGGGCCTGGGTGATCTCCCGCTCGGCGGTGGCGCGCAGCGACGCGACCTCACGCTCCACGGTCGACTTGAGCTCGGCGACCTCGTGCGCGGTGACCGTACGCAGCTGCTTGGTCTCGCGGTCGGCGTCGGAGCGCAGCGTGTCGGCCTCGCGGCGGGCCTGGACCCGGGTCTCGGCGGCCTCGCGCTCGGCGTGCGTGCGGACCTGGCCGGCCTCACGCTCGGCGGTCGCCTTCATGGCGGCGGCCTCGGCACGCGCCTTGTCGGTGATCTCGCGGGCCTCGAGACGGGCCGCGGAGAGAATGCCCTCGGACTCCCGCTTCGCCTCGTTGCGGTGATCGTTCGCCTGTTCCTCGGCGAGCCGCAGGATCTGCTCGACCCGGGTGCCCAGCCCGGAGAGCGTCGGCCTGTTGTTCTCCTCCAGCAGCTTGTTGCTGTCGGCCAGCTTCTGCTCGAGCGCGTTGAGTCGTTGCTCGGCCTGACGAAGACGGCGTTGAGCATCGTTCATCCGCTGCTCGGCCTCGCCACGCGCGGCCTCGGACTGGTTCAGCGCGGCGAGCAGCCGGCCGATGTGTCCGTCGACCTGGTGACGGTCGTAACCACGCAGGACGACGGTGAAGTCGTGCTGCGAGTTAGCGGTCTCGAAGAAGGCCAGGTTCTGATCCTGCTGCTGGGGCATTGCGCCATCCTGGCGAAGAGGAATCGGACATGCAAGAGCCGATGGGCATCCGGACCGCATCGTAGATCAGCTTCGACCTGGAGCGGAGACCGCCCCCGGGCCGTTCGGGGAGTGCCGGTGACTCACCGGCCGGTCCGGCGTCGTCCCGCTGTCACCTGCCCACTCGGGGCTTCGGGGGATTCCGGACCTGTCGCCGGGATCGTCGGCCCTGCTCAATGGCCCCGATCCTGCCAGGCGGGCGGTCCCGCGTCAGGTCGAATCACCCGGGAGAGGTACGCCTCACGCCGGCTCCACCAGCTCCACCAGCACACCCCCGGCGTCCTTCGGGTGCACGAAATTGATTCGCGAACCGGCGGTGCCCCGTTTCGGCGTGTCGTAGAGCAGTCGCAGCCCGCGGGCTCGCAGGGCGTCCGCGGCAGCCTCGACGTCGGCCACCGTGTAGGCGAGTTGTTGCAGCCCGGGGCCACTGCGGTCGATGAATTTGGCGATCGCCGAGTCGGGCCGGGCCGGGGCCAGCAGCTGGATGCGCGGGCCGCTGCCGTCGCCGACCCCGAGCATGGCCTCGCGGACCCCCTGCTCCTCGTTCGTCTCTTGGTGCACACAGTGCAAACCGAAGTTCTCGGCATAGAAGCGGAGCGCTTCGTCCAGATCGGCCACCGCGATCCCCACATGATCGATTCTCAGGAGGCCGACATCGGAGAATGTGACATTCTCAGCCGCGTTGCCGCTCGGTGTGTCGTCAGTCATGGGGCTAGTCTCGGACCTGACCCATCGTTAAGGCCACCCCGGGTGTTCCTCCGCGCCCGGTCGCGCAGATCGGATCACGACTGTGACCAGCTCCGTCATCGTCAGCGGCGCCCGGACCCCGATGGGGCGCCTGCTCGGCAACCTGAAGCACCTGCCCGCCACCGCCCTCGGCGGGCACGCCATCGCCGCGGCTCTCAGCCGCGCCGGCATCGAGCCCGGTCTCGTGCAGTATGTGATCATGGGCCAGGTCCTCCAGGCCGGCTGCGGCCAGATCCCGGCCCGCCAGGCCGCCGTCGCCGCGGGCATCCCGATGTCCGTCCCGGCGCTCACCGTCAACAAGGTCTGCCTTTCCGGCCTCGACGCGATCGCTCTGGCCGACCAGCTGATCCGGGCCGGCGAGTTCGACGTCGTGGTGGCCGGTGGCATGGAGTCGATGACCAATGCCCCGCATCTGCTGACCGATCAGCGCGCGGGCCGTAAGTTCGGTGACGTGCTGGTGCGGGACCACACCGCGTTCGACGGCCTGATGGACCCGTGGGCCGGCATCTCGATGGGTGAGTCCACCGAGGCCAGTGGTGTCCGGTTCGGCATCACCCGCGAGGAGCAGGACGCGTTCGCCGCGCAGAGCCACCAGCGTGCCGCCGCCGCCCAGCGTGACGGCCGGTTCGCCGAGGAGATTGCGCCGGTCCCGGCCGGTGGCCGCAACGCCGCCGGTCCGGTCGACGGCGACGAGGGCGTCCGCCCGGACACCACCGGCGAGTCGCTGGCCCGGCTGCGACCGGCCTTCACCCCGGACGGCACGATCACCGCCGCCAGCGCGTCGCCGATCTCCGACGGTGCCGCCGCCGTCGTCGTGATGAGCCGGGCCAAGGCCGAGGAACTGGGTCTCACCTGGCTCGCCGAGATCGTGTCGCACGGCAACGTCGCCGGCCCGGACAGCTCGCTCCAGTCCCAGCCGGCCAACGCCATCCGGCACGCCCTCGACAAGGCGCACCTGGCCGTCGAGGACCTCGATCTGATCGAGATCAACGAGGCGTTCGCCCAGGTGGTCATCCAGTCCGCCCGCGAGCTGAAGGTCGACGACTCGAAGGTCAACGTGAACGGCGGGGCCATCGCCCTCGGCCACCCGATCGGCATGTCCGGCGCCCGGCTGGTCCTCACCCTGGCGCTCGAGCTGAAGCGGCGCGGTGGCGGTCTCGGTGCGGCCGGCCTCTGCGGCGGCGGCGGTCAGGGCGACGCGCTGATCATCAAGGTCCCCGCGGCGTGACGAGCGGAGCCGGGCGGCGTGGCCGTGACGTCCCCTCCCTGATCGCCAAGGCGCGGGAGGGTGACGCACGGTCCGTGGCCCGGCTGATCAGCCTGGTCGAGGACGACGATCCCGCCCTGCCCGAGGTGGCCGCCGCGATGGCGCCGCACGCCGGGCGGGCCCAGGTCGTCGGGCTCACCGGCGCGCCCGGGGTGGGTAAGTCGACCACGACGAACGAGCTGGTCCGGGCGCTGCGGGAGACCGGTGCCCGGGTCGGTGTGCTGGCCGTCGACCCGTCCAGCCCGTTCACCGGCGGCGCCATCCTCGGCGACCGGATCCGCATGCAGGACCACACCGCCGACTCCGGGGTCTACATCCGCTCGATGTCCAGCCGGGGCCAGCTCGGCGGGCTGTCGGCGGCGACTCCGCAGGCGGTCCGGGTGCTGGAGGGCGCCGGCTGCGACGTGATTCTGGTGGAGACGGTCGGTGTCGGCCAGGCCGAGGTGGAGATCGCCTCGCTCGCCGACACCACGCTGGTGCTGCTCGCGCCCGGGATGGGTGACGCGATCCAGGCGGTGAAGGCGGGCGTGCTGGAGATCGCCGACGTCTTCGTGATCAACAAGGCGGACCGGCCGGGCGCCGACGCCACCTACCGTGACATCCAGGGCATGCTCGCCCTCGGTGAGCGCGGTCCCGGCGAGTGGCGGCCCCAGGTGGTGCGCGCGGTCGCGGTGGAGAGCGAGGGCATCGACGACGTGGTGGCCGCCGTCGGCAAGCACCGCGAGTGGCTGGAGAGCACCGGCAACCTGCGTAAACGCCGTGAGCAACGGGCCGCCGCGGAGATCTCCGCGCTGGCGCTGGGCACGCTGCGGGCCCGGATGGGCGACCTGCGCGGCGGTACGGCGCTGCCCGCCCTCGCCGCCCGCGTCGCCGACGGTGCGATCGACCCGCACGCCGCGGCCGCGGAGCTGCTGGCGAGCCTCTAGGCCGAATGCCGGAACGCGGCCTAGCCGAAACGGGCGAGTGTCTCGTCGATCAGGGTGCGGTCCCAGCTCAGGGTGCCGTCGCCGAGTTCGTCGACGAGCCGGTGCAGCCACGCGATCTCGGCCCGGAGCATGCCGGCCCGGTACTCGTCCTCGATCAGGAACAGCCGGGGCAGACCGGGTGGTGCCTGCGCGTCGATGGCGGCTACCCGCTCGGCCAGTGACTCGGCCCGCCGCTGCAGCATCTCGCGGGTCTCGGCCGGGGTGAGCATCGGCAGGAAGGCCAGCGCGACCGGGAACTCCGGGAACTCCCGGGCCGGCTCGGGCAGCATCTCCAGCAGCCAGCGGCGCAGGGTGGCCGCGCCCTCCTCGGTCACCTCGTAGACGGTCCGCTCCGGACGGCCGGCCTCCCGGCTGGTGCCGCCGGGACGGGCCAGTCCTTCCCGTACCAATCGATCAAGGGTTTGATAGACGCTGTTGCGCTGCGCGACGTTGACCAGCTGGTCCTGACCGCGCTCCTTGATCACCTGCTGCATCCGGTACGGGTGCATCGGCGCCTCCACCAACAGTGCCAGCAGAACCATCGCCAGGGGAGACCGCTTCATGCGGGTCAGCTTAGGGGTTGACGGTTCTTAGTCATCTCATCAATAGTCATTCTATGACTACACGAGAAGAAGATGCCATCGTCGTCGGTGGCGGCATCGCCGGGACCGCCGCCGCCATCGCCCTGCGCCTCGCCGGCCGTACCCCGGTGATCCATGAGGCCCGCGGGCCGGGTGACGCCGAGCGCGGCGTCTTCGTGACCATCGCGGTGAACGGGGTGAACGCCCTGCGCTCCCTCGGCGCCGACCCGGCCGTCGTGCTGGCCCGCGGATTCGCCACCCCACGGCTCGCGCTGCGCCGCGCCTCGGGCCGGTTGCTCGCCGAGTTGCCGCTCGGCGGCCCGACACCGGACGGGGCGGTCACCACCACGATCCGGCGCGCCGACCTCTACGCGGCGCTGCGCACCGAGGCGGAGCGGCAGGGCATCGAGATCGTGTACGGCCACCGGCTCGCCACCGCACGCCCCGGCCCGCACGGCGTCACCGCGGAGTTCACCGACGGCCGTTCGGTCACCGGGGACCTGCTCGTCGGCGCGGACGGGCTGAACTCGCGTACCCGTACCGCGTTGGATCCGTCCTCGCCCGCGCCGCACTTCCTCGGCCTCCTCGACACCGGGGGTTTCACCGACGCCCCGGTCGACCCCGCGCTGATCCCGCCGCCCGGAGTCATGCAGATGTCGTTCGGCCGGAAGGCCTTCTTCGGCTGGACCGCCGCCCCGGACGGGAGCGTCTGGTGGTTCGCCAACCCGCCGCGCAAACGCCCGGCCGAGCCCGGCGAGTTCACCGCCGAGACCTGGCGCGCCTACCTGCTGGACCTGTTCGAGGGCGAGCCGGGCGGCGACCTGATCCGCGCCACCAGCCAGGTCCTCGGCCCGTGGAGCACCCGTGACCTGCCGCGGGTGCCGATCTGGCACGGCGACCGGATGGTGCTGGTCGGTGACGCGGCGCACGCCGTCGCGCCGTCGTCCGGGCAGGGCGCCTCGCTGGCTCTGGAGGACGCGGTGGTCCTCGGGCACAGTCTGCGGGAGCACCGTGATCAGGCGGTGGCGCTGGCCGCCTACGAGAGCGCGAGACGGCCGCGGGTGGAGAAGGTGGTCGCGCAGGGGCGCCGGAGCAGCAGCACGAAGGTCGCCGGGTCGGTCGGCGCGGCGATCCGGGACACGATGATGCCGCTGGTGATGCGGATGCTGCACCGAAGCGGTGATCCGCAGGCCTGGATCTTCGAGCACCGGGTGCCGTCGCTGACGCCGGCGCCGCGGTGAGTCGTGGGGGCCCCGGCGGCGTTGGCGGGCGCCACCGGGGCCTCTGGGGAACTGCTTGCCCTCCACTCTCGTTTCCGGCCGTCCGGGCGGCAACCGGGAAAACCCTTGCGGTGAGCCGCCGCGGTAAGGCCCTCGCCGCGATCTTGCGAGGTCGTGGTCGGCGGGGCGGCCGGGCCGCCCCGGATCGCGGCGTGGTGAGGCGGCGTGCGGGTGGTGGATAGGTGGGCTGTGACGTCCGATATCGGCGGCCTGGTGGCGGCGCGAACAGGCGTGACAGCGTGCGAGACTAGGTAACCATGAGCGACCCACGGACCACTCCGTCGATCTTCACCCGCGGCGCGGTCGATCTCAGCGCGCTGCGTCCCTCGGCGCCGGCCAAACCGGCCGCGCCGAGCCGTCCCGCCGCCGCCCCGGCCGCTGCGGTTCCCGGCGCTGTCCCGGGCCCCGGCCCGGTTCCCGGCGCTGTTCCCGGGGTCACCCCGGATGTGATCATCGATGTCACCGAGGCCGATTTCCAGTCCGTCCTGGAGCGGTCCCTGACCACGCCGATCCTGCTGGACTTCTGGGCAGACTGGTGCGAGCCCTGCAAGAAGCTCTCGCCCGTGCTGGAGAAGCTGGCCGTGGAGTACGGCGGCTCGTGGATCCTCGGCAAGGTCAATGTGGATGAGAACCCGCGTCTCGCGCAGGTCTTCCGCGTGCAGGGCATCCCGCAGGTGACGGCGCTGATCGGCGGGCAGCCGGTCGAGGGCTTCAGCGGTGTCCTCTCCGAGACCCAGGTCCGGCAGTATGTCGATGCGGTCCTCAAGGCCGCCGGCGTCAGCGTGGCCACCCCGGAGGACCCGCGTCTCGACGCCGCCGACGACGCCCTGATGGGTGGCGACCTGGACGCGGCCGAGGCGGCGTACCGGAAGATTCTCGCCGAGTCCCCCGCCGACGCGGCCGCCGAGTCCGGCCTGGCCCAGGTGGAGCTGTACCGGCGGATCGCCGGCGTCGACCCGTCGACCGCCCTGGCCAAGGCCGACGCCGACCCGGAGGACGTCGAGGCCCAGCGGCTCGCCGCCGACATCGAGGTGCTCAGCGGGCAGGCCGCCGAGGCGTATTCGCGGCTGATCACCCTGGTCAAGAAGACAGCCGGTGACGACCGTGACGCGGTGCGCAAGCACCTTTTGTCACTGTTCGCCGTCGCCGGGCCGGACGACCCGGCGGTGGCCGGCGCAAGGCGTGCGCTGGCCAGCGCACTCTTCTAAGCTGCGGCTTCACAACGAAGGGGGGCGTCGTGCGCCGCATCGCCGTTCTGGACGCACCGTCCAATCTCGGCCTGCGCCCGCCGACCGCGACGTCGGTGCCGGGCTGCGCCAAGGCGCCCGGCGCCCTCCGCGACCAGGGT
Organism: Actinoplanes subglobosus; assembly: GCF_042650585.1. Taxonomy (NCBI): domain Bacteria; kingdom Bacillati; phylum Actinomycetota; class Actinomycetes; order Micromonosporales; family Micromonosporaceae; genus Actinoplanes; species Actinoplanes subglobosus. The sequence continues at coordinate 159,840 of NZ_JBHSBL010000018.1, forward strand.
CTGCTCAGCCGTCTCGGGGCCCGTGACGCGGGCTGCCTCACCCCGCCGCGCTACGACGCCGGCGACTGGCGTCCCGGTGACGGAGTCGCCCACGCCACCGAGATCGCCGCCTACTCCCGGGCGCTCGCCGACCGGATCGGCGCGATCATCGACGGCGGCGAGTTCCCGGTGATCCTCGGCGGCGACTGCTCGATACTGATCGGCGCCGGCATCGCCATGCACCGTCTCGGCGACGCGGTCGGCGGCCGCATCGGCCTGGTCTTCGTGGACGGTCACTCCGACTTCCGGCATCCCGGCAACGCCTCCTACGTGGGCGCCGCCGCCGGTGAGGACCTGGCGCTGGTCACCGGCCGGGGCCAGGCCGACCTGGCGGCCATCGAGTCCCGCCGTCCCTACTTCCGCGACATCGACGTGGTCGTCCTCGGCATCCGGGCCCAGGATGAGTACCGTCTCGACCTCCAGGCCGCCGGCATCGTGACCCGCCCGGTCCCCGCCCTGCGCGCCGAGGGTGCCGCCCGCAGTGCCCAGTGGGCCCGCGACCAGCTCGTCGACTGCGCGGGTTACTGGGTGCACATCGACGTCGACGTCCTCGACCCGGCCGTGATGCCGGCCGTCGACGCACCCGATCCCGGGGGCATCGCCTTCCCCGAGCTGGAACTCCTCCTCACCGGCCTGGTCGAGTCCCCGCACTGCCTGGGCGTCGAGATCACGGTCTTCGACCCCGACTACGATCCGGACGGCCGCTATGCCGCCGAGATCACGTCCGCGGTGGTCAGCGGCCTTTCTCCGGTACGGTTGACGGCCCCCCGCCCCGACCTGGCGGCCGCCCGCCGCGACCTCGACAAGCCGGCTCCCGTGGCCGTTCCGGTCCCTGCCCACGACGGCCCGGCCGCATCCGTCGCCACTGCTTCGCCGGACCCGGCACACAGCGACGTCACCGCTGCGACCGTGCCCGGCCCTGCTGCCGACGACCTAGCCGGGTCGGACTCTGCGGAACCGGCGCGTCACGACCTAGCCGGGTCGGACTCTGCGGAACTGGCGCGTCACGACCTAGCCGGGTCGGACTCTGCGGAACTGGCGCGTCACGACCTTGCCGCCGAGCCCGACGCGTCGGTGTTCACGCCCGGACCCGACGACGTCGACGTCGCAGATCCCGGAGCGTCAGCAGCCGCTTCGGACCCGGCCTCGTCGCCGGATCTGGCCGTCCTGGACGCCGATGGCCCGGGAGCGGATGCCCCCGACAAAACCGCCTTGGCCTCTGCGGTGTCGGATCCCGCCGGTTCAAACTCGGGTGCCGCGGATGCGGGTGTCGCGGATGCGGGCGTTGCGGATGCGGATTCGGGCGTTGCGGACTTCGGTGCTGCGGACTCGGATGCCGCGGACTCCGGCGTCCAAGACCCCGCCGCTGACTCGGCATCGGGTGCCGCTGTGGCCGACCCGGACGGTGAGGTACCAGCATCGGGACCGGCCGCGGAATCCGACGACCAGCCTTCGGCCGCCGCTGAGGTGTCGACTGATCCGGATGGCGACACATCGAGTTCCGGTGTGGACACGACCATCCACCGATCGAATTCGGTCACGGGGTCGGATTCGGTGGCGACGACCGCCGGCTCGGGCCGGGGCCAGTCGCGCCTCGGCAGCCGTCGGCCATCCAACGATCCCATCGCCGCGGTGATCTCGAGCTGGGTCCAGGACTCCCGTGCCGCCGGGCTCCGGAGATCCGGTGCGCCGTCCTCTCCGGACCCCGTTCCCGATCCCGCCGACCTGGTGGCGCCGGGGAAGACCCCTGATGCCGAACCAGCGTCGGAAGCCATCGCGATCATCCCTGGTCCGGGCGCCACCCGGAACGGTGAAACCACATCGGTCAATAACAACCTCTCGATGGCCGATGCCGATTTCCTCCTGGCTGCGGCACTCGCCGCGTCCGATGAGTTCGATCTGGGCACCGACATCGAGTCGAACGGACAGCCAGGCGCCGAGGTAAACGGACAGCCAGGCTCGGAGTCGAACGGACAGCCAGGCGATGAGGTAAACGGACAGCCAAGCGTCGAGTCGAACGGACAGCCAGGCGCCGAGGCGAACGGGCGGCCCACGGACCAGGCGGACGACATTTCCGCCGATCCCGCTTCCGTGGATGGCACGACCACGAACACCGCTGAACCCCGTCGATCCAACCTGGTCGTGCTCGATCTTGTCGGACTGGTCATCTCGGACGCTGTACACGACGAGGTCGACGCCTCTGTCCGGGACGTCACCGGCGAGGACCGGGAGGCCGAGGATCACGAGGCTGATGACCGGGAGCCGGCCGCCGTTGAAGCCGCCGGTGAGGACGGGGAAACCGCTGGGGAGGAGCCGGATCCCGATGCGGTGACGCCGGGCTCCGAGCCGGCGGCGGAAGCCGGGGACGCCCCGCGACCGGAGCGGACCCGTCCAGAGAGCGACGGCGCCGAGGTCCGCCTGCTATCCCGTCCTCTCGGATCGGCCCCGCTCCTCGACTCCGAGCCGTTGCCCGCGACCCGCCCGGGGATGTTGCGCCCACGTCCCCCGGCCGACGGCGGTTTCGGCCCGCCCGCCGCCGGGCCGGGCCCGCTCACCGGTTTCCCGCCCGGCGTCGCCTGACCGGCTCCGGCCGCGGCGTGGTGGCCGGCGCTCGGGTCCGGGCTGTAGGTCGCCACGCGGTCCGGTTCCTGCCGCGGCGTGGTGGCCGGCGGTCGGGTCCGGGCCGTAGGTCGCCACACCGCATCGGGGACTACTTGCCTAGGGTGGTCAGGAAGCGCTGCACCACCGGGACGGCGGCCTCGGAGCCGGCGCCGCCCTTCTGGACCATGACGGCGAAGGCGATGTCTCCCTGGTAGCCGATGAACCACGAGTGGGTGTCCTCGGATCCGGTCTGGAATTCGGCGGTGCCGGTCTTGCCGTGGACCGCGCCTCCGGGGACTCCGCGCAGCGCCGTCGCGGTTCCGCCGGTGACGACCTCGCGCATCATGGCGCGCAGGGCGGTGACCGCCTCCTGGTCGAGTTGCGGTCCGGCGGCCACGGCACCGGCCGGAGCCGGGTCGAGGACCAGTTTGGGCTGCTGGAACTGGCCCTTGGCGACGGCCGCGGTGGCACCGGCCATGGCGAGCGGGCTGACGACGGTGCTGCCCTGGCCGAAGACGGCGGCGGCGAGTTCGGTGGCGGTGCCGCCGTCGGAGACTTGGCCGGAGTACGCGTCGACGCCGAGATCCCACTTGCCGCCGAGGCCGAGCGCGGCTGATGCCTCCTGCAGGCCGGCCGAGCCCAGCTTGGGGGCGAGACCGGCGAACGCGGTGTTGCAGGATTTCGCGAAGTCCACGTGGAACGGCACCTTGCCGAGCGCCTGATCGTGCGAGTTCTTGAACTCCCGCCCGTCAACTGTGACCGTTTTTGGACAGTCGACGGCGGTGTCGGCGGTAATGGCGTCGCGGGCCAGCAGCCCGTACGCGGAAATCATCTTGAAGGTGGACCCCGGTGGGACCTGGCCGGTGAAGGCGGTGTTGACCCCGCCGGGTTCGGGGCCGTTGGCCGAGGCCAGCACCGCGCCGTCGCTGACCCGGATGGCGACCAGGGAGCTCGGCTGCTTCTCGGCGGCGAGGGCGGTGTCGGCGGCGTTCTGCACGCGGGTGTCGAGCGTCACCTTGATCGGTTTGCCGGCGATCGGCTCGCTGGTGAAGAGCTTGGTGTCCTCGGTGCCGCCGTCGGTGGCGTCGCGGGCGATCACGACGGAGAGGCCGGCGGTGCCGCGCAGGAGGTCGTCGTATTTCTGCTGGAGGCCGCCGTGCCCGGTCTGGTCGCCGGCGAGCAGGACGCCGGGTTTGGCGGCGAGGTCCTCCTCGGTGGCCGGGTCGACGGTGCCGAGCAGTGCGCGCGCGAAGGCCCGGGTGGGTGCGAGCTGCCGGGTCTCGTCGCGGAAGACGGTGCCGGGCAGTGGCCGTACCTCTGACCTGATCTTCTGGTAATCGGACTGCCGCAGGCTGATCAGATCGATGAACGCGCCGGGGTCGGCCTTGGCGACCCGGTCCTTGAGGTCGCTCATGTCGACGTCCACATTGATCTTGTCAAAGGACTCGGCCAGGTCTTTCTGGAGCTGGGTGAGGTCGGTGATCCGCTCGGGGCTGACCCCGACGATCGTCACCTTCTGCGGCCCGACCAGGACCTCGCCCTTGGTGTCGAGGATGCCGGCCCGGGTGGCGGCGACGCGGCGGAGCCGCAGTTTCTCACCGGCGACGAGCTCGGGCTGGACCACCGCGGGCTCCCAGACGACGCTCCAGCCGTCCTTGCCGGCCTGGGTGCTGCGGATCGTGCTGCCGTAACTCCACTCGACGCCGCCCGGCAGGGTCCACTTGACCGTGATCGGCGTGCTGGCGTTGTCGCCGTCCTCCTGGGTGGCGCCGGCCGTGGTCACGGTGAGCGGCAGGCCGGTGAGGTCGCCGTAGAGGCCGTTGATCTGGCTCTGCACCTCGCTCGCCGCGATCTTGCCGCCGGCCGCGGTGACGAACCCGACGTCGCCGATCTTTCCGCCGGCCCAGCCGTCGACGAAGGCCTTGACGGAGTCCTCGGCCGGGTCGGAGGAGCAGGCGGTGAGCCCGCAGCAGGCGGCGAGCAGCAGGGCGGCCAGGCCGGCGGGGGAGCGGCGCATGTGGGTCCTCTCGGTGAGTTGCTTAACGAACCGTAATAAATCAATGCCCGTTCGGCTGTCCCGCGTATCGGGCACACCGGGGGTGTGAGGGGTACGGGGGACTGGCTCTAGGCTGTCCTCGACATGTTCGAGCCCACAGTGCCGTGGGTGAGGGGAGCGCCGGACCATGGCTGTCGCCGACGAGGCAGCGACCGATTCTGATCAGACCGCGTTGTTGAGTGACGAGGTGCCCAACGCCGAACGGCTGGTGGCCCAGGCGGTCGAGCGAGCGGGCGAGGACCACAACACCGCATCGCTCGTGGGCCGCTTCTGGCGGTTCGCGCCCGATGAGGAACTGATCGGATTCACGCCCGACGAGATGTACGAGGCCGCGGTCGAGCACCGCGAGCTGGCCCGCAACCGCCTGCCCGGTGAGCTGAAACTCGCCATCACCGAGCCCAGTGGCCCGCAGGCGCACAGCGTCCTGCGGATCGTCACCGACGACATGCCGTTCCTGGTCGACTCGGTGATCGCCCTGTTGTCCGCCCACAACCTGCAGGTCTACCTGATGGTGCACCCGCTGATCGTGGTGCGCCGCGAGCCGCTCGGCGCGCTCGCCCAGCTCGAGGCGGACGTCGAGGCCGACGACGCCATCGAGGGCGACCTGGTGGAGAGCTGGATCCGGATCGAGATCGACCCGGTGCGCCGGCCGGAGGCCCGCGAGCAGCTCCTCAACGAGGTGCGGCGGGTGCTCACCGACGTGCGCGACGCCGTCGAGGACTGGCCGCGGATGCGCCAGCGGGCCCTCGTCATCTCCGACGAGCTGGCCGCCGCCCGCGGCTCGGAGCGGGGCCTGCCGGTGCCCGACAAGGACGTCACCGACTCGATCGAGCTGCTCAAGTGGCTCGCCAACGACCACTTCACCTTCCTCGGCTATCGGGAGTACCGGCTGGACGACGGCGTCCTGACCGCGGTCCCGGGTACCGGGCTGGGCATACTGCGCGGCGCCAGCAAGCCGCGCCGGCTGGCCGCCGAGATGGCCGAGGAGATCTACGAGCGGGCCATGGAGAAACGGCTCCTCGTGATCACCAAGGCGAACTCGCGGGCCACCGTGCACCGTTCCGCCTACCTCGACTACATCGGCGTCAAGCTGTTCAACGACGCCGGCGAGGTGGTCGGCGAGCGCCGCTTCCTCGGCCTGTTCTCCAGTTCGGCCTATCGGACCAGCGTGCGCCAGCTGCCGGTGGTCAAGCGCAAGGTGCAGGAGGTGATGGACCGCTCCGGTCTGTCGCCCCGTGGCCACTCCGGCAAGGACCTGCTGCAGATCCTGGAGACCTATCCCCGCGACGAGCTCTTCCAGATCAAGACCGATGATCTGTACGAGGCGGTCATCGGCGTGCTGCGGATGGCCGGGCGCCGGCAGCTGCGCCTGTTCCTGCGGCGCGACGGCTACGGCCGGTTCATCTCGTGCCTGATCTACCTGCCGCGGGACCGGTTCACCACCGGCAACCGGCTGCGCATGCAGGAGATCCTGCTCCGCGAGCTGAACGGGGTGGGCGTCGACTACACCACCCGGGTCACCGAGCGGATGCTGGCGCGGGTCCACTTCATCGTGCGGACCGACCCGGCCGCCCCGCCCGGTCATCTGGAGCCGAACGACCTGGCCGAGCTGCTGGCCGACGCGACCCGGATGTGGGACGACGACTTCTCCCTGGTGCTGGAGCGCAAACTCGGCGACGAGCAGGCCCGGCGGCTGTTCCTGAGCTACTCCTCGGCCTACCCGGAGAGTTACAAGAACACCCATACGCCGTACGAGGGGATGCAGGACCTGGCGAAGCTGGAGCTCCTGGAGGAGCCCGGCCAGCTGTCCATGCACCTGTTCCGGCGGCGTCGTCTCGGCCCCGACGGCACCCCCGAGCCGGACGAGCGTGACGTCCGCTTCAAGGTGTACCGCTACGGCGAGCCGATGATGCTGTCCGCGGTGCTGCCGGTGCTGCACTCGCTGGGTGTCCGGGTCACCGACGAGCGGCCGTACGAGATCCGCCGCCCCGACGGTGTCATCTACCTCTACGACTTCGGCCTGCTGCCCCCGGCCGGTCACCGCGAGCTGGCCGAGGTCCGCCCGCAGGTGGAGAATGCGTTCGCGGCCGCCTGGCGGGGCGAGGCCGAGGTGGACGGCTTCAACGAGCTGGTGCTGCTGGCCGGCCTGACGTGGCGGCAGGTGGTCGTCCTGCGGGCCTACGCCAAGTACCTTCGCCAGACCGGCAACGTCTTCTCCGAGCGTTACCTGGAGTCGACCTTCACGGCGTACCCGGAGATCGCCGGTCTGCTCGTGAAGCTCTTCGAGGTGCGTTTCTCGCCGGCCCTGGTGGTCGGGGAGAACGAGCGGGCCCGGCAGGCCGGGGAGGTCCGTGACCGGATCACCGAGCTGCTCGACCAGGTGGAGAGCCTCGACCAGGACCGGATCCTGCGTTCCTACCTGACGCTGATCGAGGCGACGCTGCGGACCAGCTTCTTCCAGCGTGGTCCGGAGGGCCGGCCGAAGTCCTACGTGGCCTTCAAACTGGACCCGCAGGCCATCCCGGACCTGCCGCAGCCACGGCCGAAATTCGAGATCTTCGTGTACTCGCCCCGCTTCGAGGGCGTGCACCTGCGCTTCGGCGCGGTCGCGCGCGGCGGCCTGCGCTGGTCGGACCGGCGCGAGGATTTCCGTACCGAGGTGCTGGGCCTGGTCAAGGCACAGATGGTGAAGAACTCGGTGATCGTTCCGGTGGGCGCCAAGGGCGGTTTCGTCCTCAAGCAGAAACCGGGCGACCGGGACGAGGCGGTGGAGTGCTACAAGCGCTTCATCACCGCGCTGCTCGACGTCACCGACAACATCCTGGGTGGCAAGATCGTGCCGCCGAAGGACGTGGTCCGGCACGACGGCGACGACCCCTACCTGGTGGTGGCGGCGGACAAGGGCACCGCCACGTTCAGTGACATCGCCAACGAGATCTCGGTCGGCAAGGACTTCTGGATGGGCGACGCGTTCGCCTCCGGCGGTTCGGCCGGTTACGACCACAAGAAGATGGGCATCACCGCCCGCGGCGCGTGGGAGTCGGTCAAGAAACACTTCCGCGACCTGGGCGTCGACACCCAGACCGAGGATTTCACGGTGGTCGGCGTCGGCGACATGTCCGGCGATGTCTTCGGCAACGGCATGCTGCTGTCGCAGCACATCCGGCTGGTCGCGGCCTTCGACCACCGCCACGTCTTCCTCGACCCCGACCCCCATTCGTCGATCTCGTACGCGGAACGCAAGCGCCTGTTCGACCTGCCCCGCTCCTCCTGGGCCGACTACGACAAGTCCCTCATCAGCGAGGGTGGCGGCGTCTACCCGCGGTCGGCGAAGTCGATCCCGGTCAGCCCGCAGGTCCGCGAGGTGCTCCAGCTGGGCGAGGCCACGGTCATCAGCCCCGGCGACCTGATGCGGGCGATCCTGCTGGCGCCGGTCGACCTGTTCTTCAACGGCGGCATCGGCACCTACGTGAAGGCGGCGTCGGAGTCGCACGCCGAGGTCGGCGACAAGGGCAACGACGCGATCCGGGTCAACGGCGGCGACCTGCGGGTCAAGGTGGTCGGCGAGGGCGGCAACCTCGGTCTCACCCAGCGCGGGCGGATCGAGTTCGCCCGGGCCGGTGGCCGGGTGTTCACCGACTTCATCGACAACTCGGCCGGTGTGGACTGCTCCGACCACGAGGTCAACATCAAGATCCTGCTCGGCGGCGCGGTCGTCGACGGTGAGATGACCATCCCGGAGCGCGACGAGATGCTCGCGGCGATGACCGACGAGGTCGGCGAGATGGTCCTGCGGGACAACTACGAGCAGGCGATGGCGCTCGGCAACGCCCGTTCGCAGGCACACTCGCTGCTTCCGGTGCACCGGCGCATGCTGATCTCGCTGGAGCAGCGCGGCGAGCTGAACCGGGAGCTGGAAGCCCTGCCGACGGACAAGGAGCTCGCCGTCCGCTACGAGAACGGCGAAGGGCTCAGCGCTCCGGAGTTCGCCGTGCTCCTGGCGTACGTCAAGATCAGTCTGGAGCGGGAGGTGCTCGCCGACGAACTCGTCGACGAGGCCTGGACCAGCGAGGTCCTCTCCGAGTACTTCCCGACGCCGCTGCGCGAGCGCTTCGCCGGCCGGATGGCCGGACACCGGCTGAGGCGCGAGATCATCTCGACGTCGCTGGTCAACGAGGTGGTCAACCGCGGGGGTACGTCGTTCGTCTACCGGGCCATGGAGGAGAGCGGCGCGTCCGCGGCCGACGTGATCCGGGCCTACGTGGTGATCCGGGACGTCTACCGGCTGCCGGAGATCTGGGCGGCCGGCGAGGCGCTCGACAACGAGGTGCCGACCCCGGCGCAGACGCTGGTGTTCCTGGAGACCCGGCGGCTGCTCGACCGGGCGGTGCGCTGGCTGGTCAGCACCCGTCGTTCGCCGATCGACGTGGCCGGCGAGATCACGAAACTCGGACCGGGCATCGCCGACCTCCTGCCGCGCCTGCCGGAGGTGCTCGTCGGCCGGGAGCGCCGCTCGCTGGAGAACCGGGCCGAGGAGCTGGCCGGCAAGGGCGTGCCGGAGCACCTGGCCGCCGCGGTGGCCCGGGTGTTCTACGGCTTCGGCCTGCTGGACATCCTGGAGGCGGCGTCCTCGATCGACCGTGGGCCGGACGAGGTGGCGCAGGTCTACTTCGTGCTCTCCGAACGGTTCGGGGTGGACGCGCTGCTGTCGCACATCTCCCGGCTGCCGCGCGGTGACCGCTGGCAGACCCTGGCTCGGATGGCGCTGCGCTACGACCTGTACGCGGCGCTGGCCGCCCTGACCGCCGAGGTGCTCCAGTCGACCCCGTCGACGGCGTCCCCGGAGGATCGGGTGTCGGAGTGGGAGCAGGTGAACGCGGCCTCGATCGCTCGCGCGTCGAACGCGATGGGCAACGTGGAGGACACCCCGGCCGACCTGGCGGCACTGTCGGTGCTGCTGCGTCAGATCCGCACGCTGGTCAAGACCTCGTCGGCGGCCTGATTTTTGGTGGGCCGGACGTTCCGCGGGCAGCTCCCGAAGCCCTGCCGAATGTCCGGCCCACCGTCTGCGTCGCGGTTCGCACTGGTCCCGAGCCGAGTTCCGCGACGTTCCCCAGACCCACCTTCTGGCCATCACGCTAGGTGAGGTGATAGCAGGTGGGGAAGCGGAGCGTAGGCAGATTGTCCGTTCGGTTAGTCCGGTTCGCCCAGAAGTTTCGCCCATAGGCGGACATCGGTGACTTCCGGCGCGTGGCTAGTGACGCACCGTAATGTCGATCGTCAACCCCGAGCGGCTTTCAGGGCCTGCTGGCCAGGCCGAGTGCCTCGGCGGCCGCACGGCTGTTGGCGAGGCTGGCGCCGTGCGTGATCACGAAGGCGTCCACGCCGGCCGGCCGCCACTCCGACGGCCAGCCCATCTCGACCACACCGACCGGGCGGTCCGCGGCCAGCTTCTCGATCAGGGTCCGGGCCGCCGGGGAGTTGTGCAGGCGGCGGCCGACGAACACGATCGGGCGATCACCGGCACGCTCCGTGATCGACTCGACGGTGGTGTCGGCGGCGACGACCTCGAGCTCCTCGGTCGCCAGGTGCGGGGCGAGGCCCCACGGCACCTTGCCCTCGGCGATCGAGTAACCGGCCACGAAACGCACCACCATCGGGTTCCGCAGGCGGTCGTCCGACCCTTCGAACCGCATCCCCTGGCGGGCGGCCTCGACACCGAGCTCGAAATCGGGCCGGTGGCCGGTCGTCGGGCCCGGCTCCTGGTCGGCTGCGGCGGAGGTGGAGAGGCGGGAGTCGGCTGCGGCGGAGGTGGAGGGGCGGGAGTCGGCTGCGGCGGAGGTGGAGGGGCGGGAGTCGGCTGCGGCGGAGATGAAGGGGCGGGAGTCGGCTGCGGCGGAGGCCTGGGTGCCGGGCGCGGCGGAGGTGGGCGGGTGGGTGCCGGCTGGTGGGGCCGTTTTCGGCCTGCTCCAGTCGGCCAGGGCGGCGGTGCGGGTGGCCGCGTCCTCCAGGCGGGACAGGGCGAGGCGGCCGTCGCCGGTGGCGGCCGCTATCTCGGTCGCAATCGCTTCGACGAGGTCCAGGTCGACGACCGCGCCGATGCAGAGCAGGTCCGCGCCGGCGGCCAGGGCGGCGACCGCGGCCCGCGGGATGCTGCCGGCCGACCCCGCGGCGCCCCGCATCTCCAGGGCGTCGGTGACGATCGCGCCGCGGAACCCGAGCTCGTCGCGCAGCAGCCCGTTCAGCGCCGACCGGCTGAAGGTGGCCGGCCCGTCCCCGGTCAGCTGCGGCACCCGGATGTGGGCACTCATCACGGCCTGGACCCCGGCCTCGACGGCGGCGGCGAACGGCGGCAGATCCCGGGTGCGCAGCACCGACAGCGGCACGTCGACGGTCGGCAGTTCCAGATGCGAGTCGGTGACCGTGGCGCCGTGACCCGGGAAGTGCTTGGCGCAGGCCGCGACGCCGCTGGACTGGAGTCCGGTGACGGCGGCCGCGGTGTGCCGGGCGACCAGTGCCGGATCCGCCCCGAACGACCGGGTCCCGATGATCGGGTTGTCGTCGGCGGTGTTGACGTCGACGGTCGGTGCCAGATCGAGGTTGATCCCGGCGGCGGCCAGGTCGGTGCCGATCGCGGCGTACACCAGGCGGGTCAGGTCGAGGTTGCCGGCGGCACCGAGGGCGGCGTTCCCGGGGTACGCGCTCCCGGTCCGGTGCCCGAGCCGGGTGACGTCGCCACCCTCCTCGTCGATCGCGATCAGAACGTCCGCGCGGGCCGACCGCAACTGTGCGGTCAGATCGGCGACCTGACCGGGATCGACCACGTTGCCCCCGAACAGGGTGTGCCCGGCCAGCCCGTCGAGCAGCAGGTCTGCGGCCCAGGCCGGCGCGGTGGGGCCGGGAAAAGCCGCGAGAAGCGTCCGCAGGGCCAGCCGGCGGAGGCCGGGGTCGATCGCCATGGTGTCCTTCCGTCGACGCAACTCTGGCCGTGAGTAGCCGGGAGCTGCCATGATCGCTCGGAGTCGATAGCCACCTTCCGGCCCGGCGACATTGCCTACCGTTACGCTGCGGCTGCGTGTCGTGCGTCGACACTGTAACAGGAAAGAATCCTTAGTATTAGGGGACTACGTTATGGCCGCCACTCGCCTTCCGGGCACGCCCCGGTTGCTGCGCGCTCTCAACGACCGCGCCGCGCTGGACCTGCTGCTCACCCGCGGCCCGCTCACCCGGGCGCAGCTCGGCGAGATGACCGGCCTCAGCAAGGTCACCGCATCCCAGCTGGTGGAACGCCTGGAGGAGCGCGGGCTCGTCCGCCGCGTCGGTGAGCAGGCCGGTGGCCGCGGGCCGAACGCGCAGCTCTACGCGGTCACCCCGGGCAGCGCGCACGTCATCGGCGCCGAGGTCGGGCCGGACGGTGTCGTCGCCGCCTGCGCCGACATCACCGGCACCGTGATCAGCCGCGTCGAGCAGAGCACCAAGGACACCGACGACCCGGTCGGTGTCGTGCACAACGCCGTCGTCCAGGCCGCGGGCGAGGCCGGCGCCGACATGTCCTCGGTGCGCCGGGTCGTCCTCGGCACCCCCGGTCTGGTCGACCCGCAGTCCGGGGAGATCTCGTTCGCCCACGACCTGCCCCGCTGGCACCGTGGCCTGCTCGCCGACCTGCGCCGCGACCTGAACATCCCGGTCTTCTTCGGCAACGACGTCAACCTCGCCGCGGTCGCCGAGTCCAGCACCGGCGCGGCCACCGGCGTGACCGATTTCGCACTGGTCTGGATCGGCCGGGGCGTCGGTCTGGCCACGGTCATCAACGGCCGCCTGCACCAGGGCGCCACCGGTGCCGCCGGTGAGATCGGCTACCTGCCGGTCGGTGGCGCCGAGGTGCCGCACAACGCCTCCCGCCGCGGCGTGAAGGGCGCCTTCCAGGCGATCGCCGGCGCCGACGCGGTCAAGGCGATCGGCAAGCAGTTCGGGTTCCGGGGCGCCGAGGCCGCCGACGTGGTCCGGGCCGCCGTCGCCGCCGGTCCCGCCGGTGAGCCCGTCCTCGACGAGCTGGCCCGCCGGCTCGCCCTCGGCGTGGCCGCCACCTGCGCCGTACTCGACCCGCCGCTGGTCGTGCTGGCCGGCGAGGTCAGCCGGGCCGGCGGTCCCGCCCTGTCCGACCGGGTCGAGCGCGAGGTCGCCGCGATCACCCTGGTCTCGCCCAAGGTGGTGGTGACCGGTGTCGCCTCCGAGCCGGTCCTGCACGGCGCCCTCCGGACGGCCCTGGACGCCGTCCGCGACGAGGTCTTCGGCTCGACCACCGACTGAGGCGCCCACCCGGCCCGACATGTCCGGCCAGCCCTCGGTGCTGTTTCGGTGTGGTCGTCACAGCGCTGGGTGCCGGCTCCGCCGGCTCCGACGGCTCCGACGGTTCGGGGCGGGACAGCGGTGACGGCCGGCTGGATCTGCCCGCTGGGGTGGGTCACCGGCACGCCGTCCGGCCGCCGGGGGCGGACGTGGTTGGATGGACGCGTGCGCGAGGCTGCCGTATCGATTCCGCCCGACGAGGACACCGTCATCGCCTTCGACCGCGTCAACGTGGTGCGTGGTGGCAATTACCTGATCCGCGACCTGTCCTGGCAGGTCGAGCTGGACGAGCGGTGGGTGGTGCTCGGTCCCAACGGCGCGGGCAAGACCACCCTGCTCAACCTGGCGTCCGCCCGGATGCACCCGACCCGCGGCGACGCGTATGTGCTGGGTGAGAAGCTGGGCCGGACCGACGTGACGGAGTTGCGGACCCGGGTCGGCATCACCACCGGCCGGTTCGCCGATCAGGTGCCGGCGTCCGAGCGGGTGCTCGACGTCGTGGTGACCGCCGCCTGGTCGGTCGTCGGCCGCTGGCGGGAGTCCTACGACCCGCAGGACGAGGCGCGGGCCCGTGAGCTGCTCGACCAGCTCGGCATCGCCGCGTTCGCCGACCGCGAGTTCGGCACCCTGTCGGAGGGCGAGCGCAAGCGCACCCAGATCGCCCGGGCGCTGATGACCGATCCCGAGCTGATGCTGCTCGACGAGCCGACCGCCGGCCTCGACCTGGGCGGCCGGGAGACCCTGATCGGCCACCTCACCGAGCTGGCCCTCGACCCGGACGCGCCGGCCATGGTGCTGGTCACCCACCATGTCGAGGAGATTCCGCCCGGCTTCACCCACGGCCTGCTGTTGCGTGAGGGCACCGTGGTCGCCGGCGGCCTGCTCGGCGAGGTGATGACCGCGGAGAACCTGACGAAGACCTTCGGGCTGCCGCTGATCGTCGACCGGTTCGGCGACCGGTTCACCGCACGGGCCGGCTGATGGCCACCCGGGTCGTCGTCGCGGGCAGCGCGAACATGGATCTGGTCGGGCTGGCGCCGAGCCTGCCCCGGCCGGGCGAGACCGTGCTCGGCGACGACTTCGTGATGACGCCCGGCGGCAAGGGCTCCAACCAGGCCATCGCCGCGGCGCTCGCCGGCGGCGAGACGGTCTTCCTGGGAGCCATCGGCTCCGATGCCTTCGGCGTCACCCTCAACGCACGGCTGGCGGCGGCCGGCGTGGGCGTCGATCTGGTACGGACCAGTTACGGCTCGTCCGGGGTGGCGGTCATCATGGTGGACCGGGCCGGGGAGAACTCGATCCTGGTCAGCCCGGGAGCGAACCGGACGTTCGTCGGTCTCACCGACGAGGAGTCGGCCGCGATCGCCGCCGCCGACGTGCTGCTCTGCCAGCAGGAGATCCCGATGGCCACGGTGCTGGCCGCGCTCCGGGCCGGCCGTGCCGCCGGGACCAGGACGATTCTGAACGCGGCACCCGCCCGCGTCCTGCCGTCCGGCCTGCTCGACGAGGTGGACCTGCTGGTCGTCAACGAGACCGAGGCCCGCGCGATCACCGGCGGTGACGATCCCGATGTGAAGGCGCTGCTCGACCTGGTGCCCCGGGTGGTGCTGACGCTCAGTGGCAACGGGTCCCGCTACGCCGACCGGGACGGCACCGACGTGCACGTGCCGGCGTTCCGGGTGGAGGTCGCCGACACCACGGCGGCCGGTGACGCCTTCACCGGCGCCCTGGCCGTGGCGTGGGGCGAGGGCCGTGACCTGGTCGATGCCGTCCGCTGGGCCAACGCCGCCGGAGGCGCGTGCGTCCGCCGGGTCGGTGCGAGCAACGCCCTCCCGTCCCGCGAGGACATCGAGACCCTCTACACCCAGCCCTGACCACTACACCGAGCCCTGACCCGCCCGCGCGGCCGTCGCCCACCACGGTGGTGGGGTGGCGTGTCAGGTCCGGGCGGCGGTGAGGAAGCGCTGGACCTCGGTGCGGAGGACGGCGGCCAGTTCGGAGAGGCCGGTCGTCTCCTGGGCGGTGTCACCGTCCACGGCCGCGGCGATGCCGTCGATCAGGCCGCTCATCTCGCGGATGCGGTCGGTCACGGCACGCAGCACCCGGACGGCGTCCTCGGAGGCGAGCTGGACCGCGTCGACCTGGTCGATGATCTCGCCGCTGGACTCGCCGGTCTCGTTCGCCAGCGTCTTGACCTCGTTGGCGACCACGCTGAACCCCCGCCCTGCCGCACCGGCCCGGGCCGCCTCGATCGACGCGTTCAGGGAGAGCAGCTGGGTCTGCATCGCCACCCGGTTGATCAGGTCGACGGCGTTGCGGATCTGGCCGGAGGCGCGGCGCAGGTCGTTGACGGTGCCGAGACCGCGTTCGGCGTCGGTGACCGCGGCCCGGGCGAACCCGGCCAGACCGTTCGCGGAGCGGCCCATCTCCCCGGCCGCGGCGGCGATCCGTTCGGAGAGGGCCAGCACCGCCGACTCCAGCTCGTCGGCGAAGGCCGTCCGTGACTCGGCGGCCGCGGCGATCTGCTCGGCGTTGCGGCTCATCGCGTCACCGGAGCGGCCGATCTCCTCGGCCGCCCGCCGATACGCCCCGCCCATGCCACCGGCCAGGAACCGCCGGTAGAAGTGCCCGGCCGCACCGGCCGCGGACGCCGCACCCGCCTCCCGGACGAACGCGTCGGTCCGATCCAGCAGTTCGTTGATCGCCAGGCGGGCCTCGACCTCGGCGTCCGAGTCGCCGAGCCGGGGCACGCGTGCCTCGAAGTCCCCGGACGCGGCCCGGCGGCAGACGTCCGCGATCGCGTACAGCGACTCCTCGTCACCGTCCGGGGCGGCGCGTTCCGGGACGGGGCGGCGGGTGAGGGCGTTCGTCATCGGGTCGCTCCCGCGGACAGGTCCCAGACCAGTTCGTCGTAGGTGCGGTCGCGTTCGGCCAGGATCCGCTGGAGCGTGGCGTGACCGGCGGCGACCGCGTCGGGGGCCCGGTCGTGGCGGCCCTCGGCGGCGCGCAGCACCCGGTACAGGTCGTCGGCCGCGGCGACCGCCTCGCGGGACGGGACCCGTCGGTTGGAGTGGTAGCCGACCACCCGGCCGGCGGCGTCGAACGAGGGCGTGACGTGCGCGAACACCCAGTAGTGGGCGCCGTCGGCGGCGAGGTTCACCACGTAGGCGAAGATCTCCCGCTTCTCCTTGAGGGTGTCCCAGAGGAGCTTGAAGACGGCCCGGGGCATGTCCGGATGCCGGATCAGATTGTGCGGCTGCCCGAGCGCGTCGTCCTCGTCGAGGGCGGAGATGCGCAGAAAGACGTCGTTGGCGTAGGTGATGGACCCACGAGTATCGGTCTTCGTGACGATCAGCTCGCCGTCGCTGAACGTGCGTTCGCGACCGGTCGGCCGTACCCGAGTTGTTTTCATGATGAATTTGATTTTGCAGGGTTTAAAGCCTGAAAATCAGGATTCGCGAATCGTGGTGACGAACCGGGAGACCTCTGCTCGCAACACCTCGGCGAGCTGCGACAACCCCGCGTTGTCGGTGTGCTGGCCGCCGTCGACGGCCTGCGCGATGCCCTCCACCAGTTCGCTCATCTCCCGGATCCGGTTGGTCACCGCCTCCAGTACGGCGATCGCGTCGGCCGCCGACTGCTGCACCGTGTTGACCTGGTTCATGATCTGCTCGCTGGAGGAGCTGGTCTCGTTGGCGAGGTTCTTCACCTCGTTGGCGACCACGCCGAACCCCCGCCCCGCCGACCCGGCCCGGGCCGCCTCGATCGTGGCGTTCAGCGCGAGCAACCGGGTCTGTGCCGCCACCTGGTTGATCAGATCGACGGCGTGCCGGATCTCGTCCGACGAAGTGCGCAGCGACGACACCGTGCCCAGGCCGCGCTCGGCGTCGTTGACCGCGACCCGGGCGAAGTCGGCCAGCCCGTTCGCCGACCGGCCCATCTCGGTCGCGGCCGTGGCCACCTGCTCGGAGACGGTCAGCACCGCCGACTCCAACTCGTCGGCGAGAGCCTGCCGCTGCCGGGCCGCCTCGGCGAACTGGGCCGCCGTCCGGCTCATCACCTGGTTGGAGTGGGTGATCTTCTCGGCCGCCGCACGGTACGCCCCGTCCAGCCCCTGCGTCAGGAACCGCCGGTGGAAGTGGCCCTCGGAGGCGGCGGCCGACGCGGCGCCCGCCTCCCGGACGAACGCGTCCACATGATCGAGCAGCCCGTTGATCGCCGTCCGGATCCGGGCCGCCCGCTCGGAGCCGCCGATCATCGGCACCCGGGCCTCCAGGTCACCGTTGCAGGCCCGTTCGCAGACCTCGGTGACCAGCCGGACCGCCTGATCGAGAGCCGCCGCGTCGACGGTCTCCGGCTTCGCCCTCATCGCCGGCCGCCGTCAGTGATCTCCCAGACCAGCTCGTCGTAGGTGACGCCGCGCTCGGTGAGCATCCCCCGCAGGGCCGCCATACCGGCGGCGACCGCGTCCGGTGTCCGGGTCTGCCGTCGCTCCTCGGCCAGGAGCCGGCCGTAGACGTCACGGATCGTGGTGATCGCCGCCGGCGACGGCCGACGCCGGTTGGAGTGGTAACCGAGCAGCCGCCCGGACCTGTCGAACGAGGGCGTGACGTGCGCGAACACCCAGTAGTGGGCACCGTCGGCGGCCAGGTTCAGCACGTAGGCGAAGATCTCCCGCCGGTCCTCCAGGACGTCCCACAGGAGCTTGAACACGGCCCGCGGCATGTCCGGGTGCCGGATCACGTTGTGCGGGCTGCCGATCGCCTGCTCCTCCGGCAGGGCCGAGACACGGAGAAAGACATCATTGGCGTACGTGATGACCCCGCGCGGATCGGTCTTGGAGACGATCAGCTCGTTCTCGCCGAACGTGCGTTCGATGCCGGTGGGCCGTACCTCGGTGGTTCGCATGATGTCCTGATCGTCGCCAATCAGGCCACATTACGGTGGCAAACGCCCGAATCAGCGGGCCACCCGCAGCGCCCAGGCGATCAACGGAGCCTGCAGGGGCAACCGGCCGAACGCCACGGCCCGCTTCGCCGGTGAGGCGTGCCGCCAGTCCGCCGCCATCCTGACGTTGGCCGGGAACACCGCGACGAACAGTGCCGCCGCGGCCAGCGCACCGGCCCGGCGGGTCCGCGGATGGGCGACGGCGCCCGCCACCGCCAGCTCCGCGGCCCCGCTCAGGTATGTCCACGTGCGCGGCGAGCCGGGCAGGGACCGCGGCACGATGCCGTCGAACGGTTTCGGCGCCACGAAATGCAGGACGCCGGTGGTCGCCAGCAACCCGGCCAACCCGGCGGCATCGCGCCTCACCGGCGCACCGCCGGCTCCAGCGCCCGTTGGAGCGCCCGGTAGATGCGGCCGAACCGCTGCGCGTTGTCCGTGCGCATCAGCAGGACGTCGCCACCGCGGACCCGCCCCCAGATCTCCAGGGTGCGGGTGCCCCGGTCGTAGGACCGGTCGACGCCCTCCAGCATCAGGTCGGCGACCGGCACCACGGCCAGGCCGACCAGGAGCCCGCCGACCACCATGGCCACGGTGGTCCAGAGCTCCAGATCCATCAGCAGGGCCACCAGCACCGCCAGTGCGCCCACCAGCAGCGGCAGCAGCACGGCGAGCCCGAGTGCGCCCCGCCAGGCGATGACGCCCCAGGAACGGGCGCCCTTCGTGTACCAGACTTGAATGAGCTCGGGTAGCCGGAACTCGCGGCCGTTCATCCAGACGCCGGACGATGTGATCAGCACTTCCGGATCCCGGTAGTACGTGGTCATCTTCTTCCTCCCCAGGGGACCCAATGTAATGCCTACCCGTCGTAGGCTGGCGGCAATCGACTCGATGACAGGGAGGTCCGGGTGGGCGAGTTCGTGCGGCTCGAAGTGGCGGACGGCATCGGCACGATCCGGCTCGAACGGCCACCGGTGAACGCGCTGAACACCCAGGTCCAGGAGGAGTTGCGGGCCGCCGCGCACGCCGCCGGGGCGGACGCGTCGGTGCGGGCCGTGGTCGTGCACGGTGCCGGGCGGCACTTCGCCGCGGGCGCCGACATCACCGAGTTCACCGGCGTGACGTACCAGGAGATGGTGACCCGGGTGCACGCGCTCTCCGGTGCCTTCGACGCGGTCGCGCGGATCCCGAAACCAGTCGTCGCCGCCATCACCGGTTTCGCCCTCGGCGGGGGCTGCGAGCTGGCCCTCGCCTGCGACTGGCGGGTGATCGCCGACGACGCGAAACTCGGCCAGCCGGAGATCAAGCTGGGCCTCATCCCGGGCGCCGGCGGCACCCAGCGGCTGGCGCGGCTGATCGGCCCGGCCAAGGCCAAGGATCTGATCTTCTCGGGTCGGATGGTCGACAGTGACGAAGCCCTGCGGATCGGGCTCGCCGACCGGGTCGTGCCGGCCGCCGAGGTCTACGCGACGGCCGTCGAGCTGGTCCGGCCGTACACGACCGGCCCCGCCCTGGCGCTCCGCGCGGCGAAACAGGCCGTCGACGGCGGTCTGGGCGTCGACCTGGCGTCCGGTCTGTCCCTGGAGTCGCACCTGTTCGCGGGCCTGTTCGCCACCGACGATCGGATCGAAGGGACTACCGCGTTCGTCGAGAAGCGGACCCCGAAGTTCACCGGACGGTAGTGGATGAGCCGGATGCGGGCAGTCATTGCCTAGACTGCGGGCATGTCCATCGACCAGGGTGGTCCGAAGCGGTACGCCCTCGGCATCGACTTCGGCACCTCCAACACCGTCGCCGTGGCGCGATGGCCGGACGGCCGTGCCCGGCCGATCCTGGTCGACGGTTCACCGCTGCTGCCGTCCGCCGTCTTCGCCGACTCCGAGGGCAACCTGCTCGTCGGCCGGGACGCCGTGCACAGCGCCCGGCTCGACCCGGCCAGGTTCGAGCCCAACCCGAAACGTCGCGTCGACGACGGCCTGGTGCTGCTCGGTGAGCGCGAGTTCGAGACCGTCGAGCTGATCGCGGCCGTGCTGGCCCGGGTCGCCGAGGAGTGGCACCGGGCCGTCGGGCCGTACCGCCCGGAGGTCACCCTCACCTGCCCCGCCACCTGGGGCGCGACCCGCCGGACACTGCTGGCCGACGCCGCCGCCCGGGCCGGGCTGGAGGGTGCGCGCCTGGTCGCCGAGCCGGTCGCCGCCGCCACCTACTTCGCCGAGGTCCTCGGGCGGGACGTGCCGATCGGCTCGGTCGTCATGGTGCACGACTTCGGGGCCGGCACCTTCGACACCAGCGTCGTCGCCCGGACGTCGTCCGGGTTCGAGGTCCTCGCCGTCGACGGCCGCGACGATCTCGGCGGCCTCGACGTGGACGCCGCGATCGTCGAGCACCTGCACACCGACGACTGGTCCCGGCTGATGGAGCCGGCCACCGTCGAGGAACGCCGCGCCCGCCGCCAGCTCTGGGACGACGTGCGGATCGCCAAGGAGCGGCTCTCCCGCGCCCAGTCCGCCGACTTCGTGGTGCCGCTGCTCGACATCGAGGCACACCTCACCCGGGAAGAACTGGAAACGGTCGCCCGGCCGGTGCTGGAGCAGACCGTTCAGATCACGCAAAATCTCCTGCGCTGGGCCGATCTGCCGGAGGGCCGGCTCGCCGGTGTCTTCCTGGTCGGCGGGGCCAGCCGGATCCCGCTCGTGGCGACGCTGCTGCACCGCGCGCTCGGCGACCCGCCGGTCGTCATCGAACAACCCGAACTGGTCGTCGCCGAGGGCAGCATCCTGGCCGGCGCGGCCCTGCTCACCACCGAACCGGCGGCACCCGGCCCCACCGAGGAACTGCGGCTGCCGTCGAAGTCGCTGCCGGTCGGAGCCGGGACGGAACCGTCCGGAGACCCGACGACGGTCACCGCGAAACCGCAGCCGGACGATCGGCCGACGGTGGTCGCCAGCAAGCCGCTGGTGGGTGACCGGCCCACGGTCGTCGCCAACAAGCCGCTGGTGGATGATCGCCCGACGGTCGTCGCCAGCAAGTCCGAGATCGCCCTGGGGGTCGAGGCCGCCACGAAGGTGGAGTCCGCCCCTCCGGTGGCGGTCGAGGCGGACCGGCCGACCGTCGTCGCGACGAAAGCGGAGATCGAGGCGGATCGGCCTACCGCACTCGTCGACAAGCCGATCCCGGCTACCACGCCGGTGCCGGCCGTGCCCTCCGAGCAGGGGTCCGAGGCGGCCGATGACGAGCCGTCGGGGGACGAGACGGTGAAGGCGCCGGTACTGGCGGTTCCGGCCCAGGCCGCGCCGGAGGCCGACGTCGAGGCCCTGCCGAAACGCCAGGCCGTGCCGCAGTCCCGGCCGGGTCAGCCGGGGTCGGGTGAGCCTCGTCCGGGTCAGCCGGGGTCGGGTCAGTCCCGGTCCGGTCGGAGCAACGGTGCCGGCGGGCCGCAGCGTCCCCCGGACACCCCGGCGCATCTGCGCCCGCCGGTCGACCCGTGGCCGAACGCCGCCTCGGTGACGTGGCGCCCGGACCCGGACGCCACCGTCGCGACCAGCCCGCCGGAGTACGAGAGCCGCACACCCGTGCCCTCACCGCGCGAGAGCCGGACACCGGTACCGCCGCAGCGGGAGAGCCGGACGCCCGTACCGCCGCAGAGGAAGTCCGGACCAGCGTCGCGCCCACAGCGTGCCCAGCAACCTGTGGTTATCCATGCCCGGCCGGTCTCGCCGGCGGTGGGCTCGGCGCGGCCGGTCTCGCCGCCGCCGCGGGCGATGGCCGCCGTGCCGCAGCAGCACACGCCGGAACCGGCTCTGGTCCATCGGCCCCGCAAGCGGGGGCGGGTGCGGCGCGCGTTCCAGATACTTCTCAGCCTGGTGGTGATGATCACGGTGCCGATCGCGGCGCTGATCCTCGCCTTCGGTTACGGCAACGACGCGACGATCGAGCAGGACGCGGTGGACGTCTTCCGGGAGATCGCGGAGCTGATCGGGCTCCGATGACCGCATGGCGGGCGTCAGCCGCCTGAGGGGCGCGGTTGCCTGAGGGGCGCGGTTGCCTGAGGGGCGCGGTTGCCTGAGGGGCGCGGTTGCCTGAGCGGCGCGGTTGCCTGAGCGGCGCGGTTGCCTGAGCGGCGCGGTTGCCTGAGGGGCGCGGTTGCCTGAGGGGCGCGGTGACCGGAGGGGTCGCGGCTGTCCGAGGGGCGCGGTTGGCTGGGGCTATGGGCGGTCCTGCTGCTCGTCGTCCTGGTGGAGCTCGCGCTCCCACTGGGCGAGCAGCTCACGGTCACGCCGGGACTGTTCGTCGCCGCCCATCGAACGGAGGAAGTCTGGGTCGTCGTCGGGTGAGGACGGACGGCGGGACGGGCGGCTGCTGCGGTCGATCGGCCGGCCCGCGAAGAAGTAGGCGATCGGACCGGCGATCGGGAGCAGCAGGATCACCAGGACCCAGACGGCACGAGGCGCGTTGCGCACCCGCTCGGCCGACAGGACGCTGATGAGTGCCAGGACGAGCAGCACGAGCGCCGCCCCGGCCAGGAGGATGAACAACCGGACCATGCCGCAATGATGCCTCTCCCTCGCCGGGACGGCGACGATCAGAGCATGACAACCCAGCCGCCGAGGAGCGCCAGCACCGTCACCAGCACCGCGTAGGCCCGGACGGTCCGTGGCGCGGGCCCCGGGAACCGGTCGCGCAGCTCCCTCGACCGGTGGATGGCCATCCCGGCTATCCCGGCCAAGGCACCCATCGCGGCGGCGGCGGTCAGCCACTCGGCGGGGCCGGCACCCGGGGTGAACGCGGGCCGGACGGTGAGCAACGCCACCGCGGCCGCGGACAGCCCGGTACGCCGCCAGGCCAGCCTGGTCCGCTCGGCCGAGGCGCCCGGATCGCGGCGCACCCCGGCGCACGCCCCCGGATCGCGATGGTGCTCGGCGCAGGGGCCGGTCATCAGAACACCTGGATCAGGACCGCGACGATGATCACCACAGCGCCGGCGGCCACCGCGATCGCCAGCACCGCCGGGAACCGGGAGCGCGGCAGGTCCGTGCCCATCCGCATGGCCCGTTCGGTACGCACCCAGTGGTCGACGGCCCTCAACGCCACCAGGGCGCCGAGCACCAGCAGCAGGATCGCGATGATCTCGCGCAGATGCCGGACCGGCAGCGGCGGCAGGAACTGTGCGCAGGCCAGGCCGCCGGCGATCAGGGCCAGTCCGGTGCGGATCCACGCCAGGAACGTGCGCTCGTTGGCGAGGGAGAAGCGATAGTCGGGAGTGGTGCCGGTCTGTGACGCCGCGAACCAATGCCTCAACTCACCGAACACGCTGCCGATTATTGACCTATTGGGTCGAGAAGGTGGAACCAGAGATTGCGTACTTCGTCACTCACACAGGCCTCCCGTGGCCGCCCGCACCGGCACCACGGAGAGTCCGGGCCCGCTCGTCCATGGGACTGCGGCTCCAGAGGATCGGGCCGTGGGGGAGTATGGGTCGTGGATGGGCTCATGCCCTCCACGAGTGAGACGTTTTGACCGGACATGTCTGACACCTCCTCATCGCCCACTGTAGCGATCGTGATCGCCGCGCGGGTGAGGTGTGTCACTCTGGGTGGCCGGCAACAGTGAAGCTACTGGCGGGTAACCTGGCTGACATGTCCGCCGCCCCGGCATCGTTCCGGCGCCAAGGACAGGGTCGACCGCAACGGTGCGTTCAATACAGGAGGGTCGTAGTAGCGCGATGAACATCGTCGTACTGGTGAAGCAGGTACCCGACTCCGGTGCCGAGCGCACCCTGAGCCCTGATTTCTCGGTGGACCGGGCCTCGTCGAGCAATGTCATCAACGAGATGGACGAATACGCCATCGAGGAAGCGCTGAAGATCAAAGAGGCGCACGGTGGCGAGGTGACCGTCCTGACCGTCGGTCCGGCGGGCGCGACCGACTCCATCCGTAAGGCCCTCTCCATGGGACCCGACAAGGCCGTCCATGTTCAGGATGATGCCCTGCACGGTTCCTGCGCGGTCGCCACGTCCAAGGTGCTGGCCGCCGCGCTGCGCACGCTGGATGCCGACCTGATCCTCAGTGGTGCCGAGTCGACCGACGGCCGGGTCCAGGTGGTTCCGCACATGCTGGCCGAGCTGCTGGGTGTGGCCGCGTTGACCGGTGCCCGGAAGCTGACCGTGGACGGTTCGCAGTTGACCGTCGAGCGGCAGACCGACGAGGGCTACGAGGTCGTCACGGCCGCGACCCCGGCGATCGTGAGCGTGTGGGACACCATCAACGAGCCGCGGTACCCGTCCTTCAAGGGCATCATGGCCGCCAAGAAGAAGCCGGTGCAGGCCCTGTCGCTGGGTGACCTGGGTATCTCCGGTGACGAGGTCGGCTCGGCCGGCGCGACCAGCCAGGTGCTGGAGTTCACCAAGCGCCCGGCGCGGACCGGTGGCGCCAAGGTCGTCGACGAGGGCAACGGTGGCGAGCAGCTCGTCTCTTACCTCGCCACCGAGAAGTTCGTCTGAGCCCGAGGGGATAGCGGAAAATGGCTGAGGTACTGGTCGTCGTCGAGAACGGCGTCAAGAAGGTCACCCTCGAGATGCTGACGATCGCCCGTGGTCTCGGGTCGGTCTCGGCGGTGGTGTTCGGTGAGGCCGACACCGCGAAGCTCGGTGAGTTCGGTGCCGAGAAGATCTACGTCGCGTCCGGTGAGGACGTCTCGGGTTACCTGGTGGCCCCCAAGGCGACGGTGGTCGCCGAGCTGGTGAAGCAGGTCTCGCCGGCCGCGGTGCTGCTCGCCTCCACTCAGGAGGGTAAGGAGATCGCCGCGCGTCTGGCCGTCAAGCTGGACAACGGCCTGCTCACCGACGCGGTCGGGCTGGACGCCGACGGCACCGCCACCCAGGCGATCTTCGCTGGTTCGGCGATCGTGAAGTCCAAGGTCACCAAGGGCCTGCCGATCGTCACCATCCGGCCGAACTCGGTCACCCCC
Organism: Actinoplanes subglobosus; assembly: GCF_042650585.1. Taxonomy (NCBI): domain Bacteria; kingdom Bacillati; phylum Actinomycetota; class Actinomycetes; order Micromonosporales; family Micromonosporaceae; genus Actinoplanes; species Actinoplanes subglobosus. Next base: position 184,795 of record NZ_JBHSBL010000018.1, read on the forward strand.
GAGGCGTCCGCCGCCACCCCCGCGGTCGAGCAGCTGACCGTCGCCGTCACCGACAGCGACAAGCTGACCAGGGTCGTCGAGCGTGTCGCCGAGCAGAAGGGCTCGCGCCCCGAGCTGACCGAGGCCGGGATCGTCGTCTCCGGCGGTCGCGGCGTCGGCAACGCGGACAACTTCAAGCTGGTCGAGGAGCTGGCCGACCTGCTCGGTGGCGCGGTCGGCGCGTCGCGTGCGGCGGTCGACAGCGGCTACTACCCGCACCAGTTCCAGGTCGGGCAGACCGGCAAGACGGTGTCGCCGCAGCTCTACGTGGCGCTCGGCATCTCCGGTGCGATCCAGCACCGGGCCGGCATGCAGACCTCGAAGACGATCGTCGCGGTCAACAAGGACGCCGAGGCCCCGATCTTCGAGCTGGCCGACTTCGGCGTGGTCGGCGACCTCTTCAAGGTGGTCCCGCAGGCCGCCGAGGAGATCCGCAAGCGCAAGTAACACCGGCATCCGGTCACGGCCCGGCGGTCTTCCGCCGGGCCGTTCGCCTTTCCCGGGGTACGCCACGGGCCTCGCCCGGCCGGGACGGCGTGGTTCGCGGCCGGGGGCGGCGTGCGGCGTACCACAGCGGGGGTGTGGTGTTGATCTTTTGAGAGAGGACGGGCACGGGCGGCGGCCGGGGGACGGCCTAAGCTTGGGGGCGATGGCCTATCTCGATCATGCGGCTACCACGCCGATGCTGCCCGCCGCGCTCGACGCCTATGTCGCGGCGGCGCGTGAGCTTGGCAATCCGTCCTCGCTGCACGCGGCGGGGCGGGGGGCCCGACGGCTGGTGGAGGAGTCCCGCGAGCGGGTCGCCGCGTCGCTGGGGGCGCGTCCGTCCGAGGTGGTGTTCACCGGCGGCGGCACCGAGGCGGACAATCTAGCCGCCAAGGGCATCTTCTGGGCGCGGCGGGACGCCGATCCGCGGCGGCGTCGTGTGGTCGCGTCGGCGGTCGAGCATCACGCGGTGCTGGACGCGGTCGAGTGGCTCGGGCGGCACGAGGGCGCCGAGGTCACGCTGCAGCCGGTGGACGAGGCCGGGCGGGTCGATCCGGTGGCGTTCGCCGAGTTGATCAGGGCGCACGGTGACGAGATCGCCGTGGTCAGCGTGCAGTGGGCCAACAACGAGGTCGGCACGATCCAGCCGGTGACCGCGCTGGCGGCGATCGCGGCGGGCGCGGGTGTGCCGTTTCACACCGACGCGGTGCAGGCGGTCGGGCAGGTGCCGGTCGATTTCGCCGGCAGTGGGGCCGCGGCGCTGACGCTCACCGGACACAAGGTCGGCGGCCCGGTCGGCGTGGGTGCGCTGCTGCTCGGGCGGGACGTGCCGTGCACACCGCTGCTGCACGGCGGCGGCCAGGAGCGTGACGTGCGGTCGGGGACGCTGGACACGCCGGGTGTGGTGGCGTTCGCCACGGCGGTCGAGACCGCGGTCGCCGAGCGCGAGGAGCACATCGCCCGGGTCGCCGCGCTGCGGGACGACCTGGTGGGCCGGGTGCGGGCCGCGATCCCGGACGCGATCCTCAACGGTGATCCCGGCGACCGGCTGCCCGGTAACGCGCACTTCTCCTTCCCCGGCTGTGAGGGGGACGCGTTGCTGCTGCTCCTGGACGCGCAGGGGATCTACTGCTCGACCGGGTCGGCCTGTTCGGCCGGGGTCGCGCAGCCCAGTCACGTGCTGCTCGCGATGGGTGCCGACGACGGGCGGGCACGGGCGTCGCTGCGGTTCAGCCTCGGCCACGACAGCACCAAGGCGGATGTGGACGCGCTGCTCGTGGCCCTGCCGGGTGCGGTGGAGCGGGCCCGGCGGGCGGGGGCCTGGAAGACGTCCAGATAGGCTTGCTCCATGCGAGTTCTTGCGGCCATGTCGGGTGGTGTCGATTCCGCGGTCGCCGCTGCCCGTGCGCGGGATGCCGGCCACGACGTCACCGGTGTGCACCTGGCGCTGGCGCGTAATCCACAGACGTTCCGGACCGGGGCGCGCGGCTGCTGCACCCTGGAGGACTCGCGCGACGCGCGCCGGGCCGCCGACGTGATCGGCATCCCGTTCTATGTGTGGGACATGGCGGAGGAGTTCCACGACAGCGTCGTCGACGACTTCGTGAGCGAGTATGCGGCGGGCCGCACGCCCAACCCGTGCCTGCGCTGCAACGAGAAGATCAAGTTCGCCGCGGTGCTGGACCGGGCGGTCGCGCTCGGCTTCGACGCCGTGGTCACCGGTCACCACGCCCGCCTGGGCGCCGACGGCCTGCTGCGCCGCAGTGTCGACCTGCCCAAGGACCAGTCCTACGTGCTGGCCGTGCTGACCCGCGCGCAGCTCGACCGGGCGATCTTCCCGCTCGGCGACTCGACGAAGGAGCAGGTCCGGGCCGAGGCCGCCGAGCGCGGCCTGGCCGTGGCCGACAAGCCCGACTCGCACGACATCTGCTTCATCTCCGACGGCGACACCCGCGGGTTCCTGGAGAGCCGGCTCGGGGCGGCGCCGGGCGACATCGTCGACGGGCGGACCGGGGAGAAGCTGGGGACGCACAACGGGGCGTATGGCTTCACCATCGGTCAGCGCAAGGGCCTCGACCTGCGGGTCCCGGCCGCTGACGGCCGCCCTCGTTACGTGTTGTCGATCACTCCCGTCTCCAACACGGTGACCGTCGGGCCGCGTGAGGACCTGTCGGTCGACCTGGTGACCGCGGATCGCCCGATCTGGCACTCGTCTTCGGATATCTCGGACTGTGAGGTTCAGCTCCGGGCGCACGGTGAGGTCGTCGGGGCTTCCGTTGCGGTCACGGCCGACTCTCTGGTGGCGACGCTGAAGTCTCCCGCTCGGGGCGTCGCCGCAGGTCAGGCGATCGTGGCCTACCGGCCCGACCCGGCCGGCGACATCGTGCTCGGCTCGGCGACGATCACTGCCGGTTCACGGGCCTCGACGCATGTCTGACTTTCCCTGGGGGCCGGGTGTCGCCACCGGCATCGGGTCGCTGCCCGGCACTGACATCGCCGAGGCGCAACGGATCGTCCTGGGTGAGCTGCCCGGCCTGCCGCACCTGCCCGAGTTGCCGGCGCGCGGCCCCGGCTCGGACATGATCGGGCGCACGGCCGGGTTCCTGGTCGAGTTGCCGGTGCAGCTCTACGCCGGTCGCTGGCAGATCGCCTCGCGTCCCGGGCAGGACCTCCGGCGGACCGCCGACCTGCTTGAGCGTGACCTGGACCAGCTGACCGAGCAGGCCGACGGCTACTCCGGCCCGCTCAAGATCCAGGCGGCCGGGCCGTGGACTCTCGCGGCGAGCCTGGACCTGCCGATCGGCGGCCGGATGCTGCGTGACCCGGGCGCCGTGCGTGACCTGACCGACTCGCTCGCCGAGGGGCTCCGGCGGCACGTGACCGACGTGCGCAAACGCGTGCCCGGGGCGACGATCCTGCTGCAGCTGGACGAGCCGTCACTGCCCACGGTGCTGGCCGGCCGGGTGCCGACCGAGAGCGGCCTCAGCGCGTATCGGAAGGTCGACGGCCCCGACGCGGCGACCAGGCTGCGGACCGTGGCCGAGGCCGTGGACGCGCCGGTGATCGTGCACTGCTGCGCGCCGGGGGTGCCGCTCCAGGTGATCCGGGACTCCCGGGCCGCCGCGGTGGCCCTCGACCTGTCGCTGCTGAAAGACCTGGACCCGCTGGGCGAGGCGATCGAGGCCGGGCTGGGGATCTTCGCCGGTGCGGCGCCGACCCTCCCGGCGGCGGGAGCGCGGCCGCCCGACTCGAAGCAGATCGCCGAGCGGGTGAGCGCCCTGTGGCGCAAGCTCGGCTTCCCGGCGGCCCGGCTGCCCGAGCAGGTGGTGATCACCCCGGCGTGCGGGCTGGCGGGCGCGCCGATGGGATACGTTCGCGCGTTGCTCAAGGCGTGCACGGAGGCCGGCCGCCGGATCGCCGAGGTCTGAGGGCGGAAAGTGTCAGGGGGTGGGGTTACCGTGCCACCTAGGTATTCCTGACACGGAGGTTCGGTTCAGTGGCGACACCAGAGGCATCTTCCCGGCATGCCGAGCTGGCCGACGAGATCCGCGAGCATCAGCACCGCTATTACCAGCTCGACGCGCCGACGGTGTCGGATGCCGAGTTCGACCTGCTGCTGCGCGAGCTGGAGGCGCTCGAGGCGGAGTTCCCCGAGCTGCGCACTCCCGAGTCGCCCACACAGACCGTCGGCGGCACGGTCTCCGGCGACTTCCCCAAGGTCGAGCACGCCGAGCGCATGATGTCGCTGGACAATGTGTTCAACCTCGACGAGCTGACCACGTGGGCCGAGCGCGCCGTGCGTGACGCCGGTGGGCCGGTGCGGTTCCTCTGCGAGCTCAAGATCGACGGCCTGGCGATCAACCTGACGTATGAGAAGGGTGTGCTGGTCCGGGCCGCCACCCGGGGCACCGGGCGGGTCGGCGACGACGTGACGCCCAACGTGCGGACCATCGCCGACATCCCGGAGCGGCTGACCGGCGACGACGTGCCCGACCTGGTCGAGGTGCGCGGCGAGATCTACTTCCCGGCGGAGGCGTTCGCGGCGCTCAACGCGATGCTGGTCGAGCAGGGCAGACCGACGTACATGAATCCGCGCAACGCCGCGTCGGGCAGCCTCCGGCAGAAGGACCCACGGGTCACCGCGGCGCGCGGCCTGGGCATGGTGGTGCACGGTCTCGGCGCGCGGGAGGGGTTCAGCCCGGCCTCCCAGTCGGAGTCCTACGCCGCGATGAGGGCATGGGGGCTGCCGGTCAGCTCGCGCTGGCGGCTGGTCGACGATCTGGCCGGGGTGCGCGAGTTCATCGACTTCTACGGTAAGAACAGGCACTCCGTCGAGCACGACATCGACGGCGTGGTGGTGAAGATCGACGACGTGGCGATCCAGGGGCGGCTCGGCTCGACGAGCCGGGCGCCACGCTGGGCGATCGCCTTCAAGTACCCGCCCGAGGAGGTCACCACCAAGCTGGTCGACATCCAGGTCAATGTGGGCCGCACCGGCCGGGTCACCCCCTATGCCGTGGTGGAGCCGGTGGTGGTGGCCGGGTCCGAGGTGGAGTTCGCCACCCTGCACAACGCGCAGGAGGTGGTCCGCAAGGGCGTGCTGATCGGCGACACGGTGGTGCTGCGCAAGGCCGGTGACGTGATCCCGGAGATCCTCGGGCCTGTGCTGGAGCTGCGGCCGGCGGACGCGCGGGCGTTCGTGATGCCGACCGAGTGCCCCGACTGCGGCACGCCGCTGGCCCCGGCGAAAGAGGGCGACATCGACATCCGGTGCCCCAACTCGCGGTATTGCCTGGGGCAGCGGCGCGAGCGGCTGACCTATGTCGGTCATCGCAATGTCCTCGACATCGACGTGCTGGGCGAGAAATCGGCGCGGGCGCTGATCGACTCGGGGGTGATCTTCGATGAGGGCGACCTGTTCGACCTCACCGAGGAGGACCTGTTGCGGGCTCCCTTCTTCGTGAAGAAGGACGGGACGCTCGGGGCCAACGCGGCCAAGATGCTGGCCAGCCTGGCCGAGGCCAAGGCGCGGCCGCTCGCCCGGATCCTGCGGGGGCTGTCGATCCGGCATGTGGGGCCTGACGCGGCGGGGGCGCTGGCGCTGGAGTTCGGCTCGATGGCGGCGATTGAGGAGCTCATCGACCGGACGTCGGCGGTGGCTCCGGCCTCGCCCGAGGTCCCCTCCGACGCGGCGCCCGAGGTCTTGCCTGACGCGGCGCCCGAGGTCTTGCCTGACGCGGCGCCCGAGGTCTTGCCTGACGCGGCGCCCGAGGATGCCGTTGCGGTGGCGGGTGAGCCGGTGGCGGAGGAGACCGTGGCCAAGCGGCGCGCCGCCAAGCCCGTCGACCCGCTCGCCGAGGTGGAGGGTGTCGGGCCGACGATCGCGCAGAGTCTGCGGGAGTGGTTCGCCGTCGACTGGCATCGGGAGATCGTGGCGAAATGGCGGGCGGCCGGCGTCGTGATGGCCGACGAGCGGGTCGAGGCCGGCCCGCGCACGCTGGACGGGCTGACCGTCGTGGTGACCGGCACGCTCGCCGGCTACACGCGCGACAAGGCGGCCGAGGAGATCACGTCCCGTGGCGGCAAGGTGAGCGGCTCGGTGTCGAAAAAGACCGGGTTCGTGGTGGTCGGTGAGAACCCGGGCAGCAAGTACGACAAGGCGATGGCGCTCAAGGTGCCGGTGCTCGACGAGGCCGGCTTCGGTGTGCTGCTCGCCGACGGTCCGGAGGCGGCCCGCGCGATCGCCGAGACCGCCCCGGAAGGGTGAAACATCACGGATCGTACGTTCTGCGGGTCAATACCTTTTAACAACGTATAGGTGCTTTAGGGCAAAAAGCGCCATGTGGATCTATGGTGTATGCGATCGGTGATCGAGGCCATCATGGAGGTCGCATGGATGCCGCTCGCCCGCGGACGGCCGGCCGGCGGCACCGGCGCACAGTGATCGTCTCCACGGCCTCGGCCGGTGCCACCGCCCTGGCGCTCCTGTTCGGGCCGGCCGACGCCCTGCCACCCGCCTTCTGGGCGATGGCCCTGCTGGCCGTCGTGGTCGACGCCAGGCCTTACGTGGTTCCCGGGCGCCGGGCCAGCGCGGTGATCCTGCCCTCGATCTGCTTCACCTTCGCGGTGGCGCTGGCCTGGGGCGCGGCACCGGCGATCGCGGTGCAGCTGGTCGCGGTCGCCGTGGCCGGCGCCCGGATGCGGCAGTCGCTGCGGCGGACGGTGCATCTCGGCGTCCAGCACGTCGCGGCGCTCGGCGCGGCCGCGGGCGTGGCGGGCCTGGGCCGGCTGCGGGTCGACCCGAGCCCCGACTGGTGGGACGCGCTGGTCATCTGTGCCGCCGCGATCGCCTGGATCACCGCCCGGCACGCGGTTGCCGGCCTGGTCCGTGGCCTCACCTCGGACAGCCGGGCCCCGGCCCGGCGCCGCCGCGGGCACGCCGACCTGCTCGCCACCGCCGCCCTGCTGCTGCTCGGCCCGGTGGTGCTGGTCGCCGCCCTGGTCAGCCCGGCCCTGCTGCCGCTCGCGCTGCTGGCCCTGCACGCCGTGCACCGGATGGTCCGCTGGGCCGGGGAGTCCGAGCGGGCCACCCGCTTCGACCCGCTGACCGGCCTGCCGAACCGGCGTGCCCTGCAGACGGCGATGGCCGAGCGCCCCGCCGATCGGCGCCGCGCCCTGCTGCTGCTCGACCTGGACCGGTTCCGCGCGGTCAACGACGCTCTCGGCCACGGTGCCGGCGACCGGCTGCTGAGCCGGGTCGCCGACCGGCTCACCGCGGTGGTGCCCGCCCACGACCTGGTGGTCCGGCTCGGCGGGGACGAGTTCGCGGTGCTCGCCACCCGGGTCGAGGACCCGGCGTCGGCCCGGCGGATCGCCCAGCACCTGGCCGAGGCGCTGAGCCGCCCGTTCCCGCTGGACGGCACCCCGGTCGAGCTGAGCGCGTCGATCGGGATAGCGCTCCAGGCCGGCCGCCGGGACGGCAGCACCCTGCTGCGCGAGGCCGAGTCGGCGATGTACGAGGCGAAACAGCGCGGCGACCAGGTGGCGGTGCACGGGCCGGAGGCGGCCAAGCACACCCCGGACCGGTTGAGCCTGGTCGCGGACCTGCGGACGGCGCTGCGACGGGACCCGCCGGACGACGGGATAGTCCTCTACTACCAGCCGCAGATCGCGATCGCGACCGGCGAGGTGGTCGGGGTGGAGGCGTTGTTGCGCTGGCGGCATCCGCGGCGCGGCACGATCGGGCCGGAGGAACTGCTGCGGGCGGCCGAGCCGACCCCGGTGATGCGCCTGCTCACCGCCCGGGTGCTGGAGGAGGTGGTGGCCCAGCTGGCGGCGTGGCGCGAGGCCGGCGTCCCGCTGCGGGCCGCGGTCAACGTGAGCGCCCGCGATCTGCACGCCGGTGACATCGCCGACCGGGTCGGTGTGCTGCTGGGGCGGTACGGCGTGCCCGCCGACCTGCTCCAGCTGGAGATCACCGAGAGCGCGCTGATGGCCGACCCGCACCGGGTGCTGGAGACCACCACGCGACTGTCCCGGATGGGGGTGGCGATCTCGCTCGACGACTTCGGCACCGGTTACTCGTCACTCCAGCACCTGCGCCGGCTGCCGCTGTCCGAGGTCAAGATCGACCGCTCGTTCGTGCTCGGCATGGCCGCCGACTCCGGGGACGCGGCGATCGTACGATCGGTGATCGGTCTGGCCGAGGCCCTCGGGCTCCGTGCCGTCGCGGAAGGTGTGGAGGATGAGGTGACCTGGCGTCTTCTCGCGGCATCGGGTTGTCACATCGCGCAAGGCTGGTTCCACGCCCGTCCGATGCCGGCCGCGGATCTGGCTGACTGGCTGTCGCGGTACCGCCCGGTCCGACCCGGGAATCGCGGCGAAATAGACTCTGTGGGCACATCGCAAACGTCAAGCAACTGAGACGCTCAATCAGCAAGGGGGCAGGATGGCCGCCATCTCCCGCGAAGAGGTAGCGCACCTGGCGCGCCTGTCGCGGCTCGCCGTGACCGAGGAGGAGCTCGACCGATTCGCCGGGCAGCTCGACGTGATCCTCCAGTCGGTCGCCCGGGTCGGTGAGGTGGCCGCGGAGGACATTCCGCCGACCTCGCACTCGGTTCCACTGACCAACGTGTATCGCGAGGACGTCCCCACGCCGAGCCTGGCGCAGGACGCGGCGTTGTCCGGCGCGCCGGACGCCTACGAGGGCCGCTTCCGCGTGCCGCGCATCCTGGACGAGGAGGACTGACCTGTGAGTGACCTGACCAGGCTCTCCGCCGCTTCGCTCGCGTCGATGATCGCGTCGCGGGAGGTCTCCGCCGTCGAGGTGGCGACCGCCCACCTGGACCGCATCGCCGCCGTCGACGAGCGGGTCCACGCGTTCCTGCACGTCGACCGGGAGGGCGCGCTCGCCGCGGCCGAGGCCGTCGACCGGGGCGAGATCACCGGCCCGCTGGCCGGTGTGCCGATCGCCGTCAAGGACGTGGTGACCACCAAGGGCATCCCGACCACGGCCGCCTCCAAGATCCTCGAGGGGTGGAAGCCGCCGTACGACGCGACCATCGTCGAGCGCCTCAAGGCCGCCGGCATGCCGATCCTCGGCAAGACCAACATGGACGAGTTCGCGATGGGCTCCTCCACGGAGTACAGCGCTTACGGCCCCACCAACAACCCGTGGGACCTGGGCCGCATCCCGGGTGGCTCGGGCGGTGGCTCGGCGGCGGCGCTCGCGGCCTACGAGGCGCCGCTGGCGATCGGCACCGACACCGGCGGCTCGATCCGTCAGCCCGGCGCGGTCACCGGCACGGTCGGCGCCAAACCGACGTATGGTGGCACCTCCCGCTACGGCCTGATCGCGTTCTCCTCCTCGCTGGACACCCCGGGCCCGTGCGGCCGGACCGTCGAGGACACCGCCCTGCTGCACGCGGTGATCGCCGGCCACGACCCGCGCGACTCGACCTCGATCCCGCAGCCGGTGCCGGACGTGGTGGCCGCCGCCCGCCTGGGCGCGACCGGTGACCTGACCGGTGTGAAGCTGGGCCTGGTCAAGGAGTTCGCCGGTGACGGCTCCGAGCCCGGCGTGACCGCGGCTTTCCAGGAGACACTGCAAAAGCTGGTCAAGCTGGGTGCCGAGGTCGTCGAGGTGTCCTGCCCGAACTTCCAGTACGCGTTGCCCGCGTACTACCTGATCGCCCCGAGCGAGTGCTCGTCGAACCTGGCCCGCTTCGACGGCGTGCGGTACGGCCTGCGCTCCGGCGACGACGGCAGCCGGTCGCTCGAGGAGGTCATGTCGCTGACCCGTGACGAGGGCTTCGGTCCCGAGGTCAAGCGGCGCATCATCCTGGGCACCTACGCGCTGTCGAGTGGCTACTACGACGCCTACTACGGCCAGGCGCAGAAGGTCCGGACCCTGATCACCCGCGACTTCCAGGCCGCGTTCGAGCAGGTGGACGTGCTGGTCTCGCCGACCACCCCGTTCGTGGCGTTCCCGTTCGGCTCGCGGACCAGCGACCCGTATCAGATGTATCTCGCCGACCTGTTCACCATCCCGACGAACCTGTACGGTGGCCCGGCCATCTCGGTCCCGTGCGGTCTCTCCGAGGGCCTGCCGGTCGGTTTCCAGATCATGGGCCCGACCATGGCCGACGACCGGATGTACCGGGTCGCCGCCGCCCTGGAGTCGGCTGTCGGCACCTTCACGCCGCCGGCGCTCTGACGTGTCGCGAGGGGGCCCACGGCCCCCTCGCGATGTCAGGCCGGCGTGGTCGGTGAGTCGAGCCAGGCGTCGATCAGCCCGGTGAAGTCCTTGCCGGTCTCCGCGTTGACGAAAGCGGTGAACGACGCCCGGTCCTGGTTGGTGTTGCGGTTCTTCTCCACCCAGGCCGTGGCCAGCGCGAAGAACTCCTTGTCACCGAGCGCGTCGTTCAGCTCCTTGAGCATGGCCGCCGGGCAGACGTAGACGTTGCTCTCGGCGAACGTGCCGGCGGTCGGCTTGCCGGGCGGGCCGACCCGTTTGCGCAGCTTGGCGTCGCTCTCCCGGAGGTAGTTCTCCAGGTAGGCGTCGTCGAAGCCGTACAGCTCCTGCTCGTAGAGGTACTGGATGTAGGTGGCGAAGCCCTCGTTGAGCCACAGATCGGTCCAGGTCGCCGGGGTGACCGCGTTGCCGAACCACTGGTGGGCGTACTCGTGGACGAGCACCGCCTCGAACTCCTTGAGATCGCCGTCCTTGAACGCCTGCCGGCCCATGCTGAGCATCTGCTGCGTCTCCATGGCGGAGATGGAGCCGTTCATCAGGGCACCGGCCGAGGGGTACGGGTAGGGCCCGAACCGCTCCTCCAGCCACTCGATCAGTTTCGGCGTCTTCTTCAGCGTGTTCAGGTACCGGTCGTCGGTCTTCGGCAGCACGAAGTTCGTGATCTTCAGCCCGTGCGGGCCGGTCTGCTCGATCCTCTTGTACCGGTCGACGGCGAGGGTCGTCACGTACGCCGCCACCGGGTCCGCGCTGCGGTAGCGGTAGGTGTTCCCCTCCACCGCGCCGGGCGTGCCGCTCGCCGCCGCCGCCCAGCCCTCCGGGACGGTCACCGCCAGGTCGTAGAGCGCCTCGTCGGACGGGTGCTCGTTCACCGGGTACCAGGTGAGCGCGCCCCACGGCTCCTGCATGGTCCAGAGGACGCCGTCCTTCGACGAGCGCATCCCGATGCCCTCGGAGGCGTCGCCGCGGTGTGACGGCATCTCCACCTGTTTCGGCGTGCCGTGGTAGGCGACGGTCAGCGTCACCGGCCGGTCGGCGGTGACCGCCGTGGGCACCACCAGCTTCTCGTCCGCGACGGTGCCGGTGGCCTCCGTACCGTCGACGGTGACCTTGTCGACGGTGAGCCCGGTGAAGTCCAGTTTGATCTCGCTCGCGGCGGCGACCGGCCGGATCCGCAGGGTGGCGGTGCCGGTGAGGACCCTGGTGTCCGGCTTCCAGTCCAGGTCGAGCCCGTAGTGCAGCACGTCCAGGCCGGGGTTGCCCTTCTCCGGGTACAGCTCGTCGGCCACGGGTGTGGAGCGCCCGGCCGCCCACGGGCCGTAGTCGATCGCCGCCTCGCCGGCGGACTTCGCGGGCGTGGGTTCGTCGGTGCCGGCCGACGTGCAGCCGGTGATGAGGAGTGTCGCGGCGACTGCGGCGACGGCGGAGGTGCGGCCCATGCGCTAGATCTTCCTGGGCGGATGCAAACTCTGTCAGACCGGGCGACTAGGCTGGGGACTCGTCCCGCAGTCATCAGAGCCGGAGCCGCACGCACATGACGACCATCGCGCTGCCGTCCTACGAAGACGCCACCAGCCGTTACGAGACGGTGATCGGCCTGGAGACGCACGTCGAGCTGGGCACGCAGACGAAGATGTTCTGCGGCTGCAAGACCGATTTCGGCGCCGAGCCGAACACGCAGGTCTGCCCGGTGTGCCTCGCCCTGCCCGGCGCGCTCCCGGCGATGAACGGCGCGGCCATCGAGGCCACCATCCGGATCGGCCTCGCGCTCAACTGCGACATCGCGCAGTGGTGCCGGATGGCCCGGAAGAACTACTTCTACCCGGACATGCCGAAGAACTTCCAGACCTCGCAGTACGACGAGCCCCTCTGCGTCGACGGCTACGTGGATGTCGTGGTCGACGGCAAGGAGTACCGGATCGGCATCGAGCGGGTGCACATCGAGGAGGACACCGGCAAGACCCTGCACGTCGGCGGGGCCACCGGTCGCATCCACGGCGCCACCGAGTCGCTCGTCGACTACAACCGGGCCGGCATCCCGCTCGTCGAGATCGTGACCAAGCCGGTCCCGGGCCTGGGCGCGCTGGCTCCCGAGGTCGCCAAGGCCTACGTCGCCGAGCTGCGCGACATCATCCGCTCCCTCGGCGTCTCCGACGTCCGCATGGAGCAGGGTTCGCTGCGCTGCGACGTCAACACCTCGCTCAACCTGCCGGGCGACGAGTGGGGCACGCGTACGGAGACGAAGAACGTCAACTCGCTCCGCTCGGTCGAGCGCGCCGTCCGTTCCGAGGTCATCCGGCAGGCCGGCCTCCTCGACGCCGGCACCCGGATCTTCCAGGAGACCCGGCACTTCCAGGAGACGACCGGCGACACCCGGCCGGGCCGCTCCAAGGAGACCGCCACCGACTACCGCTACTTCCCCGAGCCCGACCTGGTGCCGATCGCGCCCGACCCGGCGTGGGTCGCCCAGCTCAAGACCGAGCTGCCGGAGCGGCCGAGTGCCAAGCGGGCCCGCCTCCGCGAGGACTGGGGCATCTCCGAGCTCGACATGCAGTCGGTCGCCAACGCCGGGGCCGTCGACCTGATCGAGGAGACCATCGCCGCGGGCGCGTCCCCGGCCGGCGCCCGTAAGTGGTGGATGGGCGAGCTGGCCCGCCGCGCCAACGAGCAGGACATCGAGCTGTCCGCGGTCGGCGCGACCCCCGCCCAGGTCGCCGCCCTGCAGAAGCTGGTCGACGAGGGCAAGCTCAACGACAAGCTCGCCCGGACCGTGCTGGAGGGCGTCGTCGCGGGCGAGGGTGACCCGGCCGAGGTGATGGCGGCACGCGGGCTCGAGGTGGTCAACGACACCGGCGCGCTCACCGCCGCCGTCGACGAGGCGATCGCCGCCAACCCCGACATCGCCGACAAGATCCGTGACGGCAAGGTCGCCGCGGCCGGCGCCCTGGTGGGCGCGGTCATGAAGACCACGCGGGGCCAGGCGGATGCCAAGACCGTCCGCGAGCTCATCCTCTCCCGGCTCGGCGCTTCCTGAGACCCTTCAGATGTACGGGTGAGCCCGGTCCCGTTGTCACGGGGCCGGGCTCAGCTCGTTCCGGCGAGGTTCGCTACAGCCGGGCCGTCAGTGCGCCCGGGTCGTCGACGGGGTAGAGCGCCCACCGTCCACCGATCTTCGCGCGGTCCAGGAAACCGGAGAGCCGTCGCGGCGTGACCGACTGGTACCAGACCGCGCCGGTCCCGGAGCTTTCCAGCAGGCCGTGGTATTCGGTGGCGGCCGGCGGGTGGTATCCGGCCGTGTCGCGGCTGACCGGCGGTTCGGTGAAGACGGTGATCGCCGAGCCGGGGGCCAGGTTCTCCCGTACCGCGGCCGGGTCGGTGTCGGCCGGGATCAGGAGCCAGCGGTGCATGCGTGGGCCACTGGTCTCCAGCAGGGCCAGGTCGGCGGTGGCGCCCGCCTGCCGGACCCGATGCCAGAAGTCGTCGTCCGCGAACGGCAGGTCGTCGATCCCGGGGACGTCACGGGCCGGGGCCGCCGACCGAACCGGCGTGACCGGCGGTGGCGGGGGCGGGGTGAACGCCGGCGGTGGCGTGAAGACCGGCGCCGGTGCCGCGACGTAGGCGGCGAGCGTCGCCCGGACCCGGTCGCGGATCATCCAGATCGCGACGGCGAGACCGGCCAGGCCGATGATCCGCAGAACGGTCGCGGTGGAGTCGATCTGCAGGAGGCGGATCGCCCCGTCCACGTCGGTGACCTCGTCCTCGCGCCGCATCCGTCCCACGCACAGCGACGCGAGGACGCCGACGGTCCACGTCGGGATCCCCGGGTGCCGGGTGGTGCTCACCGGATCGGCGCCGAACCGGGCCACCAGCGTGCGGGTGCGGCGCCGCCACACGATGAATCCGACAATGTAGCCGATCACCAGTGCCAGGTTGAGGCCGTCGATCGGGTACGGGTTGTCCACGATCCCGGCGAGGAAGGCCGGCATCTCCTCGTCGTCGCTGGTCAGCCACTGGTGCAGGGCGATGTTGAGGACCACGGCCAGGGCGTTGAGGAGGGCCGACCCGGCGATCGTCAGCAGCAGGACGTTGGTGCCCAGTTCCCAGGTGCGTGGCGGGTGCACGGACCCGGGTGGAATGTCGCTCATGGATACCCCCGTGTGAGATGCGGCCGCGTCACGATAGTGGATCTTCAATGCGTTCGGCAGCCGCGTTTTCGCCGGCCGGGGGACTTCGTCCGTAACCTCGGATTTTGCGGCATGCGGTGGCATAGCCTGCGCCGATGGCAGTGCACTCCGCGGCGACCCGTCGCTCCTGGCTCGTCGTCCTGCTGGCGGCAGCCCTCGCCGCCGGATCACCGGCCCCCGCCGGAGCCGCACCCGGCCCGGGCGGGCAGCTCACCGTCGGCGGCCCCGGTGTCCTGCTCGATGTGAAAGGGACCGCCACCGTCGGCTTCCGGGCCACCGCGGGCCAGCACCTGACCGTCGTCGTCCGGCGCCGGACACTCACCACCGCCGGCAACACCGACGTGACGATCACCCGTGACGGCCGGACCGTGGCCGAGGGCACGCTGATCGTCACCTGGTCCAGCGTCAGCGTCGACTTCACCGCGGCGGCGGCCGGGGCGTACACGGTCCGGATCAGCCCCCGTGCGGTGAAGGATCGCGGAACCCTGCTGGTCAGCCTGGCCGGGTCCACCGCGGGCACGCTCACCCTCCGCGGGCCGGCCCGGACGGTCACCATCGTGGTGCCGGGCGAACGGGCGTTCCTGACCTTCCCGGCCACCGCCGGCCAGCGCCTCACCCTCGTCGCGCGGCGCGGCACCCTGTCCAAGGACGAGTACACCTACCTGGACATCCGCGGCCCGTCCGGCGCGCCGACCACGTCCGGGGCGATCGGTTACGAGTCCGATGACCGCACCCTGGACCTCGACATCACCGAGACCGGCACCCACACCGTCGAGGTCAACCCGGACACGGACCGGACCGGCACCCTCACGGTCCAGCTGACCGGCTCGGTCACCGCGACCCTGGTGCCCGGGCAGCCCACCCGGATCACCCTGGGCCTGCCGGGGGAGCGGGCCTACGTCACCTTCCGGGCCGCCGAGGCCGAACAGCTCCGGCTCACCGTCCGCAGTGTCACCGGGGCCCGTGCCTCGGTGCGAGTGCGGACCCCGGCCGGCCTCGACGTCGCCGGCGCGAACCTGACCATCGCCGAACCCGCCGCCGCCCTGGGTTTCAGCACCTCGGCCGGCACCTACACGGTCGAGATCGACCCGGAGGGCCTGGACGCCGGCACGCTGACCCTGGACCTCAGCCGCTGGACGGGCTGACCGGGGCGGACGGCGTCGGTGCCGGGGCCGCCTCCTCGTCGAGGCCGATCACGTTGCGCTGCATCTCCACGTTGGACTGACCCGTACCGCCGAGCTGAATGTCGTCGTAGGCCTTGAGCTCGCGGTTCTCGTCGAAGTAGAGGACCGAGAGGCTGAGCGGGGTCGGCTCCTCGTGCTCGAGCCCGCGCAGCCCGGCGCCGCCGGTGGAGCCCTCGATCATCAGCCGTGTCGGGACGGTGGGCTGGGTGAGGGCCAGCGCCGACGCGGACGGCGCGGGGGAGGCCGACGCCGACGGATCCGGGGTGGGCGGAGCCGGCGCCGGGAGCATCGACACCGAGCGCGCGTGCTGGTGGCCGGCGAGGACGAGCGGGACCAGCCCGGACAGCGGCTGCGCCATCGCCGGGTCGTGCACCAGGGCGATGTCGACCTGCTTGCCGGAACCCCGGATGGTCTGGGCGAGGTTCTCCCCGGCCGTGGTCAGCAACTCCGGGCCGGCCTCGTCGCCCGCCTCGTTGGTCTCGCTCTTGTCCGGCGTGAACTGGGGGTCACCGATGCCCGCGATGGTCAGGCCGTCGATCTCGGTGAGCCCGTTGTCCAGCACGACGGCGTTGCCCTGCGCTGCGACCGCGGCCTGGATGGCCTGCGAGTCGTGGTTGCCACGAACGTAGACGTACGGCACCTGGATCGACGGGATCGAGGACACGTAGCCGGTCTCGGCGCTGCTGCCCCAGTCGACGATGTCGCCGGTGTCGACCACCGCGTCGATCTCGAAGGTCTCCACGACGGTCCGGATCAGGCCCCACGACGCCGGGTTCAGATGCAGGTCGGAGACGTGCAGCAGGCGGGTGGTATTACCGGCCGGCTCGTAGACGGGCAGCGTCGAGATGGTCGAGTAGACCCGGCTGACGTTGCCGAGAATGGCCTGGAGCTGCTCGGCGTAGCGCCCGTAGTTGTCGGCGATCCGCCGGGCGTCACCGACCACCGCTGGCGCGTTGATCAGCAGGCCCTCGTAACGGGGCTCACTGATCGAGTCGGGGCGCAGCGTGCCGGCTGCCAGGCCCAGGCTGCCGGCCGTCACCACCAGCGCGGTCAGGCCGGCCGCCGCGGTCCGCCGCACGTCGCGGAAGGTCAGCGCGGCCAGCAGCAGCGCGCCGAGCACGGCCAGGCCCATGGTGCGCAGCCCGAGCCGGGACACCCCGGCGACCACCTCCTCGACCGCCCGGTCACCGGCCGAGGTGATCGCCGACGGGTTGTCGATGAGCGCCTCGGTCCGGCTCTGGTCCAGCGAGCCGAGGTCGACACGGAGGTGGACCGGGCCTCGATGACTGTCCAGATGCAACGACCCGAGGGGCGGGATGTTGATCTCGGTGCCGCCGGTCACCGACGGCTCCACCGACATCTCGGCGCTGAACGGACCCACGTTGAGGTCGGCCCGCGCGAACAGCATCACCCCGATGAGTGCCCCGGCCACCCCGGTCAGCACGACGGCCGTGGACACCCTGACCCGGCGGGCCCAGCGGTGCCGGAACGCCCGGCCCAGGAGGCCGGCCGCACGTCCGGCCGTCCGGCCGGTCAGCTCGGTCGCCGCATGCCATCGCTGTCGCCACGCGGGC
Source organism: Actinoplanes subglobosus (assembly GCF_042650585.1). Classification (NCBI taxonomy): domain Bacteria; kingdom Bacillati; phylum Actinomycetota; class Actinomycetes; order Micromonosporales; family Micromonosporaceae; genus Actinoplanes; species Actinoplanes subglobosus. The sequence continues at coordinate 202,013 of NZ_JBHSBL010000018.1, forward strand.
GGCTCATCCTTCATCGGGGCCTCACCTGCCCTATCGGGCTCGGGACGAAACAGTCATGGCCGTCAACTCCGGCCGGCGCCGCCGTCGGAGAAGACCAGCCGGATGAGTCGGTCGTCCTCGGGACCGGGACGGCCGGCGTCCTCCTGGTTGGAGGTGCCCACCCAGAACGACCCGTCCGGGGCGGTGGCCAGCGCACGCAGCCGGCCGAACTCGTCGGTCAGCAACTCCTGCGGGCTGCCCAGCACCGTGCCGTTGCCGGTGACGTCGAGCAGCTGGAGCCGGCGGCCGAGCAGGCAGGCGGTGGCGACCAGGGTCTCCATCGAGGCCACCCCGGCGCACGACGACGTGTCGGACGGCCAGGAGGCCAGCGGATCGGTGAGCGTGGCGTCGCCGCTCGCGCCGTCGGCCTTGGGCCAGCCGTAATTCTTCCCCTTCACCACCACGTTCAGCTCGGCGTTGCGTGGCTGGCCGCGGTCGGTCGCATACATCCTCTTGGTCTTGTCCCACGTCAGACCCTGGACGTTGCGGTGCCCGGAGCTCCACACCGGTGAGGTCTTGACCGGGTTGCCGGGGGCCGGCTTACCCGCCGTGGTGATCCGCAGGATCTTGCCGCCGAGGCTCTTGGCGCTCGGCGCCTGACTGCCGTCCGCGGTGCCGTCGCCGGTGCCGGCGTAGAGGAAACCGTCCGGCCCGAAGGCGAGGGCGCCACCGTTGTCGTCGGCCGACCGCGGGATGCCAGTGAGGATCGGCTCCAGCTCGCCGTCGCCGGCCAGCTTGCCGATCCGGTTGTCCTGATCGGTGGAGTAATAGACGAACAGCGTCTTGTCGGTCTTGTAGGACGGCGACACGGCGATGCCGAGCAGGCCGCCGTCACCCGAGGCCTTGACCTCGCTGAGCCGCCGCAGCTCGGTGACCGCGAGGCCCGCGGCCGTCGACTCGGGACCCACCTTGAGGATGCGGGCGGTGTCGCGCTCGGTGACCACCGCACCGCCGTCGGGCAGGAACGCGAGCCCCCACGGCACCTCGAGATCCCTGGCCAGGACGGTGATCGCCAGCTCGCGCGAGGAGTCGTCACCACCGGCGGTCGGCGCGACCGACGGCCGGGGCAGGTTGGGCGGTGAACCGGCCTGGTCGGGGCCGGGCGGCCCGAAGCTGCACCCGGCGGTCAGCGCCAGCAGGGCCGCGGAACTCGCGGCCATCGCACGGCTCCGGCGGAAACGCACGTCCGAACCACCCCCTCCGGTCATGCCGACCAGGGTAGCCGCGCAGTCTGACAGTGCCCGCTCATTGATCGCCGGCGCCGACCGGATGGCCACTCGCGGCCAGCACCTGCGGCAGATTGTCCCGGGTGATCCCGGTGAGCCGGATGACGTTGCCGTTGTCGAGCAGCGCCGACACCCGGCCGCGATCGTCCGGTGCGAGCTCGGTGATCCGGGTGAACGGCACCCGGCTGCCGCCGAAGAGGGCGCGGACCCGCAGCTCCTCCGGATAGACGTCGGTGCCGGCCCGCCACGTCCACGCCAGGACGGCGATCGGGATCAGCAGCAGCGGGCTCAGGGCCCAGGAGGAGCCGGCGAGCGGGATCGTGCCGACGAGCGCGATCAACGCGGCAACCAGCACGGCGCCGGACTTGCGGACGCGGAGAACGGGACGACTGCTCACGCCCCCATCCTCCCACTCGCCGTGCCGGGCGGTCCTGCCGGACCCGCCGGGCCGGCTCACCTGTTGACCGTCATCGCTGGATGACCGACGATCCGTTCGTGGGACGACGACACGCCGTGCCGTAACCCGATCCGGGGACCGTCGTTGACCCGGTGCAGTTCCCCTACAACAGAGGACTCGTCGATGATCGCCGTGCTGCTCGCGGGGGCGATCGGCGCCGCCGGTCTGTGTGCGGGCGCCGTCCTCATCCGCGCCGCTCTCGCGCTGCATCGTGCCGAGCGGGCGTTCGCCTCGTGCCGGGGCGCCGGCCTGGTCGGCATGGGCGCGCTCCTCACCGCCCTCACCGTGCAGGTCCTCTGGTGGGCGCCGGAACACCGGTCCGCCGGGATGACCGCCGGCCTGACCGCGGCCACGGCGTGTTTCGTGGCCGGCACCTCACTGCTGCCCGGCGCGGCGAGCAACTGGGTGGTGCGGTTGCGGCGGGCGTACGACGGCGTCGGTCTCGGTGTCAGCCTGGGCTTCGCGATCTACCTGATCCCGGCGGCGTCCAGCCGCCCCGGGGCGGTGCCGGCACTGCTGATCGCGGCCGGTGGCGTCGCGATCGTCACGGTGATCGTGCTGCGCGCCCGGCCACGTCCCCGCGCGGCGGCCTGGTGCGGCGCGGGCACCTCGCTGGTCATGCTCAGCCTCGGCGTGCTGGCGTTCGGCGCGACCGGCCCGGCGGCCCTGGTGGCGGGTCTGGGCGTGGTGGCCGGGCTGGGTGCCTCGGCGTGGGGCGGCTCGCGCCGTGACCTTCCGCCCCCGCCGCTGGAGCCCCGCCACCCGGATCAGTACCTGGCCAGCTATCCACTGCTGGCGGTGCCGGCCGCGGTCGGGGTGATCGCCGCGTTCTGGCACCTGCTCGCCGTCGAGGAGTTCGGCACCGAGGCGATCGTTTTCGGTCTCGTGATGGTCAGCGTGCTGGTCTTCCGCGAGCTGCTCGTGGTCCGGGACATCCGCCGCTACGCGGGGCGCCTCCGGGTCACCGAGGCCCACTTCCGTTCCATGGTGACCGGCGCGACCGATCTCACCCTGGTGCTCGACGAGCACTTGACCGTCCGCTGGCAGTCCCCGGCGGCCGCCCGGCTGTTCGGGCTCCGCGATCAGGAGGTGATCGGCCGGGGATTCGGGGAGCTGATCCACCCCGACGACGAGGCGGACGCGCGGGCGGTCATCGGATCGGTGCTGGCCGGTGAGCACGAGGGTGGGCCGCCGGTCCTGGTCAGCGCCCGGCTGCGGGACGGCGCCGCGATGTGGCGGGACACCGAGTCGACCATCTCCGACCTGCGCAGCGTCCCCGAGGTGGCGGCGCTCGTCGTACACGTACGGGATGTGGGGGAACGTCGCCACCTGGAACGGACCCTGCACCGCCTCTCCTACCTGGACCAGCTGACCGGCCTGGCGAACCGGCAGGCGCTGATGCGGGACCTGCTCGCTCTCCGACGGCAGCCGGGCCGGCGCGGCACCCTGCTGGTGATCGACCTGCACGGGCTCGCCGAGATCAACGACGCGCGGGGCCGGGAGGTCGGCGACGCCGTGCTGATCGAGGTGTCCCGGCGGCTGCGCGCCCTGATCGGCGGCGAGGACGTGGCGGCCCGGCTCGGCGGCGACGAGTTCGCCGTGCTCACCCCGGACTCGTCGGTGCCGGCCTACGCCCTGGCCAGCCGTATCGTCACGAAACTGGCCGAGCCGTACGCGCTGCCCGGCGCCACCCTGGACCTGCACACCAGCGTGGGCCTGGCCGAACTCGCCGGCGGCGCGGACTCCGGCGAGGTGCTGCGCCACGCCGACCTGGCCCGGCAGCGCGCCTGTCAGCTGGGCCGCGACCGCGTCGAGTGGTACGACCCGGACGTCGAGATCCAGCTGCACCGCCGGATGGAACTGGAGCAGCAGCTGCTCGGCGCGGCCGCCCGCGGTGAGCTGGACCTGGTGTTCCAGCCGGTCTCGGGGCTGGCCGACGGCCGCCCGGCCGGTGTGGAGGCGCTGCTGCGCTGGCGGCATCCGGAACTGGGCCCGATCCCGCCGAAGGAACTGCTGCCGATCGCCGCGGCCCTGGGGATGACCGCCGAGCTGGACGAATGGGTACTCGAGGAGGCCTGCCGCCGTCTGGCCGGCTGGACGGTGGGCGACGAGTTCTGGCTGTCGGTCAACGTCGGCCCGCGGGAGCTGCTGACCGCCCGGTTCCCGGATCAGGTCGGCGCCACGCTGCGCCGGTACGGCCTGGCCCCGGAACGGCTGGTCGTCGAGGTGGCCGAGACGTGGATCGACGAGGACGTGCCGGCCATCGTGGCCGCCCTGGCCGGGCTGCGGAAACTCGGTGTGAAGGCGGCGCTCGACGACTTCGGCTCGGGCCAGACGTCGCTGTCGCACCTGCGGCGGCTACCGGTGGACATGCTCAAGCTGAGCCCGGCGCTGATGTCCGATCGTTCGGTGGTCGACGTGGTGGTCAGTCTCGGTCGCCGGCTGGGTCTGGACATCGTCGCCAAGGGGCTGGAGTCGGACGACGACATCGCCCGCGCCAAGGAGGCCGGCTGCCGGTACGGCCAGGGGTTCGCGCTGGGTCATCCGGGTCCGGCCGAGCGGGTCGAGGCATACCTCGACAGCCACCGGGGCTAACGCGGCGGAGCGGTGCTCCCGCGCGGGGTGAGGTGCACCCGGCCGGCCTCGACGTTTCCGACGGTCCGGCCGTCGATGGCGTTGAGCAGCTCGAGCGCGGCCTGTGCGCCGTACGCCGAGATGTCCCGGCTGAGGGCGGTGAGCGGCGGGTGCACGAGGCTGCACAGCGGTGAGTCGTCCCAGGCCACGATGGACAGGTCGCCGGGGACGGAGAGCCCCATCTCCTGGGCGACCGCCAGGCCGGCGACGGCCATCACGTCGTTGTCGTAGATGATCGCGGTCGGCCGGTCGCCGCCGATCAGGAGCCGCCGGGTCGCGCGGCTGCCCTCCTCGCCGGTGTAGTCGGCCGGGATGGTGATCGCGTTGTCCAGCCCGAGGGCGGCGCAGACGTTCTCGAAGGCCTTCGTCCGGTTCTGTGTGTGCAGCAGGTCGGCGACACCGCTGACCCGGGCGATCTTGTGGTGGCCGAGGGCGACCAGGTAGCGGACCGCCTCGGTGATCGCGCCGGCGTCGTCGGACCAGATCTGCGCGATCGGGCCGGTGTCACCGGGCCCGCCGATCACCACGGCCGGCAGCTGCAGCTGCTGGAGGACGGGGATGCGGATGTCGTCCTCGCGGATGTCGGTGACGATCACCCCGTCGATGCGGCGCTCGCCCCACCAGCGGCGGTAGACCTCGACCTCCTGCTCGGGGGTGGCCACCACCTGGAGGGTCAGCGCATACGAGCGGGCGCCCAGCTCGGCCTCGAAGCCGCTGATCAGCCCCATGAACCAGGGCTCGATGCCGAGGATCCGCGCGGGACGGCACAGGGTGAGACCGACGGCGCGGGCGCGTGCTCCGGAGAGGGCCCGGGCCGCGCTGTTGGCGTTGAAGCCGATCTCCTCGGCGATCGACAGGATGCGCTTGCGGGTCGCCTCGGAGACGCCGGGCTGGCCGTTGAGGGCATACGACACGGCGCCCTTGGACACGCCGGCCCGCCGGGCGATGTCGGCGATCGTGGGCCGCTTCACTCAATCTCCTCTGTCCCCACTGCCGCCGAGCTTATCGGGCCCGGGTTGGTGGCCGCCGGACTCCCTCGACGTTGGACGCTCGCTTGATCGGTTAAGTGTTACGGCACACAGCACACGATGTAAACCGTCGATTTCCGCCCGTCCGAAAAATCCGGCTTGATACGGAGTGGGAGCGCGCCCGTAACCGGCTATTGACACCGCTGAAAGCCAGGCTTACGGTTCCCCCAACTTACCCGGTTCAGTGATGCGGATCTCCTTGCGGAGGAAATGACATGGAACAGTTCGGACGCCGCGCCCTGCGCGTGAGCGCCGCCGGCCTCGTGGCCGCGCTGGCGATAACCGGTTGTAGCGGCCAGGCCCTGGAGAACAGCGGCTCGGACGCCGGCGCCGGCCAGATCACCCTGAAGGTCAACTTCTGGGGCGACATGGGCCTCGACGCGCTCAAGGCCAAGTACGAGAAGGACCACCCCAACGTCAAGATCGCGCTGAACTCCGGCGAGTACAACGCCCAGCACGAGGACCTGCAGAAGAAGCTGGTCGCCGGCTCCGGCGCGCCGGACATCTCGGCGGTCGACGAGGGCTTCATCGTTCAGTTCCGCGGCCAGGCCGACCAGTTCGTCAACCTGGTCGACAAGGGCGCCGCCTCGTACGAGGCGAAGTACCTGCCGTGGAAGTGGGCGGCCTCGAAGTCCGCCGCCGGTCAGCAGATCGGCCTCGGCACCGACGTCGGCGGTCTGGCCATGTGCTACCGGACCGACCTGTTCAAGGCTGCCGGCCTGCCCACCGACCGTGAGTCGGTCTCGAAGCTCTGGCCGGACTGGAACGCCTTCCTGGAGACCGGTAAGACCTACACCTCCAAGACCGGCAAGAAGTTCGTCGACTCCGCCACCAACCTGTTCAACCCGGTCCTCTCGCAGCAGCCGGTCGGCTTCTACAACGAGCAGGAGCAGCTCCAGATGGAGGGCGGCCCGAAGGTCGCGTTCGACGTCGCGACGAAGGCCCTCGACGCCGGCATCTCCGCCAACCTGGCCAGCTTCCAGCCGAACTGGGACCAGGGCTTCAAGAAGGACCAGTTCGCCGTCCTCGCCTGCCCCGCGTGGATGCTCGGCCACATCCAGGACACCGCGCCCGACCAGAAGGGCAAGTGGGACATCGCCGCGATCCCGGGCGGCGGCGGTAACTGGGGCGGTTCCTGGTGGACCATCCCCAAGCAGGGCAAGAACGTCGACGAGGCCTACAAGTTCGTCGAGTGGCTGATCCAGCCCGAGCAGCAGATCGAGGTCTTCAAGACGGTCGGCAACCTGCCCTCGCAGCCGGCGCTCTACAAGGACCCCAACGTCCTGGACTTCAAGAAGGAATTCTTCACCAACGCCCCGACCGGCCAGATCTTCGCCGCCACCGCGGAGAACCTGAAGCCGCAGTACCTGGGCAAGAAGAACGGCCCGACCCGCGTGGCCGTCGAGAACGTGATCAACCGTGTCGGCCAGGGCCAGCTGAAGTCGGCCGACGCGTGGGCCGAGGCTGTCAAGGAAGCCGAGAAGGTCGCGAGCTCCTGATCCATCCCTGAAGAACGGCGGGGCGGCTGCGGCCGCCCCGCCTTCCGGCCCTTCCGAGGAGTTCTCGTGTCCCTCACCGACGTTCGCGTGGTGCGAAACGAGGAGCCCAAGCACGCGCCGCCCCGCAAGGCGAAGTTCTGGCTCCACCGGTTCGACACCAAGACAGTGCCCTATCTGCTGATCGCGCCGTTCTTCGTGCTCTTCGCGATCTTCGGCATGTTCCCGATCATCTTCAACGGCATCGTGGCCCTGCGCCACTGGCGCCTCGACGACCCGACGAAGACCGGCTGGGCCGGTACGGAGAACTTCACCAGGCTGTTCTCCGACTCGGACTTCTGGGATTCGCTGCTCAACACGTTCGGCATCTTCATCCTGTCCACGGTTCCGCAGCTGCTGCTGGCCCTGATCATCGCGAACCTGCTGAACCGCAAGCTGCGCGGCGCGACCTTCTGGCGGATCGGCATCCTGCTGCCGTACGTCACTCCGGTCGCCGCGTCGACCCTGGTCTTCGCGGTGTTCTTCGGCCGTGACTACGGCATGGCCAACTGGCTGCTGTCACTGGTCGGCTTCGGCGAGGAGCAGCCGCTCGACTGGCGGGCCACCACCTGGAGCAGCTGGCTCGCGATCGCCACCATGGTCAACTGGAAGTGGATCGGCTACAACGCGCTGCTCTACCTGTCCGCGATGCAGGCCATCCCGAAGGACGTCTACGAGGCGGCGGCGGTCGACGGCGCCGGCCCGTGGCGCGCGCTGTGGCGCATCACCGTGCCGATGATCCAGCCGGTCGTCCTGTTCACCGTGATCCTCTCGACCATCGGCGGGCTGCAGCTCTTCAACGAGCCGATGCTCTTCGACGAGAACCCGGCACTGGCCAACGGTGGTTACGACCACCAGTGGCGCACCATCGCGCAGCTCATCTTCAAGGTCGGCTGGCGTGACCTCAACCTCGGATACGCGGCCGCCATGAGCTGGGCGCTGTTCCTGATCATCCTGGTCGTGGCCGCTGTCAACTTCCTGGTCACCCGGCGCCTCGGAGGCGGAAAATGAGCACCCGCCTGGTGAGCCGTGCACCCCAGGACACCCCCGGCACCTGGAAGTCCTACCTCGGGCTGACCGCGATCCTGCTGGTCTCGGCGTTCCCGGTGTACTGGATGTTCGTCATCGCGACGAGCAGCGACGACGCCGTGATGAAGTCGCCGCCGTCGGTCATCCCCGGCGACCAGCTGATGGTGAACCTCCGTGAGGTCTTCACCATGCAGGACGTCTACTTCACCGCGTCGCTGATCAACAGCCTCATCGTGGCCCTCGCGGTCACCGCGTCGACGCTGTTCTTCTGCTCGCTGGCCGGGTTCGCGTTCGCGAAACTGCGCTTCAAGGGCAACAACGTCCTGATGTTCGTGGTCATCCTGACCCTGACGGTGCCGAATCAGCTCGGCGTCGTCGCCCTCTACATCCTGATGGGCAAGCTCGGGTGGAACGGCCAGCTGATCGCGGTCATCGCACCCGGCCTGGTCAGCGCGTTCGGCGTCTTCTACATGCGTCAGTTCATCGCGCACGCGATCCCCGACGAACTGGTCGAGGCGGCGCGCATCGACGGCGCGCTGACGCTGCGCATCTACTGGACCGTCGTGGTTCCGGCGATCCGCCCGGCACTGGCCGTGCTCGGTCTGCTCACGTTCGTGGCGACCTGGAACGACTTCCAGTGGCCGCTGATCACGCTGAACGGCACCGACTTCCCCACCTCGATGGTCGCCCTGTCCGACCTGGCGAGCGGCAACTACGTGGTCTATCGGCGCGTTCTCGCCGGCGCTTTCGTCGCCACGGTCCCGCTGGTCATCCTGTTGCTGGTCGGCGGCCGGCAGCTGGTCCGCGGCATCATGGAGGGCGCGCTCAAGTAAGACGCATCCGCGAGGCGAGGCCCGTCCACCGGTCACGGTGGGCGGGCCTCGCCGTTTCTTTCAACCTCGCATCTGGTACGGCCACGCAGTCCACAGAAACAATGCGCCAGTTCCCCGCCTCCGGCGGCTACCGGCCTCGGACTCACACCACTCTTTCAGCGAAAACTAAGCCCGCACGCAGGTGAATTCAGGCGGACCAAGGGTCGTCCCGGCAGGGTGCGCATCGAGCCGTCCGGAGAACCCTGAGGAGTTCGATGAAGAAGAAACTGCGCCGTTTCGCGGTCACCGCGGGGGTGACCGTGGCGGTGATCGCGCCCATCGCCACGACGGCCGCCGCGGTGGTGGTCACCACCGCCACCCGGCAGGGCAGCCTCACCCAGGCCGGTCCGCTCGCCGAGCACGGCTTCCCGGCCTGGTACCGGGACAGCAACGGGCTGCGGCTGGAGGCGTGCACGACCCTGGACGACCCGCTCTGTTCGACGCTGCCGGACGAGGTGCCGAACCCGGACGCGCCGGTCTCGTACCCGGACAACTTCCCGGGCGAGTTCTTCTACCAGCTCGCCGGAGCCGAGATGACCCTGGCCAACGGGGTGGACTTCGGGATCGGTATGGACCTGGAGGGCGCCTGGGCGGCCGAGGAGGTCAAGGACGGCGACCAGATGGTGTTCGGCCGGATCCGGATCCGGTTCGACGCCGTCGAGGGCACCCGCTACCGGATCACCCACCCGTACGGCGTGGACGACCTGACCGCCGACGACCGCGGGATCCGGATGACCGAGGACATCGGTACCACGCCGGGCGCGTTCGGACAGGCGATCACCAGCCGGGTCGGCCCGTTCCTGAAGTGGGACCCGGCGGTCGCCCCGGCCGCTCCGGCCGGCTACACCGGTGACCCGGGCGTCGAGCACCGGGTCGTCGGCAGCCCGTACGGCACGAACTTCGTCCGTGTCGAGCAGCTCGACCCGGTGAGCGGCGCCACCATCGCCGACCTCGGATCGACCGACCTGTTCAGCGTGCAGGGCCGCTACGCCACGAACTCGGGTGTCGACATCGACCAGGCCACCTACACGGTCGGCTCGAACGGCACCGGTGTCATCGAGGTGTACGCCAGCAGCGAGCCGGGCCAGTCGATCGAGGTGACCGGCAACGCGCAGCTCGGCTTCCGGACCACCAAGCTGCGCGGCGACAACGGCCGCTACTACGGCCGGTTCCCGGTGACCGGATCGGTGCCGTCCACCGGCGCCACGATCGAGGTCGTCAACGCCGGTGACCGTCCGGTCGCCAGGAAGACCCGCAAGCTCGTCGACGTCGTCCGGGTCACCGACGCCCGCTATGACGCGGACGCCGGCACCCTGACCGTCGCCGCCACCTCCAGCGACGCCGACTCGACGCCGCCGCAGCTGTCGGTCACCGGGTTCGGCCCGATCACCGGACCGTTCACCGGGGTCACCGCGCCGCCGTCGGCGGTCACCGTCACCTCGTCGAGCGGCGGGTCGACGACCGTCCCGCTGACCGGCTCCGGCCAGGCGTTCGTCCCGGACCTGCCGGTGGCCAACGCGATCGCGGTGTCCGGTGCGGTCGCCGGGCAGAAGGTCACCCTCGACGGCTCCGGTTCGACCGGTGCGATCGACGCCTACTCCTGGACCCAGACGGGCGGCCCGGCGGTCATCCTGACCGGTGCGGCCACCCCGACCGCCTCGTTCGTCGCCACGCAGGCCGGCACCTACGCGTTCCGGCTGATCGTCTCCGGTCCCGGCGGCGCGGGTCTGCCGGTCACCGTCACGGTGACGGTCACCGGTACCGCCCCGGCGGTGGCCAACGCCGGCGCCGACCAGACCGTGATCCGTGGCCGTACCGTCGCGCTGGACGGTTCCGCCTCGACCGGCGCCGAGACCTACCAGTGGCGCCAGGTGTCCGGCCCGGCCGTGAACCTGACCGGTGCGGCCGGCCCGAAGCCGACCTTCACCTACCCGGCGCTGACGCTGCCGGCGGCACCCGGCCCGAACACCACCTACGTCTACAACAACGACCCGGTGGTGCTGGAGCTGACCGCGACGAACCCGGCCGGTACGAGCACCTCGCGGGTCACGGTCCGGCCGCTGGCGGAGACGTTCACCGGGCTGACCGTCCGGTACCGCACCGGCAACAACGAGTGGCGTATCTCCGGCACCAGCAGCCTGCTCGCCGGGCAGCGGATCACCGCGGTCCTGGGCGGCACCCTGGCCGGGCGGGTCGTCGGCACCCCGGCGACGGTCGACGCGGCCGGCGCGTTCAGCATCCGGGTGACAGGGCCGAACCCGGGCACCGTCCGCACGATCAGCTTCGTCAGCTCGACCGGTGGCCAGGTCCTCGCGTTCCCGGTGAACGTGACGAACTGACGACCTCTTCCGCGGCCACGGTTCGGGTGGCCGTAAAAGATCAAGAGAAGTGAGCCGGCGGCGGGCCTCCTCCAGGGGCCCGCCGCTCGTTGTTCGTCAGTTGTCCGCCGCCAGGCGGCGGCGCAGGTAGCGGGCGGAGGCCGCGGAGACCTGCCCGGAGACCGCGGCGCTGATCAGCGAGCTGCGGTGCCGGACCCGGCCGTCCTCGTTCTCGGTGAGCAGATGGGCATGGACCAGGTGGTCGACGCAGGACAGCAACTCCGGCAGCGGATAGCCGGTGAGCGTCGACAGTTCGCCGACGCTGAGCGGGCCGAGGACCGCACAGAGCCGCAGGATCTCCCACGACGGGTCCGGCATCCAGCGGGTGCGCTGCCGGGCGATCTGCATGGCCACCGCGTGCGACACCTCGGCCGGCCGCAGCGCCGCACCGACCAGCGCGGGGATGCCGCCGGTGCGTTCCGCCAGGTCACGGTCGCCGAGGACGGCGAGGTCGGGGTCGCTGAGCGGTTCGAGGCGGAGGACGACCGGCGAGCCGAGCCCGGAGAGCGGACGTTCGGCGATCTCCGACGGATAGCAGTAGGTGAGCACGATCCGCAGCGCCGGGCAGTGCCGGCCCAGCCAGGAGAGCTCGGCGACGCTCGCCGCGTCGAGGTCGGCGGCGTCGTCGATGGCGACGAAGACGGGTTCCGGACCGTCGAAGGCGGCGCCGATCGTCTCCAGGTGGGGGCGCAGCAGCGGCCGTTCCGGCCCGGCCTCGTCGACCACCTTGAGCACCTCGGCCGGCGCGCCCAGGTCGGTGAGGGCGGCCCGCAGCCAGGCGTGCCGCAGCACCCCGACCGAGGACGCGCCGTGCCCGATGCCGACCCGGCCGGGCGCGTGGCGTTCGAGTTCGGCGAGGAACGCCGATTTGCCGGAGCCGGACGGCCCGACGATGTGCACGACCGGTGGCGGGTCCGGTTCCAGCAGCAGCCGCAGCTCGGTGATCCGGCCCAGGAAACGCTCCCGGGACGGGTCGGGCGGCGGCGCCGGGCGTGATGCCGTGGCGACCGGGGCGGGTTCGGGATCGATCGCGGCGGTACGGCCCGCGAGCACCTCCCGTTGCAGGCGGACGAGGTCGGCCGACGGCGTCACGCCGAGTTCCTCGTCGAGGATCTGCCGGCACCGCTCGAAGATCCGCAGTGCGTCGTCCTGCCGGTCCATCGCGATCGCGGCCGTCATCGCCGCCCGATAGCCGGACTCCAGGAACGGGTCGAGCTCGATCGCCTCCTGGGCCAGCCGGAACGACCGGGCCGGGTCGCCGGACAGCGACGCCCCGGAGTGCTGGAGCAGCGCGTTCACGGCCGCCACCTGCACCTCGGTGCGGACCGGCTCGGCCCACTCCGCGTACGGGTCCTCCGGGAACGGCAGCTCGCGGGCCAGGGCCAGGATCTCCGCGTGCACGGCCAGGCGCTCCGGGCAGCCCGGTGTGACGGTGTCCAGCCGCCGGATCAGCGCACGCAGGTCGGCCAGGTCGAGCCCGGCCCGGGTGGTGTCGAAGAGGTAGCCGCCGCTGCGGGTGACGATGAACCAGTTCGCCGAGGAGCCGTCGGGCTGGAGCCGCCGCCGGATCACCGACACGTAGTGCTCGAGCGCGGCCACATGGTTGCCGGGCAGGTCCTCGCCCCAGACCGAGTCGGCGAGCGCGTCCTTCGACTGGATCCGGTCGTGCCGCGCGGCCAGTACCGCCAGCACCTGGCGTGCCCGGCGGGGCAGTTCACCGGCGGGCAGCGCCTCGCCGGAATCGCCGGTGACGGTCAGCTGCCCGAGCACGCTGACGCGCATGTGGCCTCCTCGTGAGTTCCTTGCGCAAGGACGTTTCGGCGCTCGGCGGTATCGGGTTGAGGCTTTCCACAGGATTACCAAAGGCCCTGCTCATAGCTTCTGGCCCCGACTGATGGACCGGATGTGCGAGGGAGTTCGATGACACGGGGAAGTCTGAGCCGACGTGACCTGCTCAAGGGAGCGATTGCCCTCGGTGGTGGCGGCCTGGTCATCGCGGCCGGCGGCGGCGCGGTGATCGCCAAGTCGAGTGGCCTGGCCTCGAAGAACACGCCGACACCGTTCACGAACATGTTCCGCCGGCCCCCGGTGCTGATGCCGTACGAGGAGGGCGTCGACGACCAGGGACCGTTCCAGAAGTACCGGCTCACCCAGAAGGTCGGGCAGGCCAGCCTCGTGCCGGGCCTGACGACGCCGATCGCCGGTTACAACGGCATCTTCCCCGGCCCGACCATCCGGGTTCCCCGCGGCACCCGTTCCGAGGTGCGGATCAAGAACTCGCTGACCATCAACAAGATCAACAATCAGCCGTTCAGCACGGTCACCCACCTGCACGGCTCGGCGTCGCTGCCCCAGTACGACGGGTACGCCAACGATCACACCCACCCGGGCCAGTGCAAGACGTACAAGTACCCGAACTGGCAGCCGGCCCGGACGCTCTGGTACCACGACCACAACCACCGCACCACTGCCGCGAACGCCTACTCCGGTCTGGCAGCGCAGTACCACCTGACCGACGAGTACGAGGCCGCGCAACTGCCGCAGGGCCAGTACGACGTACCGATCGTGGTCAGCGACATCGCGTTCAAGCCGGACGGCTCGGTGGCCTTCGACGACGAGGATCACGCCGGCTTCATGGGTGACGTGATCATGGTGAACGGTGTGCCGTGGCCGAAGATGCGGGTCAAGCCGCGCGTCTACCGGTTCCGTTTCCTGGTGTCGTCGATCTCCCGTTCGTACCGGTTCCGGCTCAGCACCGGCGACCCGTTCCACATCGTCGGCACCGACGGCGGCATGGTGCCGAAGGTCGCCGCGGTCGAGTCGTTCCGCCAGGGCGCCGCCGAGCGCTACGAGGTCCTGATCGACTTCAGGAAGTACAAGGTCGGTCAGAAGATCGATCTGAAGAACCTCAGCAACAAGAACAACGAGGACTTCAAGAACACCGACAAGGTGATGCAGTTCGAGGTCGTCGCCGACTCGGGGGCGCCGGACACCTACGTCATCCCGACGACTCTGGACGCCGGCCCGGTGCCGTGGTCGAACCGTGGCGCGCTCGACCCGATGAAGCTGAAGCCGGAGATGGCCAAGGCCCGTCGCAAGGTCCGGGTGGAACGCAAGCACGGACTCTGGACCGTCAACGGGGAGACCTGGGACGACGTCGAGAAGAGCGACTTCAAGCGGGTGCTCGGCAACCCGAACCCGTACGACGTCGAGATCTGGGACCTGGTGAACGAGTCGGGCGGCTGGTTCCACCCGGTGCACATCCACCTGATCGACGGCCAGTTGCTCTCCCGCAACAACACCCCGGGCAACAAGCCGTACGCCTGGGAGAACGGCCCGAAGGACGTCTTCTACCTGGGCGAGAACGAGACCGCGTCGGTGCTCATGCAGTTCACCACCGGCGACGGCAACGCGGGCGGCCGGTACATGCTGCACTGCCACAACCTGGTCCACGAGGACAGCGACATGATGATCCAGTTCGCGGTCGGCGACATGATGAACAACGACCCGATCCACGCGGACCCGGCCTACGACGACACCTCGGCCGAGATGCCGGTGTCGTACGCGCCGAGCTACCCGCTGGGCAGCTGATGAAACGGGCACTCGCCGGACTGCTGGTGGCCGCCGCGGGCGTCGCCTGGTACGCGTACCCCGCGGCCGAACCGCCCGCGCCGGTCGCCCACGTCGTCGCCGGGGACAAGGGCGACGGCCTGGCCGACACCTCCTTCGACGGCCCGATGGTGCGCCGGCGGGCCGCCATCGCGATCCATCCGGCACCCGGCGCGGACCGTGGCGCCATCGCCCGTGAACTGCGGGAACTCGCCGCCGAGGCGAAGATCGGCACGCTGACCGACGCCACGTTCGCGGTCTTCTCCGAGGACATGCTGGAGTACCTGGTCCCGGAGATGACGTTCGTCCTCGACGAGGGCGCGCGGGTCTACGACGCCGAGGCGTTCATGCGTGACCACCAGCCGGCGAGTATCGCGTTCTACCTGGTGCAGCCGGTTCTGGTGCACGATCTGACGTTCTGCGTGGTGCCGGCCGCCGGGGTGACGCCGCGGCAGGTGTCGGACCGGCAGGACACCGAGGGCGTGCTGAGCGACTCGCTGGGCGGTTACGTCACCGACGTGCAGGCGGACGGGGTGACGGTCCGCTACTTCGGGGCGGTGCTCGGGGACACGCAGATCGCCGCGGTGCGCGAGTCGATGGCGCGGGCGGCCGGGGTGCCACCGGATCGGGTGCACGTGGAGGCGAACCTCCCGGGCCCGGGAGTGGACCTGTCACACGGGGTACCGGATCTGTCGGACGAGAAGCACGGACATTGACGAAGGCCCCCTCCGCGGAGGGGGCCTTCTTCTTTTCAGGAACACCACAGGTGGACCACTGCCGGCTGCCAGAACATATGCCGAAATAGCCCACCTAAACGGGCATTCGCGCTCTCCGGATGAGGTCCCCCCTTGCGTAGAGTCTGGTCCGCCGCAGCACTCGGTGCGCTGCTCGCCACCACCGTCATGGTCGTTCCCGCCCAGGCCGCCCCGATCGGCCAGGGCTTCACGATCACCGAAGCCGATCTGTCGTACATCCTCAAACAGATCAAGATCGCCGAGGCCCACGTCGCCGCCACCACCAGCGACACCGGCCCCTGCGGCGCCCTGCTGGACCAGCTCGGAAGCCCACTGCTCTCGATGGGCCTGCGCACGGTCGACGGCACCTGCAACCACCTCACCCCGGGGCAGGAGAGGTACGGCGCGGCCGACCAGGAGTTCCCGCGTCTCGCGCCGGCCCAGTACACCGGTGTCTACCGGGGCACCCGTCCGGTGGATGCGGCTCCCCGGCAGATCAGCAACATCATCGCCGACCAGACCGCGGCCAACCCGGCGGCCGTCGCGGTCTCCGGCGGCAACACCGACGGGGTCACCCTCTTCATCCCCAACGTGACCACCGACTTCGGGCTGTCCGCGCCGTACAACTCGTGGTTCACGCTCTTCGGGCAGTTCTTCGACCACGGCATCGACCAGACGGTCAAGGGCAACGACATCGTCATGGTGCCGCTGCGCGCCGACGACCCGCTGGTCGCCGGCCCGGACCGGCTCACCGGCACCGCCGACGACCCCAAGCCGGGCGACGCGAAGTACGTGCCGCCGGCCATGCGGTTCATGATGCTGACCCGGGCGAAGAACCCGTCGAAGAACACCGACACGCCGTACGTCGACAACTCCCAGACCTACACGTCGCACGCCGCGCACCAGGTGTTCCTCCGCGAGTACACGCCGTCCGCGCAGGCGACCGGCAACCTTCTCACCGGTGCCGACGGCGGCCTGCCCACCTGGGCCGACGTCAAGCGCCAGTCGCGTGCGACGCTCGGCCTGGCCCTGAGCGACCTGGACGCGCTGGACGTACCGATGGTGCTCGCCGACGCCTACGGCAACTTCGTCCCCGGCCCGGCCCGCGGCCTCCCGCAGTACGTCACGGCGACCGGCCTGGTCGAGGGCGACCTCGCGAACCCGGTGGCGGTGCCCGCGAACGTGGTGCACTTCGACACCCCGTTCCTCACCGACATCGCGCACAACGCCACGCCTTCCAAGACGCTCGTCGCGGACGCCGACTCGATCGCCAGCGCGGACTTCGCGTCCCAGCCGGCCGGCACCTACGACGACGAGATGCTCGCCGCCCACTACATCGCCGGTGACGGACGGGCCAACGAGAACATCGGCCTCACCGCGGTGCACCAGATCTTCCACTCCGAGCACAACCGGCTCGTGAGCGACATCGCGCGGATCATCGACGGCGACCCGGAGTGGACCGGTGAGCGGATCTTCCAGGCCGCCAAGTTCATCAACGAGATGGAGTACCAGCACCTCGTCTTCGAGGAGTTCGCCCGCAAGATCCAGCCGGCGATCAACCCGTTCCAGCCGGCCGCGTTCACCCAGGCCGAGCTCGACCCGGCGGTCTACGCCGAGTTCGCGCACGCCGTCTACCGGTTCGGTCACTCGATGCTGAACGAGAGCATCCAGCGCCCGAACGCCGGCAACCTCTCCCTGCTCGACGGCTTCCTCAACCCGCCCGCGTTCACCAACAACGGCACCCTGTCCCCGGAGACCGCGGCCGGCGAGATCGTCATGGGCATGACCGACCAGGTCGGCAA
This sequence comes from Actinoplanes subglobosus, assembly GCF_042650585.1. Taxonomy (NCBI): domain Bacteria; kingdom Bacillati; phylum Actinomycetota; class Actinomycetes; order Micromonosporales; family Micromonosporaceae; genus Actinoplanes; species Actinoplanes subglobosus. Next base: position 219,356 of record NZ_JBHSBL010000018.1, read on the forward strand.
CGACCTCGACGAGTTCATGACCGACACGCTGCGCAGCAACCTGCTCGGCCTGCCGATGGACCTCGGCGCGATCAACATCGCCCGCGGCCGTTCCGAGGGCATCCCGACGCTCAACAACCTGCGCCGCGTCCTGCACAACCGGAGCAACGACGGACGGCTGCGGCCCTATGTCAGCTGGATCGACTTCGGTGAGCACCTCAAGCACCCGGAGTCGCTGGTCAACTTCGTCGCCGCGTACGGCAGGCACCCGTCGATCCTGAGCGCGACCTCCGTGGACGCCAAGCGCGCCGCCGCGACCACCCTGCTGGAGACCCCGGCCGGTGCCGACTTCCTCAACGCCACCGGCACCTGGACCACGGCGAACTCCGGGCTCGACGACATCGACCTGTGGATCGGTGGGCTCGCCGAGACCACCGAGCCCTTCGGCGGCCTGCTCGGCAGCACCTTCGACTACGTCTTCGAGACCCAGCTGACCGCCCTGCAGAACGGCGACCGGCTGTACTACCTGGCCCGTACCCCCGGCATGAACCTGCGCAGCCAGCTCGAGGGCAACACGTTCGCCGAGCTGATCAGCCGCAACACCACGGCCAGCGGCCTGCGTGCCGACGTGTTCGCCACCGCCGACTGCAAGTTCGACCTGGCCGCGCTCGACGGCACCGCCGCCGGATACAGCCGGCAGGGCAACCTCGTCGACGACGACCCGGCCAGTGAGTGCAACGAGCGTGCCCTGCTGCTGCGCCTGCCCGACGGCACCATCGCGTACCGGGCCCGCAACAGCGTCGACAAGGCCGGCATGAACGCCCAGTCCGTCTACAGCGGAACCGAGAACAGCGACCGGGTCCGCGCCGGAAACGACAACGACACGATCTGGGGCGGCGAGGGCGACGACGTGCTCGAAGGCGGCGCCGGTGACGACGTCACCGTCGGCGGCGAGGGCGACGACATCCTCACCGACTCCGGCGGCGCCGACTTCTCCATGGGCGGCCCGGGCAACGACGCCATCGACGCCGGCCCCGGCGCCGACATCATCCTCGGCGGCGACGGACGCGACTTCACCAACGGCGGCGCCAACGCCAACGAGACGTTCGGCGGCGAGGGCGACGACATGATCATCGCCGGGGACGGCGAGGACAGCGCGTTCGGCGACTCCGGCGACGACTGGATCGAGGGCGGCAACTCGCCCGACCTGCTCTCCGGCGACAGCGGCAACCTGTTCTTCCGCGACGACTCCAACAAGCCCGGCCACGACGTGCTCATCGGTCAGGGTGGCGACGACGACTACGACATGGAGGGCGGCGACGACATCGGCGTCCAGGGCCCCGGCATCGAGAAGAACGCCGGCGGCTCCGGCTGGGACTGGTCCATCGCCGGCTCCTCACCGGAAGCCGTCGACTCCGACCTCGACCTGCCGCTGCTCGGCCTCGACGGCCTGGAGACCGGTGTCCGCGACCGCTACGACGAGGTCGAATCCCTCTCCGGTGGTAACGGCGACGACGTCCTGCGCGGCGACGACACGGTTCCCGCCACCGACGGCGCGATCGGCTGCGACGCCCTCGACGCCGCCGGCCTCGCCCGGATCCACGGCCTCGACCAGGTGGTCACCGAACTGCCGATGCCCGCGACCGCCGTCGCCAACCGGACCGGCCGCGACTGCGACCTCACCGGCAACGTCTGGGGCGAGGGCAACATCCTGCTCGGCGGCGCCGGCGACGACCTCATCGAAGGCCGCCTCGGCAACGACATCATCGACGGAGACCGCTACCTGACGGTCCGGCTCGCGGTCCGGGGCACCTCGATCACCGCGTCGTCGCTCACCGAGCTCCAGGCCGACGTCTTCGCCGGCAGGATCAACCCCGACGACATCATCACGGTACGGGAGATCGCGACCTCACCCACGCCCGGCAGGGACACGGCCGTCTTCGCCGGAGCCCGCGCCGAGTACGCGGTCACCCCGATCTCCGGTGGCGTCCTCGTCTCCGGTCCCGACGGCAACGACATCGTCCGCAACGTCGAGCTGCTGCACTTCGACGACCAGATCGTGGACATCAGCGGCATGACGGCCTTCCTCGGTGTCAGTGCCTTCGCCGGCGACGGCCAGGCCACCGTCCTGATCACCGTGCCCGACGCGACCGGCACCGACCCGGTCACCGGCCTCACCCTGGAGCGCACCGGCGGCGGCGAGACCATCCTGACCAGCCTCGACGCGGGCACCCGCAGCCTCGTTGTCACCGGACTCACCAACGGCACCGGCTACACGTTCCGGCTCCGCGCCGACACCGCCGCCGGCCCAGGCGTCTTCACCTCGCCGTTCGGCCCGGTCACCCCGGTAGCGACCGTCCCCGGCGACGACGACCCGGCCGAGCCCGGCGAGAACGAGGAGGAGGGCGAGAACGAGGAGCCCGCTCCGGACCCCGTCCCCACCACCGTGCCGCCGGTCGTCACCCCGACCACTCCGGTCGTCACCCCCACCACCGTGCCGCCGGTTGTGACGCCCACCACGGCGCCGCCGACCACGGTTCCGCCGCGGCCGGTGACCCCGGTCGCCCCGGACGCGCCCGGTATCGGCGTCGCCTCCGCCGGGGACGAGAGCGCCGTCGTCCGCTGGAGCACACCCCTCTACGACGGTGGGACCGCGATCTACGGCTACGAGATCCAGGCACTGGACGCTGAGACCGGCATCGTGATCGGTGTCGACGTGGCCGACGCCGGAACCACCGAGATGACCATGACCGGGCTGACCAACGGGCTTCCCTACGCGTTCTGGGTCCGTGCCGTGAACGCGGCCGGCGCCAGCGCCTACTCCGGCATCTCCAACACGGTCACGCCGACGGCAGCCACCCCGGGTACCGGTAACCCCGGCACCGGTACCCCCGGTACCGACCCCGGTACCGGCAACCCCGGCACCGACCCCGGTACCGGCAACCCCGGCACCAACCCTGGTACCGGTAACCCCGGAACGGGTACGGGTAACCCCGGCTCCACCGTTCCGGTCACGCCGGCTCCGACCGGGACCGTGACGCCGACGCCCACCGGGACCGTGACGCCCACGCCGACCGGTTCGGTCTCGCCGACCGCCACGCCGACCCCGACCGGGACCACCACGCCGGCCCCCGGCGGACCCGGCACCCCCGGTGACACCCGGACCGTTCCCGGCGCCGCCCGCATCGGCGTCCCGGGCCCGGCCGCCGGCGCCGCGGTCGTCCGCTGGACCGCTCCGGCCGACAACGGTGGAAGCCCCGTCCAGCGGTACGAGATCCAGGTACTGACCGGTGACGGCAGCCAGTCCGGCAAGCTGCGGACCGCCACCGCCTCGGCCGCCGTGCAGACGGTGACCGGGCTGGCCAACGGCACCGGATACCGCTTCCGGGTGCGGGCGGTCAACGCGATCGGCGCCGGCCCGTGGTCCGCCTCGAGTTCGGTGGTGACGCCGCGGACCGTACCCGGAAAGGTCCGTGATCTGACCGCGACGCCCGGCGGCAAGGGCGGAAAGGTCACCGCGACGGCCCGCTGGATCGCCCCGGCCGCCACCGGTGGATCGAAGATCACCGGCTACCGGATCACCTGGCAGCGCCTGAACGCCAAGGGCACGGCCCGCGGCGCGGCGATCGTGACCACCGTCCCGGCCGGGGCGAAGGCGGCGAGCTTCACCGCACCGACCGGTGTCCCAGCCGGAACCCGGTACCGGGTGACCGTTCGCGCCGTGAACGCGGCCGGCACCGCCCCGGGGTCGGCGGTGACCACCACCGTCCGCTGACCGGTATCGAGATCAGGCGCCGTCGTCCCGCCCGGGACGGCGGCGCCTGCCGTTCCGGCCATTGTGGGCGGTACCTACGCTGACGGGCGGGACACCGGCTCACGAGAGGCTGCGCGGCGATGGCGAACCCCAGGAAACGCTCCCGTGTCCATCCGTACCACCCACCTGCCGAGATTCCGCGCCAGTCCGCGCCCGCCGACCCTCCCGCGCCGCCTGCCGGCCTCCCCGCACCCGCTGATCTCCCCGCACCCGCTGATCTCCCCGCGCCGCCCGCTGATCTCTTCGCGGCGCCGTCGGCCGAACCGAAGATCACCACGCGGGAACTGGTGGCGATCGGATCCGCCCTGCTCCTGCTGCTGTTCCTGATCAAGATCTACGGCGTGGGCCGGTACTCGCTGACCACCACGACGGCCCTCCTGGCGGCGACCCCGGTGCAGGTCGCGCTGGGCACGGTGACCATCTACGCCTACTACGTGCTTCCCGCGATCGCGCTGGGGACGTTGTGGTTCGCCGTCCGGTTCCGGGCCAGGATCCAGCCGGCTCTGTGGCCCCTGATCCTGATCGTCGCCACGGTCACCGCCCTGGCCTCACCGTTCCGATACCTTCTCCAGTGCCTGACCGTGGTGCTCATCGCCCTCGTCGTCGAGCTGGTCATGCGCCATCTGCGCCGCAGGTGGGCCGGTTCCGCCGACGAGACCGCGAACCGCCGGCACCGTGCCCTGTCCGGCTGGCGAGGACTGTCCGTGGTCTACGTCGGCGCCGCCGCGCTGGCGTTCCAGTTCATGCACAGCCTCGACGCCCCGTGGGTGTCCGCACAGGCGTTCCTGCTCAACACCCCCGTCGTGCCCTCCACGCAGAACCTGTCGGACGGCGTCAACAAGTTGCAGGTCCTGCCGCAGAACCGGTTCGTCGGCTACCCGATCGCCGAGACCGACGAGTGGGTCACGGTCCTGCACGCCGACACCCGCTACGTCATGCGGATCCCGCAGTCCGCCGTCGACACCAGGCTGACCTGCCACAACGAGGACGACCAGCTCTCCGGCGACCGCCCGCTGCTGGAGGCCCTCAAGGGCGGCACCTACAGCTCACCGAACATCGACTGCCGCGAGGTCCTCCGCTACCTCGAACGCAAGTCCCCCGGCCGGCCGTTCCCCTCCTGGAACTAGAGGTCGCGTTTCGGACGGGGTTGACGTCGACGGTCGCATTCAGCCCGGCGGTCGCGTCTCGGCCGGGAGGGGTCGCCTGCGTCGAGCGGTGGTCCGGGACGGCGTGGTTCCGGGGAGTGGTGGCCGTACCGGAAAAGGGCCGGGAGAAAGGGATCTCCCGGCCCTGATCGCGTGGTTTCTACTCGGGAACGCGGCGGTAGGCGCCGTCGCTGGCCGCAGTGGCCATCGACGCGTAGGCGCGCAGCGCCGCGGACACCGGACGCTGACGGGAGACCGGCGTGTACGGCTTGGGTCGCCGCTCCTGCTCGTGCCGCCGCTGGGCCAGCACCTCGTCGTGGACGTTGAGCGTGATCGACCGCCCCGGGATGTCGATGGTGATCTCGTCACCCGTCTCCACCAGTGCGATGAGACCGCCACCGGCCGCCTCGGGCGAGACGTGCCCGATCGACAGCCCGGAGGTGCCGCCGGAGAACCGCCCGTCGGTGATCAACGCGCATGCCTTGCCCAGGCCGCGGCCCTTGAGGAACGACGTCGGGTAGAGCATCTCCTGCATGCCGGGGCCACCGCGGGGCCCTTCATACCGAATGATCACGACGTCGCCCTCGACGACCTCCTTGCCGAGGATGCCGGCGACCGCGTCGTCCTGCGACTCGTAGACGCGGGCCGGGCCGGTGAATTTCCAGATCGACTCGTCGACGCCGGCGGTCTTGACGACGCAGCCGTCGGGCGCGAGGTTGCCGAAGAGGATGGCCAGGCCGCCGTCGACCGTGTAGGCGTGCTCGACCGACCGGATGCAGCCGCCCTCCGCGTCGGTGTCGAGGCTGGCCCAGCGGTTCTGCGTGCTGAACGGCTCGGTGGTGCGGACCCCGCCGGGTGCGGCATGGAACAGTTCGAGAGCCTCCGCCGACGGTGATTCGCCGCGGATGTCCCATTTGTTGAGCCATGTGGTGAGGTCGGGGGAATGGACCGCGCGGACGCCGGTCTTCAGCACGCCACCGCGGTGCAGCTCACCGAGCAGGGCGGGGATGCCGCCGGCCCGGTGCACGTCCTCCATGTGGTATTTCGGGCTGTTCGGTGCGACCTTCGACAGGCAGGGCACCCGGCGCGAGATCTCGTCGATGTCGGAGACGCTGAAGTCGAGGTCGGCCTCGCGTGCCGCGGCCAGCAGGTGCAGGATCGTGTTGGTCGAGCCGCCCATCGCCACGTCCAGCGCGACAGCGTTCTCGAAGGCGTCCCGGCTGGCGATGGCCCGCGGCAGCACCGACTCGTCGTTCTTCTCGTAGTAGTCCCTGGCGATCTCCACGATCAGCCGGCCGGCCTCGGTGAAGAGCGCCTTGCGGGACGCGTGCGTGGCCAGCGTCGAGCCGTTGCCGGGCAGAGACAGGCCGATCGCCTCGGTCAGGCAGTTCATCGAGTTGGCGGTGAACATGCCGGAGCAGGAGCCGCAGGTCGGGCAGGCGGAGCGCTCGATGGTGTCGAGCTGGGCGTCGGTCACCTTGTCGTTGGCGGCGGCGCTCATCGCGTCGACCAGGTCGAGTTTCTCGTGGACGATGCCCTCGATGGCGATCGTCTTGCCGGCCTCCATCGGGCCGCCGGAGACGAAGACCGTCGGGATGTTGAGCCGCAGCGCGGCCAGCAGCATGCCCGGGGTGATCTTGTCGCAGTTCGAGATGCAGACCAGCGCGTCGGCGCAGTGCGCGTTGACCATGTACTCGACGGCGTCGGCGATCAGCTCGCGGCTCGGCAGGCTGTAGAGCATGCCGCCGTGGCCCATCGCGATGCCGTCGTCGACGGCGATCGTGTTGAACTCGCGGCCGATGCCGCCGGCCTCGAAGATCGACTCGGCGACGAGGCCGCCGAGGTCCTTGAGATGCACATGCCCGGGTACGAACTGGGTGTAGCTGTTGGCGATGGCGACGATCGGCTTGCCGAAGTCGTCGTCTGTCATGCCGGTGGCGCGCCACAGGGCGCGGGCACCGGCCATCGTTCGACCGTGGGTCGAGGTCCGGGAGCGCAGCTCAGGCATGCCACCCATAGTGCCACCGCCCGGGCCGCGGACCGTGCCGGACGTCCACAGCGCGGGACGCCGGGGGTGTCGTAATCCGAGAAGATCCGGCACAGTGTGTCCGTGCACTCACCGTCCGGTATGGAGCTGGCGGCCCTCGCGGGCCTGCTCGCCGCCGTCCCGGCGGTCGCCTATCTCGGCCCGTCCGGCCGCCGGCACACCGCCGCGGCCCGCAGAGCCCATCTCCTTCTGGCGGCCGGCGGCGCGGTGGTGACCGCGGCCGCGCTGGCCGGCCTGGTCACGGCGCTGCTGGCGGGCCATCACGCCGTGCCCGGGCACAGCCGGACGCTGGCCACGGCGGTCGCCGCCGGCATGGGCCTGGGCATGCTCGCGCTGCTGGCCGGCACGGTGGCGCTGCCCGGTTCGGCCCGCAGCCCGGCCGCCGCGGTCCGGCACGTGCTGGACGGGTTGGTGATCGCGGCCGCGATCTGGTTCGTCGGGTGGGTGCTGATCAGCCGGCCGACCCGGATCCTGGGCGACGCCACACCGAACCGGTGTCTCGCCATCCTGCTGCCGGCCCTGCTCCTGGTGCTCGCGACGGGCCTGACCGCGGTGCTGGCGCTGCACGCCCATCGGCCGCGGCGGCACACCGTGCGGGTGGCGGCCGGGGTGACCGTCGTCGCCGCCGCGGCGAACGTGCTGGCCATCGGCATCTGCCGGGAGCACGACGGCTACACGCTGGTCAGCGGCCTGCTCCTGACCGCCGGGCTGGCGCATGTGGCGTGGGCGGTGCGGGCCGCCGACCGGCCGGTCGAGGTGTCCGGTGACGTGCTGGAGCGCGGCGGGGCCTACGCGGTCGCCCCGATGGTCGCGATGATCGCCGCCCTCGGCTACCACCTGGCCCGCGGCGGCACGATGGACGTGCTCGGCTATCTCGGCTGCACCGTCGAGGGCCTGGCCCTGGTCTCCCGGCAGTACCTGGCGCTCGGCGACGTCCGCCGTTACACGCTGCGGCTGCGGCAGAGCGAGGCGCACTTCCGGGAGCTGGCGCACACCGATCCGCTGACCGGGCTGGCCAACCGCCGGGGGCTCCAGCGGGCGCTGCGCTCAGCCGGCGACAAGGGCGCGCTCATCGGCATCGACATGGACGGCTTCAAGACCGTCAACGACCTGCGCGGGCACGACGTCGGCGACCGCGTGCTGGCCGAGGTGGGCGCGCGGCTGCGGCGCAACCTGCTGGCCGGGGACGTGGCGGCCCGGCTCGGCGGCGACGAGTTCGCGGTGCTGATGCACGGGGACGCCGACGAGGCGGTGCTGGCGGCCCACCGGCTGCTGGCCGTGCTCGGGGAGCCGTACGACGTCGATGGTGGTTCGATCTTCCTCTCGGCGAGTCTGGGCGTGGCCGCGACCGGTGAGCTGCTGCACGACGCCGACCTCGCGCTGCGTTACGCCAAGCAGCGCGGCAAGAACCGGGTGGAGCGATACCAGCAGGGGTACGACGAGTTGTTGCGCCGCCGCGGGACGCTGACCGGTGAGCTGCGCCATGCCATCGACCGTGACCAGCTGCATCTGGTGTTCCAGCCGGTGGTGGCGCTGCCGTCGATGCGCCCGGTCGGTGCCGAGGCGCTGCTCCGGTGGACCCATCCCGAGCTGGGCCGGGTCGCCCCGCTCGAGTTCATCCCGGTGGCCGAGGAGTCCGGCCTGATCAACCGGGTCGGCGCGTGGGTGCTGGAGCAGTCGGTCAAGCAGCTGGCCGAGTGGCGGGCGAAGGGTCACGACGTCTGGCTGTCGGTGAACCTGTCACCGAAGGAGCTGCACGACGCCGACTACGCGGGCCGGGTCGCCGACGTGCTCGCCGAGTACGGCGTGCCCCCGCAGCGCCTGGTGCTGGAGGTGACCGAGCACGCCGTCGCCACCGACATGGAGGAGCTGGTCCGCCGGCTCGCCGAGCTGCGGGAGACTGGGGTGCGGATCGCGCTGGACGACTTCGGCGCCGGGTATTCGTCGCTGACCCAGCTGCGCACCCTTCCGGTGGACATCCTGAAGATCGACCATGCGCTGGTGGCCGAGCCCGAGTCGCGGACCGGGACGGCGGCGCCGCTCGTCGACGTGGTGGTCCGGCTCGGGCACCGGCTCGGCCTGGAGGTGCTGGCCGAGGGGATCGGCACTCCGGCGCAGCGGGAGATCGTCGAGGAGGCCGGCTGCCGTCTCGGGCAGGGCTCGCTGTTCGGGTGGGGCGTCCCGGCCGAACACTTCGAGTCACGCCTGCTGTCACTGCGCTCGTCGACGCCGCGGCCGGCTCCGGCACCCCGGTCAGCGCCGCAGAACGATGCACCCGCCCGCAGCCAGGTGGTTCAGCTCGGACCGGGAATGCGGCAGGTCAGAGCGTTGCTGCCCAGTGATCCGGACTTTGTGGCGGCGACCCGTGATCAAAATGTGGGATCAGTTGACTCAGGCCGTGAGATGGGGCAAGGTTAGGCGCATGTGCTTCGTGTCCCGAGTACTTATCTGAGCGCACTCTCCACGAGGAGAGTGCGCTAGGTCCCGTGCATCACTGCACGAGGGCCTTTTTTGTTGCTCAAGTTCCGGGACCGCTTACCGAAAAGGTCTGACTTGCCATGACGAGACCCACTCCTGAATCCCTCGCACACCGAGCCACTCCGGCCACCGTCGCGGCGGCCGTGAACACCGCTGCCACCAGCGTGGGCCCGGTAGCCACCACCGGTGCCGGCGCGCTCGTCCGGTCGCTCGAGGCGCTCGGGGTCGAGGTCGCGTTCGGCATTCCGGGCGGGGCGATCCTGCCGGCGTACGACCCGCTGTTCGACTCGAAGGTGCGGCACATCCTGGTGCGCCACGAGCAGGGCGCCGGTCACGCGGCGACCGGTTACGCGCAGGCCACCGGCAAGGTGGGTGTCTGCATCGCGACCAGCGGGCCGGGCGCCACCAACCTGGTCACGCCGATCGCCGACGCGTACATGGACTCGGTCCCGATCGTCGCGATCACCGGGCAGGTCGGCCGGCCGTACATCGGGACGGACGCCTTCCAGGAGGCGGACATCCAGGGCATCACCCTGCCGATCACCAAGCACAACTTCCTGGTCCAGAACGCCGAGGAGCTGCCCCGGATCCTGGCCGAGGCGTTCCACCTGGCGATCACCGGCCGGCCGGGCCCGGTCCTGGTGGACATCCCGAAGGACGTGCTGCAGTCGCAGACCACCTTCCAGTGGCCGCCGACCCTCGACCTGCCGGGCTACCGCCCGACGCTGCACCCGCACGGCAAGCAGATCCGCGAGGCGGCCCGGCTGATCGCGGCGGCCAAGCGCCCGGTGCTGTACGTCGGCGGCGGCGTCCACAAGGCCGGCGCCACCGACGGGCTGCGCAAGCTGGCCGAGCTCACCGGGATCCCGGTGGTCACCACGCTGATGGGCATCGGCGCGTTCCCCGACTCGCACCCGCAGCACCTGGGCATGCCCGGCATGCACGGCACGGTGCCGGCGGTCTACGCGCTGCAGAAGTCGGACCTGCTGATCACCCTGGGCGCCCGTTTCGACGACCGGGTGACCGGCCAGCTCGACTCGTTCGCGCCGGACGCCAAGGTCGTGCACGCCGACATCGACCCGGCCGAGATCGGCAAGAACCGGCATGCCGACGTCCCGATCGTGGGCGACGCGCGGCACGTCATCGACGAGCTGATCGCGGCGGTCTCGGCCTCCGCGGGCGGCACCGAGCAGTACGCCGCCTGGTGGTCGACGCTGAACGACATCCGTGAGCGTTACCCGCTCGGCTACGACGAGCCGACCGACGGCACGCTGGCCCCGCAGTACGTGATCGAGCGGATCGGCGAGATCGTCGGCCCGGACGCGATCTACTGCGCCGGCGTCGGCCAGCACCAGATGTGGGCGTCCCAGTTCATCAAGTACGAGAAGCCGGGCACCTGGCTCAACTCGGGCGGCGCCGGCACCATGGGCTACGCGGTCCCGGCCGCGATGGGCGCCAAGGTCGCGCAGCCGGACACCACGGTCTGGGCGATCGACGGCGACGGCTGCTTCCAGATGACCAACCAGGAGCTCGCCACCTGTGCGCTGGAGGGCATCCCGATCAAGGTGGCCGTGATCAACAACGGCAACCTGGGCATGGTCCGGCAGTGGCAGACCCTGTTCTACGACGGCCGCTACTCCAACACCGAGCTGGGCACCCACAAGCACCGGATCCCGGACTTCGTGAAGCTGGCCGAGGCGCTCGGCTGCATCGGCCTGCGGTGTGAGTCGAAGGACGACGTCGACAAGGTCATCAAGCAGGCCATGGAGATCAACGACGCCCCGGTGGTCATCGACTTCACGGTCGGAAAGGACGCCATGGTGTGGCCGATGGTCCCGGCCGGCACCAGCAACGACGAGATCATGTTCGCCCGGGACGTGCGCCCGACGTTCGAAGAGGACGACCTGTGACCAACAAACACACGCTGAGCGTGCTGGTCGAGAACAAGCCCGGCGTGCTCGCCCGGGTCAGCGGACTGTTCTCCCGGCGCAGCTTCAACATCGACTCCCTGGCGGTCGGCGAGACGGAGAACCCGGACGTCAGCCGCATCACGATCGTGGTCAACGCGGACTCGTCCCCGTTGGAACAGGTCACCAAGCAGCTCAACAAGCTGGTCAACGTCCTGAAGATCGTGGAGCTGGACCCGGCCCAGTCGGTCCAGCGCGAGCTCCTGCTGGTCAAGGTGCGTGCCGATCGGGCGCAGCGCGGCCAGGTGCTCGAGACCGTCGAGCTGTTCCGGGCGCGAGTGATCGACGTCGCTCCGGACACCCTGACGATCGAGGCCACCGGCAATCCCGACAAACTGGATGCGTTGCTGCGCGACCTCGAGCCGTACGGCATCAAGGAGATGGTCCAGTCGGGCCTCGTGGCCATCGGCCGCGGGTCCCGGTCCATCACCACGGGCCCGGCGCTCCGCGCCGCCTGACCTACGAAGCAAGCCTGAGAGAAGAAGGAATCATGACCGCGGAAGTGTTCTACGACGGCGACGCCGATCTGTCGATCATCCAGGGCAAGAAGGTCGCCGTGATCGGCTACGGCAGCCAGGGTCACGCGCACTCGCTGTCGCTGCGTGACTCGGGTGTCGAGGTCGTGGTGGGCCTGCAGGAGGGCTCCAAGAGCCGCCCGAAGGCCGAGGAGCAGGGCCTCACCGTGAAGACCCCGGCCGAGGCGTCCGCCTGGGCCGACGTGATCATGGTGCTGGCGCCGGACACCGCGCAGCGCAAGATCTACGCCGAGTCGATCGAGCCGAACCTGACCGCGGGCAAGGCGCTCTTCTTCGGCCACGGCCTGAACATCCGCTTCGAGCTGATCAAGCCGCCGGCCGACGTCACCATCGCCATGGTCGCCCCGAAGGGCCCGGGCCACCTGGTCCGCCGCCAGTACGTGGACGGCAAGGGCGTCCCGGCCCTGATCGCGGTCGAGCAGGACCCGACCGGCGACGGCCAGGCGCTCGCTCTCTCCTACGCGAAGGCGATCGGCGGCACCCGTGCCGGCGTCATCAAGACCACCTTCAAGGAGGAGACCGAGACCGACCTCTTCGGTGAGCAGGCCGTCCTCTGCGGTGGCGCGTCCGCGCTCGTGCAGACCGGCTTCGAGGTGCTGACCGAGGCGGGCTACGCCCCCGAGATCGCCTACTTCGAGTGCCTGCACGAGCTCAAGCTGATCGTCGACCTGATGTACGAGGGTGGCATCGCCCGCCAGCGCTACAGCGTGTCGGACACCGCCGAGTTCGGTGACTACGTCTCCGGCCCGCGCGTGATCAACGCGTCGGTCAAGGAGGAGATGAAGAAGATCCTCGCCGACATCCAGTCCGGCGAGTTCACCCGTCGCCTGATCGCCGACGACGACGCCGGCGCGCCGGAGCTCAAGAAGTTCCGCGAGGAGGCCGCCAAGCACCCGATCGAGATCACCGGTGCGAAGCTGCGCGGCATGATGAGCTGGGTGGACCGGCCCATCACCGAGACCGCCTGATCTAGTGAAAGGCCTCTAACATCGAGGTCCATGAGTCCAGTAGTGCTCGTCACCGAGGAACTGGCAGCGGCCGCACTCGACGTGCTGGCCGAGGACTTCGAGATCAGAGAGATCGACGGCACGGATCGGGCAGCGCTCCTCGGGGCGCTGCCCGATTCGCATGCGGTGATCATTCGCAGCGCGACGACCATCGACGCCGAGGCGCTGTCCGTGGCGGACCGTCTCAAGGTCGTGGCCCGCGCCGGCGTCGGCCTCGACAACGTCGACATCCCCGCCGCCACCGCGCGGGGCGTGCTCGTCGTCAACGCTCCCACCAGCAACATCGTCTCGGCCGCGGAGCAGGCGGTGGCCCTGCTGCTGGCCGTGGCCCGGCACACCGCGGCGGCGAGCGCCGCGCTCAAGGCGGGCGCCTGGAAACGCTCGGCGTACACCGGGGTCGAGGTGCACGGCAAAACCGTCGGGGTGGTCGGCCTGGGGCGGATCGGCGTCCTGTTCGCGCAGCGCATGGCAGCTTTCGGGGTACGGCTGATCGCGTACGACCCCTACGTCCAGCCGGCCCGTGCGGCCCAGCTCGGCGTGCACCTGGTCGGGCTGGACGAGCTTCTCCGGGAGAGCGACTTCGTCTCGGTGCACCTGCCCCGTACCCCCGAGACCGTGGGTTTGATCGGCGAGAAGGAACTGAACCTGGTCAAACCCGGGGTGCGGATCGTCAACGCGGCCCGCGGCGGCCTCGTCGACGAACGGGCCCTCGCCGAGGCGCTGGCCGACGGGCGGGTGGCCGGCGCCGGACTCGACGTCTTCGAGACCGAGCCGCTCACCTCCTCACCGCTGTTCGCCCTGGACAACGTGGTGGTCACCCCGCATCTGGGCGCCTCCACGATCGAGGCGCAGGACAAGGCCGGCCTGGCCGTGGCCCGCAGCGTCCGGCTGGCGCTGCGCGGCGAGTTCGTGCCGGACGCGGTGAACGTGCGGGCCGGCGGGCCGGTCGACGAGGACGTGCGCCCGCTGCTGCCGCTGGCCGAGAAGCTGGGCCGGGTGCTCACCGCGGTCGCCGGCCATCTGCCCGAGCGGGTGACCGTCGAGGTGCACGGCGCCGCGGCCGGGCACGACGTCTCGGTGCTGGAGCTGGCCGTACTGAAGGGATTGTTCGCTCCGGTGGTGAGCGAGCCGGTGACGTACGTGAACGCGCCCCGCCTGGCCGCCGAACGCGGGGTCACGGTGCAGATGTCCGCCGTCGATGAGGCCGGTGATCTGCTCCGGGTCCGTGGCGCGCTGCCGGACGGCCGTGCCGTGAGTGTCGCCGGGCGGGACACGGCCAAGCTCGTCGAGGTGGACGACTTCGACCTGGACCTGACACCGGACGGGGTGCTGCTGTTCCTGCGCTACACCGACCGTCCCGGCGTGGTCGGCCGCATCGGCACCATGCTCGGCGAGGTCGGGGTGAACATCGCGGCCATGCAGGTCGCCCGCCGGGCCGCCGGTGGTGAGGCGCTGATGACCCTGACCGTGGACTCACCCGTCGAACCGGACCTGCTGGCCCGGGTGGGCGCCGCGATCGGATCGTCGCGTGCCGCCGTGGCCGATCTGCGGGCCGTGCCCTAGAAAGCGCGGTAGACCGAGCCGTCCTGCAGGTCGAGGAGGTCGAGATGGAACTGCGCGGCGTACTTCTCGATCATCTCGAGCACCACGTCGGCGCAGTTCTCGTCGAGTTTCATGTGGATGTGGTCGGCCTCGGCGTGCAGCGGGGCACTCGCCCACGGTGACCCGGCCTCCGCGGCACGGGGTCCACGGTCGGGGAAATGGCTGGTCACCGCGTCATAGAAGGCGACGACCCGTGGGTCGGCGGCACGCTGCGGATGAACGCCGCTGAAGCAGCGCGCGTTCGCGGCCCGGACCGCTTCCTGGTCCGCCGTCTGGTCCATGGCCCACACCACAAGGTCGAAACTCACCGGCGCATGGTGCCATCACCGGTGCCCGGCGTCATGAACCGCGTACCCGACACGCGGGTGACTCATATCTGTGAATGCGTCTCGGGGTCCGAGCTGTTACGGAACGAACCGGAAAGCGACACGCGGGGCGGGTGCCTTGCGCGCCATAAGTCCGTCTCGCTAGCGTTGTTCCCCAAGCCGCACGTTTCGAACGGGCCTGTCTTCGGGTGATGGTGTCCGTCTCCGGGCGCGCGGTGCGTATCCCGGCGGGATTTCTCGTCGCTACAGCCCCCGTGACCGTTTGCCGCGGTCCGGGGGCTGTTTGTTTTCGACTCGCCGTTCACTTGGTGGGACTCCCGTACCGGTGCTCGGGACAGGCGGGTAGCCTGGCCAGGGTTCACCAGAATCGTTGGGGGAGTTGACGTGAGCGTGGCGCGGATCGCGGTTGTCGGCGGCGACGGCATCGGTACCGAGGTGACCGCTCAGGCCCGCAAGGTCATCGACGCTGTCCTCCCCGGAGTCGACTACAACGAGTACGACCTGGGCGCCCGCCTCTACCACCGCACCGGTGAGGTCCTGCCGCAGTCCGTCGAGGACGAGCTGGCCGGCCACGACGCGATCCTGCTGGGCGCCATCGGCGACCCGACCGTCCCGCCGGGCGTCCTGGAGCGCGGCCTGCTGCTGAAGCTCCGTTTCGACTTCGATCAGTATGTGAACCTGCGCCCTTCCAAGCTGTGGCCGGGCACCACCAGCCCGCTCTCCGGCGTCAAGGCCGGCGAGATCGACATGGTCGTGGTCCGTGAGGGCACCGAGGGTCTCTACGTCGGCGCCGGCGGCGTCCTGCACAAGAACACGCCCGCCGAGATCGCGACCGAGGAGAGCCTCAACACGCGGCACGGCGTCGAGCGGGTCGTCCGTGACGCGTTCGCCCGCGCGCAGCGCCGCGACCGCCGCCACGTCACCCTCGTGCACAAGACCAACGTGCTGACCCACGCCGGCAACCTGTGGTCGCGGACGTTCGCGGCCGTCGCCGCCGAGTTCCCCGACGTCACCACCGAGTATCAGCACATCGACGCGGCCAGCATGTTCATGGTCAGCAACCCGCAGCGCTTCGACGTCGTGGTCACCGACAACCTCTTCGGTGACATCCTCACCGACATCGCCGCGGCCGTGACCGGCGGTATCGGCATGGCGGCCAGCGGTTCCGTCAACCCGGAGCGCGTCTACCCGTCGACCTTCGAGCCCGTGCACGGCTCCGCGCCGGACATCGCCGGCAAGGGCATCGCCGACCCGGCGGCCGCGATCCTGTCCGCGGCCCTGCTGCTGGAGCACCTGGGCAAGCTCGACGAGGCCCGGCGAGTAACCGAGGCGGTCGCGGCCGAGGTCGCGTCCCGTGCTCCGGGCGCGCCGCTGCGCACCGCCGAAGTCGGCGACCGCGTCGCCGCCGCTGCCGCCTGACCGGCCGGCCCGTCACCCAGCCCTACGGGGCTCATCACCCATGGTCATTATTTTTTAACGACCGTTCGGGGTAAATTCATGGGGCACTACGGGTGCCCCCATGCATGCTTCCAAACTTCTGCGCAGAAAGCAGGTCCACCTGTCATGAGCGGTGGTGACCACCTCGATTTCGAGATCCGTCCGAACCCGGCACCCGTCAGCGACGCGGACCGCGCCGCCCTGCTGGCCAATCCCGGTTTCGGCCGCATCTTCACCGACCACATGGTCACGGTGCGCTACGCCGACGGCAAAGGCTGGTATGAGCCTCGCGTCGAGGCCCGCGGCCCGATCCCGATGGACCCGGCCAGTGCCGTCCTGCACTACGCCCAGGAGATCTTCGAGGGTCTGAAGGCGTATACGACACCCGACGGTGGTGTCGCGATGTTCCGCCCGGATGCGAACGCGAACAGGTTCAACCAGTCCGCGGCCCGGATGGCGATGCCGGCCCTGCCGGTGGAGACGTTCCTCCAGTCCCTGCACGAGATCATCAAGATCGATCGACAGTGGATCCCCGAGGACCCGGAGGGCAGCCTCTACCTGCGCCCGTTCGCCTACGCGAGCGAGGTGTTCCTCGGCGTCCGTCCCGCCAACGAGTACCTCTACCTGGTCATCGCCTCGCCGGTCGGCCCGTACTTCTCGGGTGGCGTCAAGCCGGTCAGCATCTGGGTGACGCCCGACTTCACCCGCGCGGCCCCCGGCGGCACCGGCGCGGCCAAGTGCGGCGGCAACTACGCGGCGGGCTTGTCGGCCCAGGCCGAGGCGTCCGAGCACGGCTGCGACCAGGTCGTCTACCTCGACGCGGTCGAGCGCAAATACATCGACGAGCTCGGCGGCATGAACGTCTTCCTCGTCCTCGACGACGGCAGCCTGATCACCCCGCCACTGACCGGCACGATCCTGCCCGGCATCACCCGCGACTCGGTGATCAAGCTCGCCGAGCGGGCCGGCCGCAAGGTCGAGGAGCGCCCGATCAGCCTGGAGGAGTGGCGTTCCGGCGCGGCTTCGGGCCGGGTCCGCGAGGCCTTCGCGTGCGGCACCGCAGCCGTGATCACCCCGATCGGCACGATCAAGAGCGAGGGCGGCGACTTCACCGTCGCCGACGGCGGCTCCGGCGAGGTCACCATGGCCATCCGCAAGGAACTCGTCGACATCCAGCGAGGCCGCGCCGAGGACCCCTTCGGCTGGGTCCACAAGGTCCTTTAAGCAGGTCCGGTCACCCTTTCGCTGGGGTCACCGCCACAACGTCACACCCTTTGCCGGTACCGGGTGGGAGCGCCGGCAAACGCACCCACCCCGTCCCGGACTACGCCGCGACCACCGCGGTCCGTCCAGATCCCGGCGCGTCCGCCGGGGCGTATGCGTCCCTCACGGTTCGGGCTGCTCCCCACCGCTGTCCCAGCGCTGCTGAGACAGCGGTGGGGAGCCAGCCGCGACCGCGCTCTCACTCGGCGAGTGATCCACCAAGGTCTTCGATGCGTTCGGCCACAGCGGCGTGCCGGATCCACTGCTCGAGCTGCTCGAGGTCGGTGCAGCCGGTGATCTTTGCGCGTGCCTCGTCGGAGACCCCGATGCCGCGCGCGGTAAGAACCGTGATGAGCGAGCGTGCCTCGCCCTCGGCTTGACCCTCGGCATAGCCCTCGGCGTGCTGCTGCCGTGCCCAGTCGCTGAAGTATCGGTCTTTGGTGGTGCTCACGAGATCCTCCAGAAGCTTGCGGGATGCTGCCGGTAGTACCCCACGCACAAAGTCATGGTAAACGCCGGCCCGGGCGGAATCGATTGCCTCGAGGGCTGCGAACAGGGCCTCGAACAGTGGAATCGGGTTGGAGCGACTCGCGTGGGCGAGGGTGGACAGCACGGTCAACTCGGGTAGCCGCCGTGCGGTTTCCGGATCGGTGATGACGGGCGTCTGGGCTGGGCCGAACGCCACCGGATGGATCGTCGACTGCGAGAGGCTGATGACGATGGGCGAGGCGGCCCAATCGGCCACCTTCTGATCGGGGCAGACGACCAGCAGATCAACTCGGCAACCCAGGCGGGCGTGCAGGGTTGCGACGTAGGCCGGCCAGCTTCGTCGTTTCTTCTTGTCGACGCGTCGTTGGACCTCGACGACGACTGCGGCGACGATCTCGCCCATCCGGGTCAGGGTGACCACGGCGTCGGCTCGGTATTCGGTGGGGGCTACGTCTGTCAGGTCGGCTGAGGCCAGGTGGGCCTCGTCGTAGGGCGGAAGGGCGTCGTGTAGTGGGCCGTCGAGGAGTTCCGCGGCCAGGGAAGGGCGGCCGCGGAACATGTCGATCAGAACCTCGTGTACCTGCGAGGGCATGGCACTTAACCTATACCTAGTTGACTCCCGAGTGCTAGTCGCTGGACAGGTGGTCGTACCCCTAGTTGTCGGTGAGGAGATGCGACCGTAGGGAATGCAGGTCGTCGTCGGTCAGGCCGATCTCCCTGATGTAGGACTCGACCGAGCCGTGCAGGGCGCGGAGGTCGTCCAGGAAGAGCAGCATCGCCTCGGCGGGGGAGTCGAACATGTGCTCGTTGCCCTTGACCGTCTCCGGGCTCGCCCGCAGCAGGTACTCGGTGAGCGGCCGCATCGCCTCGGTGGTCAGGGCGTAGTCGGCGGCGATGTCCTCGTCGGACACGCCCAGCAGGGACAGCGTCAGCGCGCAGACCGTACCGGTCCGGTCCTTGCCGGCCATGCAGTGCACCACGACCGGGGCGGCCTCGGCGTTCGCGATGACACGCAGCGAACCGGCGATGCCCTCACGGCCGTCCTCGGCGAAGTTGAGGTACCGGTCCGCCAGCCAGCGCTCGTGGGGCACGTCCGCGGAGTGTTCGATCCCGTCCCATTCGACGTGCCTGATCACCAGATTGCGGTAGTCGACGCCGTGTTCCTCGGGCACCCGGCCGAATTTCTCCACCTCGAACTCGCGGCGCAGGTCGATGACGGTGCGGATGCCGAGGGCGGCGAACGCCTGGCCGTCGGCCTCGCGCATCCGGTGCAGCGAGTCGGCCCGGAACAGGCGCCGCCAGCGGACCCGCCGCCCGTCGAGACCGGCGTAACCGCCGACGTCCCGGAAGTTGTAGGCCTTCGTGAACGGGAGACTACGTGAATACGATTCGGCGACCACGCCCCCAACCTAACCGGCGCCGGCGAACACCCCACCGGTCGAATTCGTCACTCCCGCCGTCTCAGCCAGTGGATTTCGGTCTCATGTCGTGGCAGCCCGTGGCATGCTTCGGATCGTGACCCGCTCCGTGCTGATTATTCGCACCTAGCGCGCCGGCTGACTTCTCCGCCGACGCGCAGACCTCCCGCATCCGCGGGGGGTCTTTTTGTTGTGCTTGGCGGGTGACCGATCGAAAGGACTTTCCCCGATGGACTACCAGGTGTTCGACACGACGCTGCGGGACGGCGGGCAGCGTGAGGGAATCAGCTACACGGTCGCCGACAAGCTCGCGGTCGCGCGCCTGCTGGACGAATTCGGTGTCGGGTTCATCGAGGGTGGCTGGCCGGGCGCCATGCCCAAGGACACCGAGTTCTTCGAACGGGCGAAGACCGAGCTGGACCTGAAACACGCGGTGCTCGTCGCGTTCGGCGCGACCCGCAAGGCCGGCGTCGACGTGGCCGAGGATCCGCAGGTCAAGGCGCTGCTCGACGCGGAGACCCCGGTGGTCTGCGTGGTAGCGAAGTCCGACATCCGGCACGTGGAGCGGGCGCTGCGCACCACCGGCGACGAGAACCTGGACATGGTCCGCGACACGGTCCGGCACCTGGTGGCGAACGGGCGGCGCGCGTTCGTCGACTGTGAGCACTTCTTCGACGGTTTCCGTCACGACCCGGAGTACACCGCGAGCGTCGTGAAGGCGGCGTTCGAGGCCGGCGCCGAGCGCGTGATCATGTGTGACACCAACGGCGGCATGCTCCCGTCGATGGTCACGAAGGCGATCGACCAGGTCGTGGCCATGACCGGGGTGAGCGCCGACCGGCTCGGCATCCACTGCCAGAACGACACCGCCTGCGCGGTCGCGAACACCGTCGCCGCCGTCGAGGCCGGCGTCAGGCACTTCCAGTGCACCGCCAACGGGTACGGCGAGCGCCCCGGCAACGCCGACCTGTTCGCCGTCGTCAGCAACCTGCAACTCAAGCTCGGGCTGAAGGTCCTACCGGACGGATGCCTGGAGAAGGCGACGCGGGTCTCCACCGCGCTCGCCGAGATCGCCAACATCGCCCCCGACACCCACCAGGCCTATGTCGGGGCCGCCGCTTTCGCTCACAAGGCGGGGCTGCACGCGAGCGCGATCAAGGTGGATCCGCTGCTCTACAACCACGTCGACCCGTCGGTTGTGGGCAACGACATGCGGATCCTGGTAACGGAGATGGCCGGCCGGGCCAGCATCGAGCTCAAGAGCCGTGAGCTCGGACTGGACCTGGCCGGCCACCCGGACACCCTGACGAAGGTGACCCGGAAGGTCAAGGACCTGGAAGCCACCGGCTGGTCGTTCGAGGCCGCCGACGCCTCGTTCGAGCTGCTGGTACGCAGTGAACTGCCCGGTGCCGACCTGGCCCGGCCGTTCACCCTGGAGTCGTACCGGGTGCTGGTCGAGCACCGCGAGGACGGCACCGTCATCTCCGAGGCGACCGTGAAGGTGCGGGTCCGCGGCGAGCGGGTGATCGCCACGGCCGAGGGCAACGGCCCGGTCAACGCCCTCGACGAGGCGTTGCGCACCGCGCTGACCAGCCACTACGAGCACCTCAAGTCGTTCGAGCTGACCGACTACAAGGTGCGGATCCTGGAGGGCAGCCACGGTACGAACGCGGTGACCCGGGTGCTGCTGGAGACCAGCGACCACAGCCGGGAGTGGACCACTGTCGGCGTGCACGAGAACATCGTCGAGGCCAGCTGGACCGCCCTCGTCGACGCCCTCACCTACGGCCTGGCCCGTACGTCAGCTCCCGCCTCCTGACCGTTGTTCCCGGGCGGCGGCCCTGATCAGGTCGATCGCCGCCGCCCCGGGCATCGGATCCAGCCGGCTCCCGTCCCGGAGACGCAGGGCCACCTGCCCCGAGGCGGCCTCCCGGGCTCCGATCACCGCGAGGTACGGAACCCGGCGACGGTCCCGGATCCGGGCGCCGACCGAACCGTCGGGTGCCACCTCCACCCGCAGGTCGGCGGCTTCCGCGGCGAACGAGCGGGCGGCCGCGTCCTGATCCGGGCCGATCGGGAGGACGGCCAGCTGGACCGGCGCGTACCAGAGCGGGAACGCGCCCTCGTGGACCTCGATCAGGTGCCCGAACAGCCGTTCCATCGACCCGGCCAGGCTCCGGTGCACCATCACCGGCCGGTCCCGTCCGCCGCTCGCGTTCACGTACTCCAGCTCGAACCGCTCCGGCTGGTGGTAGTCGATCTGCACGGTCGCGAGGGTCCACTCCCGGCCGGACGGATCGGCCACCTGAATGTCGATCTTCGGACCGTAGAACGCGGCCTCACCGGGCACCGCCGCGTACTCGACGCCGGCGTCCGCCAGCGCCCCGCGCAGCAGCGCCTCGGCACGGGCCCACGAGTCGTCGTCCCCGCCGTACTTCTTCCCCGGTCCGCGCAGCGACAGCTGGTAGGAGACCGGGCCCATACCGAGCGCCGCGTGCGCCCGCCGCATCAGCGCCAGCACCCCGGCCACCTCGGCGCCGGCCTGATCCTCGGCGCAGAGGATGTGCGCGTCGTTGAGCAGCATCTGCCGGACCCGGGACAGACCGCCGACCACGCCGGACCGCTCGGCGCGGTACATCGGGCCCAGTTCGGCGATCCGCAACGGCAGTTCCCGGTATGACCGCCCGCGGGACCGGAAGATCAGGGCATGATGCGGGCAGAGACTGGGCCGCAGCACCAGCTCGTCGTCGCCGACCCGGATCGGCGGGAACATGTCGTCGGCGAAGTTGCGCCAGTGGCCGGACAACTCGTACATCCGGCGTTTGCCCAGAGCCGGCGAATACACGTGCCGGTATCCGGCGCGCCGCTCCAGGTCGAACAGGTAGGACTCCACCTCGTGGCGCGCCGCCGCGCCGTCCGGCAGCCAGAACGGCAGCCCCGCACCGATCAGCGGGTCGGAGTCGAAGAGGTTCAGCTCACGGCCGAGCCGGCGGTGATCGATGGACATCGTGGGTCTCCCTCGTTTCGGGGACCCCGGACGACAAAGCCCCGGGCATGTCGCCCGGGGCCGGTCGTCGCTCTCTAGCGCAGCATCGACTCGTCGCCGGGAACTCCCGGCGTGGTCGTGATCATCGCGCTGCGCATCATGCCGACGATGCTATGAGGAGGTGGAACGGGCCTCCAACCAGTTTTCCGAGAGGAGCTGGAAGAGGTAGTGGTCCTGCCACTCGCCGGCGATCATCAGATACCTGGGCGCCATCCCGAACCGGACGAAGCCGTTGCGTTCCAGAACACGCTGTGACCGTACGTTATGAAGAAGTGTGCCCGCCTCGAGCCGATGCAGACCGTAAGTGAGGAAGGCCGCCTCGATCACCGCCGCGACAGCGGCGCTCGCGACGCCGCGGCCCGCGGCGGACACGTCCACCCAGTAGCCCAGGTTGGCCGACTGGAACGCGCCGTGCACCACGTTCGACAGATTGACCCGGCCGACGATCCGGCCGGCCTCGACGATCGCGTGCGGCAGCGCGTTGCCCGCACGCAGTGAGTCGGAGATGATCTGCCACTGGCCCTCGGTGGTGTAGTAGCTCGCCTCACGCAACGGATCCCAGGGCGCCAGGTGCTCGCGGTTGGCCCGCAGCAGGGCCGCCATCTCCTCGGCGTCCGCCGGGCTGATCAACCGGATCGCGACGTCGCTCATGCCGCTGGCAGGGTCAGCCAGGCGATCACCGCGCGGTGATCGGAGTCCTTCACACTGTGCACCTGGACATCTTTCACCCCGATCCGGTCATCGGCCAACACGTGGTCGATGGTGACCGGCGGGATCGGATCACCGTCGTAAGGGCCCCACGTGGCGATCCAGCCCTTACCGACGGTGTCGGCGGCATCCCGGTAACCGGTGTCGATCAGGTCGCGCAGCGGCTTGTGGTCGAGCGTCGCGTTGAAGTCACCCATCAGGATTTTGGGTAGCCCACCGTCGGCCGGCACCTGGTCGCGCAGGTCGGCGGACCAGCCGGAAAGCGTGTCACGGCTGGACGGGGCGAGCGGGTGCACCGACTCGACGTAGATCGTTCCGGCGCCCGGCACCTGCACGGCCGCGTGCGCCTGCTGGAAGCCGCCGTCGTTGCGGCGCGACGCCTGCTCGGCGAACCCGAACCGCGAGTAGAGGCCGGAGCCGCTCGCACCCCACTCCGGGGCCAGCTGCTGGTAGGGCAGCAACTGCTCCAGACCGGCCGCCCGCAGAGCCTGCTGCCCGTGCTCGGTGAACTCCTGCACGGCCAGCACGTCGATGTCGTTGTCGCGCACCAGCCGGACGATCTCGGTGGCGTCGGCCCCACCGAACAGCATGTTCGACGTCATCACCCGCAACTCGACACCGGTCGCCGGGCCCCGGTCGCCGTCGGCCACGACGCGCGGCACCACGGCCGACGCGAAACCGAAGGAGATCAGGACCGCCACCGCGGCGGCGGCCCACCGGCGGGCGATCAGGGCACCGAGAGCGGGGATCAAGGTCCATATCGCGACGTACGGCGTGAAGGCCAGAAATTGCACCCAGAAGCCGGCATCCCACCCGAACGTGCGGGCGACGAGCCAGATCGTCGCCGGGACCAGGGACAACCAGAGCAGAACGGTCCACACCATGCGTCGCCGCCCGACCGGGCGTGCCACGGGTGGCGCGTCGGTGATCGTCATGGCGGCGACGCTATCCGCAAGCCGCCACCCCGGATGGGTGAACGCAGCTCAGCTCACATCATCGATGGTGGTCGCCGGGCGAGTGGACCGCCCAGATCCTCCACCCGGTCGGCGGTCGCCGCCCGCCTGACCCAGCGATAGATCTGAGTGGGATCCCGGCAGTCCCGGATGGTGTCGCGCGCCTCGCCGGACACCTCCACGCCCCGGGCTTTGAGCACGTGGAACAGGGCCCCCGTCATGCCGCTCAGGCGCCCCTCCGCCCGGCCCTCGGCCTCCGCCCGGGCGGCCATCCGTCGCAGGAGATCCTTCGGCAGGCTGTATCCGATGCGCGTCATGACACTTAGCGTACCGCTAGCTGGCTCATGACGACTAGTCCTGCGACAGGGTGTGCGATCACCGGATCGCACACCCTGTCCGTCGTCAGATCTCCGAGTCGACGACCTCGCCGAACTCGTCGAGGTCCGCCCGGATCGCCGCGCCGTCACCCTCGACCACCAGGGTCAGCGACTCCACCGACAGGTGCTCGGCGGCCGCCTTCGACACCTGCTCCACGGTCGCCTCCAGGTACTCCCGGCGCAGCGTCTCGTAGTAGTCGTCCGGCAGGCCGTGCACCACCAGGGTGCTCAGCGCCCCGGCGATCGCCCCCGGCGTCTGCATCT
Source organism: Actinoplanes subglobosus (assembly GCF_042650585.1). NCBI lineage: Bacteria > Bacillati > Actinomycetota > Actinomycetes > Micromonosporales > Micromonosporaceae > Actinoplanes > Actinoplanes subglobosus. Next base: position 244,212 of record NZ_JBHSBL010000018.1, read on the forward strand.
CCACCGACAGCTGACCGGCCCGCCAGGAGCGTGCCACCTCCAGCTCCTCCTCGGTGATGCCCTCCGCCTGGGTGCGCGCGATCTCGCCCAGCGTGTCCCGGATCGCCGGGGCGGTCACCGCGGTCTGCACCCCGGCGGCCACCTCGAAACGGCCCCAGCGGCGAGTCATCGCGTACGACCCACGGATCCCGTACGTGTACCCCTTCACCTCGCGGATCAGGTGGTTGAGGCGGGACGTGAAAGCACCGCCCAGCACCGTCGCCGCCAGCGTCATCGGCACGTAGTCCGGAGTGGCCCGCTCCGGCGCCCGGTGCCCGAGCCGCAGCGTCGACTGCACCGAGTCCGGACGGTCCACCAGGATCGTGCGCCGCCGCGGCGGAAGCACCACCCCGAGCGGCCCGGCCTGCTCCAGCGGCTCCCCGGAAGTGCCCTCGAACGCCGCCTCGGCCAGCGCCGCCAGGTCCAGCGCGTCCAGATCGCCGGCGACCAGCAACACCCCCGGCCGCAGCAGCCAGGACTCGTGGAAGGCCAGCACGTCCTCGACGGTCACCGCGGCCACCGACGTGGGATCGCCGTGCAGCGGGCGGCTGTACCGCCCGTCCGCGCCGAACAGGTCCGCGCGCAGCGTGGCGTCGGCGCGCGGGCCGGGCTGCGCCCAGTCCATCCGCAGCGCGGTCACCTCGTCGTCGCGGACCCGCAGGACGTCCGCCGGATCCAGTTTCGGCGTACGGGCGGCCTCGGCGGCCAGGCGCACCGCATCGGCCAGCAGCGGGCCCGGCGCCGACACCCCGACCCGGAACGTGTCCCAGTCGACCCCGGGGGACAGTTCCGCGCCGAGGCTCTCCAGCGCCAGCGCGTACGCCGCCGAATCCCGCTTACGGGTGCCCTCCTCCAGCGACTTGGCGAGCACCGTGGCCGTACCCTCGCGGCCGTCCGACTCGCGGGCCGCACCCGCGTCCAGCAGCAGCAACGCGCTCGCCAGGATCTGGCCCGGCAGGTGCGCGGCGATGACCGTGCCGCCGTGCGCGGTGACCCGCCGGATCGCCGGGAACGCGTACGGCCGGGCCGCTCCGGTGCCCGGCCGGGTGGTGACGAGGGTCATGACGGCTCCCCGGGAACGTAGGTGAGGGTGACGCGGGACTCGGGGCGCAGCACGTGCCGGGCCGCCTCGGTGACGTCGTCGGCGGTGACCGCCAGCCACTTCGGCAGACGGTCGGCGGCGGTCGCCGGGTCACCGAACTGGGTCGCATACCGGCCCAGCAGATCGGCCCGGCCGTACGCCGTCGACACGCCCCGCCACCACGCGGTCGTCAGCAGCGCCTTCGCCCGGTTCAGCTCGTCGGCGGTGACCGGCTCGTCGATCAGGCTCTGCACCACCTCGACCAGGCCCGCCTCCAGCGTCGCCAGGTCGACGCCGTCCTTCGCGGTGGCTGTGATGATCAACGGGGCCGGCGCGTGCGCCAGATCCACCCCGTACGCCCCGATGTAGTCCGGCTGGGCGATCCGGGCGCCGTCGGCGAGCCGCTGGTAGAGCCGGCTGCCCCGGCCACTGCCGAGCACCGTCGACAACACCGTGATCGCGTCGTACCCGGCCGTACCGAACGGGTAGGTGCGGTGCGACAGGTAGATCCGTGCGGCCGGAACCTTCGCCGTGACCTCCTCGCGGACCGCCTCCTCGGCCGGGCCGGGCAGGGTGCCGTCCGGTGCCGCCGGGATGTCCGGAACCGTGGCGATCGCGCCGAAGTACTTCTCGGCCAGCGCGAACACCTCGGCCGGTGTGGTGTCGCCGACGACCGTCAGGACCGCGTTGTTCGGTGCGTAGTACTGCGCGTGGAACGCCTTGAACGTGTCCAGCGCCGCGCCGTTCAGATCCTCCATCGACCCGATCGTGGAGTGGTGGTACGGGTGGCCCTCCGGATACAGCAGCGGCAGCAGGCGCAGCCAGGCGTCACCGTAGGGCACGTTCTCGTACCGCTGGCGCCGCTCGTTCTTGACCACCTCACGCTGGTTGTCCAGCGTCTCCTGGGTGAGCGCCGGGACCAGGCCGCCCATCCGGTCCGCCTCCAGCCAGAGCGCCAGCTCCAGATGCTCCGACGGCATGGTCTCGAAGTAGTTCGTCCGGTCCGGGTTGGTGGTGGCGTTCAGCGAGCCGCCGTTGCCCTGGACCAGCTTCATGTGCTCGGTCTTCTTCACATGCTGCGAGCCCTCGAACATCAGATGCTCGAAGAGGTGCGCGAACCCGGTCTGGCCTGGCGGCTCGTGCCGGGAACCGACGTCGTACCAGAGGTTGACGCAGACGACGGGCGCCGTCCGGTCCTCGCTGACGACGACGCGCAGACCGTTCGCGAGCTGCGTGGTTTCGATGGGCCACGGATAGCCGGTCGTGGCGACCGGTGCGGATGGTGACGTCACCCGACCAATCTTGCCCTGTCGGGCACGATTCCGGTTTTACTACGTGGCGCACGATCAAGGCGGGTGCGATGCTGGGCGACGTGCTTGAGGACGTACGGGTGAACGACCGCCTGACCATCCCGGCGGCCGAACTCTCGTGGCGTTTCTCCCGCGCGAGCGGCCCCGGTGGCCAGGGCGTCAACACCACCGATTCGAGGGTCGAGCTGTCGTGGGACGTGCTCGGCTCCGACCTGCTGCCCCCGATGCTCAAGGAGCGGGCCGCCGAGCGGCTGGGCTCCCGGCTGGTGAGCGGTGTGATCACCGTCATCGCCTCCGAGCACCGGTCCCAGCTCCGCAACCGCGAGGCCGCCGCCGCCCGCCTGTCCGGCCTGATCGCCGGAGCCGTCGCCGCGCCGCCCCGGGCCCGCCGCGCGACCAAGCCGACACGTGGCTCGGTCGAGCGCCGGATCGCCGACAAGAAGCGCCGCGCCCAGACCAAGCGAAATCGCCGCAGCGACACCGACTGACCTGCTTACGTCTAGGTCATGCGTGTAACAGTCCTGTCCGCTGTCGTGCTCGCCTGCGGCGCGGTTCCCGCGAGTGCGAGTGCGAGCCCCGCCGGCCGCGTCACCATCGACCTGGTCGCCGGCGCCGGCAACCATCGCAACACCGCGTCGGTGACCTACAAACAGGTCGACGGTACGGCCAACGCCTTCCGGATCCTCACCGTGCTGGCGAACTCGTCCGAGCCCGACTGTGTCGGGGTCGAGTGGAACGATCCCCGGTCGGACGACGGCTGGAAGTCGCTCATCAGCGAGATGCCGTGTCACGGCAACACCCTGCTGGAGAACCCCGGCACGCTGATCAAGGCGCCCGAAGGCCATCCGATCAAGGTGCGCCTGGCCGGATATCACACCCCCGGCCTGGCCCATAAGGACATCGCCCGGCTCTGACCTAGCGCTGGTTGAAGGGGGCCACCGCTTCCCGGTTCTGGGCGGCGGCCTCCGCACCCAGCAGGGCCTCACAGACGCGGATGAGACGGCTGCGCAGGCCGGCCGCACGCCGGGCCAGTTCGCGCTGGCGGGCAACGTACTCCGCCTTGCCCTCCGCGGTTTCGATCTTGACCGGGGGATGGCCGTAGGAGGTCAGGTCGTACGGGCTGGCCTGCATGTCGAGCAGGCGGATCTCGCCGGCCAGGGCGAAGCAGTCCAGTGCGAGGGCGCCGGGCACGGCGGGACCGAGTTTCTGGGCCCACTTGTGCACATCCATCGCGGCGTGCAGGCAGCCGGGCTGGTCGAGGTCGACCTGGGTGGCGCGGGTCGGCTGGAGGCGGTTGAGGCCGACCGCCTCGGGGGTGAAGAAGCGGAACGCGTCGAAGTGCGTGCAGCGGATGCTGTGGCCCTCGACGACCTCGTCGGTGCCGGCCTGGCCGAGGCGCAGCGGCAGCTCGTGACGGTGCTCGGAGTCGCGGTAGACCATCGCCCACTCGTGCAGGCCGAAGCACCCGGAGAAGACCGGGCGGGATGCGGTCGCGGTGAGCAGGCCGTGGATGTAGCGCACGCTCTCGGCGCGGGCGTGCATGAACGCGTCCTGGTCGAGGGTGACGACACCGTCGGGATAGGACTGGTAGAACTTCCACCCGGCGTGCTCGGCCAGGCCGTCGGGTGCGGCGGACAGCCCGGTACCGACGCCCGGGTGCCAGCGGCGCATCAGCGACGGGCGCGTGCCGTAGTAGTCGTAGAGGAAATCCTCGATGGCGTGTTTCTCGCCCGTCGCGCGACGGGCGCGGTGGCCCGCGGTCATCTGGTCGGCGCGCTCGGAGTGCGCCCGGGCGAGGGGAATCCAGGTGACCGAGGGCAGCGTGGTGGTGAGTGCCCTCACCTGCTTGATCCCCATCGCACCAATGTATCTAGCCGAGGCGATCAACACGATCACCGTTTGGCGCGAATGAGTTCCGCCACGGAATCTGGCATGAGAGACGTGCGTTGATGTGTAGTAGATGTACTACATATTTGATAGCGTGCTGGACATGTTGGGAACCTTGGTCGACACGCCGGTGATGGAGGTCAGCGACCTCCGCATGCGTTACGGCGACAGGGAGGTGCTGTCCGGCGTCGAGTTCTCGGCGGCGCCGGGCGAGGTGGTCGTGCTGCTCGGGCCGAACGGGGCGGGCAAGACGACCACGATCGAGATCCTGGAGGGCTTCCGGATGCGGTCCGGTGGAGACGTCCGGGTGCTCGGCGTCGATCCGGCCGAGGGCGGCGAGGCGTGGCGGGCCCGTCTCGGTGTCGTCCTGCAGTCGTGGCGCGACCACAGCAAGTGGCGGGTGCGCGAGCTGCTGGAGCATCTCGGGTCCTACTACGAGGCCTACTCCACACCGGACAAGAAGCGGCCCTGGGTGATCGGCGAGCTGCTCGAGGTGGTCGGCCTGGCCGGCTCGGCGAGCACGGTGATCGGCCGGCTCTCCGGTGGCCAGCGGCGGCGGCTCGACGTGGCGATCGGCATCGTCGGGCGGCCCGATCTCCTCTTCCTGGACGAGCCGACCGTCGGGTTCGACCCGGAGGCGCGGCGCGACTTCCACGACCTGATCCACCGGATGACCGATGTGGACTCGACGACCGTGCTGCTGACCACACACGACCTCGACGAGGCGGAGAAGCTGGCCGATCGCATCCTGATCCTGGCCCGGGGGCGGATCGTGGCGTGCGGGTCGGCCGACGCGCTGTCCCGGCAGGTGGCCGCCGAGTCCGAGGTCCGCTGGACGCTGGACGGGCGGCGGTTCGTGCATTCCGGTGTCGACGCCACCGAGTTCGTGCGGGAGCTGTTCCAGCAGCACGGCGAGGCGATCGGTGACCTGGAGGTGCGCCGGGCCAGCCTGGAGGAGACGTACATGAGGTTGGTCCGTGAGGTGGAGGGGTGATGAGCCGGCTGATCCGTGCGGGGCTGCGCCGCGGCCTGATCGAGTTGCGGCACACCGTGACGAGCGCCGCCGACATCTTCGGCTACCTGTTCCCGGTCGGCCTGCTGATCGGCTGGCTCTACCTGGTGCGGGACGACGAGGTGCCCGGCTCGACCGTGTCGCTCGGGGCGTACAGCCTGGTCAGCTCGCTGGCCCTGCTGCTGGTGATCGGCGGGGTGACGTCCACCGCGCAGTATCTGACGATGGATCGGGAGGACGGCACCCTGCTGCGGGCCAAGGCCACGCCGAGGGGCATGGCCGGTTACCTGATCGGCAAGATCGTGCTGGTGGCCGGGGTCATGGTGATCACCTGCGTGGTGTCGCTGATCCCCGGCGCGTTCGTGGTCGACGGATTGCGGTTCGACCTCGGCACCTGGCTGATCGTGCTCTGGCTGCTGCCGTTGACCATGCTGGCGCTGCTGCCGGTCGGCGCGATCCTCGGCTCGTTCTTCGAGACCGCCCGGAGCGCCGCGGTCCTGATGCTGCCGGTGATCGTCCTCACCGCGATCTCCGGGGTCTTCTACCCGCATGCGGCGCTGCCGGGCTGGGTGCAGGGTGTCTCCAAGGCCTTCCCGATGTACTGGATGGGATCCGGGCTCCGGTCCGCGTTCCTGCCCGGTGAGCCGCCGCAGCACCTGGGCACGATCGTGGTGCTGGGTCTCTGGGCCGTGATCGGGCTGGCCCTGGCGCCGCGTATTCTGCGGCGGATGGCCCGCCGGGAGTCCGGCTCGCTGGTGGCGGCCCGTCGGGAACGGGCGATGACCCGGGTCATCTGAGGGAGCCATGGGCAGCGAGGTCACGTACAACCGGATCGCGATGTTGCGCGCGGAGCGAGGCATCTCCCGCCGGCAGCTCGCCGACGCCCTGGGCGTCCATTATCAGACCGTTGGCTATCTGGAGCGCGGCGAGTTCAGCCCTAGCCTGCACCTGGCGTTGCGCATCTGCACCTATTTCGAGGTGCCGGTCGAGGTGGTGTTCTCGCTGGAGCCGTTCCCACGGCTCGGGGCGGAGTCCCGACCGGCGTAGATTTTGAGGCGCCAGCATTGCTAGAGATGGGATTACCCGTGCGCTTCGCCCGTTTTGTCCACCCTGGTGGAGTGTCGTTCGGCGTCGTCGAGGGCGACAGCTCCTCGGGGCTGACGGTCGCCGAGATCGACAGCATCCCGTTCAACGAGGTGCGCTTCACCGGCCAGCGGTGGGCGCTGGCCGACATCCGGCTGCTCGCCCCGATCTTCTCCAGCAAGGTGATCGGGATCGGCCGCAACTACGCCGACCACGCCGCCGAGATGGGCAACGAGGTGCCCAAGGAGCCGCTGATCTTCATCAAGCCGTCCACCTCGGTGATCGGGCCGAACGACGCGATCCGCATCCCGAGCGTCACCGAGCGGGTGGAGGAGGAGGCCGAGCTCGCCGTCGTGATCGGCGCGAGTGGCGCCCGCCGCGTCGACCGGGCCGGCGCCGAGAAGGCGATCTTCGGCTACACCTGCGGCAACGACGTGACCGCCCGTGACCTGCAGCGCAAGGACCCGCAGTGGACGAGGGCCAAGGGCTTCGACTCGTTCTGTCCGATCGGCCCGTGGATCGTCACCGGGCTGGACGTCAGTGACGTCGAGGTGCGCTGCGAGGTCGGCCGTGACCCGGAGAACATGGAGGTCCGTCAGATCGGGCGGACCAAGGACATGGTCTTCGACATCCCGAGCCTGATCTCCTACGTGTCGCACGTGATGACGCTGCTGCCCGGCGACATCATCCTGACCGGCACCCCGGCCGGGGTCAGCCAGATCACCGCGGGCGACACGGTGTCGGTCAGCATCCAGGGCATCGGCGAGCTGCGGAACCCGGTGGTCTCACTCGACTGACCGCTCCATCCCGTCCAGCAGCAGGGCCAGGCCGTAATCGAACGCGGTCTGGCCCTCGTCGAATCCACCGGCGTTCCACAGCGCCGTCATCGCCGGATGGGCCTCGACGTCGAACCAGTTCTCCCAGAAGTCGCCGCGCTCGTGCCACCACGACTCGGTCGACTGCCCGCTGGTCCGGGCGAGCCGCGCGTCCTCACCGGCCTCGCGGGCGAAGGCGTAGACGTACGCGGTCACCGACAGCGCCGCCCGGTTGATCGTCGCGGTGGGCACGCCGGCCAGGCTCATGGTGGCGATGAGGAACTCCCGCTCGGCCATCGTCCCCGGCCCGAGCGGCGGCCGGACCAGCGACACCTCGGTCAGCCACGGGTGCGCCACATACATCTCCCGAGTCCGCGCCGCGAACAGCGCCACCCGCTCCCGCCAGCTCTCGGCCGAGGCGCTCAGCCGCCTGGCCAGCAGTACCTCGTCGACCATCAGCGCGACCAGATCGGCGCGGGACGGCACGTAGGTGTAGAGCGTCATCGTCGCCACACCGAGGTCCGCGGCGACCCGCGCCATCGAGGCCGCTTCCAGCCCGTCGGCGTCGGCGATCCGGATCGCGGCGGCCACCACGGCGTCGACGCTGAGCCGGGGCGGGCGGCCGGCGGCCTTCTTCGCGGGCTGACTTCTGCGCCAGAGCAGTGGGTAGTTCTCCATGATTCCGTATACCCTACGGGAAATACTTTCCGTAGGGAGTACGAGAATGCGAATCCTGGTGACCGGCGCCACCGCCAACATCGGCCGCATGGTCGTCGACGAGCTGCTGGATCTCGGTGTGGCCGATGTGCGGGCCTTCACCGTCGACCCGGCCCGGGCCGCCCTGCCCGCCGGCGTCGAGGTGGTGACCGGTTTCTTCAACCGGCCGGACACGGTCGCCGCCGCCCTCGACGGCGTCGACCGGATGTATCTCGCACCACACATCCCCACCGTCGACGCCGTCTGCCGGGCCGCCGCCGAGGCCGGGGTGCGGCACATTGTCGACCTGGCCGGGGTGAAGGGCCTGCACTGGCAGGCCATCGAGGACGCGGTGGAGGCGTGCGGCGTCCCGTTCACCCACCTGGAGCCGGGTGAGTTCATGGCCAACGCCACCGGCTGGGCGCCGCAGATCCGGGCCGGCGACGAGGTCCGCGACGCGTGGGGCGACGCGGCGAACGCGCCGATCGCCCAGGAGGACATCGCCGCGATCGCCGCCCGGGTGCTTCTCTCCGACGATCACTTCGGCCGTTCCTACGAGCTGACCGGCCCGGAGACGATCAGCCGGCGGCAGCAGGTCGCCATGATCGGTGCGGAGCTGGGGCGCGATCTCACCTACGTCGAGCTGGCCGGCGACGTCGCCGCCGCCCACTACCGCGAGCTGATGGGTGAGTTCGGCGACTGGTACCTGAACGGCCTCGCACAACTCGCCGAACACCCGCAGCCCGCCCTGCCGACCGCCGCGACCCTGCTCAACCGGCCGGCGATGAGCTTTGCCGCGTGGGTGCGCCGTCACGTCGATCTATTTCGGTAACCCGATTTGGCGGCGCACAGGGGCTCAGGTAAAGTTCTCCACGGCGCGGCAAGCCGGGCCAAATGGGGTATGGGGTAATTGGCAGCCCGGCTGATTCTGGTTCAGCTAGTCTAGGTTCGAGTCCTGGTACCCCAGCGCAGTCCTTCCTCCGGGAAGGGCAGTGCTGGAAGAAACAGCATGTTCTGGTCCCGTCGTCTAGCGGCCTAGGACGCCGCCCTCTCAAGGCGGTAGCGAGGGTTCGAATCCCTTCGGGACTACATAGAAAACGACCCGCACCCATCGGTGCGGGTCGTTTCGCGTTTGAACCATGCAGTGGTACGGGAGACGGCTTCCCCAACCGCATCCCATCACCGGCCGTGGCTGTCGCGCGCCGTGGGCGACATTCCGGACCGAACCGCGCCTCACGGGTGTATGCGACGGTCGCCGTGAGATCGCCGGCCGTCGTTCAGCCGCCTTTCGGCGGCGGCTTGGCCGGTCTGGGCGACGGCTGGGCTGTCGGCCGTTGCTCAGCCGCCTTTCGGCGGCAGCTTGGCCGGTCTGGACGGCGGCTGGGTCGTCGGCCGTCGTTCAGGGGCTTTCGTGGGCGGAATACCGGTGTGGGCGACGGCTGGATGAGGGTGTGCGGTGGCGCTGGTCACCCTGGTTGAGGTGGGTGGATATCCGATTTCGGCTGCGGGCGGAGTGCTGATAGAGTTCAGTCCGCCGCCGAAACAGGGCGGTGAACGGAAAGTTCTGGTCCCGTCGTCTAGCGGCCTAGGACGCCGCCCTCTCAAGGCGGTAGCGAGGGTTCGAATCCCTTCGGGACTACCAGAAAAGGATCGGCCCGCACCGGTAACGGTGCGGGCCGATCCGCGTTTCCGGGGCGACCGCGTGGACCGGTCGGTGTTTCCGGGGTGGCTGCGTGGGTTCATCGGTGTTCGGCGGTGACAGCGCGATTGATCGGGGTGCCCGGAGCCGGCCAGGGTTGTGGTTCCGCACGACCAGCCGGTTCCCGGTGTTCTGCTGGGCGGAGATTCCGGGGGCTGGCGGGGGCCTCCGCGGTGATACTTCGGCGATGAGTGAGATCGTGGTGCGGCGAGTCGACTTCGGATGGTTTGTCCGGCCGGCCGAGGAGACCGGGACCGGTGCGGATCGGGTGGAGCCGACTCTCGGCTACCTGATCGAGCATCCGGCCGGGCGGATCCTGGTCGACACCGGGATGGGCGGCCACCCGGAGGTGGATGCGCACTACCGGCCGCGACGGGTTCCGCTCGGGGACGCCCTCGCCACTGTCGGTGCGACGATCGAGGACATCTCCTACGTGGTGAACTGCCATCTGCACTTCGACCACTGTGGAGGGAATCCGCAGCTGGCCGGTCGTCCGGTCTTCACCCAGCGGACCGAGTTGGCGTTGGCCCGTACCGTCGAATGGCACACCCTGCCGGAGCTGATCGACCACGCCGGTGTCCGCTATGAGGAGTTGGACGGTGCGGCGGAGATCCTGCCCGGCGTGCGGATCGTGCCGACCCCGGGGCACACCGACGGTCACCAGTCGGTGGTGGTGACGGCGGCCGACGGCACGATGATCGTGGCCGGGCAGAGTCACGATCAGGCCACCGCGTTCACCTACGACGTGCTGGCGCACCGGACCGGGATCGGCGCCTCACCGGCCTGGATGGAGACCCTGCTGGCCTTCGACCCCCGCCGGATCGTCTTCGCCCACGACAACGCCGTCTGGACCCCCTGACCGCCGGCCCGGCCCGACCGACCACGATCCGGGTCGCGCCGGCCGGGCAGGCCGGGCAGGCCGGGCACGCCGGCAGGGCAGGGCAGGCACGCCAGGCCGGCAGGGCAGGCACGCCAGGCCGGCAGGGCAGGCACGCCAGGCCGGCAGGGCAGGCACGCCAGGCCGGGTACATCGGGCAGGTCGGTCGGGCGAGGCGGGCGGGGGAGGTCAGACGACGGTCGGGACTCCGGGATCCAGCCACGTGAGTGCGCCCGGTGGGAAGGAGGCCTCGATCCCGGGACGGCCCTCGTGGAAGTGGGACCAGCCCTCGTAATGGACCGGCACGACCTTGCGGGGCCGCACCAGCTCGACGAGACGGGACGCGTCCCGGCCGGTCATCGTGTAGCGCAGCGGGCCGGTGATGCCGAACTGCACGCTGCCCAGGTGCAGGATCGCGGTGTCGACGGTGAAACGGGACGGCACCTGCCGTACCCCGTTGAAGAGGACCGTGTCCCCGGAGATCCAGATCACCGACGAGGCACCGGGCGGCCGCAGCGCGAAACCGATGGCCTCGCCCACGATCGGCCGGCTCAGCGGCGGGCCGTGCCGGGCCGGGGTGGCGGTCACCTCGACGTCGCCGACGGTGGCGGTGCCCCACGGCGCGAGACCGGTGGCGTTGCCGCCGAGCCTGCGGGCGCCGCTGACCGTGGTGAGCACCACCGGCACCGACGGCAGCAGCGCCCGCCCGGCGATGTCCAGGTTGTCACCGTGGTGGTCATGGGTGAGCAGGACGGCGTCGATCCGGCCGAGTGACTCGAACGGGACGGCCGGGCCCGCGGTCTTGACCGAGGACGTGCCCAGGCCGAACGAGTACCGCCGGCCCGGGGCGTCGAAGGTCGGGTCGGTGAGCAGCCGTACCCCGCCGATCTCGACGAGTGTCGTCGGCCCGCCGATGTGGGTGATCGTGGCGGTCATCGGGCGTGCCGCAGAGCCCATTCCAGCACCTCGTCCGCGATCTGCTCCCAGCCCTTCTGCGCGGGGAGCAGGTGGGCGTAGCCCTCGTACTCGCGGATCTCGGTGACGGTGTTCGACTTGTAGTGCTTGTGGTTGGAGCGTTGCACCTCAGGCGGCATGATGTGGTCCTCGGAGCCGGAGACGAAGAGCAGCGGCGCCCGCTCGTCGTTGTGGTAGTCGACCCACGTGTCCTGGTGGCCGGGCTGGAAGTTGGCGAGCACGCTGCCCCACAGGATGCCACCGTTGGCGGGGATCGCGTACCGCTCCCAGAGCGCCTTCGACTCCTCCGGGCTGAACGTGTTGGTGAAGGCGTACGTCCACTGCTCCAATGTCAGCGGTACCGCCTTGTGCCGGTTGGCCGGGCTCTTCAGCACCGGGAACGTGGACTTGACCTGGGACAGCGGGACCACCCGGACGCCCTCGGTCGGTGCCGAGTTCATCGCGACGCCGGCCGCGCCGTATCCGTGGTCGAGCAGGATCTGGGTGAAGGCGCCGCCGGCCGAGTGACCGATGATGATCGGGGCCTCGGGCAGTTCCCGGATCTGCGCCTCGATGTGCTCGATGATCTGCGGCACGGTGACGTCGACGATCGGTGACGGGTCGGCGTTGAGTGCCTCCACCTCGACCTCGAACCCCGGATAGGCCGGCGCGATCACCCGGTGCCCCTTGGCCTCGTAGTGGGCGATCCAGTTCTCCCAGCTGCGCGGCGTGACCCAGAACCCGTGCACGAGAACGATCGGTTTCATGGTGGTACCCCTTCGACGAGAGCCGGGTGGCCACGACCACCCCCTGCCCCCGATCCTCATGGGAGCGAGCCCACCGCCGAATCACGTGCGGCACGTAGTCACCCTTGCACGCGGGGCCGGAACCGGGCTCAGTCGGGCAGGAAGTCCCGCAGCTGCCGCCGGGAGGTGACACCGAGCTTCCGGAACACCTTCCGCAGGTGGTAGTCGACCGTGTTGGCGCTGAGGAACAGCTGCGCCGCGATCTCCGCGTTGGTCTCACCGGCCCGGGCGAGGATCGCGACGGCCGCCTCCTGCGGGGTGAGGATCGTGTCGTCGGCGTCGGGCACCGGGGTCCGGACGTTCTCACCGAGCGCGGCCAGTTCCCGTGCGGCGCGGGCGGCGAAAGCGGTGGCCCGGACCGCCTCGAACATCGCGAGCGCGGTGCCGAGCTGCTCCTGCGCGTCTCGGCGGCGGCGACGGCGGCGCAGCCACTCGCCGTAGAGCAGCCGTGTCCGGGCCAGATCACCGTAGGAGACCGAGTCGTCGAACCGCTCGATCGCCGCCCGGTAGAGCGCCTCCGCCTCCCGTGGCTCGGACAGCAGCGCCCGGGACCGGTCCAGCAGACCCAGCGCACGGGGTGTGTCACTGGCCCGGCCGGCGAGTTCGAGATCGGCGTAGGCCCGCTCGGCGGTCTCCCGGTCGCCGGAGCGGACCGCGGCCTCCACCAGGTCGGGCAGCGCCCACGCGTACCGCAGCGGGCGCCCGAGGTCGACGATGCCGAGCAGACCGTCGCGGGCCGCCGCGTAGTCGCCGACAGCGTTGTCGAGGATGGCCAGGCTGAGCCGGGTGACGGCGTGCATGCCACCCATGTGCAGCATCTCGAAGACGCCGAGCGCGTGCGGCAGCGTCTCCCGGAGACCGTCCGGTGCCCGCCACGCCACCAGCTCGGGGTGCCGCCAGACCTGCTCCTGGTCGGCGGTGATGCCGATCGCCCGCCGGACCCGCTGCCCGGCCGCGTCGTGACGGTCGGCGTCGTCGAGCCGGCCGAGGAAGGCGCCGGTCATCGCGCCGATGAAATGGACGATGTCCAGGGCGTGCAGCGCACCGGTCCGTCGGGCGGCGCCCTCCGCCCGGTCGATCAGGAACTGTTTGGTGGCGTCGTCCCACACCATGTTGCAGAAGTTGATGCCCAGGATGAACCGGGTGAGCAGCACCTCGTCCGGCAGCTCGGGGTCGGCGATGGCGGCGATCGCCCGGCGCAGTGCCGGGACCCCGCCCGCGAACCCGTCGGTGATGAACGCGGCGTAACCGGCGAGCAGGAGTCCGTCCACGTCGGCCGGGTCGTCCCCGGCGAGCGGCCGGGCGGCCGCGGCGATCTCCGGCTCGGTGACGTTGCCCAGGTGCTCGGCCGTCGTAGCGTGCTGGATGGCCTGGATGACGGCGATCCGGGCGCTGACCCGGTCGGTGCCGAAGGCTTCGGCGGCGGCCAGGCACATGGCGGCCGCGTCCCGCAGGCCGTGCGGCACACCGGCGTTGACGGCGGCGTTCGCCCGCGTCATCAGTGCCTCGCCGAGGTCGGGCCCGGCGAGCAGCGCCTCGTCGAGACCGTCGAGCAGGAGCAGGGCCCGGACCGGGGCTCCGGCGGCCATCGCGGCTCCGGCGGCGCGGACCTGCCGGCCGGTCCGGACCGTGGGGTCGGGGGTCAGCTCGGCCGACCGGGTCAGGAAACCGGCCCGCGCGGTGTGACCGCCGCGCGCCCCGGCCCGGTCGGCGCTGCGCTCCAGGTCGGCGGCGATGGCCTCGTCCGGCGCCACGGCCGCGGCGGCGAGGTGCCAGGCCCGGCGGTCGGCGTCGGCCGGGTCGGTGGTGGCGGCGGCGAGCGCGTCGTGGACGGCCCGGCGCCTGGCCGGCTCGGCGTCACCGTAGACGGCGGACCGCACCAGGGGGTGGCGGAAGTCGATCGGAGGGAAACCGCTGATCAGCCGGTCGGACTCGGCCGGCGCGGCGTCCTCCGGGCCGGCGCCGAGAGCCCGGGCCGCGGACAGCAGGTGGTCGGTGCGTCCGCCCGCGCCGGCGGCGGCGAGGACCAGCCAGGTGCGGGTGATCTCCGGGTACGCCCGGACCCGCGCCGAATAGTGCGCCTCGAGACGACTGCCGATCGGCACCGGGTCGGGCAACGGGGAGGCGCCGGCCAGTTGCCCGGCGGTCAGCTCACGGCCCAGGTCGGTGAGGGCCAGCGGGTTGCCGCCGGTGGACTCGGCGATCTGCTCGGCCAGGCCGAGGTCGAGGTCGCCGGTGACGACGTCGGAGAGCAGCGCCATCGCGGCGTCCCGGCCGAGGCCGCCGACGTCGAGCACGTCGACGCCGGCGAAGAGCCCTGGGTCGTCGGGCACCACCCGCTGGCCGAAGAGGAGGACGACACCCTCGGCGTGCAGGCGGCGGGCGACGAAGGCCAGGGCGCGGGCCGACTCGGGGTCGAGCCACTGCACGTCGTCGACGACACAGACCCGGGGCTCGGAGGCGAGCAGGGTGAGGGCGGCGAGACTGACCAGGTAGAGGTCGGGCGGCGGGCCCTCGGCGAGACCGCAGGCGACGTCGAGGGCGGCGCGCTGGCGGGCCGGCAGCTGATCCCGGAACGGCAGCACCGGGATCAGCAGACGGTGCAGTCCCGCGTAGGGGAAGTCCGCCTCGGACTCGATGCCACTGATGGTGAGGGTTGCCGGGATGGTGCTCACGGCGTACCGAAGCAATGCGGTCTTGCCGACGCCTGCCTCGCCGCGCAGGATCAACGCCGCGCTGCGCCCGCCTCGCGCCTCCCGGAGGAGACCGTCGAGCCGGGCGCACTCGCTGTCGCGTCCGAAGAGCCGATCACCCTGCCCGAAGAGCCGCACCGCGGCAGCCTATCGGACGGTGATCAATGGATCACAGGCCGGAGAGACGCTGGCCGGCGCGGACGACGGCCATCGCGTGCCGCTCACCGGGGCGGCGGCCGAGGCGCTCGATCGGACCGCTTATCGAGATCGACGCGATGACCCGGCCCGTCCGGTCGCGGATCGGCGCGGAGACGCTGGCCACACCGGGCTCACGCTCGGCGACGCTCTGCGCCCAGCCGCGGCGGCGGACCTCGGCGAGGGTGCGGCCGGTGAACTTGCAGCGCGGCAGGAGCGGCATCACGGCCTCGGGGGGCTCCCACGCGAGCAGGATCTGTGCGGCCGAACCGGCGACCATCGGGAGCACCGAACCGACCGGCACGGTGTCACGAAGACCACTCGCGCGCTCGGCGGCGGCGACGCAGATGCGCTCGTCGGCACGGCGCAGGTAGAGCTGAGCACTCTCGCCCGTGGCGTCCCGCAGTGCGGACAGCAGGGGCTCGGCGGCGGTCAGCAGAACGTCCGGTGCGGCATTGGCCAACTCGCCCAATCGCGGGCCCGGACGCCATCTTCCTTGAGTGTCGCGCACCAGCATCCGATGGATCTCCAGGGCCTGGGCCAGGCGATGTGCGGTCGCCCGCGGCAGCTTGGTGCGTTCGACCAACTCGGCAAGGCTGGCGCCGTCGACACATGCGGCGAGGATGACAACCGCCTTGTCGAGAACGCCTACACCGCTCATACTGTGTCCCACAAGCCGAAACATACATTCCAGAATTTAGGATGTCCAGATGGTGGGAGTCACTCCCCAGAGCGGGAAACCCAGGACCCTGGCCGAGAAGGTCTGGGATGACCACGTGGTGCGCACGGCCGAGGGTGAGCCCGACCTGCTCTTCATCGACCTGCATCTCCTGCACGAGGTCACCAGCCCGCAGGCGTTCGACGGTCTCCGGATGGCCGGCCGCCCGGTCCGCCGCACCGACCTCACGCTCGCGACGGAGGACCACAACACGCCGACCGGTTATGCCGACCCGGCGTTCAACACCCGCCGTGGCGATCTGCTGACCATCACCGACACGGTCTCGCGGACGCAGATCGAGACCCTGCGCAAGAACTGCGCCGAGTTCGGTGTGGAGATCCGGCCGCTGGGTGACGTGAACCAGGGCATCGTGCACGTGATCGGCCCGCAGCTGGGTCTCACCCAGCCCGGCATGACGATCGTCTGCGGCGACTCGCACACCGCGACCCACGGCGCGTTCGGCGCGCTGGCCTTCGGCATCGGCACCAGTGAGGTCGAGCACGTGCTGGCCACCCAGACGCTGCCGCAGTCCAAGCCGAAGACGATGGCCGTCACGGTCGTCGGCGAGCTCGGCCCCGGCGTGAGCGCGAAGGACCTGATCCTCGCCCTGATCACGCAGACCGGTACCGGCGGCGGCAACGGCCACATCGTGGAGTACCGCGGCGAGGCCATCCGCAAGCTCTCCATGGAGGGCCGGATGACCATCTGCAACATGTCGATCGAGTGGGGCGCCAAGGCCGGCATGATCGCGCCGGACGAGACCACCTTCGACTACCTGAAGGGCCGCACCCACGCCCCGCAGGGCGAGCAGTGGGACGCCGCGGTCGCGTACTGGAGCACCCTCGCCACCGATGAGGGCGCCGAGTACGACACCGAGATCATCCTGGATGCCGCGTCGATCAGCCCGTTCATCACCTGGGGTACCAACCCGGGCCAGGGCGCCGCGCTGAACAGTGTCGTGCCGGCCCCCGAGGACTTCCTCGACGAGGTCGAGCGGACCGCCGCCGAGCGCGCCCTGGCGTACATGGACCTCACCCCCGGCACCCCGTTCCGTGAGGTCCCGGTCGACGTGGTCTTCGTCGGCTCCTGCACCAACGGCCGGCTGGAGGACCTGCGGGCCGCCGCCGACGTCATCCGGGGCCGCCGGGTCGCCGACGGTGTCCGCATGATGATCGTGCCCGGCTCCTACCTGGTGCGCGAGCAGGCCGAGGCCGAGGGCCTGGACAAGGTGTTCACCGAGGCCGGCGCCGAGTGGCGGTTCGCCGGCTGCTCGATGTGTCTCGGCATGAACCCGGACACGCTCAGCCCCGGCCAGCGCGCCGCGTCCACCTCCAACCGCAACTTCGAGGGCCGGCAGGGCAAGGGTGGGCGTACCCACCTGGTCTCGCCGCAGGTCGCCGCCGCCACCGCCGTGGTCGGCCGGCTGGCCGCCCCCGCCGACCTCTGATCACGGGAGCTGATCATGGACAAGTTCGTCACCCACAGCGGCAAGGTCATGCCGCTGCGCCGTTCCGACGTGGACACGGACCAGATCATCCCGGCGGTCTACCTGAAGCGGGTCACCCGGACCGGCTTCGAGGACGGCCTCTTCAACGCCTGGCGTGAGGACCCGGACTTCGTGCTGAACCGCCCTCAGCACGCGGGGGCCACCATCCTGGTGGCCGGGCCGAACTTCGGCACCGGCTCGTCCCGCCAGCACGCCGTCTGGGCGCTGCGCGACTGGGGCTTCAAGGCGGTCATCGCCTCCCGCTTCGGCGACATCTTCCGCGGCAACTCCCTCAAGGAGGGCCTGCTGCCGATCCAGCTCGACCAGAAGATCGTCGAGAGCCTCTGGGACCTGGCCGAGTCCGAGCCGGAGAAGGAGATCACCGTCGACCTGGAGGGCCGCGTGGTCCGCGTCGACGACGCCGCCTACGGTTTCCCCATTGACGACTTCAGCCGCTGGCGTCTCATGGAAGGCCTCGACGACATCGGACTGACGCTGCGCCACGAGGACGCGATTACCGCGTACGAGAAGGGCCGTCCCGCTTTCAAGCCGGTCGTCGTCCTTTAGTCCGGGCACCGTTTTCGCCCCTGCCGGGTCACCCGGCAGGGGCGAATTCGTTGGGACACAACGGTTTTTTCCCCTGAATGTTTCTGTAACCAGGTCACAGGGCATACCGTGCGCGCAGAATGGCCCGTGACGGGCCAGTTCTCACGTCCGGGAGGAAACCGTGAACAAGGCCGAGCTCATCGAGGCGCTCGCAGTCAAGCTGGGCGACAAGAAGACCGCGACCCTGGCGCTCGACGCGTTCATCAGTGAGGTGCAGAATGCTGTCGCCAAGGGCGACCGAGTGGCACTCACCGGATTCGGTTCCTGGGAGAAGCGGGTCCGTAATCCGCGGGTCGCGCGTAATCCGCGAACCGGTGAACCGGTGAAGGTCAAGAAGACGTCGGTCCCGGTCTTCAAGGTCGGCAACACTTTCCGGGAACTGGTCGCCAGCGGAAAGCCGGCCAAGGCGGCCGCCGTGAAGAAGACCACCGCGACCAAGGCGGCTCCGGCCACCAAGGCCACGGCGGCGTCGGCGACCAAGACCGCGGCGGCGAAGAAGACCACCGCCACCAAGGCGACGGCCGCCAAGAGCACGGCGGCCACCAAGGCGACGGCCACCAAGACCACGGCCGCCGCCAAGAAGACGACCGCGACCAAGGCGGCGCCGGCGAAGACCACCACAACGGCGGCGGCGAAGAAGACGACGGCGAAGAAGACCGCGCCGGCGACCAAGACAACGGCGGCGACCAAGACGGCGCCGGCGACGAAGGCGGCCAAGGCGACGAAGGCCACCAAGACCACGAAGGCGGCTCCGGCGGCCAAGCGGACCGCCCGCAAGACGGCCGCACCGGCACCGGCGCCCGCACGGGCGGCGTCGCCGCGTCGCAGCCGCTGACCTCGCGTAGTACCGAAGGCGTCCACCCGTACGGTGGACGCCTTTTCGGTGTTCCGGCGCGGGCCCGCCCGGCCGTCCTACCGTCCGCATCATGCAGCGAGGATCGAGGCCACGTGGCCTGACCAGCCGGGCCGGCATCGCCGCGGCGCTGTTCACCGTCGCGATCGTGCCCGGGTGGACACTCGGCGACCTGGCCGAGACCGGCACCGGATGGCCGGTGCTGGACTGGGTGATCACCTGTGGCTGGTCGGGACTGGCCGTGACGGCCGGCGCCCCGTACGCCTCCTACCGCCGGATGGACGGGCTGGCCGGGGCGGTCCCGCTCTACGGCTGGTACCTGGCCGGGATCCTCAGCTGGCGGCTGGCGCTGCTGCCCTATCGCGACTGGGAGCCGCGGCGCGACGAACTGTGGCAGGCACGCTGGCTGACCGGTGACCTGATCGGGCACTGGCGGGCCGATGCGCCCGCGCACCGTACCGTCACAGCCGCGAAGCGCCCAGCAACCTCTCGCCGGCCCAGGTCAGCAACCACCCGTCGCCCTTCGGCGTCTTGAACGGCCGGTGATCGGCCGCGCCGGTCAGCGACGCGATGAGATGTGGCATCAGCTTGCCCTGACTGCACACCACGGCCCGCTCGAACCCGCGCAGCTCGGCCAGCCGCGCCCGCGCCGACGCCACCCGGGCCGGCACACCGTCCGGCCCGGACGTCTCGGCGAACGCCCCGTCCTGAACGATCGGGCGGCCGGTCGCCGCCGCCAGCGGTTCCAGCGTCTGCGCGCACCGCAGCGGGGTGGCCGCCACCAGCCGGCGCGGCCGCATCGGGGTGAGCAGGGTGGCGATCCGGTCCGCCTGTCCCGCGCCGATCGGGTCGATCGGCCGCAGCTCGTCACGGCCGGCCCACGCCTTCCGCTCGCCGGCCCTGGCGTGCCGGACCAGCGCGATCACCGCGGTCACCGGCGGCAGCGCGGCGACTCCCGCGAGGACGGTCTTCTCCTCGGCGTACGAGAGAAGCCCCACCGCCTCCTCCAGAGGCAGCCACGCCACCTCGTCCACCTCACCGGTGTCCCGCACCGGCCCGTCGGTGGTGGCCGCCATCAGCCAGTACGCCACGTTCTTGGCCCGGCCGTCCGGCATTACGTAGTCGACGTCCGGCAGCCGCAACTGGGGGATCGCCTCCGCGCCGGTCTCCTCACCGACCTCGCGCAGCGCACCGGCCAGCGGGTGCTCGCCGCCGGTCAGTTTGCCCTTGGGCAGGCTCCAGTCGTCATAGCGGGGGCGGTGCACCAGGCACACCTCGACCCGGTCACCGGACCGGCGGTACAGGACCCCGCCGGCCGCACGTTCCACTTCCGTCATGAGCCCTTTTCTCAGGTGTTCTTCTTGCCGATGATCCGCCGGAGCATGGCCGCCTGAAGGTGCACCTGCGGACGGCCCGGGGTGCCCTGATTGCGGCGCCACAGGCCGTCCGCGTCCAGGTCCCACCCCTCGGTGGTCTCCGCCATCGACAGTTCCAAAACATGCCGCAGCTCCTCGCGAGCCGACGGCAGTGTCACCTTGACCAGCGCCTCCACCCGGCGGTCCAGGTTGCGGTGCATCAGGTCGGCCGAACCCATCCAGTACTCGGCCTCGGGCCCCGGACCGAACCGGAAGACCCGAGAGTGCTCCAGGAACCGGCCGACGATCGAGCGGACCCGGATGTTCTCCGACAGCCCGGGCACGCCGGGCCGCAGCGCGCACATGCCCCGGATGATCAGGTCCACTTTGACCCCGTCCTGCGAGGCCCGGTAGAGCGCGTCGATGGTCTTCTCGTCGACCAGCGAGTTCACCTTGAACTGGACCAGCGCCTCGCCGCCCTCCCGGGCGATCCGGGCCTGCTCGTCGACCCGCTCCAGCAGGCCCTTGCGGACGCCGTGCGGGGCCACCAGCAACCGCCGGTAGGTGGTCTGCCGGCTGTACCCGGTGAGCACGTTGAACAGGTCGGTGACGTCGGCGCCCACCTCCGGGTCGGCGGTCAGCATGCCGAAGTCCTCGTACAGCCGGGCGGTCTTCGGGTGGTAGTTACCCGTGCCGATGTGGCAGTACCGGCGGATCTGGTTGCCCTCCTGCCGTACCACCAGGGAGGTCTTGCAGTGGGTCTTGAGGCCGACCAGGCCGTAGACGACGTGGCAGCCGGCCCGCTCCAGCGTCCGCGCCCAGGCGATGTTGGCCACCTCGTCGAACCGGGCCTTCACCTCGACCAGCACCACCACCTGCTTGCCGGCGGCCGCCGCGTCGACCAGCGCGTCCACGATCGGCGAGTCGCCCGAGGTGCGGTAGAGGGTCTGCTTGATGGCCAGCACGCCGGGATCGGCCGCGGCCTGCTCGATGAACCGCTGCACGCTCGTGGAGAACGAGTGGTACGGGTGGTGGACCAGGATGTCGGACTCGCGCAGCCGGTTGAACACACTGCGCGGCACCTCACCGTCGGCCAGGTGCGGGTGCGTCGCCGGGACGAACGGCCGGTCCTTCAGGTCGTCGCGGTCGCACTCGCCGAACACCTGCCACAGCGCCGACAGGTCGAGCAGGCCGGGCACCCGCAACACGTCCTGACTGTCCATGTCCAGCTCACGGACCAGCAGGTCGAGCACGTGGTCGCTGATCGACGCGGCCACCTCCAGGCGCACCGGCGGGCCGAACCGGCGCTGCGCCAGCTCCCGCTCCAGGGCCTGCAGCAGATCCTCGTCGCGGTCCTCGTCGACCTCCAGCTCGGCGTTGCGGGTCACCCGGAACAGATGCCACTCCAGGATCTGCATGCCCGGGAACAGCTGGCTCAGATGGACCGCGATCAGCTCCTCGACCGGCAGGAACCGGATGCCACGGCTGTCGTTCTGCACGGTCACGAAACGCGGCACATTGTTCGGCACCTTGACCCGCGCGAACAGTTCGGGCGAGTCACCGTCCGGATAACGAAGGGCAACGGCCAGATTCAAGGACCGGCTGCTGATGTACGGGAAAGGGTGCGCCGGGTCGACCGCGAGCGGCGTCAGCACCGGGAAGACCTGCTCCCGGAAGAAGGTCCGCAGCCGGCCCTGCTCGGCGGCGTTCAGCTCCTTCCACGAGACCAGCTCGATGCTCTCCGCCGCCAGTTTCGGCCGCACCTCGTCGGAGAAGCAGGCCGCGTGCCGGGTGACCAGGTCGGTGGTCCGCTCGGTGATCATCTCGATCTGGTGGCGCAGCGGGGACCGGTCGCCGCCGCGCATCGGCAGGCCCGCGCTCAAACGCCGCTTCAGCCCCGCCACCCGGACCATGTAGAACTCGTCCAGGTTGCTCGCGAAGATCGCCAGGAATTTCGCCCGCTCCAGCAGGGGCGTGCCCGGGTCCTCGGCGAGGGCCAGCACCCGGGCGTTGAAGTCCAACCAGGACAACTCCCGGTTCAGGAAACGGTCCTCGGGCAGCGCGTAGCCCGGCTCGTCCTCGTCCTCGTCCTCGTCGCTGTCGTCGGCGACGCTCAGATCGGCGACCATCTCGCTGGTTGCCAGCTCGGTGACCTCGCGCTCGGTGAGAGCGGGCTCCGGATCCGGTTCGACAGCCGCCTCCGCAGGGTCGGGGGCCTCGATCAGCTGCGTCTCTGCCGACTCGGGGCGGGGCAGAAAGCGGCCGTTCGGGCCACGCCGGCGGGTCTCAGGAATCCGGGGCGGGGTCGTCATGCTTACATCATTGCCGTTTCCGGAGAAACGTGAAACGAACTACCGGATGATCACATCAAGCTACTCCGGGAATTAACACCCGCCAAACCACACCAGTCGCGTCCGACTCGACCGTCACGCGCTGGCCGAGACGAAGAAGACGCAGGCCGGAGCGCTGGAACGCCTCCGCGCCGAAAGCCAGCGGGGTGCCGTCGTCGAGCAACAGCGTGCCGCTGCGGGAATCTGTGTCGAAAGTCGCGATCGTGCCCTGCATGGAACGGAACGCTACCCGTATCAGGCGGCCGGCGCGCATGCCGTCGCGCGGCCCAGCTCCCGCAGGAGCCCGCAGGTCTGCTCGCCCGCACCCAGGCCGAGCACCGCGTCCAGATCGGCCGCCGTGTCGACATCCTGCCGGAGGCCGGGCCAGTCGCCGTGCAGCAGCGCCGCCCCCGATCCGGCGTGAGCCGCCGCCGACGGACCGCCGAACCGCGGATCGAGCGCCCACCGTGCCGGAGCGGCCAGCAGCACCGTCCCGATCCCGGCCGCGTCCGGCACGAAGGCCCGGCCGGACACCCGGCTCAGCGCCTCGTCCAGCTGGCCCGGGCGCAGGGCGGGCAGATCGCCGGCGAGCACCACCCGGTGCGCCGACAGACCGGCCGCCTCGTCCGCGCCGAACCGCATCGCCGCGTTGAGCCCGCCGCCCGGATCGGCCACCACCCGGGCACCGAGTCCCCGCACCGCGGCACCGACCTCCGGATCGTCGGTCACCACCAGCAGGCCGGCGACCGAGGAGGCGGACAGCACCGCGGCCGCGGTGTCACGCACCATGGCGAGGGCCAGCTCCGGATGACGGTCGGCCGGCACGGCGCCGCGCAGCCGAGTCTTCGCCGCTCCGAGCCGTTTGACCGGGATCACCGCCGTCCACATCTGCACCTGACCATCCTGCCCGAACGATCAGTGCGACCGCGGGCCCCACACACGTGATTCGAAAGACCCCTGCCTGGTCCGCCGGGACGTGAGCGGGCATGATTTCGTCGCAGGTGAACGTGGGGAGGCGGCGTGGACGTCGCCGTTCGAGGGACGGGGGACGCCGTGGCACAGCTCAGGCTCGGCTTCTGGCAGCGTGTCGCCGTGATGCTGGTGATCCCGGTCATGACGGCCCTGACGAGCAAGACCTGGCTCCGGCAGGACCGCGTCCCGGCCACCGGCCCGGTCATCCTCGTGCCCAACCACGTGTCGCACTTCGATCCGCTCGTCGTCGCGCACTACATCTTCCGGTCCGGGCGGTGGCCGCGGTTCCTCGGCAAGGCCAGCGTGTGGAAGGTGCCGGTGATCGGGTTCCTGCTGACCAAGACCCGGCAGATCCCGGTCGAGCGGGGCAGTGTGGAGGCGGTGAAGTCGCTGGACACCCTGGTCGACGCGCTGAACGAGGGCGGTGCCGTGGTGATCTACCCGGAGGGCACCACGACCCGGCACCCCGACCTGTGGCCGATGCGCGGCAAGACCGGCGCGGCCCGGCTGGCCCTGCTCACCGGGGCGCCCGTCGTGCCGATCGCCAACTGGGGTCCGCAGGCGATCTTCGACCCGCGGACCAACAAACTGAAACTGCGCCGTTCGCACGTCACCGTCACCACCGGCGAGCCGGTCGACCTGAGCCGCTGGGCCGGCCTCGAACCGACCCGGGCGGTGCTGGACGAGATGACCGAGAAGATCATGCTGGACGTCCGGGACCTGCTCGGCGAGATCCGCGACGGCGAAGCGCCGGCGCTCTACGACCGGCCCGCACGACGGGCCACAACCTCGGAGGAAGCGCCATGAAGGCCGCCGTCATCGGATCCGGATCCTGGGGTACGGCGTTCGCCAAGGTGCTCGGTGACGCCGGATCGTCGGTGACCATGTGGGCCCGGCGGGAAGCCGTGGCCACCGAGATCCGCGAGACCCGCGGCAACGAGGGCTCCCTGCCGGGCGTCCGGCTCGCCGAGAGCGTGACCGCCACGACCGACCTGGCCGAGGCGCTCGCCGCGGCCGAGGTGATCGCCATCGCGGTGCCGTCGCAGACCCTGCGGGGCAACCTCGCCGACTGGGCCGGGCTCTTCCCCGCCGACTCCACCGTCGTCTCCCTGATGAAGGGCATCGAGCTCGGCACCCTCAAACGGATGAGCGAGGTGATCGTCGAGACCGCCGGTGTCGCCCCGGAGCGGGTGGTGGTCGTCTCCGGTCCCAACGTGGCTCCCGAGATCGCCGCCGGGCAGCCCACCACGACCGTCGTGGCGTGCTCCGACGAGGGCCGGGCCAAGCAGGTCCAGCACGCCCTCGCCACGCCGTACTTCCGGCCGTACACGAGCGACGACGTGATCGGGTGCGAGCTCGGGGGCGCCTGCAAGAACGTGATCGCGCTGGCGTACGGCATGGCGGTTTCGCTCGGTCTCGGTGACAACACCCGCGCCTCGCTGATCACCCGCGGTCTCGCCGAGACCGCCCGCCTCGGTGTGGCGCTCGGCGCCGACCCGCTCACCTTCGCCGGCCTGGCCGGTCTCGGCGACCTGGTCGCCTCCTGCTCGTCGCCGCTGGCCCGCAACCGGATGTTCGGTGAGCACCTGGGCCGCGGCGAGTCCCTGGAACAGGCGCAGGCCGCGACCCGGCAGACCGCCGAGGGCGTCAAGAGCTGCCTGTCCATCCGCGATCTGGCCCGGGCGAACGGTGTCGAGATGCCGATCGTCGAGCAGGTCGAGCGCGTGTGCCACGAAGGGGTGGACCCGCGCATCGCGGTCAAACTGCTGATGACACGGGAGATGAAACCCGAGTGAGTTCCCTTTCCTCCTTCTCCGACGGAACCCGCGCGGTCCACGCCGGTCTCCCCGCTCCGGAGGTGGGTGAGCCGTTCCTGCCCGGGCCGGTGTTCGCCGCGCCCTACCACCTCGACCCGGTCACCGGGCCGGGGTCGAACGGCTACGCGCGGACCGAGCACCCCACCCGTGAGGCGCTGGAGTCGGCGATCGGCGCCCTGGAGGGCGGGCCGACGCTCGTCTTCTCCAGCGGCCAGGCCGCGATAACCGCGCTTCTCCTCGCGGTTCTGCGATCCGGTGACACCGTGGCGATCCCTTCGGACGGCTATTTCACGGTACGGGCGTTCGCCGACGGTTTCCTCCGGGATTTGGGTGTCCGTTCCGTGGCGGTGCCGACGGCCGGGCCCTACCCCGACTTCGCCGGCGTACGGCTCGTGCTGCTGGAGACACCGGCCAACCCGGGCCTCGACGTGTGCGACATCCGGGCGCTGTCCGAGGCCGCGCACGCCGCCGGGGCGCTCGTCGCGGTGGACAACACGACCGCCACGCCGCTCGGGCAGAACCCGCTCACGCTCGGGGCCGACCTGGTCGTCGCCTCCGGCACCAAGGCGCTCACCGGTCACTCCGACGTCCTGCTCGGATACGTGTCGGCGACCGACCCTGCGCTGCTGGCGCGGGTGGAGACCTGGCGCAAGCAGACCGGTGCCGTGCCCGGGGCGTTCGACGCGTGGCTGGCCCACCGCTCGATCGCCACGCTCGACCTGCGGCTGGCCCGGCAGACCGCGAACGCGGCGGCTGTCGCCGAGCTGCTGCTGTCCCGCGACGACGTGACCGGGGTGCGCTGGCCGGGGCTGCCGTCCGACCCGTCCTACCCGATCGCGTCGGCGCAGATGCGGCGCATCCCCGGAGTGGTGTCGTTCGACCTGGGCTCGGCCGAACGGGTCGGACGGTTCCTGTCGGCGGCGAAGCTGGTGTTCGCTGCCACGTCGTTCGGTGGCGTGCACACCACGGCCGACCGGCGAGCACAGTGGGGTGACGACACGCCGGCCGGGTTCGTGCGGTTCTCCTGCGGTATCGAGGACACCGCCGACCTGATCGCCGACATCACCGCGGCGCTCGCCTCGTGACGGCGTGGAGCAGTTTCGACGGTGACGAGGTGGCGGCACTCACCCAGGGCGCCAGTTTCTTCGCCGAGCCGGGGGAGCGGGACTGCCCGGCCTGCGGGCAACGGCGGCTGCGCACCTACGTCACGGCGCCGGAGAACGCCAAACGGCCGACCCTGGTCAGCTATGTCTGGTGCGCTGCCTGCGACAAGTTCGTGGGTACCCGCGCCCGCCACCCGGACGGGCTGATCTTCTCCGACCCGCTGGCCGCCCTGGACCCGGTCGCACGGCGCGAGCTGGAACGCAGTCTCACCGGTTTCCTGGCCCATCTGGACTCCCTGTGGGACACCGGAGCCCTGCCCCAGACCTTCACCGCGTAGCCGGTGTCTTTCAGCCGTGGGTGGCGACGAAATCGTGCAGCCAGTCGGGGGCGATGTCGCCACCCGGTGCCGTGCGTCGCAGCGCCTCACCCGGGCGGATGCCGAGCAGGGCCAGCGTCATCGTGGCCAGCAGCGTCGAGCGCCCGTTGTCGGTGGCCGCCTGGGTGACCACGAAACGGCCGGCCCGGACCTCACGGGCGAGACGGATGGCCAGGGCGACCACCTGGTTCGCCTCCTGCTGCATATCCTTCGACGAGATCTCCTTCGACGAGGACGACGCCGCGGTCGGCGGGAACGGCACCACCTCGATGCCGGCGGTGTCCGGCCCGGGTGCGGCCGACGACACCAGCACCTGCACCCCGGCACGCGCGAGCGCGCCCAGCTCCTGCGGTGACCACGGCTCGTCCGCCGGATGGGCCATCGTCGCGAGCTGACCCGGGCCCGGGCCGGCGATCACGTGGAGTGCTGGAGCCATGAACGCTTCGTCCTCCCTGACTTGCACGTTGCTCAACGGCGCTGTCACGAATCCCCAATTCGGCCTACGCAGAGTAGGGTCACCCCCGGCACGCCCGCTAGCTGGAAGGCGCAGAGAGAAGTGACGTCCCCCCGCAAGACCCGCGTCGCGATCGTTTTCGGCGGTCGCAGCACTGAGCACGCCATTTCCTGCGTCAGCGCGGGTGCGATCCTGGGCGCTCTGGACCCTGATCAGTACGAGGTGGTCCCGGTCGGAATCACCCGTGAGGGGCGCTGGGTCCTCGCTTCGGGTGACACGTCGCAACTCGCGATCAGCGGCCGGCGACTGCCGGAGATCACCGCCGAGTCGGGCAACGCGATCGTGCTCTCCGCCGACCCGACGGCGACCGACCTGATCGTGCGGGAGCCCGCCGACGGCGTGTCCGAGCTGGCCGGTGTGGACGTGGTGTTCCCGGTGCTGCATGGCGCCTACGGCGAGGACGGCACGATCCAGGGCATGCTGGAGATGGCCGGTATTCCGTACGTGGGCGCCAACGTGTTCGCGTCGGCGGCGGCCATGGACAAGGAGTTCACCAAGAAGCTGGCGGCCGCCGAGGGCATCCCGGTCGGGCCCTATGCGGTGCTCCGCGCCGGGATGTCGCTGTCCGAGGCCGACAAGGAGCGGCTGGGCCTGCCCGTCTTCGTGAAGCCGTCGCGGGCCGGGTCGTCGCTGGGCATCACCAAGGTCACCGACTGGGCCGACCTCGACGCCGCGATCGCCGAGGCCCGCACCATCGACCCGAAGGTGCTCGTCGAGGCGGCGCTCGTGGGCCGCGAGATCGAGTGCGGGGTGCTCGAGGGTGAGGCCGGCGGGGAGCCGGAGGCCTCAGTGCTGTCGGAGATCCACATCGACGACGTCGAGTGGTACGACTTCGAGACGAAATACCTGGTGGGTGGCCGTTACACCGTCCCCGCCGACCTGCCCGCCGAGCTGACGAGGCAGATCCAGGAGTACTCGCTGCGCACCTTCACCGCGCTGGACTGCGCCGGCCTGGCCCGGGTCGACTTCTTCGTGACCGAGGCCGGCGAGATCTACCTCAACGAGATCAACACCATGCCCGGGATGACGCCGAACTCGATGTTCCCCCGGATGTGGGCGGCCACCGGGCTGGAATATCCCAAGGTCGTCGACCGGCTGATCCGGACCGCGCTGCGACGGGGCACCGGCCTGCACTGATCCGGTTACTCGCAGCCGCTCGGCATGCTGCCGATCGCCTTCGACTTGACCGTAGCGACGACCGTGTCGGAGAACTCGTTGGCCCACTGGGCCGGGTTCTCGTAGGTGCCCGGCACGGTCACCCGCACGGGGACCTCACGGTCCATCGTGGTGATGGTGGCCGTGTCCGCGCCCGGCGCCGCATACCAGCACACGTTGTTCATGATCAGCAGCTCGGTGTCCATGGCGACGCAGCCGGGCGTGGTGTCCTCCGGTGTGGTGCACATGACCGGCTGCGGCACCCCGCAGGAGACCGTGATCGCGGGCTCGCCGTAAGCCGCGTTCTGCTCGGGGCCGGCGCTCACCGGGCGGCCCGGCAGGTCCCGGATCTTCTCCGGCAGCTGGGACGTCACCGCGAGACAGACCCGGGCGGTCTGCTCGTCGAGTTTCGGCGCGTCCATCACCACGGGAGTTGACGGCACCGGAATGGCCGCTTTTTCGGTTTTGTCCGGATCATCCGGCATGATGGTGAGGAACGCGACCACGCCGACGAGCAGCGTCACCGGAACGGCCACCGCCGTCGCCCAAAGGGCAGCGGCCCTCTTGACCGGGTCTTTCCCCGGCGCCGTCCTCGGCGTGTCCACATCCACCATAGTCAGAGGTTTACCACGGAGCAGGTGAGCGTCCGCGTGATGCCCGGAACGTACTGGACCTTGCTCACAATCAGCCCACCCAACTCGTCGACGGTGTGCGCCTCGGTCAGCACGACGACGTCGTACGGCCCGGTCACCGCGTCGACCCGAACCACCCCCGGTATCTTCTCGATCGCGGCGGCCACGTCACGGGCCTTACCGACCTCCGTTTGAATGAGGATGTATGCCTGGACCACGATCGACTCCAATCCGCCACTGCGTCGGTGATCCCCGGTCGTGAAACTACCGTACGAAGCGACCCGGCAGCGGGACGCCACCATCGAAGGACTTAGACGTGAGCATCGCAGAGGCCGGTGAATTCGGGCTGATCGGCCGAATCGTTCCCCGGCTCGGCACCGGAGAAACCACAGTGATCGGCCCCGGCGACGACGCCGCCGTGGTCAGAACCCCCGACGGGCGGGTGGTCGCCTCCACCGACGTCCTCGTCGAAGGACGCCACTTCCGCCGGGACTGGTGCGGTGCCGCCGACGTCGGCCACCGGGCCGCCGCCGCCAACCTCGCCGACATCGCCGCCATGGGCGCCGTGCCGACGTCGCTGCTCGTCGCCCTCTGCGT
The DNA here is from genome assembly GCF_042650585.1 of Actinoplanes subglobosus. Taxonomy (NCBI): domain Bacteria; kingdom Bacillati; phylum Actinomycetota; class Actinomycetes; order Micromonosporales; family Micromonosporaceae; genus Actinoplanes; species Actinoplanes subglobosus. The sequence continues at coordinate 273,874 of NZ_JBHSBL010000018.1, forward strand.
GCCCACCGGGCTCGACGTCGGCTGGGTCGAAGGGCTCGCCGACGGCCTCACCGCCGAAGCCGCGCTCACCGGCGCCACCGTCGTCGGCGGCGACACCTCCTCCAGCCCCACCCTCACCATCGCGGTCACCGCACTCGGCGACCTGCGCGGCGCGGCACCGGTCCGCCGCGACGGCGCCAAACCCGGCGACACCCTGGCTCTCGCGGGGCGGATCGGTTACGCGGCCGCCGGCCTCACGGTTCTCTCCCGCGGATTCCGTACGCCCAAACTGCTCGTGGAGGCGTATCGCCGCCCCTCCATCCCGTACGCGGCCGGCCCCGAGGCGGCACTGCTAGGCGCCACCTCGATGATCGACGTCTCCGACGGCCTGCTCCAGGACCTCGGACACATCGCCGAGGCCAGCGGGGTCGCCATCGACGTGCGGCGTGAGGCGTTCGACCTCCCCGACCAGATGCGCGACGCGGCCAAGGCACTCGGCGTCGACCCGTACCAGTGGCTCCTGGCCGGAGGCGACGACCACCCGCTGGCGGCGACGTTCCCGGCGGGCGTCGCGCTGCCGCCCCACTGGCGCCCCATCGGAACGGTCCTCCCCGGAACCGGCATCACCGTCGACCACAAGCCGTGGACCGGAGGCCTCGGCTGGGACCACTTCCGCTGACCCCACACCCATCCACTCTTCCGCGCCCGTTACGGCCGTCCGTCCCTGCCCCAGCCGCCCGGCCGCCCGGCCGCCCGGCCGTTCTTGGCCGCCCGGCCGTTCTTGGCCGTCCGGGCCCGTTCCTGGCCGCCCGGCCCGATCCTTGCCACCCGGCCCGTTCTGGCTACCCGGTCTGCCTTGCCGCGGGGCCGGTTCTGGCTACCCGGTCTGCCTTGCCGCGGGGCCGGTTCTGGCTACCCGGTCTGCCTTGCCGCGGGGCCGGTTCTGGCTACCCGGTCTGCCTTGCCGCGGAACCTGTCCTGGCTACCTGGCCTGCCCTGCCGCCGGCGATGATGTGCGTGTGGTGACCTGTGATCCGATCTGAGCCGCGCATGGGCCACAGATCGCTGCCGGCGCTTGTGGCCCGATTCGAGACGCGGACGTCCACGCGAACGCTGACGGGCGGTTTTGTGGCTAGTCTTGCGGCGTGCACGACATCAAGATCATCACTGCGGACTTCGACGACCCGGCGGTGCAGCAACTCGTCGCTGAAAACCTTCGTGACCTGTCCGAGCGGTATGGCGGCAGCGGCGACGACAGCCCCATCTCCGGCGCTGATTTCACGCCGCCGCAGGGCGCGTTCCTGGTCGCGGTCCTCGACGACCAACTGATCGGAAGCGCGGGCTGGCGCCGGCGCGGCAACGACGCTGAACTCAAGCGCATGTTCACCACCAAGGCCGCCCGAGGCCGCGGAGTGGCCCGCCGGATGCTCACGCGCATCGAGGACTCAGCCCGGGAGGCCGGCTGCAACCGGGTCATCCTGGAGACCGGAGACCGCCAGCCGGAGGCGATCGCCCTCTACGAGTCGGCGGGCTACGCCCGGATCGACGACTTCGGCTACTACAAGGACTATCCCGACGTCCTTTCATACGCCAAGTCCCTCTGACCGGCCCCAGCGACGCCGCCCAGAGTCCCCCTCAGTGCCCGCGCCGTTGCGCGTCCGTGCCTGCGCGCGTTGTTGTGCGTCCGTGCCTGCGCGCGTTGTTGTGCGTCCGTGCCTGCGCGCGTTGTTGTGCGTCCGTGCCTGCGCGCGCTGTTGTGCGTCCGCGCCTGCCCGCGCCGTTGCGCGTCCGCGTTGCTGTGCGTCGGCGCCGCTCGGCGCTCGCGCCCGCCCGCGTTCCTCAGCGATCTTGACCGTTTTCCCACCGGATCCGGTAGAAAAACGGTCAAGATCTTCGCTCGGAGAGCGCCGTCCTTGTCGCCGGAGAGCGGCGCTGGCGATCTTGCCCGCATTGCCACCGGTTTTGGTGGGAAAAGGACAAGATTTCGGTGGAGGGTGCTTTCGCGACGATCTTGGCCGCTATGCCACCGGGAACGGCATACCCGGAACGGTGGTGATTCGATCAAGATCTTGGAGGGTTGGCCAGTGCGGCCCCAAGCTGGGCCACCACCTCTTCGGGGCGGTGTCGGACGGCCCAGGCGGGGAAGCGGAGGATCCGGTCGCCGGGGACCCAGAGTTGGTTCTGGCGGTGCATGTCGGCCCACCACTGCCGCACGTCGATGTGATGGCCGCCGTCGATCTCGACGTGCAGGCCATGGTCCGGGAAATAGGCGTCGAGGTAGTTCCGGCGGCCCTGCCCGTCCAGGCGCGAATGTTGCATCGTGGGCTCGGGAAGTCGGGCCCGCCGACACAGACGGAGAAAATCGGCCTCGGCTGCCGAATGAACTCCTCCCGCTGACCAGGTGATCGCCTCCGCGATCAGAGCTCTCCGCCGGACCCGGGGCATCCGAGCGAGAACCGGCCGAATGTCGTCGGCGCGCACCAGCCGTTGCTGGAATCCGGCCGCGATGACGGCCCATGCCCCCCGATCGGACGACACCCACTGTGCCGCATCGATCAGGGATCGAGCCGGCATCGTCCCGGGCGGGCGACCCGTCAGGTGCAAGTCCGAGTCGGGAAGGATCGTGGTGCGGTGAACCATGACACCTTTCGGTGGGCTGGAGGGGCTGATCCGTGCCGGAACCAGCACGTCGATGCGCTCGGAAGTGAACCCGCGAAATCCCACTGTCTCAAGTGCGGACAGGCCGCCGAGCAGTGCAGGCCGTCCGGCACCGACGCTGAGGGCGGCGACCCACCGGCGAGCCTGCCGGTCGATCGGTCCGGAATGGGCGACGTATACGCCACGGTGAGCGGTCTGCCAGCGCCCGGACCCGAGGCGGCGTTCAACCACGCGGCCGGTCAGGTAGCGCAAGGCCTGGGACCGGCTGAGCACGCCGGCCTGTCGCGCCAGCAACGCGAGCAATCGGGGATCGCGGTCGGTGAGCACACCGGCCATGCTGCCCCCGGCAGATGCCCGAGAGCCAGCGAGGCACCAGCAGCCTGTGGATAAGGGCCGGAGGGACGCCGCGCAGGTGTTGGGCCTGTGGGCAAAGGGGCGCAGGGCGGCCGGGCAGGTGTGGGGCCTGTGGGCAAAAGGCCGGAGGTGGGCCGGGGCGGGTGTGGAGCCTGTGGGCAAAAGGGCCGCAGGGAGGCCGGGCAGGTGTGGGGCCTGTGAGCAAAAGGCCGGAGGTGGGCCGGGCGGGTGTGGAGCCTGTGGATTGCGGGCGTTCAGGAGGGCGACGTCTCAAGGGCGTGGCGTCGGGGCCATCGGTGGGCGTCGAGGTGGAAAGCGAGTAGCCGCCGACCCCGAAGGGACAGCGGCTACTCGGATCGGCCTGTGAAGGCTCGGTCAGGCGCGGACGACCTTGCCGGCCTTGATGCACGAGGTGCAGACCTTGAGCTTCTTGGTGGTCCCGCCACCGGCCGGGGTGCGCACCGACTGGATGTTCGGGTTCCAGCGGCGGTTGGTCCGCCGGTGCGAGTGGGACACGTTGTGGCCGAAGCCCGGTCCCTTGCCACAGACGTCGCACACGCTAGCCACGGGATACTCCTGGGTGTGATTCGAAACTGAAGGCGCCTGGGGACAGAATGGCCCAGGCAACCCGGCGAGCTTACCCGATTCTCTGGGGCGACAGCCAATCGCCCCCGGTCAGGGTGCGTGCCCGGCGATTGTCAGGGGTGGTTAGTACGATTTTCGCGTGCTGGAGACCCTCGATGCCGCCGCGGTTCGCCGCTGGTGCGACGGTGGGCTAGAGGCGCTCCGGGCTCATCAGCGTGAGATAGACGACCTGAATGTCTACCCGGTCCCCGACGGCGACACCGGCACCAACCTCGTCCTCACTCTGACCGCCGCCCATGAGGCGCTGGAGCCTCGCGGCGGCCGCGGAGCCGGGGTTCACGCCGGTGACGACGGGGTGGCCGGGCTCATGCGGCGGATGGCGCGGGGTGCCCTGCTCGGGGCCCGCGGCAACTCGGGTGTGATCGTCTCGCAGATCCTGCGGGGCATGGCCGACACCTTCTCCGGCACGGTCGCGGTCCGCGGCAGTGAGCTGGCCCGTGCGCTACGGACGGCGACGGACGCCGCCTACGCCGCCGTGGCTCGCCCGGTCGAGGGCACGGTGCTCTCGGTCGTGGCTGCCGCCGCGGAGGCCGCCGGCCGGATCAGATCCGACGACCTGGGCATCGTCGCGAGAGAGGCGGCCCGGGCCGCCACCGAGGCCCTAGCCCGGACGCCGCAGCAGCTCCCCGTTCTCGCTCGGGCCGGCGTCGTCGACGCGGGAGGCCGGGGCCTGTGCCTGCTACTCGACGCCCTCGTCGAGGCGATCGAAACGAGAGCCGGCGACACCAGACGCAGCGTCCGCGAGGACGGTGTGCGCGAGGACGGTGTGCGCGAGGACGGTGTGCGCGAGGGTGGCGTGCCCGAGGACGGGGTGCGTGCGGATGGGGTGCGTGCGGACGGGGTGCGCGAGGGCGAGGTGCGCGAGGACGGTCGTCCTGGAGCGGGCGGCCCGGGCTTCGCTGGTCCGGCGGCCGGTGTGGCTGGGGGAGCCGATGTGATGAGCGGCACGCCTGTGCATGGCTTACCGCCTGCGGCCGGTGAGTCGGCCGGGCCCATCAGGCCCGGCGGCCCCACCGAATATGACGGATATTTCGGACATTGGAACGCCGCGGAGCGCGACGGCCAGGCTGAGAGCGACGGCCAGGCTGGAAGTGCGGAGAGCGGACAGGCCGGAGGCGCCGGGCAAGCCGCGGGACCTGGTCGGGCCGACGGCGCTTGGCGGCCCGGCGGTGCCGGGACCGGTGGACGGCCCCACGTTGTCGGACAGACAGGGAGCGCGGAGCAAAACAGGCAGGTTGGGCAGTCCGGAGGTGCCGGGCAAAGTGAGAGCGTCGCGGAGTCCGAGGCCACAGGACAAGGCGGGCATGGCGGGTTGGCCGGGGGTGTCGGGTCGGGCGGTGGTTTCGGGCGGGGTGAGGGCTCCGGGTTGGCCGGGGGTGTCGGGTCGGGCGGTGGTTTCGGGCGGGGTGAGGGCTCCGGGTTGGCCGGGGGTGTCGGGTCGGGCGGTGGTTTGGGGCGGGGTGAGGGCTCCGGGTTGGCCGGGGGTGTCGGGTCGGGCGGTGGTTTGGGGCGGGGTGAGGGCTCCGGGTCGGCGGGGGGTGTCGGGTCGGGCGGTGGTTTGGGGCGCGGTGAGGGCTCCGGGTCGGCCGGCGGTGTCGGGTCGGGCGGTGGTTTCGGGCGCGGTGAGGACTTCGGGTCGGCCGGCGGTGTCGGGTCGGGCGGTGGTTTGGGGCGCGGTGAGGGCTCCGCAGCGGGTGGGCGGGACGGGGAAGCGGGGTGTTCGGGGTATGGGTTCGAGGTTCAGTATCTGTTGGACGCCACTGAGGATGCCGTCGAGCGGCTTCGGGTGACTCTGGGGCGACTGGGGGACTCGCTCGTCGTGGTGGGGACCGGGGACGGGGATCCGCCTACCTGGAATGTGCACGTTCATGTCACCGAGGTCGGCCCGGCTATCGAGGCGGGAATCGTCGCCGGGCGGCCGTACCGGATAAATGTCACCCTGCTCGAGGAGAAGCGGACCGGAAGTGATCAGCGGGGCGCCGTGGTCGTCGCCGCCGGCGACGGGCTCACGGCGCTGTTCGAGGCGGAGGGGGCCGTCGTGGTGGACCGCAATCCGTCGACGGCCGAGATGCTGGCGGCGATCCATGCGACGGGTACGCGTTCGGTGGTGCTGCTGCCGAACGACGCGAACACGCACGCGGTCGCGGTGTCGGCGGCCCGGGAGGCCGAGGCCGCGGGGGTCCGGGTGAGTGTCGTCCCGACCCGGTCGCCGGTGCAGGCGCTCGCCGCTCTGGCCGTGCGGGACGTGCAGCGCCCGTTCGCCGATGACGTGATCGCGATGGCGGAGGCGGCCGGCGCCTGCCGTTACGGGGAGGTCTGTACCGCGCAGCGGGACGCGTTCACGGTGGCCGGCCAGTGTCGTGCCGGTGATCTGCTCGGCCTGGTCGACGGTGAGGTGCACGTGATCGGCCAGGATGTCACCGAGGTGAGCCGCCGTCTGCTGGACCGGATGCTCGGCGGTGGCGGCGAGCTGGTGACCCTGGTGCTGGGCGCGGACGCGCCGCCCGGGTTCGAGGATGTCCTGAACGGTCACGTGCACCGCACCTGGCCGTTCATCGAGGTGCAGTGCTACGCGGGCGGTCAGCCCCGTTACCACCTGCTGGCAGGAGTCGAATGACCACGACCGACACCCCGTTGACCAAGGTGCTGGGTGCGAAGACCGCCAAGGCCCTCGAGGATCACCTCGATCTGCACACGGCGGGTGATCTGATTTATCACTTCCCCCGGCGGTACGACCAGCGCGGCGAGCACACCGATCTGCGCAGTCTTCAGGTGGACGAGCAGGTCACGGTACTGGCGCAGGTGCAGGGGATGAGCGTGAAGCCGATGCGGCAGCGCCGCGGCAACATGCTCGAGGTGACCATCGGTGACGGCTCGGGCGCCACGCTGACGTGCACGTTCTTCAACCAGGCCTGGCGTGAGCGGGAGCTGCGCAAGGGCGTGTGGGGGTTGTTCGCCGGCAAGGTGACCGAGTTCCGGGGGAAACGGCAGCTCAACGGCCCGGCCTATCAGCTGCTCAGTGCGGACGCGTCGAAGGACGACGCGGCGGCCGAGATCGAGGAGTTCGCGGGGGCGCTGATCCCGGTCTATCCGGCGGCGCAGGCGGTGCCGACCTGGGTGATCGCCAAGTGTGTGCGGACGCTGCTGGACACGTTCGAGCCGCCGGAGGATCCGATGCCGGCGGAGATCCGGGCGAAACGGAACCTGGTCGGTATCGGGACGGCGCTGCGGGAGATCCACCGGCCGAGCTCCGACCCCTCGCTGTACTCGGCGAAGCACCGGCTGAAGTGGGATGAGGCTTTCGCCGTACAGCTGACGCTGGTGCAACGGCGAGCGAAGGCGGCCGCGGCGCCCGGCACCGCCCGGCCCCGGGCGGACGCCGGGTTGCTCGTGAAGTTCGACGCCGGGTTGCCGTACGAGCTGACCGAGGGGCAGCGGGACGTGGGCGAGGAGATCGCCGCGGACCTGGCTCGCCCGCACCCGATGCACCGGTTGCTGCAGGGTGAGGTCGGTTCCGGTAAGACCCTGGTCTCGGTCCGGGCGATGCTGCAGGTGGTCGATGCGGGCGGGCAGGCCGCGCTGCTGGCGCCGACCGAGGTCCTGGCCACCCAGCACTTCCGCGGCATCAGTGCCCAGCTGGGCGCGCTGGGCCGGGCCGGTGAGCTGGACGGTGATCCGGAGGGCACGCAGCTCACCCTGGTCACCGGCTCGCTGGGTGCGGCGGCCCGGCGTGCGGCGCTGGCCAAGGTCGCCGACGGGACCGCCGGCATCGTCGTGGGCACCCATGCGCTGCTGTACGAGGGTGTCGACTTCAAGGATCTCGGCCTGGTGGTGGTGGACGAGCAGCACCGGTTCGGGGTGGAGCAGCGGGACGCGCTGCGGGCGAAGGCGGCGAGGCCCCCGCACGTGCTGGTGATGACGGCGACCCCGATCCCGCGGACGGTGGCGATGACCGTCTACGGCGACCTGGAGACCTCGGTGCTGTCGCAGTTGCCCCGTGGTCGCTCGCCGATCGCCTCGCACGTCGTGCCGGCCCTGGAGAAACCGGCCTACCTGGACCGCGCCTGGGTGCGGATCAAGGAGGAGGTGAAGGCCGGCCACCAGGCGTACGTGGTGTGCCCGCGGATCGGCGAGGACGAGGAGACGCCGCCGAAGGACGACGAGCCGTCGCGCCGCCCGCCGCTGGCGGTGACCGAGGTGCTGCCGCTGCTGCGGGACGAGTACCTGAAGGGTCTGCGGATCGCGGCCCTGCACGGCAGGATGCCGCCGGAGGAGAAGGACGCGGTGATGCGCTCCTTCGCGGCCGGCGATCTGGATGTGCTGGTGGCGACCACGGTCATCGAGGTCGGTGTGGACGTGCCCAACTCGACGGTGATGCTGATCCTGGACGCGGACCGCTTCGGGGTGTCCCAATTGCACCAGTTGCGTGGCCGGGTGGGCCGGGGTTCGGCGCCGGGCATCTGCCTGCTGCACACCGAGGCGGTCGAGGGCTCGGCGGCACGGGAGCGGCTGGACGCGGTGGCCTCGACGACCGACGGCTTCAAGCTGTCCGAAATCGATCTGGAGCAGCGGCGGGAGGGCGATGTGCTGGGCGCGTCGCAGTCCGGCAAGCACTCGCATCTGCGGCTGCTGTCGCTGCTCCGCGACGAGAAACTGATCAAGGAGGCCCGGGCCGAGGCGTCCGATCTGATCGGCGACGACCCCGATCTCACCCGGTACCCGGCGCTGGCGGCCTCGGTCGCCGCGCTGGTCGACGAGGACCGCGCCGAGTATCTGGAGAAGGGCTGACCCGGGCGCGGTGGCAGCCGATCACGACTGCCGACCGCGCCCGGGCAGGACTCACGCGGTGAAGTTCACCTTGCGGCGACGAGCCAGGATGAACAGCACGGCACCCGCGACGAGCAGCAGGAACGCGCCGCCCGCGATGCCGGCGGCGGCGGAGCCGGTCAGCGGCAGCGAGCCGTCCTCGTCGTCACCGGCGACCGGGGTGGTCGCGACCGGGCTGGTGCTGGTGCTCGTGGAGACCGACTCGGACGGGGTCGCCGAGGGGGTCTCGGACGGTGTCTGGGACGGCGTCGCCGACGGGCTGCTCTCGGCCGAGCAGTCCTTCGGCTCGGTCCAGACGACCTCACCGTTCAGGACGTCCAGGCCGTTGGAGACGGTGACCTTGAGGCCCTCGAAACCCTTGAAGACGACGATCTTGGTGTCGCCCGGCTGAGCGGTGACGGTCTGCGCCGCACCCTGGTTCGGGGTGAAGGTGGCGGTGACGACCGCGCCGTTCTCCGGGTTCTTCACGGTGAAGGTGAGCCCGTTGCAGTCGCTGGTCACGGAGCCCTCGGGCTTGCCGACCTCGGGGGTCTTGCAGTCCTCCGGCTTGGTCCAGCCACCCTGGAAGAGCTCGGTGCCGCGCGAGGTCACGCGGATGTTCCCGGCGTCGGCGGCCGGCACGGTGACGCTGACCGGCTCGGCGCGGACCGCGAGAGTCTCGGTCTTGCTGAAGCCGTTGTCGGCGGTGATCACGAACGGGGCGCTGGAGGTGCTCCGGTTGATCAGCTTGAGCGTGACGGTGCCGTCGCAGTCGGACAGGGCCTCGACCGCGGGCGCTGCCACACAGGTGCCGGATCCGCCGTTGTACCAGGCGCTCTGCGGGTTGCCGGGCTTGGCCGTGGAGCGCGAGCCCTCACCGTTCTGGCTGCCGACCTTGCGGTCGTTGTAGCGGTCGCTCTTGTCGGTGAGCGGGTCGATGATCTGGTCGCCGAACACGAAGTCGACCTGAGTGAAGCACTCCGGCACCTCGACCTTGAACTCGAGCTTGCTGCGGGTGAGCTTCTCCGCGCCGGTCGGGGCGGTCAGCCTGTCCGTCGAGGACTCGAGGACGTACTGCGGGACCGAGAACTTCGCCGAGGGGGCCGTGTAGGAGACGAGCGAGAACGCCTGCTCCTGGCCGGCACAGAGCGGCCCGTTGGTGATCTCGATGCTGGCGGTCCCGGCGGGGCCGTTGAAGGTGTGCTGGTACTTGGCTTCGGCTGCGGTGACACAGTCGGCGCCGGTCGCGCCGGCCGGGGAGGAGAACCCGGCCAGCCCACTGAGGCCGACCAGCGCGGCGGCCGCGATCGCCGCTACGCGGTGGAACTTCTTCATTCGTGCTCCATCTTGAGGGGAAATGGGCGGGGGCGCGTCGAATGCAAGATTCGACGCGCCCCCGGTTTGCAGCTGTTATCAGGCGGTGAACTTCACCTTGCGACGACGCGCGACGAAGAAGAGAGCCCCACCGATGACCAGCAGACCGGCGGCACCGGCGGCGACGCCACCAGCGGCGGCACCGGTGACGGGCAGGCCGCCACCCTCACCGTCGTCGCAGCCCTCCTCGGGCTCGGTCCACGGGATGGTGCCGGAGGAGCTGTAGGTCTTGCCCTCGAACTCGACGGTGAAGGTCACCTCGACGAAGAAGCCCTCGGTCGCGCTGAACTTCTCGGACTTCGACTCGCCCGGCTTGACGACGAGCGTGCGCTCCTCGCCCTTGCTGGTCTTGTACTCCACCGTGAACGGGGTGTCGTTCTTGGTGTTGTCGACACCGATCGAGATGGTGTCGCAGGTGATGTCGAGGATCGGCTCGGCCGGGACCTCTTCGGGGATCTCGACCGGCGGGGTGCTCGGCTCCTCCGACGGGGTGCTCGGCGACGGGCTCGGCTCCTCGGCCGGGGTGCTCGGCTCCTCGTCCGGGGTCTTCACGCACTTCTCGCCGAACTCGACGGTGGAGGACGCCGGCTTCTTGTCCTGGAAGCCGTTGCTCCACTGGGACGCGATGGTCAGCGACGAGCTGGCGGCGTCACCGGGGACGAGCTGCTTCGCGGTGATCGGCACGCCGGCGGGCTGGGCCGCGGCGTTCACAGCGATCACCGGGTTGTCCAGCGTGGTGCCGGCCGGGGTCAGGTCCACCTGGGTGAACTGGAAGGTCTGGCCCTGCGAACCGTCGCCGATGGCGTTGACGGTCCACTCGACGACCCACTTGCCGGACTCCTGGTCACACGATGCCGAACCCGACACGGTGCTGTGGTGAGCCAGAGCCGGGGTAGCGAAGACCGCGACGCCGGCGAGACCGATGAGGGACCCGGCGACGAGGGCGGACGCCCGGCGGAGCGGGGACTTGGACACGTTCACGCCATCTCCTGTGTATGGGGGTAGAAAAGGAGTGAGCGGGGAAGAGAGCACGGTGTCGCTGGTGGATGAAGCGAACCGGGCGACGACGCCTCCCCACGTCATCGGCGGGGACGATAGAACGCACCCGCAACGTCGCCCGACCTTAGTCATTTCCCGAGATCAAAGAAACGTCTCAGCCTCGGCTAAGGGTGTTGTTGCACATCTGAGATCTTCGTTGTACCGAACGGAACCGTATCGTCGCCCGTAGTGCTCGCGGGGAGGTAAAAACTCACGCCACCATGGCCCCTCGGGGCTGGTGAAGTAGCGTCCCTTGTGATGACCAGGATTATCGCGGGCGCACACGGCGGCCGGCGGCTCTCCGCTCCGCCCGGCGCACTCACCAGGCCCACATCGGACCGGGTCCGGGAGGCCTTCTTCAGCTCGCTGGAGACAATGACCGAATTGTCCGGTGCGCGAGTCGCCGACCTCTATGCCGGATCCGGTGCGATAGGACTCGAGGCGCTCTCCCGGGGTGCCGTCCACGCACTCCTGGTCGAGTCGGACGCCAAGGCGGCCCGCGCGATCCGTGACAACATCGTCGCGCTCCGCGTCGGCCCGGCCGCGAAGCTGGTGACCGGCAAGGTTCTCCAGGTGCTCGGGGATCCGCCGTCCGGTGGACCGTACGACGTGGTCTTCGCCGATCCGCCGTACGCGGTGGGGGACGACGAGATCACCACCGTGCAGCAGGAGCTGGTGGCCAACGGATGGCTGGCGCCGGACGCCGTCGTGATTTTCGAGCGATCCACCCGCGGTGAGCCGCTGAGCTGGGTGGACGGTCTGGCCGGGGACCGTACCCGGCGTTATGGCGAGACCACGCTTTGGTACGGTCGCCGATCATGAGACGAGCGGTGTGTCCAGGCTCCTTCGACCCGGTCACCAACGGGCATCTCGACATCATCGGACGGGCCAGCCGGCTCTTCGACGAGGTCATCATCGGTGTCCTCATCAACCAGTCGAAGACCGGGCTGTTCACCATCGAGGAGCGTCTGGAGATGCTCCGCGAGGCGACGGCCGAGTACGGCAACGTCCGGGTCGCGTCCTTCCACGGTCTGCTGGTCGACTTCTGCCGCGCGCAGGGTGCCGCGGTGGTGGTCAAGGGCCTGCGCGCGGTCAGTGACTTCGACTACGAGCTGCAGATGGCGCAGATGAACATCGGGCTCTCCGGTGTGGAGACACTTTTCATGCCGACCAACCCGCTCTACTCGTTCCTGTCGTCCAGCCTGGTCAAAGACGTGGTCAAGTGGGGTGGCGACGCCTCGTCGTACCTGCCGGACAACGTGCTGGCACGCCTGGTGGGCCGGTTGAAGCAGAATTAGGCGGCTCTGCAGTAACGTGATCGCACCACGCTGGGTGGCGGTTCGACGACGGGAGTGAGGCACCGGTGGATCCGCTCGACCGTATCGACGAGCTCATCGAGCTCGTCCAGGACGCGCGCTCCGTGCCGATGTCGCGGACGAACTTCATGTTCGACCGCGGCGAGATGATCGAGCGGCTCGAGGAGCTGCGCGCCGAGCTGCCCTCGGAGCTGCGCAAGGCGGCCGCGGTCCTGGACGAGCGGGACCGGATCGTCGACGCCGGCCGCCGGGAGGCCGACCGGATCGTCAGCGAGGGCGAGAGCGAGCACGCCCGCCTCGTCTCGGTGAACGAGATCACGGTCTCGGCCGAGCACGAGGGCGCGCGGATCATCGCCGAGGCACGGACCGAGGCGCAACGGCTCCGTGAGGAGGTCGACGACTACGTCGACACCGCGCTGGCCAACTTCGAGCAGTTCCTGACCAGGGCGCTGGCGTCGATCGAGCGGGGGCGTGACAAGATGCACGCGCTGCGCGAGATCGGCACCTTCCAGGGTGAGGATGCCGAGCGGCCGCTCCCGTTCTGACCCGGGGCCGATTCGACGACGTACAGCAAGCTCAGGTAATGTTTTCGGTCGGCCTACCCATGGCTGAGGAATCACGATGCCCAAGTCACCGCAGAGCCACCTGGACCCCAGGCAACCGCTGGTCGTCGACACGACGAAACTGCCGCGGCAGCCTGGTGCGACGCGTGCCCTGAACAGGGTGGTGCCGGCCCCGGCAGACCTCGGTCTGGAGATGATCTCGGTCCCCGTGGGGTCCGATCTCACGCTCGATGCGAGCCTGACGTCGGTCTCCGAGGGGGTCTACGTCAGTGGCACCGTCAGCGGCTCGCTCACCGGCGAGTGCGGGCGTTGCCTCAACGAGATCGACAAGTCGTTCGAGGTGTCCATCGCGGAGTTGTTCGCCTACGCGGACAGCACCACGGAGGAGACCACGGACGAGGACGAGGTCGGCCGGATGCAGGGCGACCTGCTCGACCTGGAGCCGGCGGTTCGGGACGCCATCGTCCTGACCCTGCCGACCAATCCGCTCTGCCGCCCGGACTGCCCAGGGTTGTGCCCCGAGTGCGGGGTGCACTTCGACGAACTCCCGGCTGACCACAGCCATGAGGAAGTCGACCCCCGGTGGGCCGCTTTGCGCAACCTGTCAAACAACAAGGAGTAGGAACCGTGGCCGTCCCCAAGCGCAAGATGTCGCGCAGCAACACCCGCTCGCGCCGGGCGAACTGGAAGGCGACCGTGGTTCCCACCGCGGCCTGCTCCCAGTGCAAGTCGCCGAAGCTGCCGCACGCCGCCTGCCCGGTCTGCGGCACCTACAACGGCCGCCAGGTCCTCGAGGTCTGACGTCGCCGCGTGACGCGCCCGATCATCGGGCGGGTCGTGCCCGAGCGGTGGCGAGCCACCGGTGCCACGGCTCCTGGACAGCGCACTGTCGGGGAGCCGGGCACCGCGCGGATCGCCGTCGACCTCCTCGGCGGGGACCAAGCTCCCGCCGTCGTGGTTGACGGCGCTCTGCGTGCTTGCAAGGCAGACCCGGCCCTGCACCTGACGCTTGTCGGCCCGGCAGACGCCGCCGACGCGGTTCTGGCCGCCCTGAAACCGGGTGACCGCCGCCGCATCACCACCGTGCCCGCCCCGTCCGACGCCGTCGGCGCCGCGGTGCACGCCGTCGCCGAGGGGCGCGCCGACGCCCTCGTCTCGGCCGGCGACACCCGGGCCGTGGTTCTCTCCTCCGCCCGGGAGCTGGGCCGCTGGCCCGGTATCCGCCGCCCCGCACTGACCGCCGTGCTGCCGACCGCCGCCGGCCGTCTCGTCCTGCTCGACGTGGGCTCGTCCGTGGACCCGGACGAGGAGACCCTCGCGTGGCATGCCCGGCTGGGGGCGGCGTACGCCTCGGTCGTCCTGCGCATGCCCGCGCCCCGCGTGGGCCTTCTCACCATCGGCACCGAGCCCGGCAAGGGCGACCGCCTGCGCCGTGCCCTGCCCGCCCAGCTCGTCGACCTGCCGCTGCCCGGCGGTGCCCGCTACGCCGGCCTGGTCGAGGGCGGCGACATCGTGCTGGGCCGAGCCGCCGACGTCGTGGTGACCGACGGTTTCACCGGAAACGTACTGCTCAAGGGCTTGGAGACGGTGTACGCCCTGTCCGGCCCGCCCTCCCGGAACACCGATCCACCGCCCCGGGCAGCGCTACTGCTCGGGGTCTCCGGCACGGTCGTCGTCTGCCACGGCGCGGCCACCGGCCCGGACCTCGCCGCGGGCATCGCGCTCGCGGCCGACCTGCACCGCCGCAACTCGGTCGCGGCGATCGCCGATCTTCTGAGCGCTCAGCGAGGTATCGAATGATTGACAAGCGCCGACGCCCGTCCACCGAGCCGCTCGAGGAGGCGTTCGGTGTCCCCTTCAAGCCGGAGCTGCTGGAACGGGCGCTGACCCACCGCTCGTACGCCTACGAGAACGGCGGCCTGCCGACGAACGAGCGCCTGGAGTTCCTCGGCGACTCGGTCCTCGGCGTGGTGATCACCTCCGCTCTCTTCCACAACCACCCGGACCTGCCGGAGGGGCAGCTCGCCAAGCTCCGGGCCAGCGTGGTCAACATGCACGCGCTGGCCGACGTGGCGCGTGGCCTGGGCCCGCTGGGTCTCGGCCCGCACCTGCTGCTCGGCAAGGGCGAGGAGACCACCGGCGGGCGGGACAAGGCGAGCATCCTGGCCGACACCCTGGAGGCACTGCTCGGCGCGATCTACCTGGAGCACGGGCTGGAGATCGCCAGCGAGGTGATCCACCGGTTGTTCGACCCGCTGATGGCGGAGTCGGCCGGCCGGGGTGCCGCGCTGGACTGGAAGACCAGCCTCCAGGAACTGACCGCCGCGCTGGGCCTCGGCGTGCCGGACTACGAGATCGAGGACTCCGGCCCCGATCACGCGAAGACGTTCACCGCCTGGGTGGTGGTGGCCGGCGAACGGTACGGCGGCTCCGAGGGCCGTAGCAAGAAGCAGGCCGAGCAGCGTGC
The DNA here is from genome assembly GCF_042650585.1 of Actinoplanes subglobosus. Lineage (NCBI taxonomy): Bacteria > Bacillati > Actinomycetota > Actinomycetes > Micromonosporales > Micromonosporaceae > Actinoplanes > Actinoplanes subglobosus. The sequence goes on from NZ_JBHSBL010000018.1 coordinate 289,074, forward strand.
CGCCGCCGCGGCGTGGCGCACCCTTACGGAACAGTCGGAGAAGACCGAGCCGTGACGGTACTAGAGGAAACGACGAAAAAAGAGTCTTTATGGGATAAATCGGGTGAGCTCAGCGGAGTGCTCACCGCCGTCGGCATCCTGGCGCTGACCCGCATCGGCCAGCTCGTCATGATCTGGTGGCTCAACGGCGGCGTCGCCGAGCCCCGCTCCATCTGGGAACGGCTCCTCATCTGGGACGCCGGCTGGTTCCTGCGGGTCGCCATGGACGGCTACCCCGAGGGCTACACCTACAGCGCCACCGGCCAGCTCGAAGGCAACGAGCTCGCCTTCTTCCCGGTCTACCCGATGCTGATCCGGGCCGGTGCCGCCCTCGGCATCGACCCGAGCGCCGCCGCACTCACCGTCGCCTGGCTCGCCTCGGTCTGCGCCGCGATCGCCCTGCACCTGCTCGGTTCGTCGCTCTACAGCAAGCGGGCCGGCTGGGCCCTGGTCGCCATCTGCTGCTCGGCGCCGGCCTCGGTGGTGCTGTCCATGGCGTACTCGGAGAGTCTCTTCATCGCCCTGGTCGCCGGCATGTTCGTCGCCGCGCACCGCCGGGTCTGGTGGGCGGCCGGCCTCCTCGGCCTGCTCACGGCACTGAGCCGGCCGACGGGTGCGGCCGCCGCACTGGGCCTCGGGGTGGCTGCGCTGCTCGCCCTCAAGCACGACGACCAGCCGAAGTGGAAGCCGCTCGCCGCCGCCGCGGCCGCCCTCGCCGGCGTGCCGCTGTACCTCGGCTGGGTGGCCTACCGGGTCGGCGACCTCACCGCCTGGTTCAAGATCCAGACGGCGGGCTGGGGCACCTCGTTCGACTACGGCGAGAGCACCGGGAAGTTCCTCTGGACCACGCTGCGTTCCGGCGACGGCTGGGTTCCGATGAGTGTCGCGCTGATCCTGCTGGTGGCGCTGGCCGCGGCCGGGGTGGCCCTCGCGCAGAAACCGTGGCTGCCGCTGGCCGTCTACGGGGTGGTCGCGATGATCCTCGTCTACGGCCAGGCCGGGTTCTACCACTCCAAGCCGCGGCTGCTGCTGCCCGTACTGTTGACGCTGCTGCCCGCCGTGGTGGCGGCCGCCCGTGCCCGCCCCCGGGTCGCGGTCCTGTCGATCGTCGCCTGGGCGCTGTTCGGGCTGTGGTTTGGCGCCTACCTGGTAACCGTCTGGCCGTACACGTTGTAAAGGACGTTGAAGTTGCCCGAGCTCCCCGAGGTCGAGACCGTCCGCATCGGCCTGTCGAAGTGGGTGACCGGCCGCACCATCGCCACCGCCGAGGTGCTGCACCCGCGTGCCATCCGCCGGCACCTGCCCGGCGACGCCCACTTCGCGGCCGTGCTCGCCGGGCGCACCGTCCTCGACGTCTCCCGCCGCGGCAAATACCTGTGGCTGCCACTCGACTCCGGCGATGCGATCATCGGCCACCTCGGCATGTCCGGCCAGCTCCTGATGCAGCCGGCCGAGGCCGAGGACGAGAAGCACCTGCGGGTCCGGTTCACCTTCACCGACGGCGGCCCGCAGCTGCGTTTCGTCGACCAGCGCACCTTCGGTGGCCTGTCGGTCTCCGAGGGCGGCGCCGGACTCCCCGACGAGATCTCCCACATCGCCCGCGACCCGATGGACCCGCTCTTCGACGACACGGCGTTCACCGCCCGCATCCGCGGCCGCCACACCGAGGTCAAACGCGCCCTGCTCGACCAGACCCTGATCTCCGGAGTCGGCAACATCTACGCCGACGAGGCGCTGTGGCGCGCCGGACTCCACGGGACGCGCCCCACCGATCAGCTCACCCGCCCCGCCGTGGCCCGCCTGCTCGGCCACGTCCGCGACGTCCTCTCCGAGGCCATCGTCGCCGGGGGGACGAGCTTCGACGAGCTGTATGTCGACGTCAACGGCGAGAGCGGCTACTTCGACAGGTCGCTGAACGCCTACGGCCGCGAGAACGAGCCGTGCCACCGCTGCGGAGCGATCATCCGCCGCGAACAGTTCATGAACCGGTCCAGCTTCTCCTGCCCTCGCTGCCAGCCCAAACCCCGATCCTGACGGTACGGAGCAGACGGCGGCCCCCGACCACACCCCCGTGTCCCGTGGGTCCGTCCAGGGGCGGGGGCCGCCGGTTCATCGGCGGCCACCGGGAGACGGCGGTTCAGCGGGGGACCGCGGCCTGACCGGCGTCGACCCGCGGCCCCGCGTCGGTGGCCAGCCCGAATCCCGCTCCACGCCGCCCCATCAGGCGACGGGCGGCGGTGAGCAGCGGGGCCGGTACGCCGTACACGATGTGGCCGTCGCCGGGGCGCACCCCTTCGCCGTCCCAGCTCTGATAGGCCGTCCACGGTCCTTCGAAGGTGCAGATCCGCACGCCCAGGTCGCGGTAGAGCGGATGCGTCGGCACGCCGGGGTTGAGGACCACCCGGTGCAGGCCGCGGCGGGCGGCGAGGCGGACGGTCAGCGCGACGGGGCCGACGCCTCCGGAGCCGGCGGGGGCGCGGTCGAGGAACAGGCCTTCGACGCCGTCGGCGCGCCAGGCGTCGACGTCGGCGAGGACGTCGGCCAGGGAGCGGCTGCCCCAGTCGAGGTCGATGCGGCCGAGTGACTGGTGGAGGGTGCGCCGGTCGCCGGGTTGTTCGCGGACGATCCAGGTGTCGGCGTCCAGTTCCAGCTCGGGCGACGGGTGGGCGTACGGGGGGAACAGGGTTTTCACGGCGTCCTCCGTAGGTCGGCGGCGGTCAGGGCGACGATGAGCAGGCCGGCCAGGTGGGTGGCGGCCAGGACCGCGACGGCGGCGGGCAGCAGTCCGGCCGGCGGGGCGGACAGGACGAGTACGGCGGCGGCGAGCGGCGGGATCGCGGCGAGGGTCGCGGCGATTCCGTGGCGGGTGCGGGCGGCCAGCAGGAACGTGACGGCGAACACCCCGCCGAGGAGGGTGGCTGCGGCGAGGGCGAGGACCGCGTCGCGGGCGCCGGGTACGCCGGAGAGTCCGTAGGGCAGCCGGTAGGCGGCGATGAGCAGCCCGCATCCGGCGGCGAGCGGCGGCAGCAGGCCGGCCAGCGTGATGGCGGTGACGTTGCGGACGTGCCGGTCGAATTCCTCCGGGGTCTCGGCGGCGTCGAGGCCGGCGTCGAGCCGGTCGGTGTGCCAGCCGATCAGGCCTTCGAGCAGTGGCACGGCGAGGAGCAGCGGCAGTGCGGCGGGCAGCGGCATGACCGCGGGCCCGCCGCGCCACAGCAGGACCACCGAGACCGCCTGGGCCGCGCCGATGATCAGGTAGGCGGCGGCCCGTCGCCGGTCCGCGGCGGTGAGCCGCGGGGCGCGGCCGGCCGGTCGCCGGTCGGCGGCGGTGGTGCGGGCGGCCCGTCGGCGGTCGGCGGCGGTGGGATTCGCGGTGCGGACGGCCCGCGCGGGCAGCAGGGCGGGCCGGAACGCGCGGATCGCGACGGCCACGATCGCCGCCGGCAGGAGGGTCTGGACGGGCACGAGGGCTGCGTGCGTTACTCCGGCGGCGCCGGCCATGACGGCGGCGGCGAGCAGCCAGCACGGCGTGAACCAGCCGGCGACCACTCCTTCGGCCCGGGTGACGAGCGCGGCGGTGACGACGGCGAGGGCGGCGAGCCCGCCGATGCCGGTGGTGACGGCGAGCAGCCGGTCCGGCCCGAGCAGGGCGTCGGGGGCGATCCAGGCGAGCGCGCACCAGAACCCGATGACGGCGGCGAATCCGGCGCCGACGGTCCGGGCCGCGGCGGCCGGCCCACCGCGCCCGGCGACGGCCATGCCGAGGCTGGTCAGGCCCTGTGCCGCGGTCCATCCGAGCAGCAGCATCACGGCCGGTACCGGCCAGGCGACCCGCCCGAGCGGCTCGGCCGCCGCGATCGCGACGCTCAGCGGCCCGAGATAGAGCCCGCAGCGGACCAGGGCGGCGTTCAGGTAGGCGATCCGCGGCCGCCGCGCATGCGACCAACGGCCGATGTGACGCCGTCCGGCTTCGATTCCTTTCTTCCGGTACGGTCCCCGCGCGCCACCGTCGACGGAAGAGGCTTCCCCGCCTTCCGGAACGAGGCGGGCGTCGTCCTCGTCGAGATCGAGCCAGGCCGGCGCGACGTCCTCGTCCGGACTCGCCGCGCCGGAGACGTCCCAGCCCCCGGAGGTGTAGGCCCAGCTCAGCGACGTGTCGTTGGAGCCGCGCCCACCGGTGCCGGCCCATCCGGCGCCGGTGTCGCCGGTCCAGTCGCCCGCGGCGGCGTCCGTGCCGGTGCCGGCGGTCCAGACCTCGTGGACCCCGGTGGTGTCGGCCCATGTCGCGGGCTGCCCGTCCCGGGCCGGCACGTATCCGGAGTCCGCCGGATCCGCCCAGAACGCGTGGCGGTCGACCACGCCGGAGGATTCGAGTGGATCATCGGTCCGGCCCGCCGGCAGCGCCTGCCGTGTGCTGGTGGCCCACGGGTCCCAGGCGGGCGCCGGGATCTCCAGGCTCCCGGGCGCCGGGAACTCGACGTCGTCGAGCGCGGCGGCGGGTTCCTCGGCCGCGTGCCGTCCGCCGCGCCGCCGGGGTGGGGCGAGGTCGGCCTGGGCGGCGGCGTGGCGGGGTTCCCCGGCGGCGTTGTTCTGCCGCCTGCGGGTGCGGTTGCGGGCGGTGCGTGTGGTGGCGGTCCCGCCGCGCGGGGTGGTCGTCATGAGGTCTCCCGAGTGAGCCAGCGCAGGGTCGCGGGTGTCGTGTTCCGGGGTGCGGGAACGGTGAGCGCCAGTTCGAAGGCGGTCGCCGGGGGTGGTGCGGCCAGGTCGGTGTAGAGCGCGCCGTACACCCGGACGACCCGGTCGACGGTGAAGTGGCCGAGGGCGCGCTGGCGGGCGGCGTCGCCGAGGGCCCGCCGCCGGCCGGGGGAGCGGAGCAGGCCGACGATGGCGATGGCGAGTTCGGACGGGTCGCCGGCGGGGACGAGGATCCCGGTGTCGCCGAGGGTCTCGGCGGACGGCCCGACGTCGACGCCGACCACGGCGCGGCCCGACATCATGGCTTCGACCAGGCGGTACGGCGGATCGGCGGGCCCGGGCACGTGGGCGACGACCTGTCCGACGGTGTACCTGTCGCGAGGGTCGGCGGGCAGCGGGTGGAGTCGTATGGCCCGTCCGAGCCCGGTCCGCTCGATCTGTTCGGCACAGTGCTCCTCGTGGCTGGCGGTGACACCGACGAGGTGCAGCACCACACCGGGCACCGCGGCGGCGACCTCGGTGAACGCTTCGAGCACGAGTCCGAGCCCGCTGTCCGGCCCGCCGCTGCCGGCCCACACGACGGTGGGTGTCTCGCTGAGTTCGGCGGCGCCCGGGTAGTCGCGGGGGTCGACGCCGGCCGGCACCGGGACGAGCCGGCTGGGTTCGGCGCCGTGGTCGAGGGCCCACCCGTGGTGGTAGGTGCTCAGGGGCGCGATCAGTTCGGCCTCGGCGTAACCGGTGCGGGCGACGGCTTCACGGAACCGGCGCAGCACGGTGCGCACGCTCGGGGAGAGCCGTTCCTCGGCGGGCCGCTGCCGGGGTACGGCGGCCCGGGCCTCGGTGAGCAGCAGGGGTGTTCCGGTGCGCCAGTGCCCGGCGAGGGCGGCCAGCAGCGGGGTGGTGCCGCCGACGCAGTGGACGAGCTCGACCTCGGGCACCGGTACGGCGACCGCGCGCAGCGCATGCCGGAGCAGGGTGGTCGCGGCCCGGGCGTCGCGCACGCTGAGCCGGGGCAGTGGCGTCTCGTCGCCGGCGTGTGCCTGCCGCTGCCGCCAGGCCTCCTGGAGGGCGTCGGTGAGCGGCAGCGCGGCCAGTGCGCCGGGGCCGGTGCCGGGCGGGCAGAGCGCGGCGATGCGCCGGAGCCCGTCGCTGAACCAGGCGTTGCCCGCCGTCTCGTCACCGAGCAGGCCTCGGCAGAGCAGGGCGGCGGCCTCGGCCGCACCGTCGGGGACGGGACCGCGCCGCCGTTCGGCCCGGGACGGGTCACGGCCCAGCGCGGCGGTGTGCGCGGAGCCGACGTTGAAGGGGAGCGGGTACGCGGGCACGGACGGCAGGTCACGGTCCGTGACGGTCAGCAACTCGAAGTGGAACCGGCGAAGTCCCTCGACGAGGGTCCGGCACCATCCTCCGAGGGCGTCCCGCCGGTACGGGTACCCGCCGCCGGTGAGCAGACAGATGCGCTCGCGCGACGGGGTCGGATTCACGCTGGACGCAACGACACAACCGGTCGAAGTTGCCGGAGCATGTCGGCTAGGCGACACAATTACGTCACTTTTGCCCGGATTTGTCAGCCGCGTTTGCCCGTTTTTGCCCGAAAGGCCACGACGTGCTGCCCGGATTCCCGGTTGCCGGCGGCGCCGGTACCCCGGCCGATCGTCGATCAATAGCGCCGCCGCCGCCGGATCGCCGTGTGGTGACACCGTGTCCCTCGCCGGAAACCGTCCGTGTGGGTTCGATGGCGAGCCGCCGGGACGGAAGGGGACGAGCCTGCCCGAGTGCGTCGGATCTTGCGAAAACGGACCGCTCTTGACGAGATCGACATGCCCGCGAAAGATGTATAAGACCTGGTGGGATACCCCTGAGGTGCCTTCGGAGCGCGACCGTGTCGTGATTCACTTGACTCACGCGCGCAACCGGCACTGCCTCGGCTTGACGGAGGATGGGTATCGGCGGACTATGGAGTTGTCGCCAGTCGCGCCCACTCATGCCTCGGTCTGCCCGGGGCCTGGGTTCCTGCACCATAAAGAGCCCCGCAGTGTCATTGGCGGGATTCTGCGTTCACGCGTGCCCGTGAGCATGTGGTGTGTCGGTTCGCATGAGTTTCACTGCGCACTGAACCGTTGGGTGCGTGAAACAGGGCGCCACGCTGGCCGGCTTTTCCGGCAGCGATAAAAGACAGCGCACCACACAAAATCGACGCAGCGCGTCACAAGGAGTCACGATGGCGAAGGCCCTCTTTGGCCATGTAGGTGCGGCGCCCGACCGGCGCCTCCTCGACGAGGTCACCCGACTGCGCTCCCGGGTCCAGTCCCTGGAGTTCGAGGTCACCCGTCTCCAGGCGGAGAACGACCGTCTCGCGGCGGCGGCCGCGGAGGCAGACGAGTTCGCACGGCTGACCGAGCCGGCTCTGACCTGAGTCCCCTGATGCCGGGCGGTACTGCGGGGTAGCCATCCGGCGTCACATCCCCTCGCACACCAGACGCACCAGAGAAAACGCGCGCCTCCACTCCCGTGGCGGCGCGCAGCTTTTTTCTCACCACGTGATTCCGGTCCTAGCGGCGATCGGCGGGTAGCCTGCCACCCAGCAGACGAACAGCAGACGACACTGGCGGAGATCCGTGCACCTCAAGAGCCTGACGGTCAAGGGTTTCAAATCCTTCGCCTCCGCCACCACGTTGCGGCTGGAGCCGGGCATCACCTGTGTGGTGGGGCCGAACGGCTCCGGCAAGTCCAACGTCGTCGACGCCATCGCCTGGGTTCTCGGCGAGCAGGGCGCCAAGGCGCTGCGCGGCGGCAAGATGGAGGACGTCATCTTCGCCGGTACGGCCGGCCGCGCCCCGCTGGGCCGGGCCGAGGTGACGCTCACGATCGACAACAACGACGGTGCTCTGCCGATCGACTACACCGAGGTGTCGATCACCCGCCGGATGTTCCGGGACGGCGCCAGTGAGTACGAGATCAACGGCAACTCCTGCCGGCTGCTCGACATCCAGGAGCTGCTCAGCGACTCCGGCATCGGCCGGGAGATGCACATCATCGTCGGCCAGGGCCGGCTCGACGCCATGCTGCACGCCAAGCCCGAGGACCGCCGCTCGTTCATCGAGGAGGCGGCGGGCGTACTCAAGCATCGCAAGCGCAAGGAAAAGGCGATCCGCAAGCTGGACGCCATGGGTGTCAACCTCAATCGCCTCGGGGACCTGACCACCGAGCTGAGGCGGCAGCTGAAGCCGCTGGGCCGGCAGGCCGAGGTGGCCCGCCGGGCCGCCGGCATCCAGTCCGACCTGCGTGACGCCCGCCTCCGGTTGCTCGCCGACGACCTGCACACGCTGCGCACCACCCTGGACAAGGAGATCGCCGACGAGTCGGCGATGCGTGACCGGCGCGGCCAGGTCGAGGAGGAGAACCGTGAGGTCCAGCGGATGCTGGCCGACCTCGAGTCCGCGCACGCCGAGGACGCGCCGCTGCTGGCCGCCGCGCAGGACGCGTGGTACCGGCTGTCGACGCTTCAGGAGCGGTTCCGGTCGACCGAGCAGCTGGCCACCGAGCGGCTGCGGCACCTGGCCGCCACCCCCGACGACGAGCGTCCCGGCCGCGACCCGGAGATGCTGGAGGCCGAGGCCGAGCGGGTCCGCGAGCAGGAGGAGGAGCTGCGCGAGGCCCTCACCGAGGACCAGATGCGCCTGGCCGAGGCGGTCGAGCACCGGCAGGACCAGGAGCGCCAGCTGGCCGCGGCCGAGGGGGAGCTGCGGGCCGCCGCCAAGGCGATCGCCGACCGCCGCGAGGGCCTGGCCAAGCTGACCGGCAACGTGAACGCGGCCCGTGCCCGGACCACCAGCGCCGCCGAGGAGATCGAGCGCCTGGCGATCGCCCACGAGGACGCGCTGATGCGGGCCGAGGCCGCGCAGGGCGAGGTCGACCTGGTGTCGGCCGAGTCCAGCGAGGCCGACCGGGACAACGCCGATCTCGACGCGCGTCACGACGAGGCGGTGGCCGCCCACGACCGGGCCGCCGCGGTGGTCCGTGAGCTCAACGACACCGAGCGGGCCGCCGAGAAGGACGCGGCCAGCTGGAAGGCGCGTGAGGAGGCCCTCGCCATGGGCCTCAAGCGCAAGGACGGTGCCGGTGCCCTGCTGGCCCGGGCCGGTCAGGTGCCCGGCCTGCTCGGCAGTCTCGCGTCGATGCTGACCGTGCGGCCCGGCCACGAGGTGGCGCTCGCCGCGGCACTGGGCGGGCTGGCCGACGCGGTCGCCCTGTCCGGCGTGGACGAGGCGATCGAGGCGATGCGCACCCTCAAGATCGCCGACGCCGGGCGGGCCGACCTGATGGTCGCCGGTTCCGCCGGGCCCGGCATGCAGGGCCCGCTCGCCAGCCTGCGGCCGAACCTGCCGGACGGCGCCGCCTGGGCGCCCGAGGTGGTCGACTGCCCGGAGCAGCTCCGGCCCGCGGTCAACCGGGCACTGCGCGACGTGGTGCTCGTCCCCGACCTGGCCGCGGCCGCCGCCCTGATCGCGGCGAACAGTGAGCTGCGCGCGGTGACCCCCGAGGGCGACGTGCTCGGTGCCTTCGCGGCGGCCGGTGGTTCGGCCAAGGCCACCAGCTACATCGAGGTCCAGGCCGCCGTCGACGAGGCCAAGGCCAAGAGGGCCGTCGCCGAGGCGACCATCGCCGAGGTCAAGGAGCAGCTCGGCGCCGCGCGGGCCGAGGTCGCCGAGCTCAAGCAGGCGGTCGCGGTGGCCGCGCAGGCCAAGCGGGCCGCCGAGGGCGAGCGCAACGCGGCAGCCCGGCGCCTGGCCGAACTGGGTGCGGCCGCACGGTCCGCCAGGGCCGAGAGCGAGCGCCTCGGCGCCTCCCGGCAGAAGGCCGAGGCCGCCCGCGAGGCCGATCTGATGCGGGTCGCCGAGCTGGAGGAGCGGCTGCGCCTGGCCGAGGACACCCCGATCGACGAGGAGCCGTCCACCGAGGAACGTGACCGGCTCGCCGCGCTCGTGCCCCAGTCCCGGCAGAACGAGATGGAGGTGCGGCTCGCGGTCCGTACCGCTGAGGAACGTGTCTCCTCCATCGCCGGCCGCGCCGACTCGCTGTTGCGCCAGGCCAACCAGGAACGTCAGGCCCGGGAGCGGGCCGCCGCGAGGCGGGCGGCACGCGCCCGCGGCGCCGAGATCGCCCGGGCGGTCGCGCACGGTGCGGCCGCCGCCCTGGAGCATGTCGCGGTCTCCCTGGCCGGGGCGGCCGAGCACCGCGATCAACTCGCCCAGGAGCGGACCAGCCGGGAGGCCGAGCTCCAGGAGGTACGGGCACACGCGAAACGCCTCGTGTCGGAGCTGGAGCGGCTCACCAGCGAGGTGCACCGCGACGAGATGGCCCGCGCCGAGCAGCGGATGCGGATCGAGCAGCTGGAGGCGAAGGCCGCCGAGGACTTCTCGCTCGACGTCGAGACGCTGATCAACGAGTACGGCCCGGACCAGCTCGTCCCGCCGACCCAGGCCGACGTGGCGCAGGCCGAGAAGGACGGCAAGCCGGAGCCGCAGCCGGTCCCGTTCCACCGGCCCACCCAGGAGAAACGGGCCAACAAGGCGGAGCGCGACCTCACCCTGCTCGGCAAGGTCAACCCACTCGCGCTGGAGGAGTTCGCGGCCCTGGAGGAGCGGTACAAGTTCCTCTCCGACCAGCTGGAGGATCTCAAGGCCACCCGCCGGGACCTGCTGACCGTGGTCAAGGACGTGGACGAGCGGATCCTGGAGGTCTTCACGTCGGCGTTCGAGGACACCGCGCGGGAGTTCCAGACCGTCTTCCAGGTGCTCTTCCCCGGCGGTGAGGGCCGGCTGATCCTGACCGACCCGGAGGACATGCTCACCACCGGTGTCGAGGTCGAGGCCCGCCCGCCGGGCAAGAAGATCAAGCGGCTGTCGCTGCTGTCCGGTGGCGAGCGCTCGCTGACCGCGGTGGCGATGCTCTGCGCCATCTTCCGGGCCCGTCCCTCGCCCTTCTACATCATGGACGAGGTGGAGGCGGCCCTCGACGACGTCAACCTGGGCCGGTTGATTACCCTCTTCCAGCAGCTTCGTGAGAAGAGCCAGCTGCTCATCATCACCCACCAGAAACGGACGATGGAGGTCGCTGACGCCCTGTACGGCGTCACGATGCGCGCCGGCGTCACCCAGGTGATCAGCCAGCGCCTCGCACGCGACCCGGAGGAGTAGAGGAACCACATGCGCGACCGCGCCCAGGCCCTGATGATCGACCTGGACGGCGTGCTGCGCCGCTGGGACCCGGCCCCGATGATCGCCGTCGAGGTCGGTTACGGCCTCAAGCCGGCCTCGTTGCTGGAGACGGCGATGTCGTGGGACATCTACCGGCCCGCGATGGCCGGTGAGATCACCGACGCCGAGTGGATGAAGCTGGTCGCCGACCGGCTGCCGCTGGAGGCGGAGCAGGCCACCACCGCCGTCGCCGAGTGGCAGTCCTACCGCGGCGAGGTCGACCCGGAGGTGCTCGCCTTCGTACGCGAGGTCCGGGCCGGCGGGCGCAAGGTCGCGATCGCCACCAACGCCACCGACCGGCTCCGTCCCGACCTGGACGCGCTCGGGCTCACCGGCGAGGTCGACCTGGTCCTCAGCTCCTGGGAGCTGAAGACGCACAAGCCGGCCCCGGAGTACTTCCAGCTGGCCTGTGAGCGGATCGGGGCGCTGCCCAAGCACGTCCTCTTCGTCGACGACGACGACCGGGTGATCCGTGGCGCGCGCTCGGCGGGGCTCTCCGGATACCGGTGGGCGGGACCGGAACACCTACCATATCTGCGCAAGGTTCTCGATCTACCGGTTTGATGCCACGTGCCGTGTCCGTGAGCTGACCGGGTGTCGCCTGTCCCCGAGGATATGAGTCGTGCCAGTGAGGCACGCTTTGTCTGAAGGGGATTGATATGTCTGCTGTGACCAGGATCGCCGTTGTCGCCGGCGGATGCGCGCTCGTCGCGGGCCTGGCGGCGTGCGCATCCACACAGAAGACCGACACACCTGCCGCCGCGCCGACGGCGACCGCCACGACCGCCGCCAGCGCCGCCGGCTCGGCTCCGGCTCCGGCGGCGTCGGCCACGCCCACGACGACCACCACGACCGGCACGGCGAGCGCGACGATCAGGGGTGAGCGGGAGTTCGCCTTCGTCGACAGCGCCGGCAAGACCCTGACCGTGGGCGCCGACGGCATCGCCGCCGCCACCGCCAAGCCCGGCGACCGCTCCCTGTTCGTCACCACGCCGCTCGCCCCCGGCTCGACCAGCTACCTGATGCAGACCGCCCGGATGATCGAGGGCGGCGAGCCGTGGTGCCTCCAGGTGCACAAGCCCGGCGGTACCTCGCCGCTGCAGCTGAAGATCGCCGCCTGTGACGCCGGTGAGAAGGACCAGGTCTTCACGTTCCCGAAGGCCACCGGCGGCAAGGGCCTCTACATCGAGGTGAACGGCCTCTACGCGCTCACCGACACGTCGGACGGCAAGGTGGTCGTCCAGGAGAGCGGCGAGGGCGACGCGATGAGCACCTTCACCGTGCAGGACAAGGGCAAGTCCACCCTGCCCCACCTCGGCGACTGACCGCGGACGCGCACCGGCCCCGGCGATCACGCCGGGGCCGGTCGTCGTGTCAGCGGCGGTAGTCGACCGCGACCACGTCGTGCAGGTCGCCCTCCTTGGTGGTGCCCTCGATCCGGGCGCTGGCCACCGTGCCGTCCAGCCGGAGCGTACCGACCGCGTTGCCGAAGTACGGCCCGGCCAGCTTCTTCCAGCGCAGCAGTGGCTTGCGCACCGACATGGTCAGGGCCAGTGCACGCACCGAGTGGACCACCCCCGGCCACCAGGCCACCCGCATCAGCGGCCGCAGTGGCAGCGGCACCTCGTTGTGGATCGGCGAGCAGGTCAACTGGTAGACCGGGGTCGCCATGGCGTGACCGAAGTCGGCGCGCGCCACATACGAGTGATGAACGTCACCGGAGAGCACGCTGATCGAGGCGGGAGCACGGTACGCCCCACCGGCACCGACCCGATGCCCGGGCGCCTCCGGACCGCCCTCGCCGAGCCGCCGGAACAGCTCACCCAGCGCCGCGAACGACTTGCCGAACGCGGCCCAGTGCTCCAGGTCGAAGGTCCGCCGCACCTTTTCACCGAACGCCGCCGACCGGGGCCGGTGCGACTCGGAGATCCGCTCGTTCCACGCCTCGAGGTAGTGGATGGCGGGTGGCATCAGCCACGGCAGCGACGAGCCGACGACCAGGTGGTCGTAGTCGCCGTGGGCCCGGTTGACGAACCAGTTCCACTCGGCGGCCGGCAGCATCGCCCGTGCGCCCGGCGTCAGCACCCGGTTGCAGCGGTTGTCCAGCACGATCAGCCGGGTTCGGCCGAGGTCCAGGGAGAAACTCCACTGGTACGGCACATCGGTGTTCTCTGCGGAGCCGGGCTCGTCCACCCGCAGCCCGAACTCGTGCAGCAGCTCGGTGGCGTCCTCGGCCTCCGACACCTTCCGGAACAGCGGGTCGGCGGCCAGCTCGTCCGGGCTCAGGTTGCCCAGGTGCTGATAGATCCAGTAGGAGGCCAGGCCGGCCGAGATCCGCTCCCGCCACCAGGACTGGGCGGCCATGTCGGAACGCCAGGACGCCGACGTGTTCCAGTCGTCGATCAGCTCGTGATCGTCGAAGATCATCACGCTCGGCACGGTGGAGAAGAGCCAGCGCACCTCCGGGTCACGCCACGACTCCAGGTAGAGCTTCGTGTACTCCTCGAAACCGACCACCTGATCGGCCGGGCCGTCGTGGCCGTTGCTCCGGCGGGCACGCAGGAAACGCCGCACCTTGGGCGAGGTCTCATCCGCATACACCTGGTCGCCGAGCAGGACCAGCAGGTCGGGACGGGTCTCCGGATCGGTCATCAGCCGCCGGGAGAACGCGTCGAGCGCGTCCGGTGGCAGCCAGCGGCCGCTCACCTGCGGGGTGCCCTTCCGGCAGGAGCCGAAGATCAGGCTGACCGGCTGGGCGGCGTCGTCGGTGGGGCGGGTGCTGATCACCGGAGGCGGGTACTCCGACTCGGCCTCCGGCCAGACCTGCCGGTCGTCGAGGAACAGCCGGTACGGGTTCGCCGAGTCGGGGGCGAGGCCCTCGACCGTCACCATCGCGTAGTGGTGGCCGTACGCCGAGAAGGTCCTGGTGGAACCGGCGCCCGCGCCGTCCACCTCGACCCGCGCCAGCGCCGGCGAGCTCGTCTCCAACCAGAGGGTGGCGCGGTCACCGTCGACCCTGCGCAGCACCGGTCCGATGAGTAGTTGCGCGGTCACCGGATGGCGCCGGGGTTGTGCCGCATCGGGGATCCTCCACGGGGGTTTCAAGGGGCGTCCCATCCTCCTTCAATCCGGCCCGGAATCGCCAGTGCACGGCCTCCGCCACGGCCGGACGGCTCATCTGTCAGGATTCGGGCATGGAATACGTGGTCGCCGCAGTGATCCTGCTCGTCGTCCTGCTCGTGGGCGCGGTCGGGCTGGTGGTGCCGAGGATGCGCCGCCGCGATCTCCCGCCGCCCCCCACGGCGCCCACGGTGCCGCCGGTGGAGGAGGAGATCCCGCCGCTCATCGAGCAGCCGGGCGCACCTCCCGCACCCGTCGTGGTGGAGGAGCCGCCCGCCCCGGTGGTGGTGGAGGAGGAGGAGCCGGCTCCCGTTCTGGAGAAGCCGGAGCCGTCGGCCGGCCGCCTGGTCCGGCTGCGGGCCCGGCTGGCCCGGTCGCAGAGCGTCCTCGGCCGTGGCCTGCTCAGCGTCCTCTCCCGGGACCACCTGGAGGAGGAGGACTGGGAGGAGATCGAGGAGAGCTTGATCTCCGCGGACGTCGGCATCGAGGCCACCCAGGTGATCGTCGAGCGGCTGCGCGAGCGGGTCCGCGTCCTCGGTACGCGTACGGTCGCCGAGGTCCGCGAGCAGCTGGTCGACGAGCTGGTCGCCGCTCTGGAGCCGGGTCTGGACCGCAGCCTGAGGACGGCACCGCACGACGGCCGTCCCGCCGTGGTGCTGGTCGTCGGGGTCAACGGCGCCGGCAAGACCACCACGTGCGGCAAGATCGGCCGGGTGCTGATCGGTGACGGCGGCAGCGTGCTCTTCGGCGCGGCCGACACCTTCCGGGCCGCCGCGGCCGATCAGATCCAGACCTGGGGCGAGCGGGTCGGCGCCGAGACCGTCCGTGGCCCGGAGGGGGGAGACCCGGCCAGCGTGGCGTTCGACGCGGTGAAACGGGGTATCGACACCGGCGTGGACACGGTGCTGATCGACACGGCCGGCCGCCTGCAGAACAAGGTCGGCCTGATGGACGAGCTGGGCAAGGTCAAGCGGGTGGTGGAGAAGCACGGCGCGGTCGACGAGACCCTGCTCGTGCTCGACGCGACGACCGGGCAGAACGGTCTGGAGCAGGCCCGGGTGTTCACCGAGGTGGTGGATGTCACGGGTGTGGTGCTGACCAAGCTGGACGGCACGGCCAAGGGCGGCATCGTCATCGCGGTGCAGCGCAAACTCGGGATCCCGGTCAAGCTGGTCGGTCTCGGCGAGGGTCCGGACGATCTGGCCCCGTTCGAGCCGAAGGCCTTCGTCGAGGCCCTTGTCGACGGCGACGCGTAGGCTCGCGGTCATGCAGTCTTTATCTGGGAGGCCGTGAGTGACGCAGGAGCCGCTGCGCGAGATACCGCTGCACGGTGGAAACGTCTCTACGGTCTCCCGGATCGGCGACACGGTCCGGCGCAACGCGGGGCCGTGGACGCCCGCCGTGCACGCCCTCCTGCTGCACCTGGAGCGGGTCGGGTTCACCGGCTCGCCGCACGCCCTCGGCATGGACGAGAAGGGCCGCGAGGTCCTCTCCTATCTGGACGGGGAGTGCGGGGAGTATCCGCTGGCCCCGCACTGGGTGACCGAGGAGGCGCTGGTCACCGTCGGCACCATGCTGCGGATGTTCCACGACGCGCAGTACGGTTTCGTCCCCCCGCCCGGCGCGGTGTGGCGCTCGTTCGGCCCGCCCCCGCCGGACACCGAGGTGATCTGTCACCACGACGCCGCCCCGCACAACGTGGTCTGGCGGCCCGACGGCACTCTGTCGCTCATCGATTTCGATCTGGCGTCGCCCGGCTCACGGCTCTACGACGTGGCCTATGCGGCGTGGACGTGGGTGCCGCTGTTCAGCGACCGGGACTCCTACACCCTCGGGTGGAAACGGCCCAACCGGCCCCGGCGCCTGCGGCTGTTCGCCGACGCGTACGGTTTGATTCCGCGTGACCGGCATCGCCTCGTCCGTACGATCCGGAAGAGGATCGTGGATCACGTCGAGGGCATCCGCCGGATGGCGGCGGCCGGCGACCCGGCGTTCGTCCGGATCGTGCACAAGGGCCACCTGCGGCGCCCGATGCGTGACCTGCGGCTGCTGGATTACGAGCGCCATACCCTTGAGTACGCGTTGCGCTGACCTGGCGTGAAAGCGCTGCGATCGGGGCGAAAGCGGCGATATCGTGGCAGCTCAGCGCCACTGCCCGTGCGGACTGTGAGGTTTTCTTCACACGTCGGAAACAACGCGTGACGTCTCGGAAATCGCGCGAAGACCGTGCTCGAAACAGCAGGCCGGAAAGCTTCGCGCCGAACCGGCCGACAGGCGGCGTTGCCCCAGGTCCGGTGTGTGAGGACACCTTATTCCGAGAGGAGGCAGCGTGGAGATCAACACCGGCAATACCGCCTGGTTGCTCCTGTCGTCTGCGCTCGTTTTGCTCATGACCCCCGGTCTGGCGCTGTTCTACGGTGGCCTCAACCGGTCCAAGGGCGTTCTGAACATGATGATGATGAGCTTCTCGTGCCTCGGGCTCATCAGCGTCCTGTGGGTTCTGTACGGCTTCAGCCTCGCCTTCGGGGTCAACGAGAGCTCCGGCCTGAACAACATCATCGGCAACTTCGACTACCTCGGTGCCGACGCGGCCAAGATCACCGAGGAGTGGCTGTTCTTCGGGGCCAACACCGGCATCCCGACCTACGCCTTCCTGGTCTTCCAGATGATGTTCGCGATCATCACGGTCGCCCTGATCAGCGGTGCGATCTCGGACCGGATGAAGTTCGGCGGCTGGGTGCTGTTCGCTCTCGGCTGGTTCACCCTGGTCTACATCCCGGTCGCCCACATGGTCTGGGGTGGCGGCTTCATCGGCACCACGATCCGGGCGCTCGACTTCGCCGGTGGTACCGCGGTCCACATCAACGCCGGTGCCGCGGCCCTCGCGCTGGTCCTGGTCCTCGGCAAGCGGATCGGCTGGCCGAAGGACAACATGCGGCCGCACAACGTGCCGTTCGTGGCCCTCGGCGCCGGTCTGCTGTGGTTCGGCTGGTTCGGCTTCAACGCCGGCTCCGAGCTGACCGTCGACGGCACCACCGTCATCGCGTTCATCAACACCCAGGTCGCCACCGGCGCCGCGCTCGTCGGCTGGGTCGCCGTCGAGTGGATCCGGGACCGTAAGCCGACCCTGGTCGGCGCCTCCTCCGGTGCGGTCGCCGGTCTGGTCGCCATCACCCCCGCCTGTGGTTTCGTCGAGCCGCTGCCGGCGGTCATCATCGGCCTGATCGCCGGTGTGCTCTGCGCCCTGGCCGTCGGCCTCAAGTACAAGCTCGGTTACGACGACTCGCTCGACGTGGTCGGCGTCCACTTCGTCGGCGGCTGGATCGGCTCCCTGGCGATCGGCTTCTTCGCCACCGACTCGGTCAACGCCGGCATCACCGACGAGAAGATCCTCAACGCCAGCAACGGTCTCTTCTACGGCGGCGGCGCCACTCAGCTGGTTCGCCAGTTCGAGGCCAGCGCCCTGGTCACCGTGTACTCCTTCGCTGTCGCCGCGATCCTGGCCTTCATCCTCAAGCTGATCAAGCTCGGCCGGGTCAGCGACGAGTCCGAGGTCGGCGGCATCGACATCTCGGCGCACGGCGAGACCGGCTACGACTTCACCCCGGCCTCCGGGGCCGGCGGGGGCGGCGCGTTCGCCCTGGCCGGTATCGGCAACAAGGAAACCGTTGACGCTGACGGCAAGGCTTCCGTCAGCCAGAAGGTCTCCAGCTAGATTCCCCCGATGGCTGCAATGGAAGGACTGAGCATGAAGCTGGTGACCGCGGTCATCAAGCCGTACCAGCTCGACACGGTGAAGGAGGCTCTGCACGCTCTGGGCGTCGCCGGGCTGACCGTGAGCGAGGTGCAGGGATACGGCCGGCAGAAGGGCCACACCGAGGTGTACCGGGGTGCCGAGTACACCGTCGAGTTCCTGCCGAAGATCAAGGTCGAGGTGCTGACCGACGAGATCGACGTCGAGAAGATCGTCGACGCCGTCGTCACCGCCTCGCGGACCGGCAAGATCGGTGACGGCAAGGTCTGGGTGACCTCGGTGGACGAGGTCGTCCGGGTCCGGACCGGCGAGCGCGGCCTCGACGCCCTCTGATCCCATGACGAACCCGTTGAGTGAGCCGCCGGCCCCGCCCGCACGTCCGGCGGCGGGCGGCTCGCTCGACGACCTCAAGCACCACATCGGCGCCGCCGCCCGCGGCGAGCGGGCGTCGGCGCTCGACCTCTGGCTCCGACAGCTCTTCCCGTCCCACCTGCCCGGCGTCAGCCTGATCGCGGTCGGTGGGCTCGGCCGGCGCGACTGCGCCCCCTACAGCGACCTCGACCTGGTGCTGGTGCACAACGGCACCGCCGGGATCGACCGGATCGCCTCCGCTCTGTGGTACCCGATCTGGGACGCCCGCCTCGGGCTGGACCACTCCGTGCGTACCCTCCCCGAGGCTCTGTCCGTCGCCCACGACGACGTGAAGGTCTCCCTCGGCCTGCTCGACGCCCGGCACCTGGCCGGTGACGCCACCCTCTCCGCCGAGCTGATCGCCGCCGTCTCCGACCAGTGGCGCCGCACCGCGGTCCGGTTGATGCCCCAGCTGCGCGAGCTCACCACCAGCCGCTGGACCCAGCACGGCGAGCTCGCGTTCCTGCTCGAGGGCGACGTCAAGGAGGCCTGCGGCGGTCTCCGGGACGTGACCCTGCTGCGTGGCATCGGCCGCGCCGGTATCGCCGACACGATGCGCCCCGCCGTGCGGGCGGCCACCCTGCGCCTGCTCGACACCCGGGACGCCCTGCACCTGGCCGTCGGCCGCCGGGTGGACCGGCTCGTCGCCCAGGAGCGCAAGGCCGTCGCCGACCTCCTCGACATCGACGAGCCGGACAATCTGCTGCGGCGGGTGGCGGGCGACGCCCGTACCGTCGCCCATGCCGTGGACGACGCCTGGCGTGCCATCGACCGCCTGCGCGGCGGGCGCCGCCGCGGAGGCCCGTCCGCCCCGCCGAGCCGCCGTCCGGTCGCCCGCGACGTCGTCGAGCAGGACGGCGAGCTGGTGCTGGCCCGCGCCGCGATCGGCCCGGTCCCGGACCCCAGCCTCTCGCTGCGGGTCGCTGCCGCCGCCGCCATCACCCAGCTGCCGATCGCCCGGGCCACCTGCGAGTGGCTGGCCGCGTTCTGCCCGCCGCTGCCGACCCCCTGGCCGCCCGCCGCCCGCGCCGCGCTGGTCTCGCTCCTCGGCTCCGGCCCCGGTCTGCTGCCCACCTGGGAGACCTGCGACCGGTACGGCCTGATCGACGCGTGGCTGCCCGAGTGGGCCCGGATGCGCAGTCTCCCGCAGCACCACCCGATCCACCGCTACACCCTCGACCGTCACCTGGTGCAGGCCGCGTACGAGGCCACCGCGTTCGCCCGCGAGGTGGACCGCCCCGACCTGCTGCTGATCGGCGCCTTCCTGCACGACGTCGGCAAGGGCCTGCCCGGTGACCACAGCATCGTCGGCGCCCCGATCGCCGCCGACATCGCCACCCGGATCGGCCTGCGCCCGGCCGACGTCGCCACCGTCGAGAAGATGGTGCTGCTGCACCTGCTGCTGCCGGACGTGGCGACCCGCCGTGACCTGAGCGACCCGAAGACCATCTCCACCGTGGCCGAGAAGGTCGGCGACACCCATACGCTGCACCTGCTGCACGCGCTGGCCCGCGCCGACTCGCTGGCCACCGGCCCGGCCGCCTGGTCGGACTGGAAGGGCCGGCTGATGGCCGAGCTGGTCACCAAGGTGGACACGGCGCTCGACACCGGCGCCCTGCCCGAGCCGCCCGAGCCCGACCCGGAGCTGCTCGACGGCGTGCTGCCGGTGGTGCATCTGGACGGCGACCGGGTGGCGGTGGCCGCCGCCGACCGGCGCGGGCTGCTCGCCGGGGTGGCCGCGTGCCTGGCCATGCACCGGCTCGACGTGGTCGCCGCCGACACGATCACCGTGGACGGGCGGGCCATCGTCGAGTTCTCCACCTCGCCTCGGTACGGGTCGCCGTACGATCCGGTCGCTCTCGCCGCCGACCTGCGGAGAGTCGGCGCCGGGGACGTCTCGGTGACCCAGCGGGTCCGCGCCCGGGCGATGAGCGCGCGCGGCGGGACCGCCTCGCCCCGGGTGGTGTGGCAGCGTGACGTGGCGACCGACGCGGTGGTGCTCGAACTGCGTGCCGCGGACTCGCCCGGCCTGCTCTACCGCGTGACACACGCCCTCGACGAGGCCGGCGCGGAGATCCGGGCGGCCCGGATCTCCACCCTCGGCAGCGATGTCGTCGACGCGTTTTACCTGGTCGGGGCTTGGGCCTCGGCTGACGAGCGGAAACGGGTGGAGGCCGCCGTCCTCGCCGCCGTCTAGCGTCACCCGACCGTCGCGCCCGCGTTGATCCGGAAGGACATTGCCGGGTACGGACGGAGAGCCGATGGCTGAGGCGCAGCCGGTCGCGTTGCTGGACGATCACATCGCCCTCGCCGGCGCCGGGGCGGAGGTGTCGCTGCCGAACACGGCGATGCGCAACCGCTCGGTCGCCGCCCGGCGGGTGCTGGCCAGGGCCGCCGGAATCGACCTGGACGAGGTTCTGGAGGCGGCCCGCAAGGGGGACACCCGCCGGATCCGGCGGCCGGTCGACCCGGTGCTGCTGGCCGGGCTGGCGCAGACCATCGCCCTGCAGGACGAGCTGCCCGGCGACCGGGACGACGCTCTGGCCCTGTACGCGCTGATCCGTACCGGACGCGGGGCCCGTGCGCTGCCACCGGCGCATCAGGCCCTGCACGTCCAGCTGGTCTACGCCTGGCAGGGGCCGGCCAACGCGCGGCAGCTGCTCGGGGCGTACCGGCGGATCCCGGCGGCGGCCCGGTCGTCGCTGGAGATCGACCTGGACAATCCGTTCGCCGGCGGGCCGGTGGAGCCCGAGGACTGGCTGGCCCGGTTCGGGGCGCTGTTCCCGGCGCCCGCGCCGATGCTGGTGGCCGCCCCCGAGAAGACGCCGTTCGACCGGCTCACCGGTTCCGCGGGACACCCCGCCGAGACGGCCGGTGAGCGGGTGTCGGTGGTCGTCACCGCGTACCGCCCGGGGGAGGGCCTGCTCACCGCGGTCCGGTCGATCGCCGCGCAGTCCTGGCCGGACCTGGAGATCATCCTGGTGGACGACGCGTCGCCGCCGGAGCACGACGCGATCCTGGCCGCCGCCGAGGACCTCGATCCGCGGGTGCGGCTGATCCGGATGCCGGCCAACGGCGGCACCTACGCGGCCCGCAACGCCGGGCTCGCGGCGGCCCGCGGCGACTTCGTCACCTTCCAGGACTCCGACGACTGGTCCCATCCGCGGCGGATCGAGCTCCAGGTGCAGCCGATGCTCACCGACACGGCGGTGGCCGCCACCACCTCCGAGGGCATCAGCGTCACCGACCAGCTGGTGATGACCCGTCCCGGCATCCGGCGCGGCCGGGTCAACGTGTCGTCGCTGATGTTCCGGCGGGAGGCGGTGATCCGGCGGATCGGCTGGTTCGACGGCGTGCGCAAGGCGGCCGACTCCGAGTTCCTGGAGAGGATCCAGACCGCCTTCGGCACCGCCGCGGTACGCCGTATCCCACGGACACTGGCATTGATCAGGCTCTCCGAGGGCTCACTGTCACGGTCCGAGATCCGTGCCTACTGGATGCATCCGGCGCGGACCGCGTACATGTCGGCCTACCGGTGCTGGCACGCCTCGACCCGGCCGCTGCACCGGGAGCGGGCCGGCCACCCGTTCGTCACCCCGGCCCACCTGAGCGGCACGTCCGGGCCCCGCCGTTTCGACGTGGTGGTCGCGGCCGACTGGCGGTTCCTCACCGGGACGCAGCGGTCGGCGCTCGCCGAGATCCGGGCTCTGCGCGAGGCCGGGCATTCGGTGGCGATCCTGCACCTGGAGTCGCTGCGCTCGGTGCACCGGCAGCGGCGGTCGCTCAGCGACGGAGTCCAGCGGCTGATCAACACCGGACAGCTGGAGCAGGTGCTGGAGACCGACGACGTCACCGCCGGCGTGGTGCTGGTCCGGCAGCCCGAGGTGCTCCAGTTCGCCCCCGAGGACGGCTGTTCGGTCCGGGCGGGGCGGGTGCTGATCGTCGCGGACCGGGCACCGGCTCGCCTGGACGGCACCGGTCGGCGGTACACCGTGACGGCGGTGTCGGATGCGGCGGAACGCCTGTTCGGAGCGCCGCCGGTATGGGCGCCTTCCGACCTGCCGGCGGTTGCCCAGCCCGTGGACGTCGCCCGGCCGCTGCCCCGTGGACAGGCTGTCGTCGGCATCGACCTGTGCGACGCCGGCGAGTGGCCCGGTGACCTGGCCGCCGTCCTCGACGTGCCCCGCCGGTGCACCGACGCCGACGTGCGGCTGCGGCTGCCGGAAACCCCGCTGCGCCCGTCCGGCCTGCCCGCGCACTGGCTGGTCTACGAGCCGTCCGACCTGGACCCGCGGACCTTCACCGCCCAGCTCGACTTCTACCTGCACTTCCCTCCGGAACAGACGGCCGAGCCACTCTCCCGGCCGGCCCTGGAGGCGGCCGCGACCGGTTGCGTCGTCCTCGTACCGGAACGGTTCGCCGGAGCGTTCGGCGACACCGCCGTGGCGTGCCGGCCGGACGAGGTCCCGGCCCTGGTCCGGCGGTTCCGGGACGACCCCGCCCGATATGCGGAACAGAGCCGGCTGGCCCGTACCGCCGTCGCCCGCGACCACCGCCCGTCGGCGTTCGCCGATCGGATCGCCGCCCTCCTCCCCACGGGAGCGCCGGCGCCCGCACAGCGCGTGCCGTAACGAGGCCGGTCCCGGCCCCGTTACCCCGTCGGAATCTGCAACACGAGGAGTCCCGCATGAGCAAACTGAGCCGAATCCGCCGGAGGCTGCCCCGCCTCACCGGGGCGCAGGCCGTGGTGATGTCGGCCGCCGGCATCCTCTGCGCCGGCGCCGCGGCCACCGCCCTCACCGGGCAGACCGGGATCGCCACCGCCCTGCTCGCCCTGCTCGGCGGGATCATCCTGGCCGGGCTCCTGTTGCTGTTCCGTCGGCTGGCCCGGGTGCAGAAGGCCGGGCTGGCCGCTCAGCGCGACCTGCGGACCACCGTCGAGGAGATGCAGCGCCGCCTGGTCGCCGCCGTCGAACGGGAACGCCTCACCGCCGGCGACCGGCACCTGGAACTGGCCGAGGCCATCGCCCGGGTCAAGCAGGTCACCGACCGCAAGGCCGCCTCCGCGCAGGTCCTCGGCCTGCCCCGGGAGTTCGAGGCCACCGTGCAGCTCTTCCAGGGCTTCACGCCACGGGCCCCGATGCCGTCGTCCGGCGACTTCGCGCTCAACCCGACCGACCTGCTCGAACTGCTGCACCTGATCCGCGTCCGGCAGCCCCGTCTCGTCCTGGAGCTGGGTAGCGGCACGTCGTCGGTGTGGATCTCCTACGCCCTGGAGAAGTCCGGCGGCCGCCTGGTCTCCCTCGACCATGACGGTGGTTACGCGGCGCGGACCCGCGCGGCGCTCGCCGCACATGGCCTCTCCGGCATCGCGGAGGTACGGGACGCGCCGCTCACCCCGTGCGGCATCGACGGGCGCGACTACCCGTGGTACGACCCGGAGGCGCTCGCCGACCTGCACGACATCGACTTCGTCCTGATCGACGGCCCGCCAGCGGCGACCGGGGCGGACGCCCGTTACCCGGCCATGCACATGATCGAGAAGCGGCTCGCGGACCGGGCCACCATCGTGTTCGACGACGCCGGCCGCGCCGACGAGCAGGCCGCTATGGCCGCATGGACCGAGCGGTTCACCGGCCTGACCCGTGAGGGCGAACTGCTCGGCCGGCACGCGGTGCTGGCGTTCGCCCGGCCGCCGGCGATGGCTGCCGCCCGCGCCTGATGACGGTCACGCTGCCCCGGCGCCGCAGCCGGCCGGCCCGGGGCACGGCGCCGACCGCCCATCGGGCGGACATCGAAGGGCTGCGGGCCGTCGCGGTGCTGCTCGTGGTCCTGGCCCACGCCGGTGTGCCGGGTCTGGCCGGTGGGTTCATCGGCGTCGACGTCTTCTTCGTGATCTCCGGCTTCCTGATCACCGGGCTGCTGCGGCGCGAGTACGCCACGACCGGGCGGGTCCGGCTGGCCCGGTTCTACGCCCGGCGGGCGGTCCGGCTGCTGCCGCTGGCCACCCTGGTGATCGTGGTGGCCCTGGCCGGCGCCTGGTATCTGGCCCCGCCGACCCGGTTCGCCGCCTACGCCGGGGACGCCGTCGCGGCCGCCACCTACACGATGAACGTGCGGCTCGACACGACCGGAACCGACTACTTCGGTGACCCCGCACCGTCACCGTTCCAGCATTTCTGGTCGCTCGCCGTGGAGGAGCAGTTCTACCTGCTCTGGCCGCTGCTGGTGGCCCGGGGACGGATCGCGCCGCTGCTCATGGTGGCGGTCACGCTCGGATCGTTCGCCTGGGGCATGCAGGGCACCTCGTACTTCGGCACCCCCGGCCGGGCCTGGGAACTCGGCGCCGGCGCGCTCCTCGCCCTCGTCGTCACCCGCCGCCGCCCGTGGCTCGGCTGGGCCGGGCTCGCCGCCATCGGCGCGGCCGCCGTCCTCTACGACGAGACCACCCCGTTCCCCGGGACCGCGGCGCTGCTGCCGGTCCTCGGTGCCCTCGCGGTCATCGCGGCCGGCGGCAACCGGCTCCTGGCCACCGGGCCGATGGGCTGGCTGGGGCGGATGTCCTACGGCTGGTACCTGTGGCACTGGCCGCTCCTGCTCCTCGCCCCGCCCGGCCCGGCCGCACGGATCGTGGTCGCCGTCGCGGCGCTGGGGCTCGCCGTCGTCAGCCATCACCTGCTGGAGAATCCGGTGCGGCATCATCGTGTGTGGACCGTACGCCCCCGCCGTGGCCTGCTCCTCGGTCTCGGCCTCTCCGCCTCGGCCGCCGCACTGGCCGCCTTCGGCATGCTGCACCCGCCGGAGATCCCGGCCCGCGGGGTCGCACCCGACGCCGGGCGCACCATCGCCGCCGCACAGAACCCGGCCGCCGCCCTCGAACGGATGCTCACGGCCGGGGTCACCGCCACCGATCTGCCCCGCAACCTGCGCCCCACCTTCGAGAAGGCGGCCACCCAGCGGGTCGCGCCGCAGCTCGACGGCTGTCACGTCGGGCTCACCGGCCCGTTCCGGCCGAAGAGCGACTGCTCCTACACCGCCGGCGGGCGGGTGGTCGTCCTCTTCGGTGACTCGCACGCCCTCCAGTGGTATCCGGCCATGGAGAGCCTCGCCCGCAAGAACGGGTGGCGGCTCTACAGCTTCACCCGCAGCTCGTGCAGCCCCGCGCAGATCGCCCTCGACGAGCGCCGGGCACAGGCCCGCTACCTGGAATGCGACGCGTGGCGGACACAGGTCGTCGCCCGGATCAGCCGGCTGCGGCCCGACCTGCTGGTCGTCTCGTCCAGCGTCAACTACCGCCAGGTGCTGAGCGGGAAGCCCACCGCCCCCGACGCCGTGTGGCAGACCGGCTGGGTCCGCACGTTCACCGTGCTCAAGCGGTTCGCCGGGAACGTCCGGCTGATCGCCGACACGCCGTTCCTCACCGTCGCTCCGGCCGACTGCCTCAGCACCAACCCCACGGCCATCTCCCGGTGCGCGGCGCCCCGGGCCGACGTGCTGCCCGAACCCCGCTGGCGCGAACAGTTGCGGGCCATCTCGGTCGCCTCCGGGGTACCGGTGATCGACCCGGTGCCATGGCTGTGCACGACCCGGTGTCCGCTCGTGGTCGGGGACACACTCATCTACCGCGACAGCAACCATTTGACGGAGGCGTACGCCCGCCTGGTCGCTCCTCTCCTGGAGGTCCGGCTGCGGTGACCGGGAAAGTGAGCGCGCCCCCGCCGTGGGGTGACGGCGGGGGCGCGCATATCGCGGTGCGGGGGCACCGCGCGGGCCGGGAGGGGGTTCCGGCCCGTGCCTGTCGGATCTCTCAGAAGCCGAAATCCTGGGTGTAGTAGGCGGTGCCGCCCGCCGAGTAGGCGGCGCCCACACCGATCGTCTTGAACTTGCAGTTCAGGATGTTCGCGCGGTGTCCCGGGCTCTTCATCCAGCCGGTCATCACCTCGGTGGCCGACCGGTAGCCCCAGGCGATGTTCTCGCCGCCCGGCTTCTTGTAGCCGGCCGCCTTGAGGCGCGCCGAGAAGTTCGACCCGCCGGAACCGGTGTGGCTGAACGTGCCGGTCCGCGCCATCCACCCGCTGTGGGCGCGGGCCGCCTTGGTGATCTTCGAGTCGACCGTGAGGGCCCCGCAGCCGTGCGACTTGCGCTGCACGTTGGTCAGCTTCGCGATGTCGGCCTGCAACGTCGTGACCGGCGTGGCTGCCTGGGCCGGCGTCGCGAGCAAGGTCACGGCGGCGGCGGGGGCGAGAGCGGCCAGGGCGAGGCGGCGGAACATCGAGCGCAAGAGAGACCCTTCCGGAGTACGGCGCCCGGCTGCACCGCCGGGCTCACCGTTCTCTTCGGCCCGCTCTCCTCCCGCTGGAATGCCGAACAGGTGCCGCTTCGTCGCTGTCGAGTTGCCGACCACCCTTGTCGAGGGACGATCGATGGCCGCGCGCCAGAGACCCGACTAGCCTCTTAGCCAAGTGGCGAGTCGGGCGGGTTGATGTCAGCGGAAGCGGTGCATTACAACATGCACGAGGCCAAGACCCATCTATCGCGCATCATCGAGCGCGTCGAACGTGGCGAGGAGATCATCATCGACCGGGCGGGTACGCCGGTGGCTCGGCTCGTGCCGTTGGTGCGGAAGGCCCGGCGGACCGGATACGGCTCACTCGCCGGCCAGGTCGACCTCTCCGGTGACTGGGATTCGCCGGAGACCAACGCCGAGATCGCCAAGGACTTCGGGATCGGCGCATGACGCTACTGCTCGACACCCATGTCCCGCTGTGGTTCATCACGGGAGATCCGGCTCTCACCGCGGATCTCGTTGACCGGCTGCTGGTGGCGCGGGCGATCGTCGAGGGGCTCACGCTCGTCACGAGAGATGCCTCGATCGCGCAGTACGACGTGGCTCTGCTCAAGGCCTGACGGAACCACCGTTCGTCAGGAGCCGCCGGCCGGGAGTGGGGGCAGGACCTGGCCGGAGGCGGCGATGATCTCGCCGGTGATGGCCTCGCCGGTCGGGGCCGGGGGCGTCAGCAACTCGTCGATCGCCTCGACGTAGCGGGTGTGCGGGTGGTTCTCCTGGACGAAGGCCAGGCCGCGCCGGCTCTGGGCCAGCAGCGCCGCCGGGTCACGGTGCAGGGCGGTGACCACGGCTGTGACCTCGTCGGGTTCGGCGTAGACGGCCGCGTCACCGAACGCCGCCGCGTAACGGGGTGGCAGCACCGGGACGCAGCCGGCCGCCATGGCGATCAGGACCTCGGGGCAGGTGGCCGGTAGCCGGTCGTCGGCCGGCAGGTGCAGGTAGAAGTCGAGCTGGTGCAGGAATCCGCGGGTGTCCAGGTCGGACGGGCGGTAGACGAGCCAGCCGTGCGGCACCGCCGGGGCCGGCTCGTTGCGGTCCAGGACGCGCACGTCCAGGCCGGGTGACGTGCCGGCGCGCAGCCGCTGCCATTCGGCCGGGCCGCCGGCGCAGATGCGGCCGATCACCGGGCGGTCGGCGCGCGGGCCGGAGCGGTGCAGCCGCCAGCGCCGCAGGTTGACGGTGCCGGGCAGGTCGGTGGTGGTGAGGCGGGTGCCGATCGGGCCGTCGGCGAGGGTGGCGCGGGCGGCGGGGTCGGCGGGCGCCCAGTGCGGTTCGACACCGAACAGGCGACGGGCCTCGGCGGCACAGTGCGCGGCCGCCGGCGTCCAGGGCGGGTCGGCGGCGATGACGATCCGGGCGCAGCGGATGCCGGACGGTACGCCGGGCGCGAACCCGAGGATCTCCGGGTCGTGCACCAGGATCAGCCTGGTGTGCACGTCGTCGGCCAGGACCACCTGGTCGATCGCCCCGTCGTTGATCATCTGCTGGAGCGCGGGATCCAGCCGGGCGGGTTTCCCGGCGACGCTGCCGAGCGTGTTCAGGTGCAGGACCGCGACGGCCCGGCCGGGACCGGTGAGGGCCCGGAGGCGTTCGGCGACCGGCCAGGCGGTGTCGCCATGGGCGTTCCAGTCGCCGGCCAGGATCACGTCGTAGGAGGCGCGGCGCAGGCCGGCGTCACCGGCCAGGCCGCGGGGCGCGGCGAACGGCCGCCGCTGCGGCGAGCGGGGGCGTACGGCGGACTCCTGACCGGCGGCGACCCGGGTGTGCCAGGCCTGGAAGGCGGAGAGGTACGCGTGCCGCGCCGGATGCATCCAGCCGGGCCCGATGTCGGATCCGGACAGCGACCCGGGGGTGAGCCGGATCAGGGCGAGTGGCTCGCCACCGAGATGACGGACGGCGGGCCGGCCGAAGACGGCGCGGGCCCGTTCCACGTACTCGGCGTCGGCGCCCTTGCGGACCGGGTCGAGGTAGCCGAGCCGGTCGAGGGCGGTCTCCCGGCGGATCATCAGGGACGACAGGTTGTACGACCGGAACTCGGTGAACCCGGGCCGGGTGACCACGAGGTCCTCGGTGACCCGGATGGCCGATGACGTGGTGGCGACCACCGCCGGGTCGGCGAGCAGCGGGGCGGCCTGACGCTCCAGGCGCAGCGGATGCGACCAGTCGTCGGAGTCCTGGAAGGTGACGAACTCGCCGCTCGCGATGTCCAGCCCGGCGTTGCGGGCCCGGTAGGTGCCGCCGTTGGAGGGGATCCGGACGATCCGTACCCGCGGGTCGAGGGCCGCCGTCTGGTCCAGGATCGACTCGTAGCCGGCGCCGCTCCCGTCGTCGACGACCAGGATCTCGTGGTTGGTCCAGCTCTGCGCGACGAGCGAGCGGACCGCGGTGACCAGTCCCGGTCCGGGCCGGTAGGTGGTGACGATCGTGGTGATCCGGTGCGGTGACCCGTGCCGGGCGGCGGGTGCGGACCGGATCCGGTCGAAGCCGGTGATGTCGGTGGGCGCCAGCGTGAGCCCGGCCGCCGGCAGCAGGGCGGTGAACCGGTCCGGCCACTCGTCCTTGGTCGCCATGTCGACGGCGAGCGCCTCCCGGATCGGTTCCGCCACCGACGGGTAGTCGGCGAGCAGTTTCGCGACCCGGACCGGGTCGGCGGCCGCGAACGCGATCTGCGCGTGCAGGCCCTGGTGCCCGGGCGCCACCCCGGCCGGGCCGAACGTGCGCAGCAGCGAGTCGAACAGGGCCAGCGCGTCGGAACGGTCGCCCGGGAAGAGGTCCTGGAGCGCGATCACCCGGGCGAGCTCGCCGAGTGCCCAGGCGTCGGCGTCCGGGAACAGCCGGCCCTCGCGGGCGGCGGCGACCAGTTCGTCGGCGGGGCGGCGGGCGGCGGCGTGGGCGAGCAGCGTACGGGCCCCGGCCGACCGGTTGTGCAGGGCGGCGGTGGCGGGACCGGTGGGTGCCACCGTGGTCAGGTCCCGCCAGTATCGTTCCAGCAGCTCTGTGCCGTACGCGTCCGGTGTGGTGTGCTGCCTGCGCATGGCCCCCCTCGACTGTCGGGAGGATCAACGCTCCGGGGCCGGGGTGCGTGACGCGGGGTGTGCACGGTTCGTTGACCTGACCATGACCGCGACCGTCCACGACGTGGCGATCCTCTCGGACTTCCGCTATCCGGGCGGCACGTCGGCCAGCATCGCCGCGGAGGTCCGCGCCCAGGCCCGGGCCGGCCTGACCACCGTGCTCGTGCACGTGCGGTCGCCGCATCTGAAGAAGGACCGCCCGTTCCATCCGCTGATCACCGAGCTGATCCGGGACGGGTCGGCGTACCTGGCCGCCGAGGGCGAGGAGGCCACCGCGAAGCTGCTGGTGGTCCGGCAGCCCCGGATCTTCACCGAGGACCCGGCGACCCGGCCGCCGGTGCGGGCCGGGCGGGCGGTGATGGTCCTCAACCAGGCGCCGGGCGACGCCGGGGACCCGGCCCGCTACTACGACTTCGCCGAGGTCCGGCAGCGGGTGGAGGGCCTGTTCGGCGCCGGCATCGAGTGGGCGCCGATCAGCCCGCAGGTACGCGCCGAGGTGCTCCGCGCCGACCCGGGCGCGACCCTGACCGCCGTGGACTGGCACGAGATCATCGACGGCGCCGGCTGGTGGCGGGAGCGCCCGGCCCGTACCGGCCCCGCGGTGATCGGCCGGCACGGCCGCCCCGATCCGGTGAAGTGGCCGCGGACCCGTCAGGAGCTGCTCCAGGCCTACCCGGACGTCCCGGACGTGCGGGTGCGGGTGCTCGGCGGCGGTGAGCTGGCCGTCGAACGGCTCGGCCGCAAGCCGGCGAACTGGGAGATCATCGAGTTCGGCACGGTCGAGCCGGCCGACTTCCTGCACGGGCTGGACTTCTTCGTCTACTTCCACGACCCGGACCTGATCGAGGCGTTCGGCCGGACGATCATGGAGGCGATGGCGGCGGGCGTCCCGGTGATCGTCGGCGAGCACTTCCGGCCGATCTTCGCCGACGCGGCGCTCTACACCACGCCGGCCGGTGTGCTGCCGCTGGTCCGGGAACTGCACGCGGACCGCGAACGGTACCGGGCGGTCTCGCTGCACGGGCGGGAGTTCATCGAGTCCCGGTACGGCTACGCCTCCCACCTGACCCGCCTGGCCGCCCGTGGCATCCGCCCGGACGCCCCACCGCCCCCGGCACTGCTACCGCCCCGCCCGGCCCGGCCGAAGGGGGTGCTGCTGGTCAGCGACAACGGTGTCGGACTGGGGCACCTGTCCCGGCTGATGGCGATCGGCCGGCGCCTGCCCGCGGACACCCCGGCCGTGGTCGCCACCCAGTCGCACGGCGCGATGGTCGCGCACCGGGAGGGTTTCCTCACCGAGTACATCCCGTCCCGCAGTGTGCTCGGCCTGCCCCGGCACGCGTGGACGGAGCTGTTGCGCAGCCGTCTCGAACACCTGATCGACCTGCACCGCCCGTCCGTCGTGGCGGTCGACAGCGTCCCGCACGACGGCATCGTCGCCGCCGCCCGAGCGCGGCCGGACACCACCTGGGTGTGGGTGCGCCGGCCGATGTGGCGGCGCGGCACCGGCGCCGAGTGGATCGAGCGGCGATCGGCGTTCCAGCACGTCCTGGAGCCGGGGGAGTTCGCCGCGGCCGCCGACGAGGGCCCGACCGTCGACGACCGGGACGGCGTGTTCCCGGTCCGGCCGATCACCTATCTGGACGCCGCCGAGCTGGTCGAGCCGGACGAGGCGCGCGTCGCCCTGGACCTGGTGCCGGGCCGCCCGGCCGCGCTGCTGCAGCTCGGCGCCGGGAACATCAACGACATCGCGTCGCCGGTCGCCCGGATCGCCCGGCACCTGCGCGGCGCCGGCTTCCAGGTGGTGCTGGCCGAGTCGGCGATCGCCACCGATCCGATGCCGCCGGTGGCCGGGGCCCATGTGGTCCGGGTCTACCCGATCAGTCGATACCTGCGCGGATTCGACCTGGTGGTGAGCGCGTCGGGTTACAACTCGTTCCATGAGCTGATCGCCTTCGGGATCCCCGCGGTGTTCGTGCCGAACCGGGAGACCGCCCTGGACGACCAGGTCAGCCGGGCCCGCTTCGCCGCGGCCGCCGGCGCCGCCCTGATCGTCGAGGACCCGGACGGCGACGACCTGGACCGGGTCCTGGCCCGGGCGGTGCGGGCCGACGTCCGCGACGCGCTGAGGAGCCGCTGCGCGGAGGTGGCGCCCGGAAACGGGGCCACCGACGCCGCGGACTGGCTGACCGCTCTCACGTGAGGAGGACGTGATGCCCGACGAAGGCGAGATGCAGTCCCTGGTGGTGCGCCTGCGCACGGTCGAGCAGGAGAGGGACGCCTGGCGGTCCCGCTGCGACGGCCTGACCGGGGAACGCGACGAGGAACGGGAGACGGCCCGTCGTCTGCGCGGCAGTGGGTCGTACCGGCTGGGCCGTGGCCTGGTTACGCTGGCCCGGGACCCGCTGCGGCTGATGCGCCGGATGGGCCGCAACGCCGGTCCGGTCCGCCGCCGTACGGTCAAGCGGCCGCAGCAGGCCCGGCTGTACGTGGCGATCGGTCTCGACCTGGACCGGCTCCGCGAGTTCACCCAGACGGTCCGCCGGCGGGTGCTCGTCGAACCCGACCACCGGGCCGTCATCCTCACCGACAACCCGGAGTTCTCGTTGCTGCGCCGGTCCGGGCTGGTCCTGGAGTACCTGCCGGACCGGCACACCTGGGAGCGGCACCGGCCGGACCACCCGTGGGACGTGGTGCTCTCCGAACGGCTGTCCCGCCTCTTCGCCGAGCACGACGCGACCGATGTGGTGTTCGTCGACCCGGAGCGGCCGCCGACACTGCCGGAGATGCTGGACACATCCCCGCCGGGGCGCACGTCGTTGCAGCAGTCATGACGGCTCAAACCGTGACGATCCCGGCGGCACGTCCCCCCGAGGTCGCGGAGCGGCCGGAGCGGGCACGGCTGTGGGGCCACGTCGCCCGGCGCTGCGTGCTCGTCCCGGCGATCGTCCTGACCCCGTTGCTCGCCGTGGCACCCTCCCGCGACCACCGGTTCAACGTCTACTGGCACGGCGGGCTGTTCCGGGACGACCCGTCCGCGATCGTCACGCACACCATCGCCAGCGGCGACGCCTACCTGCGGCTGGGCAACTTCCGGCCGCTCGGCCGGATGCTGGAGAAGAGCCTCGACCTGCTCGCCTTCACCGGCATGCAGCAGCTCGGCCTGCCCGCGACGGTGATGCTGCGGGCCGTCTCGATCCTCGCCGCGATCGGCCTCACCCTGGCCGTCGTCGTCTTCGCCGAGAGCGTCCTCCACCGCGGCCGGCTGATCGGCGGCACCCCGTCGACCGTGGCGATGTTGCTGCCCTTCGCCGTCGGCGCCGGGTTCGTCGCCGCCGGGCAGGACAGCACCACGATCCTCTTCGGCGGGCTCTACTTCAGCACCGCCGCGATCGTCCTGCTGGTCGCGGCCGCGGCCTGCCGCCTCGACCGGCTCCGCTGGTGGAACGCCGTCCTCGCGGTCACCGCCGGGGCCGCCCTGGCCGTCTTCAACGAGCCCGCCTACTTCGCCGTGCCCCTCGCCACGGCCGCCGTCCTGCTCCGTGGCCGGTTCGTGCTCGGTATCAGCCCGTCCGGCCTGCTCACCTCACCCGGGACGCGGTTCGCCGGCCTGCTCTGGGCCGGGTTCCTGCCGGTCTTCGGCACGGTCCGGTGGATCATCCGGGGCTTCTGTGCCGGCGGAGGCTGCTACCAGGGGTCGGATCTCGTCGTCGACGCGAGGTCGGTGCTGCTGCTGCCGGTCCGGATGACCGCGTGGCTGCCGCCGCTGCAATGGCGGGCGGCGACCGGCAGCACCGACGGGGCCTGGCTGCGTGGTGTGGTTCCGGTCGTGGCGTTCCTGCTGATCGCGGGGCTCGCCGTGCGTACCGCCGGAGCTTTGAAAGGAGCCGCACGCCCGGACCGCCGTGCGCTGACCGGTCTCGCCGCCGTCGCCCTCGTGGTCCTCGCCTGCGGCGCCCTGCTCGCCACGCTCAGCGTCGCCGTCCGTGCCGCGATGAGCGGCGCGGAACTCTGGGAACAGGGCTGGCGCGACTCGGCGCTCACCGTCCCCGGCGGCATGCTGCTCGCCGTCGCGCTGCTGCTGCTCACCGGACGCCGCGCCCCGGCCGTGATCCTGGCCGCGCTGATGCTCTGTGGTGCCGTCTCGGCCACCGCCAACCGCGCCTACGCCGACGCCACCGCGACCCTCAAGACCGCCCAGCTGGACAACCGGATCGCCGCGGCGATGGGTGGCTTCGAACGGACCCGGGCCGGGAACACCCGCCGCTGTGCGCTCCTCGACGAGGCGCTCCAGACCAACCGGCACAAACCGTTCCTCCAGAACCGCTACACCGACTCGCTGGACCTGGCCGCCCGCACCATGGCCGGCGTCCCGTTCTGCGCACGGACGGCGGTCCGATGATCTCGGTGGTCGCTCCCATCTACAACGAGGGCCCGGGCGTCGACCGGTTCGTTGCCCGCATCGCCGAAGTGCTCGACGACGCCGGCGTCGAACACGAGGTGGTCCTCGTCGACGACGGCTCGGCCGACGACTCCTGGTCGCGGATCGCCCGCCTGGCGCTCGTCGACCCGCGGGTCCGCGGGCTGCGGCTGTCCCGCAACTTCGGCAAGGAGGCCGCCCTGCTCGCCGGCCTCGAACACGCGGCCGGCGACGCCGTGGTGATCATCGACTCCGACCTCCAGCACCCGCCGTCGGTCATCCCGGCGATGGTCCGGCGCTGGCAGGAGGGCGCCCAGGTGGTCGAGGCGGTCAAACGCAACCGGACCGGCCAGTCACTCGGCAACCGGCTCGGCTCCCGGCTGTTCAACCGCACCTTCACCCGGTTCACCGGCGTGGACCTGGTCGACGCCACCGACTTCCGGCTCCTCGGCCGCCCCGCCGTCGACGCGCTGCGCCGGATGCCCGAACACTCGTCGTTCTTCCGCGGCACCAGCAGCTGGATCGGCTTCACCCGGGCCACCGTCGAGATCGACATCGACCACCGGGAGGGCGGCGCGTCCCGCTGGACCGTACGCGGCCTGTGCCGCCTCGCCGTCAACGGCCTGACCTCGTTCACCTCGGCGCCGTTGCACATGGTGACGCTCGCCGGCTTCGGGTTCGCCGCGTTCGCCGTCGTCCTCGGCGTGCAGACCCTGGTCCGGTGGATGAGCGGCGGCTCGGTCGCCGGCTTCACCACCGTCATCCTGCTGCTGCTGGTGACCGGGACGTTCGTCCTCATCGGCCTCGGCGTCATCGGCGAGTACCTGGCCCGCATCCACGAGGAGGTCCGCGGCCGCCCGCGATACCTGATCCAGGAACGCGCCGAATCCGCCGTCCCCGAACGCTGGGTGGTCGAACAGCGTGCCGAACGCTGAGACCGTCACCCGGATCGTCCGCTACGCGGTGAGTGGCGTCCTCAGCGCACTCACCCATCTCACCGTCGGGCTCGGTGCGTCGGTGCTGTTCGGGTTCCCCCCGGTGCCGGCGTCCACGGTCGGGTTCGGCGCCAGCGTCGGCGTCTCCTACCTGCTGCAGCGCGCCTGGGTCTTTCGATCGGGGGCGGCACACACGGTCACCGGGCCGCGGTTCCTCACCGTCACGGCGGCGGCCTTCGGCCTCAACACCGCGATCCTGTGGACGGGGGCGTCGCTGCTGGGTGCGCCCTATGCGGTGGCCCAGGGCGTGGCGATCCTGCTCATCCCCGGGCTCAACTACCTGCTCAACTCGCGATGGACCTTTTATTCCGGTACGGCTACGCGGCGTGATCGTAACTGTCGGCGCGAGGTGGCTGCCCGCTCACGGCCGGCAGCGCGACCGCCGGTCTGAAGGCGGTGGTCCGGCGTCGCCCCCGCGGGGGAGGGGGCGACGGGACGGGAGGATCAGAGGCGGTGGGCCTCGCGGACCGTGGTGACGCCGCGGGTGTCGAAGAAGCGCTTCGCGATGCGGGCCAGGTGGTCCGGGTCGTATTCGCGGTGGTTCTGGACGAGGATCACCAGGTCGGCGGAGGCGGCCGCGCCCTCCAGGTCGTCGGTGCGGGAGACCGGGACGCCGTCGAGTTCCCAGGTGGTCACGTGCGGGTCGTGGTAGGCGACCGTCGCGCCCAGGGCGGCCAGCTGGCGGGCCAGCGGGGCGGCCGGGGACTCGCGCTGGTCGGCGATGTTGGCCTTGTAGGTGATGCCCAGCAGCAGGACGGTGGCGCCGCGGACCGCGTGGCCGTCGGCGTTGAGCAGGTTCTGGGCGCGGCGGGCGACGTACGCCGGCATCGTCGTGTTGATCTCCTGGGCCAGCTCGACGAAACGGAACGGGTAGCCGAGCTTGCTGCGGACGTTGTGCGAGAGGTAATTCGGGTCGATCGGGATGCAGTGGCCGCCGACACCGGGTCCGGGGTAGAACGCCTGGAAACCGAAGGGCTTCGTGGACGCCGCGTGGATCACGTCCCACAGGTCGATGTCGAGTTCGTGGCAGAACCGGGCCATCTCGTTGACCAGCGCGATGTTGACGTGCCGGTACGTGTTCTCGAGCAGTTTCGCGGTCTCCGCCTCCCGGGTCGAGCGGGTCCGCACCACCGTCTCGACGAACCGGCCGTAGAACGCCTCGGCCCGGTCGGTGCAGGCCGGGGTGTAGCCGCCGACCACCTTCGGGGTGTTGTGCGCGCCGTACACCTCGTTTCCCGGGTCGATCCGCTCCGGGGAGAACGCCAGGTGGAAGTCGATGCCGGCGGTCAGCCCGGAGAGCTGTTCGAGACGCGGCCGGACCTCCTCGTCGGTGGTGCCGGGGTAGGTCGTGGACTCCAGCACGACGAGCATGCCGGGCCGCAGGTTGCGGCCGATCGCCGAGGTGGCGCCCAGCACCGCCCGCAGGTCGGGCCCGTCGCCCTCGGCCAGCGGCGTCGGCACGCAGATGACGGCGGTCCGGGCCTGCCCGATCAGCGCCTCGTCGGAGGTCGGCACGAAACCGCCGGCCAGCATCTTCTCCACGTCGGTGTCGCTCAGGTCGTCCACGTGGGACCGGCCGTCGCCGAGTGCGGCGACGACGGTCTCGTCGATGTCGAAACCGAGGACCGACATGCCGGCCCGGATCGCCTGCTGCGCCAGTGGCAGACCGACATACCCGAGGCCGAGGATGACGACGTCGTAGCTCAAGGGAGTCTCCTTCGTGCAGAAATGTCAGGCGACGGGCGGCAGCGCCACATCGGGTGGGACCGGCCGGTCGTCCCGGCCGGGGCTCGGCTGACGGGGCGCCGCGATCGTGCGGACGTTCCGGTGTTGCAGCTCGAACGGGGACGTGAAGGGCAGATAGGCCGGGAGGAACTCACCGACCAGGGCCTCCTGGTCGGCGACGGCGGCGCTGTGCACGTCCACGTCGTTGAGGCAGAACGCGTCCACGTCGCGGCCGCGCAGCAGCCGGGCCAGCCGCAGCGGCGTCGTCGGCTCGGACAGGTCGGTGTACTGGTAGCGGATCCGCCCGGGCGCGGCCTTGCCGGTGAGGTACGCGTAGTACTGCTGCAGCGACGACAGCAGCGAGATGTCGTCGGGATGCCGGAACTGGTGCCCGGCGGTGGCCGTGACCTGCTCGGCGAACCGTTCCTCGATCTCGGCGATGACGCTGCGCCGCGACGGGTGCGGGGTGTGCATCATCTTGCGGGTCAGCATCCGGCCGAAGGTCTCCTGGATGAGCCGCCGGTTGTTCTTGGCGGCCGAGTCGGCGGGCCGGTCGGCGGGGCCGCGGGGCGCGGTGTCGACCCGGGCCGCCGAGGCGAAGAACTTGGTCAGCCCGCCCGGCGTGAAGAACAGGTCGGGGGTGACCGGCCGGCCCAGGATCACGTCGTCGTTGAGGTAGAGGAAGTGCTCGGCGAGTCCCGGGATCCGGTGCAGCCGCGACTCGATGGCCTGCGAGTTGAAGGTCGGCAGCCGCCCGGTGTCGCCGAAGATCTCCCGGTGGCTGACCACGGTGAGCCGCGGGTGGGCCCGGTCCAGCCAGGCCGGCGTCTGGTCGTCGGTGACCAGGAAGACCCGGCGCACCCACGGGGCGAAGCAGTGCAGGGCGCGCAGCGAGTAGCGCAGCTCGTCGCGGCTGGCGAACCGGGAGTCGTTGGCGGCCTGCGTGCTGACCTCGCCGACCCACGGGTTGTCGGCCAGGGCCCGGGCCTTGCGCCGCTGCCAGTCCGGGTCGCCGCCGTCGACCCACGTGTAGACCACGTCGATCGGGAAGTCGACGCGGTCCGGATCGACGGACGTGAAGATCCGCCGGGTCCGGTAGCCGGTCGTGTCGTCGGGTGCGCTGAACGCCCCGAACACCGGTTCCGGCGCGACGGTCACCGGTTCACCGGCCGGGATCGAGTCGGCCACCGGGTTCCGGCGCGGCGACACCAGGCGGCCGTCACGCTCGGTCCAGAACTCGACCTCGCAGGCCAGGTCGTGCCCGAGCACCAGGCTCCCGCCCGGGTCGGTGACCGGCCAGCACACCGCGACGACCTGGGGTTCCCGCCGCCGCCGGCCGGGGCGGGCCACCCGCAGCGACCCGTGGTCGTCGGCGGCGTGCCGGTGCAGTGCGGCGAGAGCGGCGGCCCGGTCGGCGGCCCGGACAGCCACGCCGGTACGCCCGGTCGCGCGGACCGGCACCCGGAACCAGTCGACGCCGGCCTCGTCGAGAGCCCGCACCACCCGGTCCAGGTTGCGGCGGCGGACCTCGGTGGGTGCGGCGGCCGGGTCGGTGCGGGCGGTCAGGACTCCGTCGGCGGTGCGTACGCGCAGCGTGCCCCCGCTGTCCCGCGGGCTCCGGCCCGGTCCCAGCGGCATGAGGGTGCGGGCGATCCGCAGCCGCCGTTCCGGGGCGACGCGGGGTAGGACACGTGTCTCGACCGTCTCGAAGATCCGCCGTCGGACCGGCCAGGGGGCCAGCCGCAGGACCTGTCGCAGGGCCACGCCGTCGTCCTTTCGCCGCTCATCCGCCGATGGCTCAACGGCCCGGTCAGATGGAAGTTGCGGTCTATATCCCCTTTAAGTGCGTTATACGGCTTTGGTGGGCCAGCCGTGTCCGGTCGTGCCGACTTCACCCTTAGGGGAACGGATGGGGGTCTCGGCCGATGCGGGCCGTTGCGCCGGAAAGGCATGGTGGAAGAGGTGATGTCAGACGACGGCGGGAGGCCGGCGATGGGTAAGGCGATCGCGTTCGTGGTGGGGCTCGTCGCGGTGGGCTGGGTGGCCAGCTGGCTGCTCGGACCGCTGCTGTGGTACCTGTTCCTAGGCGCTCTGGTCCTCGGTGGCGGCGCCGTCCTCTACGCGGCGGCCAAGCGCTCACTCGCTCCCGGCACCCGCACCCAGCGTCGGATCGAGGCGGCAGCGCGGACCTACCGCATGCGGAACCGGTGAGGAACCGGCGGTACGGCTAGGCTTGCGGTCGACGTGACCATTCAGACCAACGGGAAGTCGCACCGTGTTTGACACTTTGAGTGACCGCCTCTCCGGGATCTTCGGCAAGCTCCGCGGCAAGGGCAAGCTCACTGATGCCGACATCGACGCCACCGCGCGCGAGATCCGTCTCGCGCTGCTGGAGGCGGATGTCGCGCTGCCCGTGGTCAAGGCGTTCATCGCCAGCCTGCGCGAGCGGGCCCGCGGCGCCGAGGTCTCCCAGGCTCTGAACCCGGCTCAGCAGATCATCAAGATCGTCAACGAGGAGCTCATCCAGATCCTCGGCGGCGAGGGGCGGCGGCTCCAGTTCGCCAAGCAGCCGCCCACCGTGATCATGCTGGCCGGCCTTCAGGGCTCGGGTAAGACGACGCTGGCCGGCAAGCTGTCCCGCTGGCTGAAGAACCAGGGCCACCAGCCGCTGCTGGTCGCCTGTGACCTCCAGCGCCCCAACGCGGTCAACCAGCTCCAGGTGCTCGCCCAGCGGGCCGGGGTCGACGTCTACGCCCCGCAGCCGGGCAACGGGGTCGGTGACCCGGTCCAGGTCGCGCGCGACTCGATCGAGCACGCGAAGCGGACGGCGAAGGACATCGTCATCGTCGACACCGCCGGCCGCCTCGGCATCGACGCCGAGATGATGCAGCAGGCCGCCGACATCCGTGCCGCCGTCGACCCCGACGAGGTCATCTTCGTCATCGACGCCATGGTCGGCCAGGACGCGGTGCGTACCGCCGAGGCGTTCCGGGACGGCGTCGGCATCACCGGCGTGGTCCTGTCCAAGCTCGACGGTGACGCCCGCGGTGGTGCCGCGCTCTCCGTCCGGCACGTCACCGGCCAGCCGATCCTGTTCGCGTCGACCGGCGAGAAGCTGGAGGACTTCGACGTCTTCCACCCCGACCGGATGGCCGGGCGGATCCTCGACATGGGCGACCTCCTGACCCTCATCGAGCAGGCCGAGCAGGCCTTCGACGATGAGCAGAAGGAGAAGATGACCAGCAAGCTGCTCGGTGGCGAGCAGTTCACGCTGGAGGACTTCCTGGACCAGCTGATCGCGGTCCGGCGGATGGGCCCGATCGCCAACATCATCGGCATGATGCCGGGCATGGGCCAGCTCAAGGGCCAGCTCGACGAGCTCGACGACAGCCACTTCGACCGGGTCACCGCGATCATCCGCTCGATGACCCCGGGCGAGCGCACCAACCCGAAGATCATCAATGGTTCCCGCCGGCTGCGTATCGCCAACGGCTCCGGCGTCACCGTGATGGACGTCAACCAGCTGCTCAACCGCTTCGCCGACGCGCAGAAGATGATGAAGCAGATGAGCGGCATGATGGGCCTGCCGGGCGGGCGTCGCAGCGCCACGAAGAGCTCGAAGAACAAGCGCAAGCCGGGCAAGGGTGGCGGTCGGCCGCGGGTCGGCGGGCGTCCGGGTGGGATGCCGGCCGGTTTCCCGGGCGGTATGCCGCAGTTGCCGCCGGGGCTCGACCCGGGCGCGCTCGGCGGGGGTCAGGGTGTGCCGCCGGGCTTCAAGCTGCCGAAGCTCGATTTCAACAAGCTGAGCAAGCCCAAGGACGACAACCGGTAACCTAGGGCTAGTCATGGTTCAAGTTGTATTGCGCTAATAGTCGAGGGGCAAGTATGGTGGGTGGCGATCCCAGCGAGGAGGAGCTTGTGACCGCTGCCCTTCATCTACCCGACCTGCGCGACAAGCAGGACTGGACTACTGACGATCTGGCCAGCCTTCCCGAGGGACTCCGTTATGAGTTGATCGACGGAAGGCTGATTTTGCCGTCCCCTACCGGTATTCATCAGAAGCTCGGCTACAAGCTCACGCAGGCGCTGGAGGAAAACTGTCCGCCGGATCATGACGCAGTTCCTGACTACTCGCTGGCGATTGATCGCAGCAACGAGCCTCGGCCTGACGTCGTTGTGGTGCACAAAAGTGTCATGGCGCTCACCCCGGCGCCGATCGATCGGGCCTTGCTCTTATTGGAGATCATTTCGCCGACGTCCCACTTCCGGGACATGCATGCGAAGAGCAGGGTTTATGCGGCGGCCGGGGTTGTTCATTACTGGGTCGTTGACCCGACGGGGCGGGGCGGAGTGACTCTCACGGCTTTCCATCCAGGCCGGACCGGGGTCTACGAGATCGTCGTGAGCACCGACAAGGTGTTCAACACCGAGGTGCCCTATCCGATCACCATCGATCTGCCAGGACTTACCGCCTTGCGTGACGAATACCTCGCTGCGCGGGACGGGGCTTGATCCGGTAGGACTTACGGCATGGCGTTTCATGTGCGTGGGACGGTTCTGCCGGACGGTGAGGTCCGTGATCTGTGGCTGGTGGGGGACAGGGTCACCTACGAGCCGGTGGCGGGGGCCGAGACGATCAGTGACGGTGGGTTCCTCGTTCCGGGGCTCGTCGACGCGCACTGCCACCTCGGCATCGCCTTCGGGGCGAAACCGATCGAGAGTGTCGACCAGGCCCGTGAGCTGGCCGTCATCGACCGTGACGCGGGTGTCCTGGCCCTGCGTGATGCGGGTTCCCCTTTTCCGTACCCCGAGTTGGATGACGAACCGGGCGTGCCCCGCCTCGCCCGCGCCGGCCGCCATGTCGCAGCCCCTCGCCGCTATCTGCGGGACATCGGCGTCGAGGTGGCCGCCGACGAGGTCGCCGCAGCCGTCACCGCGCAGGCGAAAGCGGGCACCGGCTGGGTGAAGCTGGTCGGCGACTGGATCGACCGGGGGGTCGGTGATCTCGCACCGAGCTGGGATGCCGCGACCATGGCCGCCGCCGTCGAGGCCGCCCACGCCTCCGGTGCCCGGGCCGCGGTGCACACGTTCTCGGAGGAGGGCGTGGAGATCATGGTCAGGGCCGGGGTCGACTCGGTGGAGCACGGCACCGGGCTGACGCTCGACCTGATCGACGAGATGGCCCGGCGTAAGACCGCCCTGGTGCCCACGATGATCAACATCCGGACGTTCGGGAAGATCGCCGACTCGGCGCGCGGCAAGTTCGACGACTACGCCGACCACATGATCGCGCTGCGGGACCGTTTCCCGTCAGTGGTGCTCGCCGCCCACGAGGCCGGTGTCCCGATCTACATCGGCACCGACGCGGGCGGCGGCATCCGGCACGGCCTGGCCGCCGAGGAGATGCTCTACCTGCACGAGGTCGGCATCCCGGCGGCCGACGTGCTGGCCGCCGCGTCGTGGCGGGCGCGGG
Source organism: Actinoplanes subglobosus (assembly GCF_042650585.1). Taxonomy (NCBI): domain Bacteria; kingdom Bacillati; phylum Actinomycetota; class Actinomycetes; order Micromonosporales; family Micromonosporaceae; genus Actinoplanes; species Actinoplanes subglobosus. The sequence goes on from NZ_JBHSBL010000018.1 coordinate 331,387, forward strand.
AGTGGCTCGGCTTTCCCGGCCTGGTCGAGGGCGGCCTCGCCGACCTGGTGGTCTACGAGACCGACCCGCGTGCCGACCTGCGGGTGGTGCGGGCGCCCAGCCGGATCGTGCTGCGGGGTGCCGTCGTCAGGTGATCAGCGGTGGAGACGCCCGGCGAGGGACACGGGATGCCCACCCGGCCGGTTGCGCCCGGGGCGCGACTACGATGCTTCCTCATGGCTCGCGTGCTCACTCCCCGTGCGGAGGACTTCCCCCGCTGGTACCAGGACCTCATCGCCAAGGCGCAGCTCGCCGACAACGGCCCGGTGCGCGGCACGATGGTGATCCGGCCGGTCGGTTACGCGATCTGGGAGCGGATGCAGGGCGACATGGACGCCCGCATCAAGGAGCAGGGCGTCCAGAACGCGTACTTTCCGCTCTTCATCCCGGAGAACTATCTGCGCCGTGAGGCCGACCACGTCGAGGGCTTCTCGCCGGAGCTGGCCGTGGTCACCCACGCCGGTGGCAAGGAGCTGGCCGAGCCGCTGGTCGTGCGCCCCACCAGCGAGACCGTGATCGGCGAGTTCATGGCCAAGTGGGTCGACTCGTACCGTGATCTCCCTCTCCTGCTCAACCAGTGGGCCAACGTGGTCCGGTGGGAGCTGCGCCCGCGGACCTTCCTGCGCACCACCGAGTTCCTCTGGCAGGAGGGCCACACCGCGCACGCGACCGAGGCCGACGCCCGCGAGCACGCGCGTGACATCCACAAGAACGTCTACGAGGCGTTCATGACGGAGATGCTGGCCATCCCGGTCATCCCGGGCCGCAAGACCAAGGGCGAGCGCTTCGCCGGCGCCACCAACACGATGACCGTCGAGGCCATGATGGGCGACGGCAAGGCGCTCCAGATGGGCACCTCGCACGAGCTCGGGCAGAATTTCGCGAAGGCGTTCGACATCACCTACTCGTCGGCCGAGCGGACCGTCGAGCACGCCTGGACCACGTCGTGGGGCACCTCGACCCGGATGCTCGGCGGCCTGATCATGGTGCACGGCGACGACAACGGCCTGCGGCTTCCGCCGCGCCTCGCGCCGGTCCAGGTCCAGATCATGGTGGTCAAGGCGGGCGAGGGCGTCGCCGAGGCCGCGGCCCAGCTCTTCAAAGACCTCAAAGCCGCGGGTGTACGGGTGAAGCTCGACGACCGCGCGGACATCCCTTTCGGCCGTCGCGCGGTGGACGCGGAGCTGCAGGGCATCCCGATCCGGATCGAGGTCGGCCCGCGTGACCTGGCGAACGGCAACGCCGTGGTGGCCCGCCGGATCGACGGCACGAAGTCGCCGATCGCCCTGGCCGAGGTGACCGACGCCGTGGTGGCCGCGCTCAAGGCCGACCAGCAGCGCCTCTACGACGACGCCCTGGCCTTCCGCGAGGAGCGCACGGTCGAGGTGAAGACGCTGGCCGAGGCGATCGAGGCCTCGCAGACCGGTTTCGCCCGGGTGCCGTGGTCGGCGGTCGGCGAGGCCGGCGAGAAGGAGGCGAACGGCAAGGCGATCACGGTGCGCTGCCTCACCCGTGAGGACGGCTCGATGCCCGAGTCGGACGAGGAGCCGGACCTGATCGCCTACCTGGGTCGTTCGTACTGAGCGTGACGTTCGAACCGGGTCGGCTGATTCTCCACCGGGACACCCACCACGGCCGGATCGCCTTCGTGCATCCGGGCCGGGTGATCTCCGACGACGACCGCGGGCTGCTCATCTGGGTGGCCCGCGGCTCGACCATCGCGGTCGAGACGACGCTGGACGGCCGTTTCCCGCGCGATCTGGCGTTTCCCGACTGGATGGCCGCCGAGCGCGCGCCCCGGACCGCGCAGTGGCGTGGCCCGGGTGTGCTGCGGTTCTTCCCGCCGGGGGCGAACCACTCGGTCTGGTTCTTCCGGGACGACGAGGGCGACTTCACCGGGTACTACGTGAACCTGGAGGAGGCCGCGGTCCGCTGGGACGACGGTGCGGTCGGCGGGATCGACGTGATCGACCAGGACCTCGACATCGTGGCCGGTGCGGACCGCGTCTGGCGCTGGAAGGACGAGGACGACTTCGCCGAGCGTCTGGCCCACCCGGATCTCTACTGGGTGCCCGACGAGGCGGCGGTGTGGGCCGAGGGCCGCCGGGTGATCGCGAGCCTCGAGGCGGGGGAGTTCCCGTTCGACGGCACCTGGACCGATTTCCGGCCCGATCCGTCCTGGCCCGTCCCGGCCGAGTTGCCGTCCGGCTGGGACCGGCCGGTGGTGGCCCGGTTGGGAGACCCGCCGGTTCGTCTGGCAGAATGATTAGCTGGTATCCGGCATGCGTCAGGCGCCCTCTAACCCCTGATCGCGACGCCAGTCCACGAGACATTCGGTCCCGCAATCCCCACGTGGGTTCCGTTCGGCTCAACCACGCAGTCATCAGGAGCGAAAAAACCGTGGCCGTTAAGATCCGGCTCCTGCGGATGGGCAAGATCCGCAACCCGCAGTACCGCATCGTCGTCGCCGACTCGCGCACCAAGCGCGACGGCCGCGCCATCGAGTACATCGGCATCTACCAGCCGAAGGAACACCCCTCGGTCATCGAGGTGAAGTCCGAGCGCGTTCAGTACTGGCTGTCCGTCGGCGCCCAGCCGTCCGAGCCGGTGCAGCGCATCCTGGAGAAGACCGGCGACTGGCAGAAGTTCAAGGGTCTGCCCGCCCCGGCCCCGCTGCTGGTCGCGCCGAGCAAGCAGAGCAAGGCCGAGGTCTACGAGGCCGAGGCCAAGGCTGCCGCCGGTCTGGTCGAGACCAAGCCGGCCGCCACGCCGAAGAAGGCGAAGACCGAGGCCAAGGCCGAGTCGAAGCCGGTCGAGGCCGCTGAGCCGAACCGCGAGGCTGTCGCCGAGACCGCTGAGGACCCGGCCGGTGCCGGCGCCGACGCGAGCTGACGGGGCGCTCCGGCCCGCGCTGGAGCACCTCGTCAAGGGCATCGTCGACAACCCGGACGACGTCCGGGTTCGTCTGGTCGACTCGCGCCGTGGCAAGCGGCTCGAGGTCCGTGTGCACCCCGAGGACCTGGGTACGGTCATCGGGCGCGGCGGGCGGACGGCCAAGGCCCTGCGTCAGGTGATCGGGTCGATCGGCGGTCGTGGCATCCGGGTCGACATCGTCGACGCGTACTGATCGATGCTGCTCGTCGTCGGCCAGATCGGTAAACCGCACGGCATCCGGGGCGAGGTCTCGGTGGTCGTGCGGACCGACGAGCCCGAGGAACGCTTCACCGCCGGGTCGGTGTTCATCACGGAGGTCCCCAGGGACCGCCGGGTGAGCGCCGGCCCGGCGGCCGCTCCCGCTCCCGGTGCTCGCTACGAGGTTCCCCGACAGCTCGTCCTCGAGTCGATCCGCTGGCATCAGGGCCGCGGCATCGCCGTCTTCGAGGGCGTCCACGACCGCAACGTCGCCGAGGCGTTGAAGGGCGTGTTCCTCCAGGTGGACAGCGCTGACGTGGCGCCGCCGGAGGATCCGGAGGAGTTCCACGACCACCAGCTCGTCGGGTTGCGCGTGGAGTCCGCCGACGGGACCGAGCACGGGACCGTGCAGCGGATCGAGCACGCGCCCGCGTCGGATCTGATCGTGCTCGCGAAGAAGGGCGGCGGGACGGCTCTGATCCCGTTCGTCACGGCGATCGTCCCGACCGTGGACCTGCGCGGCGGCCGGATCGTCGTCGACCTCCCGGAAGGCCTGCTGGATCTGTGAAGGCTCGCCTGTGAAGGTCGACATCGTCTCGATCTTCCCGGACTACTTCGCCCCGCTCGATCTGTCGCTGATCGGCAAGGCGCGGACCACCGGGACCCTGGACCTGACCGTGCACGATCTGCGTCAGTGGACCTATGACGTGCACCGGACGGTGGACGACAGCCCGTACGGGGGCGGTCCCGGCATGGTGATGCGTCCTGAACCGTGGGGCGAGGCTCTCGACGCCGTCGCGTCTCCGGGTGCGGCTCTGGTCGTACCGTCGCCGGTCGGAAAGCCCTTCACCCAGGCCGACGCCCACCGGCTCGCGGGCCTGGACCACCTGGTCTTCGCCTGTGGCCGCTACGAGGGCATCGACCAGCGGGTGATCGACGACGCCGCGGACCGGATGCCGGTGCACGAGGTGTCACTCGGCGACTACGTGCTCTTCGGCGGCGAGGTCGCGGTCATCGTGATCATGGAGGCGATCACCCGGCTGCTGCCGGGGGTGCTCGGCAACGCCGATTCGCTGACCGAGGAGTCGCACGCGGCCGGCCTGCTGGAGGCCCCGGTCTACACCAAGCCGCAGTCCTGGCGCGGCCGTGAGGTGCCGGACGTGCTGCGTTCCGGCGACCATGGCCGGATCGCCCGCTGGCGGCGCGAGCAGAGCCTGCTGCGCACCGCCGAGCGGCGCCCCGACATGTACGCCGCGTATCCGCCGGATTCCCTCGACAAGAAGGACCGGAAGGCCATCGCCGAAGCCGGATTACAGCTCCCGGCTCCGGGTGTGGCAAAGTAATGAGGTTGCCGTCTCAGCCCCGCGCCGTGGGGACGGGACGAGGACCCCGTGGAGTCGGGCGGGGTCAGAATCACCCACCGCGCGCCGAACTCCCGACGCGCCACAGAGTACGAGGATGCAGCGATGAACACGCTGGACGCTCTTGACGCCCAGTCGAAGCGCACCGACCTTCCGGACTTCCGGGCCGGTGACACGCTCAAGGTGCACGCCCGGGTCGTCGAAGGTAACCGGTCCCGTGTCCAGGTCTTCCAGGGCGTCGTGATCGCCCGTCACGGCTCCGGCCTGCGGGAGACCTTCAAGATCCGCAAGATCAGCTTCGGCGTCGGTGTCGAGCGGACCTACCCGTTCAACAGCCCGGCGATCGACAAGATCGAGGTCATCACCCGTGGTGACGTCCGTCGCGCCAAGCTCTACTACCTGCGTGAGCTGCGTGGCAAGAAGGCGAAGATCAAGGAGCTTCGGGAGAAGCAGACCGTCTGATCATCGAGATGTGTCCGTGCGGGCGCCGGCGCACTAAGCTTGCGCCCGTGCCGGACGCGTTGTAGGTGAACCATTCCAGTCCTACCGCCCGTAACTCTCCCTAGCCGGGAAACTCGGGCGGTAGTGCTGTATCCGGGGGCGGTTCGGCCGGTAGGCGGCGGGAGATGCGAAGCGTGGATCCGATGGAAGGCTATCGGCCGGCACGACGGCGGCGAGGCGTGGTTCGGAAGGAGATGCCCCTCTGGCAGGAACTTCCGTTGCTTCTGATCGTGGCGTTCTGCCTTGCGGTGCTGATTCGGACATTCCTGGTCCAGGCCTTCTACATCCCCTCCGGGTCGATGCAGAGCACCCTGGAGATCAAGGACCGGGTCCTGGTCAACAAGGTCGTCTACGACATGCGCGATCCGGTGCGCGGCGAGATCGTGGTGTTCCGGGGCACCGACAACTGGGCGCCCGAGGTGACCGAGGAGGTCAGCAACACCTTCCTCGCCAAGCTCGGCCGGACCGTCGGTGACCTGGTCGGTGTGAGCCGGCCCGGCGAGCGCGACTTCATCAAACGGGTGATCGGTCTTCCGGGTGACAAGGTCGCCTGCTGCGACTCCGGCGGGCGGATCACCGTCAACGGGGTCGGCATCGACGAGGCGTACATCGCCGACGGCTTCAACTCCGATCTGAGTCAGCCCCCGATCGCGGGCCAGTGCACCAGCCGCAGGTTCACCGAGGTGACCGTTCCGGCGGGCGAGATGTTCGTGATGGGTGACCACCGTTCGGTCTCGCAGGACGCCCGCTGCCAGGGGACGGTGCCGATCGAGAACATCATCGGCCGGGCCTTCGTGGTGGTCTGGCCCAGTGAGCGGTTCACCAGCCTGGACGTGCCGGACGTGTGGCAGCAGTTCGCCGAGCAGTACCCTTCGGCCGCCGCGTCGCGCCCGATCCCGATGCGGGAGGAGGAGCCGGTGGTCGCCACAAACGTGTTCCCCCTTCTGTTCGGTGTGGTTTTATCCGCGCGTTCCGGCATGTCGTTATGGACCAGACGACGTAGGCTCCGAGCGTGATTGACGAGCAGACCGAGAAGCGCCAGGGGTCGTTCTGGCGTGAACTACCCATCCTGTTGGGCGTGGCGATCCTCGTCGCAGTCCTGGTGCGCGCGTTCGTGTTGCAGACGTTCTACATCCCGTCGCCCTCGATGCAGCACACCCTTGAGCTCTGGGACCGGGTGCTGGTCAACAAGCTCGTCTACGACTTCCGCGAGCCGCGGCGGGGCGAGATCGTGGTGTTCAAGGCGCCCAGCGTCTGGCAGTCCGGCAACGACGGCGAGGACTTCATCAAGCGGGTCATCGGCCAGCCGGGTGACAACGTGGTCTGCTGTGACGAGCAGCACCGTCTGATGATCAACGGGACGTCCATCGACGAGTCGTATGTGTATGTCGAGTCCGACGGCACCCGCAACCAGGTCGCCAGCCAGAACTTCGACATCACCGTTCCGGCCGGCCGGCTCTGGGTCATGGGGGACCACCGGGAGGCGTCCGGTGACTCGCTCCAGCACTACATCGACAGCAGCGCCACCGATGAGCCGGGCAAGATCAACGAGGCGACCGTGCCGATCGACTCGGTCGTCGGGCGTGCCTTCACGATCTTCTGGCCGGTCGGCCGGGCCACCTGGCTGTCGGTTCCGGACGAGTTCGACGGCATCCCCGACGCGGGCAAGTAACACTCGCGCAATAGGCTTGGTCGCGTGACCGAGGTGATTGACCGCCGCGCCGGCCGGGTCCTCCTGGTCGATCTGGCCGGTCGTGTGCTGCTGTTGCACGGCGGTGACCCCGCGCGGCCCGGGCTGCGCTGGTGGTTCACGCCCGGTGGCGGGCTCGACACGGGCGAGACGACCGTCGACGCCGCCTGCCGTGAGCTGTTCGAGGAGACCGGTCTGCGGGTGACGACCGACCTGCTCGGCGAGCCGGTGCGGCACGAGGTGGCCGAGTTCTCCTACGACGGGCGGCAATACCGGCAGGAGCAGGATTTCTACCTCCTCCGGGTGCCCGACTGGCAGGTCGACACGGCGGGGATGGATGAGGAGGAGCGCCTCACCATCACCGAGCACCGGTGGTGGTCGGTGGCGGAGATCGAGGCGAGCCGCGAGGAGATCTACCCGGCCGACCTGGCCGTCCTGCTGCGCGGGCTGACCGTCGACGCCGTCCGCGAGGAGTCCTGAGATGCCGGCCTCCGCACGTCTCGGCGTCGTCGCTTCCGAGGTTCGGTGGGTGCCGGCCTCGTCGCGTACCGTCGCCGTCGTTGTCCGGGGTTTCTGATGCTGGCCCCGCCCCGCACCGTCGTCCGCCGGGAGGCCGGGCTGTATGCCCTGGAGCAGGCGTTGCAGCGCCGCGGCTTCCGGCATGTGGCCGGCGCCGACGAGGCCGGCCGCGGTGCCTGCGCCGGTCCGCTGGTCGCCGCCGCCGCGATCCTGCCGGAGGGCAGGCGCGGCGAGATCCCCGGCCTGGCCGACTCCAAGCTGCTGACCGCGGCCGCCCGCGAGCGGGTCTACGAGCAGGTGGTCGCCAAGGCTCTCGCCTGGTCCGTGATGATCATCCCGCCGACCGAGGTCGACGCCCGCGGCCTGCACGTCTGCAATCTCGCGGCGATGCGCCGCGCGCTGGCCTCCCTCGACGTCCGCCCGGAGTACGTGTTGACCGACGGTTTCCCGGTCGACGGTCTCGGCGTGCCCGGCTTGGCCGTGTGGAAAGGTGACCGGGTCGCGGCCTGTGTCGCGGCCGCCAGCGTCCTGGCCAAGGTCACCCGGGACAGGCTGATGGTCGAGCTCGACGAGCGGTTCCCCGACTACGGTTTCGCGGTGCACAAGGGCTACATCACCGAGGAGCACAGCACCGCGCTGACCACCCACGGCCCGTGCCCGGAGCACCGCTTCTCGTATGTGAACGTCGCCGCGGCATCCGGCCGCGGCAACCGGCCCCCACGGGCGCGGCGCCCGGCCGACCCGCCACCCGCCCTGTTCGACGTTTCCGTTACCGAGCCGCTGCTGATTCCGGAGGCTGCTGAGGGTACCGTCGGCGTGGCGTCGGGCGAGCAGCCTCAGCCGTCGCCGTCGGTGGGGGAAGATAGTGCCATGGAGGGCGAGACACGATGAGCGCAGAGGATCTCGAGAAGTACGAGACCGAGATGGAGCTGCAGCTCTACCGGGAGTACCGCGACATCGTCCGCCAGTTCTCCTACGTGGTGGAGACCGAGCGCCGGTTCTACCTGGCCAACCAGGTCGACCTGCACGTGCGTAACTCCGACGGTGAGGTCTACTTCGAGGTCGAGATGCACGACGCCTGGGTGTGGGACATGTATCGTCCGGCCCGCTTCGTGAAGAACGTGCGGGTGATGACGTTCAAGGACGTCAACGTCGAGGAGCTGGAGAAGCCGGACATCTCGTTGCCCGACGAGCCGGGCTTCAGCAGCTGACGGTCATCCACAGTCGGCGGTTGTCCACAGGGGCGGTCGCCACACGGGTTCCGGCCCGGCAGGCTCGGCGGCATGCCCGTCTTCGCCGTGATCCTGTTCCTGCTGCCCACCTTCGGCGCGGTGCCGCCCTTCCAGTGGCCGGTGCTGCCGCCACAGGTGTTACGGCGGTTCGACCCACCTCCTGAGCCGTGGCTGGCCGGCCACCGTGGCGTCGACCTGGGTGTGCCCGCGGGCGCGCCGGTGCGGGCCGCCGGTGGTGGCATCGTGGCCTGGGCGGGGCCGCTGGCCGGGCGGGGTGTCGTCAGCATCCTTCACGCCGGCGGGCTGCGCACCACCTACGAGCCGGTCACCGCGACCGTGCGGGTCGGTGAGGCCGTTGCGGCGGGCACGACGATCGGGGCTGTCGAGCCGGGTCATCCGGGCTGCCCGCAGGCCGCCTGCCTGCACTGGGGCCTCCGGCGCGACGAGGCCTACCTCGATCCGCTGGCGTTGCTCGGCCTCGCGCGCTACCGCCTGCTGCCCCTCGATCCGCCGTGACCGTGCCTCAGCGCTGATACTCGTGGAGGAGCCCGGGCAGCCGTTCGGCGAACACGTCGTACTCCTCCGGGCGGTTGTAGATCTGCGCGCTCAGCCGCAGCAGCCCCCGGCCGCCCCACGCGTTCACCGCGACCTCGGTGGCCAGTTTGTCGGCGATGTGCTGCCGCAGCGCATGCGCCTCCGGGAAGGTCGTCGCCAGCCCGGCCGGCAACGGCACCACCCGCATGGCCACCCCTGGTCCGCCGGGGTGCGGCAGGTCGGCGGGCGCGAGACCGAGGGCCGCACCGACAACCCTCTGGCCGTACGCGACGAGAGCCTCGTTGTGCTGCCGGACAGCCTCCGGGCCGAGCGTCCGCAGCGTGTAGACGCCCGCCGGGGCGGCCAGCCACGGCGTGTAGTCGATGGTCCCCTGGAACTCGAACGCCCCCGGGAATCCCTCGTCATGGGCCCACGACACGATCAGTGGCTCCATCCGGCGGCGCCAGGCCGGCGCCACGGACATCAGAGCCGTGCCCCGGGGCGCCCAGCCCCACTTGTGCAGGTTGCCCACCCAGAAGTCGGCGCCGATCGCCGACACGTCGACCGGCAGCATCCCCGGCACGTGGGCGGCGTCCACCAGGACCGGGATGTCGTGCTCGTGGGCGGCGGCGACGATCTCGGCCACCGGGAAGAGCGCCGCCGTCGCCGAAGTCAGCTGGTCGACGACGAGCAGCCTGGTCCGGCCGGGCCGCAGCGCCGCCCGGATCCGCGCCACCACCTCGGAGTTCCGCAGGCCCAGCGGCAGCGCCACGGTCCGCGCGCTTGCCCCCGACCGCCGGCACCGGCTGCGGACCGCCATCGCGACCGCGCCGTAGGAGTGGTCGGTCAGCAGCACCTCGTCAGCCGGGCCGAACCGCATCGACTGGAGGATCATCGACACCGCGGACGTCGTGTTCTGGATCAACGCGCTGCCGTCCGGGTCGGCTCCGAGGAAGGCCGCCAGATGACGTCGGCTGTGGACGATCCGGTCCTCCAGCCCGACCGCGAAGAACCGCAGCGGGTTCGACTCCACCTCGTCACGGAGCCGCTGCTGGGCGCGCTGCACGCTGATCGGCAGGGCGCCGAACGAGCCGTGATTGAGATAGGACACCGACGGATCCAGCGAGAACAGGAGCCGAGCGCCGGGAATCGGGGGCGGTGGCTCTCCAACCGGGGCGCTCATGCAGTGGATCGTACGATGTCAGGCCCGTGGATGCGCCTGATTGAAGGCCGCACGCAGCCGCTCGGTCGACACATGTGTGTAGATCTGGGTGCTCGCCAGCGAGCTGTGCCCCAGCAGCTCCTGCACCGCCCGCAGATCCGCGCCGCCGTCCAGCAGATGGGTCGCCGCCGAGTGCCGCAGATCGTGCGGGCTGGTGTGCGGCAGGCCGGCGGCCCGGGCGGCGTTCGCGACGATCCGCCGCACGACGGTCGACTGGAGACGGCCGCCCTTGACCCCGAGGAACAGAGCGTCCTTGCTCGTACGGTTCACCAGCGCCGGGCGGCCCCGGCGCAGCCAGGTGTCCAGTGCCCGCCGGGCCGGATGACCGTAGGGGACGGCCCGCTCCTTCGCCCCCTTGCCGAAGACCCGCACCACCTGGCGGGCGTGGTCGACGTCGGCCCGGTTCAGCGAACACAGCTCGCCGACCCGGATGCCGGTGGCGTAGAGCAGTTCGAGAACCGCCCGGTCCCGTATCTCCAGGACATCCCCGCCGCCCTGATCGTCGGTCCCGCTCGTGGCCGTCGGCTCACCTGCCGACCCCTCCGGGGTGCTTCCGCCGTCGCCCGTTCCGTCGTTGCCTGTTCTGGCATCGCTTGCTCCGCCGTCGCCCGTTCTGGCATCGCCTGTTCCGTCGTTGCCTGTTCTGGCATCGCTTGCTCCGCTGTCGCCTGTTCCGCCGTTGCCCGTTCCGTCGTTGCCCGTTGTGGCATCGTCCGTGTCGGCGTTCTGGCCCGCCGGGTCGTCGGTCGGCGCGGGAGCGTCGGGGTCGCGGTGACGGGTGGCCGGAGTCATCAGGGTGGCCGCCTGGTCGGCGCGCAGGACGGTGGGCAGGCTCCGGTGGGCGCGGGGGCTGGCCAGCTGGGCCCCCGGGTCCTCGGGTGACAGACCGGTCCGGTGCGCCCAGCCGGTGAAAGCCCGGACCGCCGCCGCCCGCCTGGCCTGCGAGGACCGAGCCGCACCCGACCCCATCCGGGCGGCGAGCCATCCGCGCAGGATCGTGATGTCGAGGTCGGCGACGGTGCTCCGGGCCTCGGACACCGCATGGTCGAGCAGCGACACGACATCCCCGACATACGCCCGGACGGTGTGCTCCGACCGCCCTTCCACACCGGCGAGGTGCCGGCTGAAATCGTCCACCGCCCCGCGCAGAGGCGCCGGCAGTCGTTCGTGCAGTTCCCGTGTCCCCATCGCCTCAGACCGTCCATCGAAGTGGAGCGTCAGTCAAGCATTTCTGTCGTACCCGGGGGCTAGCGTCTGAGGCATGGCTCGCTGGGAGGAAATCGAGAAGGACGCCCCGGAGTTCGCGGCCCGGGTGCGGGCGCTCTTCGACGCCGGGACCAACAAGACGATCGCCACGCTGCGCCGAGACGGTTCACCCCGGATCAGCGCTTCGGAGGCCCAGTTCACCGGCGGCGATCTGACGTTCGGGTCGATGCCCGACGCGGTGAAGCTGCGAGATCTCCGCCGCGACCCCCGGATCGCGATGCACAGCCCCACGCTGGAGCCACCGGCCGACAACCCGTCAGCGGGCCCCGGCGACGCCAAACTCTCCGGCCGGGCAGTCGAGATCCCACCCCCACCGGACACCCCACACGTCGACGCGGCGTTCTTCCGCCTCGACATCGACGAGGTGGCCCTGACCTACGTGGGCACCCCCGCCGACCATCTGGTGATCGAGTCCTGGCACACCGGCCGAGGCCACACCCGCCGGACCCGCACGTGACCCAACCTTTTCGCTCGCCCCCGTCCACCCGCGGAGGTGGTCAGGCGTCCGCTAGGCCTCGTCCGGCGGTGGCGGTGGTCTGGTCTTCGTTAGACCTTGTCTGGCGGTGGCGGTGGTCTGGTCTTCGTTAGGCCTCGTCCGGCCGTGTGGGGGTGGTCTGCTGTTCGTCCAGCTCGCCCCGCCCCAACGGTGGTCCCGCTCTGCGCGCCGGTGCTTCTGGCGGGTCACCTGCTGTCCGGTACCCAGGTCTGAAGGTCAAGAGAGTGGCCGGGGCCGGGCCCAGGAGAGGAAACGCTCGTACAGGTTCAGCGGGGGAGACTCGCCGCGAGTGGTCAAGTCGTCCAGAGCCTCGTACATGTGCGCGGACAGATAGATCTTCAACAGAGACGGGTATGCGCGGTACTCATCGAGGAGACGAGTCTTCGCCTCGGGACACGGCCACGGGTGACCGCAGATACGGCAATCCCAATGGGGCCGGTCGTGCAGGTGCTCGAATTCCGGTGTGATGGACAACGGGTTCCCCCGAAAGTGGCGGTCAATGGCTACGGGGGCGACGGGATCGCAGCCGGGCACTCTGATTCACCCGGTGTTGCTGTGCCGGTGTCAGGCGTCCGGCGCGGCCCACATGTGAATCCGGATGCGGCGGCCGGCTCGCATTCAGGTCGGGATTCGCCGATCGATACGGGTTCGAGCCCGGATGCGCGGGCCGGTTCGTGTCGGGATACACCGGTCGGCGCGCGTCGGGACGCACCGGCCGTGAAGAGTCGTCCGCGACGGTCGGCTGGCTCGCGCCGAGTGGGGCGTAGCGCGAGCGATAGATCCGCCCACGCCCCCGTTTGTACTGGTCAGGGATGACGGGCCGTGGATAGGGCGGTGGCGGTATCGGAGGGAACCGGTCGATGCAAGGAGCCGAGAGCCCACAGATACAGCGTCGCCAGAAGGTCCGCCAGTCGCGGCGATGCTGGAGAAAATGAGGAACCGGCTTACTGGTCCGGTGACGTCTAGACATGCGACCACCATAGTTGACAGCTGACAACCTGTCTCCTAACAACTTGGTAAGAGACTAATAGTCCCGCGCCTACGGTCGATCATGTGGGAGTGAAGCCGATCCGCCTCATGGGCGCGCACGAGATCCGTATCCGTCTGGGCGGAGTCAGCCGACAGCGGGCGTACCAGATCACCAGCCGTGCCGACTTTCCGAAGCCCGTCGCAGATCTTGCGCAGGGCAAGGTATGGCTGACGGAGGACGTCGAAGCATGGATGAAGGTCCACCGCCGGGATCTGGACGAGTCAGAGGACTGATTCGCCCGGTCACCGCGGTGACCTCGGACCGGCTCGGCGCCGGTTGTCGCTGATGCGACGGCCGTGAGGCGACGGGCCGGTCCCTGCCATGCCCCCGACCCGAAGCCGTTGCCCGGTTCCAAGCCGCGGTCCGGCCTGAAGCCGGGGTTCAGCCCGAAGCTGTTGCCCGGTTCCAAGCCGCGGTCCGGCCTGAGGCCACGGTCCAGCCCGAAGCGGTTGCCCGACTCGAAGCCGTTGCCCGGTCCGAAGCCGTTGCCCGGCCTGAAGCCGCAGTCCGGCATGGAGCCGCGGTCCGGCGCGGAGCCGACTGCGTGATCAATCGGCATCGTGCTGGTCCCGCTTCGAGGCGGGGCCGAGCGCGACACCGTCGCTGTTGCGCACCACCAATCCGGCGACCTCGAGAAGAGACAGTCGCCGTAGCACCGTGCGCAGGCTGAGCCGTGCCTCGGCCGCGAGCCGCTCCGGAGTGGACGAGCCGTTCGCCGGGACCGCCTCCAGGACGAGGGCGGCCTCCTCGTCGAGGTGATCGTGCCGGCGTTCCGGCCCGCGAGGCACGTCGGCGAGGTATTCGCCGATCCGGCCGACCTCCTCCAGCACGTCGGACGCGTTGGTGACGACCCGTGCATACGGATTGTTCCTCAGGATCTCGTGGCATCCGACCGACATCGCCGATGTCACCGGCCCGGGAACGACCATCGCCGGCCGGTTCAGCGCCAGCACGCGGCTCATCGTCTGTGCCGCGCCGCTGCGTGCGGCCGCCTCCACGACGACCGTGCCCGCGGTGGCGGCGGCGATGACCCGGTTCCGGATCAGGAACCGGTGCCGCAGGGGTTCGGCGCCGGGTGGCCACTCGCTGATCAGCAGGCCGGACTCGGCGATCTCGTTGAACAGCGCCGTGTGCCCGGCCGGGTACGGGCGGTCGATTCCACAGGCGAGGACCGCCACGGTGGGACCTCCCGCGGCCAGTGATCCGCGATGGGCCGCCGCGTCGATGCCGAACGCCCCGCCGGACAGAACCGTCCACCCGCTCTCGCTGATCGAGTGGGCCAGTCCGGCCGTGACGTGGATCCCGTAGTTCGTGGCGGCCCGCGCTCCGACGATCGCCACCGACCGTTCCAGGGTGTCGCCGAGCGGCCACGCCCCGCGCACCCAGAAACAGAGGGGTGGGCGGGTGTCGTTGTTGATCCGGCCACCGGAGTCCAGTTCGAGGGTGGCCAGGTCGGCGACCCGGCGCGGCCATTCCCTGTCGGACGGCACCACGAGGCGGGCACCGAGGCGGTCGGCCCGGCGCATCGCGATCTCCGCCATCCGGCGAGCATCCCCCGCAGCGGTACGGGCAGCGACGGCCGCTCGCAGCCGAGGCTCCGGAGCGTCCCCGCTGAGCAGCCGATCCAGTGCCTCCGGGGCGCCGGCTTGCTCGACGAGGGCCCAGACAGCGCGATTCCCGGGCTCGGCCAGCCAGGTCAACGCCACCCGCGCGGCCCGATCCGTATCCCCACCGTCGGCAGTCCCGCCGGCCGAGGTGCTGTTGAAAGCCGACCCACCAGATGCAGTCCCGCCGGCCGAGGGGCCGTCGGGCGCCGGGCCATCAGGCGCGGTCTCGCCGGACGGATCCGCGGCGGATACCGAGTTGTTCACGCGATGCTCCGATCAAGAAGGAATGGCGGGGCGACCGGCCATCGGAGAAGGCGGAGGAGGTTGTTCACGCGACGCTCCGCTCAAGAAGGAAGAGCAGGGCGACCGGCCACCGCAGAAGGCGGCGGAACGTGCCGGAGGACCCGGAACCCGACCGGACCCGGCCCTGCGGGGCCGGATGGCCACCGGGACCCGGCCGGGCGGTGACGGAGGCACGGGCCGCGGCAGGAGGGAGGGCTCCGGCATGGAGCTCGGCGGGGCCTGCGTCAGGAACGCCGGGTCGAGGCGGGAGGCAGGCGAGAGAGCGAGGAACCGGCGTACGGGGGAAGGACGGGAGACCGGCGGCGGGCAGGCGGGTGTGGCAGGGGAGACGAGCCGGGAGGAAGGGGTACGCCAGCAGGCAGTCACTTCGGGACACGGGCGGCCGCCTCCCCCATCCGCAGCTGGTAGGCCTCGCACACGTCGCCCTCCGCCGGTCGGGACCGTCCGTCCAGGTCGGCCACCGTCCAGGCGAGCCGGAGGCAGCGGTCGTAGCCGCGGGCCGACAGCGTGCCCCGGTCCAGCGCACGGTGCAGGACGGCGGTGTCGCGGGACGGCAACCGCCACGGCGGGCGGCGCAGGACCGGGCCGGGTACGTCGGCGTTGACCCGCCAGCCGCCGGGCGCCCAGCGTGCGGCGGCCGAGTCCCGGGCGCGGGCCACCCGGGAGGCGACGGCCGCGGACGGTTCGGCGGGCGCCGAGTCGGCCATCAGCTGCACCGCCCGTACCGGGAGCAGGTTGACCCGCATGTCGATGCGGTCGAGCAGCGGCCCGGACAGCCGCCCCAGGTAGCGCCGCCGCACGACGGGTGAGCAGTGGCAGGCCTGGTCGCCGGCGGGGGAGGCGCAGGGGCACGGGTTGGCGGCGACGACCAGCTGGGCCCGCGCCGGGTACTCGGTGGTGCCGCGCGCCCGGGACAGCACGACCCGCCCGCTCTCGAGGGGCTGCCGGAGGGCTTGCAGGGTGGCCCGGCTCATCTCCGGCACCTCGTCGAGGAAGAGGACCCCGCGATGGGCGAGGGAGAGCGCGCCGGGCCGGATCAGCCCGGATCCGCCGCCGACGAGTGAGGCGAGGGTGGAGCTGTGGTGCGGGGCCTGGAACGGCGGCCGCCGGACGAGGCGCCCGTCGGCCGGCAGGATCCCGGCGATCGACTGGAGCGCGGTCACCTCCAGGGCGGCCTCGTCGTCGAGCTCCGGAAGGATCGAGGGCAGCCGCTCGGCGAGCATGGTCTTGCCGGCGCCGGGCGGCCCGAAGAGGGCGAGGTGGTGACCGCCGGCCGCGGCGATCTCCAGCGCATGACGCCCGGTCTCCTGGCCGGCGAGGTCGGCCAGGTCGGGGCCGGGCGGCGGTGGCGACGGCGGCACGACCGGCGGGTCCAGCAGGCTCCCGGTCCCATGGGCGAAGCCGGCCAGCCGGTGCAGCGAGTCCACCGCCAGCACGGTGACGCCGGGCACCACCGCCGCCTCGCAGGCGTTGGCCACCGGCACGACGACGCGGCTGATCCCGGCCTGTGCCGCGGCGGCGACCATCGGCAGCACGCCGCGCACCGGCCGGACCGTCCCGTCGAGGCCGAGCTCGCCGATGAGGGCGACCCCGTCGAGCCGCTCCAGCGGCAGATCACCGGCACCGGCGAGCACGGCGACCGCGATGGCCATGTCGAAGCCGCTGCCATGTTTCGGCAGGGCCGCGGGCAGCAGGTTGACGGTGATCCGCCGGTTGGGCCAGTCGCGGCCGGAGTTGACGATCGCGGCGCGCACCCGGTCCCGGGCCTCGTTGAGGGCGGTGTCGGGCAGGCCGGTGAGCAGGAGGGTGGGCAACCCGTTGGAGAGGTCGGCCTCGACCTCGACGAGGTGACCGGCGACGCCGACCAGCCCGGCGCAGAGGACCCGTGCGTAGCTCATCAGAACGCGTCCCGGATGTGCACCAGGCGGGTGGCCCCGCGGCGTTGCGGCAGGACCTCCACCACGTCGAAACGGATGCGCTCCGCTCGTACCCCCGAGTCGTTGAGGAACCTGGCGGCCAGATGCCGCAACCGGCGCACCTTGCGGTGATCGACAGCTGCCGCCGGTGTGCCGAAGGCCACCGTGCGCCGGGTCTTCACCTCGCAGAAGACCAGGTCGCCGCCGTCACGCAGGATGAGATCTATCTCGCCGTCGGCGCAGCGCCAGTTGCGCTGGAGCAGTGTGAGCCCGATCTCCTGGAGGTGCTGGGCGGCCAGCCGCTCGCCGTAGGCGCCGACCGCCCGTCGCTGAGTCGTCATGACCCGGCACCGTCACAGGAATCCGAGGCGCCCGCGGGCCGGACTGTGGAGAGCGCGGTGATGTGGACGAGCGGGCGCCCGCGTTCCCCTCGTGCTAGACCGAGGCCGGGCCGGGTCGCCGGGCGGCTTGGCGTATGCTGGTCGACGGCGACCGCCTGCGCGGTCGACCTCGCGTGCCCTCCTACGGTTCCGAGTGCTGTTCGTCAGCGCCGGTCGCAGGCGGCGGCCCTCCCTGGTCCCGATTCCGTCGGGCCCTACTGCGGCCACCGACCGGGCGCCAGGACGCTCACCGCCGGTGAGCGTGACAACCAGGGTAGATCAGGGAGTAACAACCATGGCCGTCGTGACCATGCGTCAGCTGCTGGAAAGCGGTGTCCACTTCGGGCACCAGACCCGGCGCTGGAACCCGAAGATGAAGCGCTTCATCTTCACCGAGCGCAACGGCATCTACATCATCGACCTGCGCCAGACCCTCGACTACATCGAGAAGGCGTACAGCTTCGTGCGTGACACCGTCGCCGAGGGTGGCCACATCCTCTTCGTCGGCACCAAGAAGCAGGCCCAGGAGGCCATCGCCGAGCAGGCGACGCGGGTCGGCCAGCCGTACGTGAACCACCGCTGGCTGGGTGGCATGCTGACCAACTTCCAGACGGTGTACAAGCGTCTTCAGCGCATGAAGGAGCTCGAGGCCCTGGGTGACCTGACCGGCACCGCCGCGGGTTACACCAAGAAGGAGACCCTCCAGCTCTTCCGCGAGAAGACCAAGCTCACCAAGACCCTCGGTGGTCTGCGTGACATGACCAAGACGCCGTCGGCGATCTGGGTCGTGGACACCAAGAAGGAGCACATCGCGGTCGACGAGGCCCGGAAGCTGAACATCCCGGTCATCGCCGTGCTGGACACCAACTGCGACCCGGACGAGGTCGACTTCCCGATCCCGGGCAACGACGACGCGATCCGCTCGGCCGAGCTGCTGACCAAGGTCATCGCCGCCGCGGTCGCCGACGGTCTGATCGCTCGCTCCGGCCGTGGCCGTGGTGCCGCCGCCGACGAGAAGCCCGAGGCGGGCACCGTCGCCGCCGGTGAGCCGCTGCCCGAGTGGGAGCGGGACCTCTACGAGGGTGCCGAGAAGAAGGCCGAGGAGCCGGCCGCCGCTGCCGCTGCTCCCGCCGCTGTCGCCGCTGAGTAAGTCAACCGACTGACATCGAGAGAAGAGTCATGGCTAACTACACCGCCGCGGACGTGAAGAAGCTCCGCGACCTCACCGGTGCCGGCATGATGGACTGCAAGAAGGCGCTGGAGGAGTCCGAGGGCGACTTCGACAAGGCCGTCGAGTTCCTTCGCATCAAGGGTGCGAAGGACGTCGGCAAGCGGGCCGGTCGTACCGCCGCGAACGGCATCGTCGCGCACTCGGGCGGCGCGCTGCTCGAGCTGAACTGCGAGACCGACTTCGTCGCCAAGACCCCCGACTTCGTCGCGCTGGGCCAGCGCTTCGTCGAGTTCGGCGAGCAGAACAAGGTGGCCGACGCCGCCGCGCTGCTCGCTTCGACGCTGGAGGACGGCAAGACCGTCGCCGAGACCGTCGAGGAGTACGCCGCGAAGATCGGCGAGAAGATCGTCGTGAACCGCTTCACGATCGTCGACGGCACCGTCGCGGTCTACCTGCACCGCAAGGCGCAGGACCTGCCGCCGCAGGTCGGTGTCCTGGTGCAGTACTCCGGCAAGAACGACGAGGCGGCCGACTCGGACGCCCGCGGCATCGGCATGCAGATCACCGCGATGCGGCCGAAGTTCCTGAGCCGGGAGGAGGTGCCGGCCGAGGTCGTCGAGACCGAGCGCCGCGTCGCCGAGCAGACCGCTCGTGAGGAGGGCAAGCCCGAGCAGGCGCTGCCCAAGATCATCGAGGGTCGGGTGAACTCCTTCTTCAAGGATTTCGTCCTGCTGGAGCAGGCTTCGGTCGTCGACAACAAGAAGACGGTGAAGCAGATCGCCACCGAGGCGGGCATCGAGATCACCCGGTTCGTCCGGTTCGAGGTCGGCCAGGAGTAAGGCAGCACCGAAAGCAATGCGTCGGGAGGTCGGGTACGCGATTGAGCGCCCGGCCTCCCGGTCGCATAAGGTCTCTTGACAGATGGAGAAGGGAAGGCGGGTCTCATGACGATGGTGACCGAGCAGTCCGCCACGGCTGACGATCAGAACCTGCCGACCATGCGCCCGCGGCGGGTCGTCCTCAAACTTTCCGGCGAGGTCTTCGGCGGCGGTGACGTCGGGGTCGAGCCCGACGTGGTGCAGTCGCTGGCCAGGCAGATCGCCACGGTCATCCGGCGTGGCATCCAGGTCGCGGTCGTGGTCGGTGGCGGCAACTTCTTCCGCGGTGCCGAGCTGCAGAAGCGCGGTATGGACCGCAACCGGGCCGACTACATGGGCATGCTCGGCACGGTGATGAACTGCCTCGCCCTCCAGGACTTCCTGGAGAAGGAGGGCATCGAGACGCGCGTGCAGACCGCCATCACGATGGCCCAGGTCGCCGAGCCCTACCTTCCGCTGCGTGCCATCCGGCACCTGGAGAAGGGCCGCGTCGTCATCTTCGGCGCCGGCGCCGGTATGCCGTACTTCTCCACCGACACGGTCACCGCCCAGCGGGCGCTGGAGATCCGTGCCGACATGGTGCTGATGAGCAAGAACGGCGTCGACGGCGTCTACACCGCGGACCCGCGGGTCGACCCGGACGCCAAGAAGCTGGAATCCATCACCTTCCAGGAGGTCCTGCTGCGTGGTCTGCGGGTGGCCGACCAGGCCGCCTTCAGCCTCTGCCAGGAGAACAAGCTGCCGATGCTGATCTTCGGCGCGGAGGGCGACGACACCATCGTGCGTGCGTGTGCCGGCGAGCGGATCGGCACCCTGATCACCGCCGACTGACGGCCGCATCCATACGTCCCCACATCCCGCACCACCGAAGACAGCAAGGAGGCGAGAAGAGCCGGTGATCGAGGAAACCCTCTTCGAGGCCGAGGAGAAGATGGAGAGCGCGGTCGAGCACGCCAAGGAGGAGTTCGCCGCCATTCGGACCGGCCGGGCTACTCCCGCGATGTTCTCCAAGATCCTGGTCGACTACTACGGCGCGCCCACGCCGGTGACGCAGATGGCGTCGGTCGGTGTCCCGGAGCCGCGCATGGTCATCGTCAAGCCCTACGACGCGTCCCAGCTGGGCCCGATCGAGCGGGCGATCCGCGACTCGGACCTGGGGGTCAACCCCAACAACGAGGGTACGCAACTGCGCATCCACCTCCCGCAGATGACGGAGGAGCGCCGCCGCGAGATGATCAAGGTGGCACGTGGCAAGGCCGAGGACGGGCGTGTCGCGATCCGTAACGTGCGCCGCAAGGCCAAGGACCAGATCGACAAGCTGGTCAAGGACGGCGAGACGGGCGAGGACGACGGCCGCCGTGCGGAGAAGGAGCTCGACGACGTGACGCATCGCTACGTCGCCTCCATCGACGAGCTGCTCAAGCACAAGGAAGCCGAGCTCCTCGAGGTCTGAGAATCGGATGAAGCCCGGAGCGCCTCCCCCGGAGGGGCCCGGGCTTCTCCCCTGTTCGGCCGGTGCCGGTTCACGGGCGGTTAAATTGCCCGCCACCTCGACAGCTGTTCCGGCGTCACCTTTGCAGTACGCTCTGCACGGTTCCAGTGAGATGTAGATTTTCCGGCAGGTAGGGGTCCGGCTTTGTCAGTGCGTTCGGCGGCGTTCCCGCCCACCACCCCGCACGAGGTCTGATGTCCTACGTCGATCCCCGCATCCGGCAGATCCCCGGCGACGACACGAGCGTGCCGGCGCCGTACTTCCATGAGTCAGAGGACCCCAATGCGTATGCCGGGCCGGAGCCGATGAGCGACCCCGCCCCCGTGGAGGGTGGCAAGGGCCGTCGCCGGGCCGGCCGGGGCCGTAAGCCGCAAGGCGGCGGCCGTGCCGGCCGTAACCTGCCGGCCGCCATCGCGGTCGGGGTGAGCCTCGGCCTGATCGTTCTCGCCTCGCTGCTGATCCAGCCGGTGGCACTGCTGGCGGTGCTGGTGGTCGCCTCCGGTGTCGGTGCCTGGGAGATGGCCCGCGCGCTGTCCACGACCGGCGCCAACCCGCCGCTGATCCCGCTGATCGCCGGCAGCGTGCTGATGACCGGCCTGGCCTGGTTCGAGGGGGCCGACGCCCTGGTTCTCGGCCTGCTCGTGACGGTCGGCGCGGCGGTGCTGTGGCGCCTGGCCGACGGGCCGGCGGCGGTGCGCCGCGATTTCACCCCGAGCGTGCTGATCGCCGTCTACGGCCCCTTCCTGCTGAGCTTCGCGGCGATGCTGGTGCGGATGGACGAGACCGACGGTCCGCTCATGGTGGTCTGCACCCTGGTCGCCGTGGTGCTCTCGGACACCGGCGGTTATGCGGCGGGTGTCTTCCTCGGCAAGCACCCGATGGCTCCGAAGATCAGTCCGAAGAAGTCGTGGGAGGGTTTCGCCGGCTCGGTGACGGCCGCCGCGATCGGCAGCGGCGCGCTGCTCTTCTTCCTGCTGGACGTGCCGGTCCATTGGGGCCTGCTGTTCGGCGCGGTCATCTCGGTGGTGGCGGTCCTGGGTGACCTGGCCGAGTCGATGCTCAAGCGGGACCTGAGAGTGAAGGACATGAGCAACCTGCTGCCCGGGCACGGCGGCCTGATGGACCGGCTGGACTCGATCCTGTTCGCCGTCCCGACCGCGTACCTGCTCTTCTCGATCATCACCCCGAGCTAGCTGTGGGCGACCTACTCGGCGGACGTGGGAGACTGGATACGCCATGACGATTCTTCCGGTCATCCCGATCAGTCCCGATCAACCCGACGCGGTGGCGACACGCCGCCGACCCAGCATGCCTCCACGCCATCTCGCCGACATGGATCTCGCGGCCCGCAAGAGCGCGGTCACGAGCCTGGGCGAGCCGGCCTTCCGGGCCAAGCAGCTCTCCACCCACTACTTCGGCCGCCTGGTGCGCGACGCCGCCGAGATGACCGACCTTCCGGCCGGCTCCCGGGACAGGCTGACCGCCGACCTGCTGCCCACGCTGCTGACCCCGATCCGCGAGCAGGCCTGCGACGACGGGGCGACCCGCAAGACACTGTGGCGGCTGCACGACGGCGCGCTCGTGGAGAGCGTCCTGATGGGCTACTCCGATCGGGTGACGGCCTGTGTCTCCAGCCAGGCCGGCTGTGGCATGGCGTGCCCGTTCTGCGCGACCGGCCAGCAGGGCCTGACCCGCAACCTGTCGGTGGCCGAGATCGTGGACCAGGTGGTCTATCTGGCCGGGGTGGCCGCGTCGGGCGCGGTGACCGGTTCGCCGCCCCGCCTGTCCCGGGTGGTCTTCATGGGGATGGGCGAGCCGCTGGCCAACTATCCTCGCGTCATCGAGACGGTGCGGCGGCTGACCGCCCCCGCTCCGGAGGGCCTTGGGCTCTCACAACGGCACATCACGGTGTCCACGGTGGGTTTGGTGCCCGCTATGCGGCGGTTGATCGCCGAACAGCTCTCCGTGACTCTTGCGCTGTCACTGCACGCCCCCGATGATGATCTGCGCGATGAGCTTGTGCCTGTCAACCAGCGTTGGAAGGTGGCCGAGGTGCTCGATGCCGCGTTTGATTACGCGGCACAGACCGGCCGTCGGGTTTCCATCGAATACGCCCTGATCAGGGACGTAAACGATCAGCCCTGGCGTGCCGACCTGCTGGGCCGCCTTCTGAAAGGCAAGCTGGCCCATGTGAATCTCATCCCGCTGAACCCGACGCCGGGCAGCAAGTGGGATGCGAGCCCGAAACCGGTCGAGCGCGAGTTCGTCCGCCGGTTGCAGGAGACCGGTGTCTCGACGACGGTACGCGATACCCGGGGGCGGGAGATCGACGGCGCGTGCGGCCAGCTGGCCGCGGGTGAGCTGACGGACGCGAGCGCAGGGGGCGCCGCAGCCGACGCGGAGGTGGCACAGTGACTGGGCTCAGGTCCCAGCGAGCGGAGTGGGAGACGTTGTGACGAGTCAGGGGCAGCGTTTCCGAAGGCGTGCGCTGCGGCGTGGCTACAAGGTCGACGAGGTCGACGCCTTCCTGGACCGGGTCGAGGCGACCCTGGCCGGGGAGCAGGTCGGTCCGCCGGTCGGCGCGCAGGAAGTACACGACGTCGTCTTCCGGGTGCGGTTCGGCGGCTACGACGAGTGGCAGGTCGACCTGCACCTCGACCGGGTCGAGCGGCAGCTCGCCGAGTTCGAGGAGCGGGGCGGCCGGCCGGCTCCGGATCCGATGCGCGATTCGATGCGCAGCGGTCTCACCGCCGGTTCGGTCTCCGGCCCGCCGGCCATGGACCGCGGCGGTTTCGACCGTGGTGGCTTCGACCGCGGCCCGGCCGGCCCCGGTCCTCAGGTGCAGGGTTTCCCACAGGGCCAGGGTGGCTTCCCGCCCGGTCCCGGCCTGCAGCCGCAGGGGATGCCCGGCCAGGGCGGGTTCGGTGGCCCTCCGGGGATGAACCCGGCGGCCCGGATGGCCTCGCCGCCGACCGAGCGGCTTCCCGCCCCGGTGCGCGACGACCGGATGATGCCGCCGCAGATGCCGCAGCGCCAGCAACAGCAGCAGCTGCCGCCCGGCCCCGACCCCTACGGGCGTTATGACGAGCCGACCGGGTATGGCCAGCAGCAGCCGCCGTCGCAGTTGCCGCAGCGTCCCGGCCCGCCGCCCGGTTACGACCCGAGCGGTTACGACCAGGGCGGCTACGACGGCTTCGAGGCGGGCCGGCACGGTAAGGCGGACATGACCGCCGAGATCCGCATGCCGGACCGGGACCCGCGCGGCGGCTACGGGCAGCAGATGCCGGGCGCCCCCATGCCGGGTTCCCCGATGGCGATGCCGGGTTCGCCGATGCCGGGCGCGCCGATGAGTGGACCGCCCTACGGCGGTGGCGGTGGTTACGGCCAGCCGCCGCAGCAGCAGCAGCCTCAGCTCGGCCCGCCGCTGGGTGAGCCGGGTGGCGAGCTCTACCGGGTGGACCAGTTGCGCCGGACGTTCCAGCCGCGCCGGTTCGGCAGCGGCTACGACCCGATGCAGGTGGACCGGCTGTTCGAGGGCATTCTGCAGGCGATGACGGGCCGCGGCCCGATGCCGGTCAACGAGAACGACCTCGACATGCTCCAGTTCGGCCTGGTGCCGAACGGCTATTTCGAGGCCGAGGTCGACGCCGCGCTGCGCGAGGTGAAGGACATCCTGCTGCGCCGCCGGTGATCCCGCATGTCAAAAGAGGGGGCCTAGGCCCCCTCTTTTGCTGTGCAGGGTCTTACTGGTCGTTGGGGCGCAGGCCGCTGCGGCGCAGGATCGCGTCACCGATGATGACGGCGACGAGGCCGACCGCGATGACGGCGAGCCACACCTTCTCGGTGTTGCCCTGCTGGTTGCCCCAGAAGAAGAGCAGCATGATCGCGGCCGAGATGATCGCGCCCTTCTGAGCCCGCTTGCGGTTGCCGGGCTTCAGCTGGTCGGGCGCGTAGACCTCCTCGTGGTGTTCTTCCGCAGCCACGTGGCGACCTCCTAGTCGATGTTGAATCGCCAAACAGTCTGTCACGGGGTCGACGGGCGAAGCGCAGCAACCCGGTTGTACTTTCGAGGCGGTCAAGAAACCGCTAGGCAGTTAGCAGAGGAGCGATCAAGTGCGGATCACGGGCACCGGCCATGCGAGCATGCGGATCGACACCGCTGCCGGCAGCATTCTGTGCGATCCGTGGGTGAACCCGGCATATTTCGCCTCGTGGTTCCCGTTCCCGGACAACTCCCAGCTGGACTGGGAGACCCTGGGTGACGTCGACTACCTGTATGTCTCCCACCTGCACCGGGACCACTTCGACGCGGAGCACCTGAAGAGGTTCATCAGCAAGAAGGCGACCGTCCTGCTGCCGGAGTACCCGACCTCCCAGCTGGAGGACGAGTTGCGCGAGCTGGGTTTCACCAGCTTCCTGCGGACGAAGTCGGACGAGGTGCACGAGCTCGACGGTGGCCTCAAGGTGATGATCCAGGCGCTGATCAGCCCCACCGACGGCCCGATCGGTGACTCGTCGCTCTGGGTGGAGTACGACGGCATTCGCGTGCTGAACCAGAACGACGCCCGTCCGTCCGACCTGAGCCGGTTCAACGAGCTGGGCCACGTGCACGCGCACATGCTGCAGTTCTCCGGTGCGATCTGGTACCCGATGGTCTACGAGCTCCCGGAGAACGCGAAGACCGCGTTCGGCAAGCAGAAGCGGGAGCGGCAGTTCGACCGCACCTGGCGTTACATCGACGACCTGAAGGCGGACTTCGTCTTCCCGATCGCCGGCCCGCCGTGCTTCCTCGACGACGAGCTGTGGCAGTTCAACGACATCCACGGTGACGAGGGCAACATCTTCCCCGACCAGTCGGTGTTCCTGAGTGAGTATGCGAAGGTCGGCGGCACCAACGCGGTCGTCCAGCTGCCGGGCAGCGTCACCGAGCTGACCGACGGCGGTACGAAGCAGTCGACGACGCACCCGACGCCGGTCGACGAGTTCTTCGCCAACAAGCGCGCTCACCTGGAGGAGATGCGGGAGCGTAAGCGCCCGATCATCGAGGCGGAGAAGGCGTCGTGGCGGCACCCGGAGATCGACGTCCTCAAGGAGCTGAAGAAGCGGATCGAGCCGCTGCTGGAGGAGTCGATCTACCTGGCCAAGGGCGTGGGCGGACCGGTCCGCTTCGACCTGGTCTCCTACGACGGCGCCGAGGTCGAGTCGATCGTGGTGGACTTCCCGGGCAAGCAGGTCCGGGCGTATGCCGATGAAAAGGTCCGCTACCGGTTCCGCACGCAGCGGGAGCTGATCGAGCACCTCATCTTCATCGACGAGGGCGACTGGGTGAACTCGCTGTTCCTGTCCTGCCGCTTCTCCGCGGCCCGGATCGGGCAGTACAACGAGTTCGTCTACGCCTTCTTCAAGTGCCTGTCCGAGGAGCGCCTGCAGTACGCCGAGGGCTGGTACGACGAGCACGAGAAGTCCGTCGACGCCGAGGACATCCAGTTCGGCGACTGGACGGTTCAGCGGCGCTGCCCGCACCTGAAGGCCGACCTGTCGCGTTTCGGTGTCCTCGACGGCAACGTCCTCACCTGCCAGCTCCACGGCTGGAAGTTCGACCTGCCCAGTGGCCGGTGCCTCACCGGCGTCGGCCACAAGATCCGGGCCAGCAAGGAGAGCTGACCGGATCCGGGCCGGCGAAAGGGGCTAGCGCCCCAGGTCCTTGAGGATGCGGCGGGCCGCGTTGTGGCCCGCCGCGCCGATCACACTGCCGGCCGGGTGTGCTCCGGCCGAGCCGTGGTAGAGCCCGTCGAGCCCGGTGAAATAGGGCATCCGCTGGTCGAAGGCGACAGTGTTGTCGACGTGGTGGATGTGCCCGCCGGTGATCCCGAAGTGCCGCTCGATCCCCTGGGGAGTGAGCGGGAACACGTCGGCGACCAGATCCGAGGTGCCGGGCGCGTACCTGTCGCAGATGGCGAGCAGCCTGTCCACGTACCCCGGAAGCTCCTCGTCCCACGACGAACCGGACGGCTCGAACGGCACCGATTGCACGAAGAGCGCCGAGGAATGATGTCCGGCCTCGTCGCGCAGCGACGGGTCGACGGTGGTGTGCAGATACCACTCGATGGTCGGTTCGGCGGGCAGGACACCCGCCTGCACGTCCGCCCACATGCCTCGCAGGTTCGCCATCGGCGAGCCCTCGCCGGGCAGCAGGTGGATGGTCGACCCGAACGGCGACGGCGCACCGGCCGGCAGGCAGTCGAAGACCGGCAGGTCCCGCAGTGCGAGGTTGACCTTGAGGGTGCTGCCGGGCCGCTTGACCGCGGCCATCCGCTCGGTCAGCGCCGAGGGCAAAACCCCATCAGGGACAAGACCCATCAATTGGTACGGGTCACAGCCGCCGAGAACGACAGTGGCGGAGACCGCCCGCCCGTCGGCGAGAACGACCCCACTGGCGGCCCCGCCGTCGACGGTGACCGACGCCACCCGGGCATCCGTGAAGATCCGCGCCCCGGCCGCCCGCGCCGTCTCGGCGAAGGTCCGCGACACGGTGCCCATGCCGCCCTCGGCGATCAGCCAGGTCCCGTCCGAGCCGGGCAGCCGGCACATGTTGTGCACCAGGAAGTTGTGCCCGGTTCCGGGGTCGTCGGGCCCGGCGTTGAGCCCGGACAGGCCGTCGGTGACCGCATACATCGCCACGAGCAGCTCACTGGCGAACCCGAACCGGCCCAGGTAGCCGGCGACCGAACCTCGTACCAGATCAAGGAATGTGCTCTGCAGTTGTGGCCGGATGTGCCGGTCGGCGATCTCCTCCACCGGCGCCGGCTCCTCCAGCCAGGCCGGCGCGAGATCGGCGCGGATCGCGCCGATCTCGACCGACAGTGCCTCGTCGGCCTTCGCGTCACGGTCGCTGAGCTGCGCACGGTTGGCCTTGCCGTCGCTGCCGAAGAGGAGGTACGGCGAGCCGGCCCCGACACCCGGCAGGAAGTAGTGCGGGTCGCGCCGCAGCACCGGAATGTCCACGTCGAGGGTCCGCAGCAGCTCCGGCGGCATCAGCCCGAGCAGGTAGGAGCCGGTGGACTGGCCGAGGCCGGGAACCTTGGGGAAGGGGTGTTCGGTGCGGGTGGCGCCGCCGATCACTCCCGCTGCTTCGAGCACGACGACGTCGAGCCCGGCGCGGGCGAGCAGGATCGAGGAGACGAGGGCGTTGTGACCGGCTCCGATGATCACCACGTCGGCACGGTCCGGAATGGGGGTCATGGTTCGCGAGGCTATCTTGTGGTCGCGTTCGGTGACCTCGCCGAATCATCCGATAAATACGACTCGACGGTCCGGGTCACCGCGAAACCGGTGAGCAGTACCACGTGGAAGAGGTAGAGCCACAGCCCGATCGCCACCACCGCACCCACCTCGTCGAGACCGCCGAACGGCACTCCCAGATCCAGCGGCAGCGCCGTGAACAGCACGAACCCGTGCAGGAAGCCGGACAGGTTCGCCGCCGTGAACGAGCCGATCAGCACCGTCGGCAGCCAGGGCGGGCGGCCCGGTGCCACGTACCGGAACACCCAGATCACCACCGGGGTCAGCAGCAGCCAGATCGCCAGGAACGACAGCGCCACCGCGAGCACCGACCACCAGCCGCCCCGTACCCACAGGCCGCTCGTGGTCGGCAGGGCCAGCAGCAGCGACAGCAGCAGGGCCGGGGTGGCGGCCAGCAGCGGGAGCCACAGCACCCGGCCGCGCCAGCCGATCAGCCTCTCGCCGGGGCGGGCTGTCGACTTCTCGCCGGGGCGGGCTGCCGACTTCTCGCCGGGGCGGGCTATCGACGCGAAGGCGCGGCGCAGGCCCTCGCCGTACAGGGTTGCCGGCAGCAGGCTGGCCAGCGCGAGCGTCGGGGTGAGCGTCAGGCCCGCGTCGATCAGCGCGGCCAGCGCGCGAGGTGCGCCGATCTCGTCCGGCAGGGCGTCGAGGGTGCCTCCGGTCAGCCGGCGTACGCGCTCCGCGCCCACCGCCAGCCCGGTGACCCAGACCGCCAGCAGCGCCGCCGGCACCACCGCGATCCCGCTGTAGAAGGTGATCGCCGCCGCATGCAGCGCGACGTCCTTCCCCCGGAGCGGCCGCAGAATCTCTCGCACGCCGAATCGATACCCCGATCGATACCGGGGATCACTAAGATCTCGCAACCGTGGACACCGACACCGTCTTCGCGTTCTCCGCGCACCCGACCCGCGCCCAGCTGATCGTCTCGATCCGGCGGTTCATCCGCGGGCAGGCCCGGCTCTTCCGGCTGGCCGGGGTGCTCCTGATCGTCTTCGGGCTGGTGTTCTCGCTGGACGAGGAGCACCTGCTGCGGATCTTCACGGTGCTGTTCGGCCTGGCCTGCATCCTGGTGGTGCCGGAGCTGACGGTCCGCACGGTGGTCCGCAAGATCCAGGGGATGCTCAGCCGTCCCACCGAGTACCGGATCGACGAGCAGGGCGTCCGGATGACGAACGACCTGACCGAGTTCTTCGTCCGCTGGGTGGCCGTGGACCGGCTCGACGAGGCGCCCGGCCTGCTGATCGCCCGGACCGGGCAGACCGGCTTCTACGCCATCCCGACCGGCGGGCTCCCGCCGGAGACGGCCGCCGAGGTCACCGAGTTCGTGCGGGCGCACGTCCGGAGCTGAGGGCCGTCCGCCCGCCGTGAGTCCGTCCGCGAGAATGGCCGGTATGCGAGACCTCGTACTGCTCGGCTCCACCGGGTCCATCGGCACCCAGGCCATCGACATCGTCCGGCGCAACCCGGACAGGTTCCGTGTGGTGGCCCTCGGCGCGGGCGGCGGCAACATCGCGCTGCTCGCCGCCCAGGCCCTCGAACTGGGCGTCGAGGTGGTCGGGGTGGCCCGCGCCTCGGTCGTCCAGGACCTCCAGCTCGCCTTCTACGCCGAGGCACAGAAGCGCGGCTGGGCCACCGGCGACTTCAAGCTCCCCAAGATCGTGGCCGGGCCGGAGGCCATGACCGAGCTCGCCCGGTGGCCCTGTGACGTGGTCCTCAACGGCGTCGTCGGCAGCCTCGGCCTGGCACCCACCCTGGCCGCGCTGGAGTCGGGCCGGATCCTCGCGCTCGCCAACAAGGAGTCCCTGGTGGCGGGCGGCCCGCTGGTCCGGCGGATCGCCGAGGAGGGGCAGATCGTCCCGGTCGACTCCGAGCACTCGGCGCTGGCCCAGTGCCTGCGCGGCGGCACCGCGGCCGAGGTGCGGCGGCTCGTGCTCACCGCCAGTGGCGGGGCGTTCCGCGGGCGGCGCCGCGAGGAGCTGACGAAGGTCACACCGGAGGAGGCGCTCAAGCACCCGACCTGGGACATGGGCCCGGTCGTCACGATCAACTCGGCGACGATGGTGAACAAGGCGCTCGAGGTGATCGAGGCGCACGAGCTGTTCGGGGTGCCGTACGACGACATCGAGGTGATGGTCCACCCGCAGTCGGTGCTGCACTCGCTCGTCGAGTTCACCGACGGGTCCACGCTGGCACAGGCCAGCCCGCCGGACATGCGGCTGCCGATCGCGCTCGCCCTGGCCTGGCCGGAGCGGGTGCCGGCCGCGGCTGCCGCCGTCGACTGGACCGAGGCACACAACTGGGAGCTGCGGCCCCTGGACCACGAGGCGTTCCCGGCGGTCGAGCTGGCCAAGCAGGCCGGGCGGGCCGGGCGCTGTCTGCCGGCCGTCTACAACGCCGCCAACGAGGAGTGTGTGGCCGCTTTCGTCTCCGGTCGGCTACCTTTCCTAGGCATCGTCGACACGCTTGAAGAGGTGCTGGCGGCGGCCCCGGATTTCGCGGAGCCGAGTACCGTCGAGGACGTGCTTGCCGCCGAGGCATGGGCCCGAGCCCAGGCGCAGCGGACCATCGAGACTGTGGCTGAGGGAGCCTGATGCTGTTCTGGCTGGGGTGCGCAGCCTTCGCGCTGACGATTCTGATCTCCGTGAGCCTGCACGAGCTGGGACACATGATCACCGGCAAGCGCTTCGGGATGAAGGTCACGAAGTACTTCGTCGGCTTCGGCCCGACCATCTTCTCGTTCCACCGCGGAGAGACCGAGTACGGGTTGAAGCTCATCCCGCTCGGCGGCTTCTGCAAGATCGTCGGCATGACGCCGCAGGACGACGACGTCGCCCCGGAGGACCAGCACCGCGCCATGTGGCGCTTCCCGGTCTGGAAGCGGACCGTCGTGATGGCGGCCGGCTCGATCACCCACTTCATGCTCGCCCTGATCGGCGCCTGGGTGATGGCGTGGGCCATCGGCCTGCCCAACATGTCGCTGCCGCGCACCAGCGAGGAGGAGCGGGCCGCGCCGGCCATGGTCAAGGTGGCCGACTGCCTGCTGACCTCCCTGAGCGACACCAGCACCGAGTGCAAACCCGGCGTCGCGAGCGCGGCGGTCGGTCCCGCCGGGGCCGCGGGCCTGAAGACCGGGGACGTGATCACCAAGGTCGGTGCCACCCCGATCGCCAACTACGGGGAGCTCACCGACGCGATCCGGGCCACGCCACCCGGAGCCACGGTCTTCGAGTACACACGTGACGGCCAGGCGGCACAGGCGACGGTCAATCTGATCCCCGCCGAGCGACGACCGATCGGTGACCCGTCCGGCCCGATCTCGACGGTCGCCGTGGCCGGCATCAACTGGACCACCGATCAGCCGGGCGTCATCCACTACAACGCTCTCAGCGCCGTTCCGGCCTCTGGGGAGTACAACTGGTTCCTCGTCGAGAACTCGATGAGGGCCATGGCCCGGATCCCGGAGAAGATCCCCGCCCTGTGGAATTCGATCACCGGCGACGAGCGCGATCCGGACACCCCGATCAGCGTCATCGGCGCCAGCCGGATCGGCGGTGAGGCTCTGGAGAAGGGCGTGCCCGAGGTCTTCTGGGGCGTCTTCATCTCGCTGAACGTGTTCATCGGCCTGTTCAACCTGCTGCCACTTCTGCCCGTCGACGGCGGTCACATCGCCATCGCCTGGTTCGAGGCCCTCCGCTCCCGGCTGTACCGGCTGCTCCGGAGGCCCGATCCCGGCCGCGTGGACTACTACAAGCTCATGCCGTTGACGTACGCGGTCATCCTCATCGGTGGCGCGTTCACCCTGTTGACCGCCACCGCCGACATCATCAACCCGATTACGATCTTCAAGTGAGTGAGATGACTGCGATCAGTCTCGGTATGCCCGCGGTACCCCCGCCGCCGCTGGCCCCGCGCCGGAAGAGCCGCCAGATCAACGTCGGGGGAGTGCTGGTCGGTGGCGGCGCCCCGGTCAGCGTCCAGTCGATGACGACCACCCTCACCTCGGACGTCAACTCCACCCTCCAGCAGATCGCCGAGCTGACCGCGTCCGGCTGCCAGATCGTCCGGGTCGCCGTGCCGTCCCAGGACGACGTCGAGGCGCTGCCCGCGATCGCCAAGAAGTCGCAGCTCCCGGTCATCGCCGACATCCACTTCCAGCCGAAGTACGTGTTCGCCGCGATCGACGCCGGCTGTGCAGCGGTCCGGGTCAACCCGGGCAACATCCGCCAGTTCGACGACAAGGTCAAGGAGATCGCCAGGGCCGCCGGTGACGCCGGTGTCCCGATCCGGATCGGCGTCAACGCCGGCTCGCTCGACAAGCGTCTCCTGGAGAAATACGGCAAGGCCACCGCTGAGGCGCTCGTCGAGTCGGCGCTCTGGGAGTGCTCGCTCTTCGAGGAGCACGGCTTCCGCGACATCAAGATCTCGGTCAAGCACAACGACCCGGTCGTCATGATCCGGGCCTACCGGCAGCTCGCCGAGCAGTGCGACTACCCGCTGCACCTCGGCGTGACCGAGGCCGGCCCGGCGTTCCAAGGCACGATCAAGAGCGCTGTCGCGTTCGGCGCGCTCCTGGCCGAGGGCATCGGCGACACCATCCGGGTCTCGCTGTCCGCGCCGCCGGTCGAGGAGATCAAGGTCGGCAACCAGATCCTGGAGTCGCTGGGCCTCCGCGAGCGCGGCCTGGAGATCGTCTCCTGCCCGTCCTGCGGTCGCGCCCAGGTCGACGTCTACACCCTCGCCGAGCAGGTCACCGCGGCCCTGGACGGGTTCCCGGTGCCGCTGCGGGTGGCCGTCATGGGCTGCGTCGTCAACGGCCCGGGCGAGGCGCGCGAGGCCGACCTCGGTGTGGCCTCCGGCAACGGCAAGGGCCAGATCTTCGTGAAGGGCAAGGTCATCAAGACGGTGCCCGAGTCGATCATCGTGGAGACGCTGGTCGAGGAGGCGCTGCGCCTGGCCGACGAGATGGGCGCCGACCTCCCCGACGAACTGCGCGAGCTGCTCCCCGGCCCGACGGTGACCGTGCACTGAGTCTGATTGCTCCGCTTCGCGCCGCGGGCGGAACGCCTTATCCGGTGACGAGGCACCTGATTCTCGACGCCCGCGGGGTTCGCGGGTGGGCGGGACTCAGGTGCCTCGTCACCGGCGGCATTTTGGCCGGGCCGACGGGCCGGGTGGTGGCCGCGGTGTCAGGCCGGCGGCGTGGTGAGCTGTGGGCCGGGCCGACGGGCCGGGTGAGGTCAATTCGCGTGGCGACCGAGTGGTTCGGGCTGCAGGGGACCGGCTGTGTGTGGAGGGCTTCAGAACAGGACGGTGGCGAAGCTGCCGGCTGAGACGAAGCCACAGTTCGCGTAGACGCGGCGCGCCGAGGTGTTGTAGTCGTTCACGTAGAGGCTGACGGTGGGGGCGACCCGCCGCAGGGCGTCGGCCACCACCGCCGCCATCGCGCTCGTGGCCAGGCCTCGACCACGGTAGGCCGGGTGCACCCAGACGCCCTGGACCTGGGTGGTCCGGCGGGTGACGATCGCCAGCTCGGCCTTGAAGACGACCAGGTCGCCGTCGAAGCGGGCGTAGGCCCGTTTCGCCTTCACCAGCTCGGCGATCCGCCGCCGGTAACCGCGGCCGCCGTCGTCCTGCATCGGCGAGACGCCGACCTCCTCGGTATACATCGCCACGGCGGCCGGGAAAAGCTGATCGACCTCGCCGGATCGGACCAGGCGCACCGCCGGGTCGGGGCGCACCACCGAGTCACGATCGGTCACCAGCAGCGGCTGTTGCGGACGCACGTCGCGGGCCGGTCCCCAGTTGCCGGCGAGCCGGTCCCACAGGTCCAGCACCGCCTCCGATCGGCCGATGATCGATGAGCAGATCCGTGGCTCGGCGCCGAGTAGATCGGCGAAGGCCGCTGTCGCCGGCGGTGTCGCACCGACCGGCACCAGGTGTGCCCCGGACCAGATGATCGACTCGATCTGACGGCGCGGCTCATAACCGTAGATCCGCCCGTCGGAACGCCACCAGTTCAGGCCGTGAGCGGCCACGCGCTCCGCGATCTGGGCGCCCGCGTAGGGATCGGCGTCGAGGATCCGCTCGACGGCCGCGCGCTCGGGCTCACCGAGCTGGCGAATGGGCACCGTCAACACAGGTACCACATTGCCAGATAGTGGGCCGTCGACACGTACCGCAACCCCGCGATCCCAGAAACCCTTGCCGCCGACACGTTGCCGATATATCGTCTAACTATCGACGACAGAACGGAGAAGGTCATGAGGCACATGCATGGAGAGCGTGGACATGAGCGCGGGCACGGCGGCCACGGATGGCACGGCGAGTTCCGCAGGCGCGGCTTCGGGTTCCCGCCCGGATTTCCCTTCGGGGGACCCGGCGGCCCGGGCGGGCCCGGCTTCCCGCCGCCCGAGTTCGGCCGGTCCGGCCCGCGGCGCGGTGGTCGGGGCGGGCGGCAGAATGTTCGTCCGGCGATCCTCGCGCTGCTCCTGGAGCGGCCGATGCACGGCTACGAGATGATCCAGGAGCTCGACGCCCGCACCGGTGGGATCTGGCGGCCGAGCCCCGGTTCGGTCTACCCGACCCTCCAGCTGCTGGAGGACGAGGGCCTGATCGAGGTGACCGCCGAGGGCGGTCGCAAGAGCTACCGGCTCACCGAGGACGGCCGGCCCGAGGCCGAGACCGCCGCACAGAACCCGCCGTGGTCCCAGATCGGCGCCGACACCATGTCCCAGGTGCAGGACTTCCGCGATGCGGCGGTCGGCATCATGGGCGCCCTCAAGCAGGTCGGTTTCAGCGGCACCGCCGAGCAGCGCCAGAAGGCGCTGGAGGTGCTCAACGAGACGAAGCGAAAGCTCTACGCCATCCTCGCCGAAAGCGAGTGATTCCGCCGCACCGGTGGCGCCCGCCGCGGAGTGGAACCGGCAGTGGCTTCCCGAGGGACGCGCTCGACCAGATCGGGCGCGTCCCTCGGGGGGCAAGAACCTCGCGAGCCGCCGCATTCCCCGCTCTGACCTGCGTAAACCCCCCACCGCGGGAACCGTGGCCACCTACCCTCGATGAAGCTGGCTATCCAGGCGGCAAACGGGGGCGAGGTGCGGCTTGAGCGAACCCTCGGACGCCGTGGTGATCGGGCTGCTGGAGGCGGCGCCCGACGCGATCATCGCCGTCGACCGGGACGGGCACATCACCCTCGTCAACGCGCAGACGGTCCGGATGTTCGGCTACGAGCGGGCCGAGCTCCTCGGGAAGCCCATCGAACTCCTGGTTCCCGAACGATTCCGCCAGCACCATCCGGAGCACCGCCAGGCGTACCACCGTGATCTCCGCCCTCGCCCGATGGGCGCCGGTGTGCCGCTCACCGCCCGGCGCCGGGACGGCAGTGAGTTCCCCGCCGAGATCTCCCTCTCCGCGCTCGCCTCCGGCGGCATGATCGTCGCCGCGGTCCGTGACGTCAGCGACCGGATCCGTCGCGAGGCCAAGTTCCAGGGCCTGCTCGAAGCCGCGCCCGACGCGATCGTCGGTGTCGCCGCCGACGGCCGGATCACCCTGGTCAACGCGCAGGCCGAGCGGCTGTTCGGATATCAGCGCAGCGAGCTTCTCGGCCAGCCCATCGAAGCCCTCGTCCCCGAGTCGGCGCGGGCCCGTCATCCGGATCTGCGGAACCGCTACTTCGCCGATCCCCGGCCACGGCCGATGGGTTCCGGTGCGGCCCTCCGCGCCCGGCGCCGGGACGGCACCGAGTTCCCCGCCGAGATCAGCCTCTCCGCGCTGGAGACCGAGGACGGACTGATCGTCTCCGCCGCGATCCGTGACGTCAGCGAGCGCATCGAGGCCCAGGCCGAACGCCAGCGCCTGGAAGCCGAACGGGAACGCCTCGCCGCGGCCGCGGAACGGGAACGTCTCGAGGCCCAGCTCCAGCAGTCCCAGCGCCTGGAGAGCCTCGGGCAGCTGGCCGGCGGGGTCGCCCACGACTTCAACAACCTGCTCGCGGTGATGCTCAACTACGCCGGCTTCGTCGCCGAGCAGATCCAGGAGGCCGCCGAGGCCGATCCCGCCGGTGTCTGGCCGCAGGCGTCGCTCGATCTGCAGCAGGTGCTGCGGGCCGGCCACCGGGCCACCGAACTCACCCATCAGCTGCTCGCGTTCGGCCGCCGGGAGGTCGTCCGGCCGCGTGTCCTCGACCTCAACGTGGTCATCCGCGAGGTCGAGCAACTGCTGCTGCGTACCCTCGGCGAGCACATCCAGCTGCACGCCGACCTGGAGCCGCGGCTGTGGCCGGTCCTCGCCGACCCCGGCCAGATCGAGCAGGTGCTCGTCAACCTCGCCGTCAACGCCCGCGACGCGATGCCCGGCGGGGGAACCCTCATCGTCCACACCGGCAATCAGGAAGTGACCGCCGACGAGGCCACCTGGATGCGGCCGCCCCCGCCGCCCGGCCGGTACGTGCGCCTGCGGGTCGCCGACACCGGCACCGGCATCCCACCCGAGGTGCTCGAACGCGTCTTCGAGCCGTTCTTCACCACGAAGGCGCCCGGCGAGGGCACCGGACTCGGTCTGGCCACCGTCTACGGCATCATCACCCAGGCCGGCGGCTATGCCGGCCTGCACTCCACGGTCGGTGCCGGCACCGTCGTCACCGCCCTGCTCCCCGTCACCCAGGAACTCCCGGCCACCGTTGCCGTGTCCGCCGCTCCCGCTCAGCTCCGGCGTGGTGGCGAGACGATCCTGGTGGTCGAGGACGAGGAGGCCCTGCGCGCAGTCACCGAGCGGATCCTGACACGCAACGGTTACCACGTGCTGAGCGCCGGCGGCGGCCCGGAGGCACTCAAGATCATCCAGGACGCGACCCGGCACATCGACCTGATGCTCACCGATGTGGTCATGCCGCACATGCACGGGCGCCAACTGGCCGAGTACGTCCGCGGGGAGCGCCCCGGCCTGCCGGTCGTCTACATGTCCGGGTACGCCCAGCCGTTCATCACCGGCGAGGGCACCCTGGAACCCAACACCATCCTGATCACGAAGCCGTTCACCCAGGCGGAGCTGCTGGAGCGCCTGCGCGAGGCCCTGGACCAGGCCTGACCGGCCGTTACGACGTGGTACGCCCGAGGGCGGCGATCAGGTCGAGCAGGGCGGGCGGGCCGCCCCGCTCCAGCTCGGGGGTCGGGGTCAGCGCCATGATCGGGACGGTCACGCCGGCCTCGGCGTAGGCCTGGACCCGGGCCCGGCACTCGGCGGGGGAGCCGTGCACGATCAGCTCGTCGACGAGGGAGTCGGGGATCGCGGCCAGGGCGCCCTTGCGGTCGCCGGACTGCCAGGCCTGCCACATCGGGGTGAGCAGATCCTCGCGGCCGAGCCAGCGGTGGAAGGCCGCGTAGGCGGGGACCGTCAGGTAGGCGGTGATCATGCGCCGGCCGATGGTGCGGGCGAAGGCGACGTCCTCGGTCGGGACCACGAAGATCCGGGTGGCGACCTCGAATCCGGACGGCGCCTCCTTGGTCTCGGCCAGCGCGGTGGTCACGTCGGACGCCGACAGCCAGTTGAGGATCACGCCGTCGGCCTCGGCCGCGGCCAGGCGCAGCATGCCGGGACGCAGCGCGGCCAGCAGGATCTGCGGCGGGGTCGCGGGCGGGCGCTCCAGCCGGAAACGGCGCACCGAGAAGGTGTCGAAGTCGCCGTCGACCAGCTCGCCGGCCAGTGCCGACCGCACGAAACGGAGCACGTCACGGCTGCGGGCGAACGGCCGGTCGAAGTCGACGGCGTTCCAGTCGCCGACGACCACCGGGGACGACGCGCCGATGCCGAGCTGGAACCGGCCGGGCGCGGCCTCGGCCAGCGCGGCGGCGGTCATCGCCAGCAGGCCCGGCCCGCGGGTGAAGGCCGGGGCGATCGCGGTGCCCAGCCGCAGTCGCGGCTCCCAGGCGGCGGCCAGGGTCAGCGGGGTGAAACCGTCGGTGCCGGCGACCTCGGCCGACCAGACATCGGTGAAACCCGCATCGGCAAGCGCCGAGAAGACGGCGGCGTGCTCGGAGAGCGGAACGCCGCCGAACGGCACGGTCATGCCCCATCGCATCGACATGCCCTCGATCCTGCCGGGATGATCGGCGTGATGTCCAACACTTCGGCCGAGGTGCGGGATATCCCACGCGGGCGGCTCGCCCCGATCGGGACGGGCCGCCCGCACGGGTCAGCCGACGGTGGTGCGGGTGCGCCAGGCGGTCATGAACGAGGTCTTGCCGTTGGTCCGCAGCAGCGAGCCCTGATAGATCCGGGCGCCGATCAGGAGCATGCCGACCGCGCTCAGGGCCAGGACCGCCAGCGAGACGAACGGCTCCCAGGCGGCCGCCCCGTTCTCGAAGATCCGGATGGGCATGGCCATCGGCGACGAGAGCGGGAAGTACGAGAGCGCGGTCAGCGCCGCCGCGTTGTCCCGCAGGAAGATCACCGCGAAGAACGGGATGAGCACCACCATCTGCACCGACCCGGACGTGCTGCCCAGGTCCTCCTGCCGGGCGGCCAGCGCGCCGACCGCCGCCCACAGGGTGGCCAGCATGACGAAGCCGAGGATGAAGAACGGCAGGAACCAGCCGAGGGCCGGGCGGAGCGCGGCGATCACACCGGAGTCGAGCCCGGCCACCGTCGATCCGATCATGGCGATCACCGTCAGCAGCGCTATCTGGGCGAAGGCCAGCACCGACATCGCGGCGACCTTGCCGGCCAGCAGTGCCCGGGCCGGGATGCTGGAGACCAGGATCTCGACGATCCGGGTCTGCTTCTCCTCCACCACGCTCTGCGCGATCTGGATCCCGAAGAGCAGCGAGGTGATGTAGCAGAGCATGGCCAGCGCCAGCGGTACGAGCACCGCGATCGCCTCGTTGAACGGAGGCGGGTTCAGCAGCTCGACCGCCGGGGTCGTGCTCAGGGCGCCGACCACGTCGTCCGGCGCCTCCTCCATGGCCAGCACCCTGGGACCGGGCAGCACCACGGCGTCCACCTCGCCGGCGCGGAGCTGCTCCTCGGCGACGGCCGCGTCGGTGACCTCACGGACGTCCAGCTCGGCCGCCCGCAACGGCGGCGCGAACGTGCTGTCGACCACCGCCACCTTCGTCGCGCCACTGTCCAGCATGGCCGGGATCGCGATCGAGCCGATCAGGATTACCAGGAACGACACGGTACTGAAGATGAACGCCTTGTCCCGGAGCTTGGCGCGGATCTCCCGGCCGAAGACGAGCCGGGCGGCCTGGAGCGTGGTCATCGGATCACCTCTCGGAAGATCTCTGCGAGCGACGGGCGGACCGGGCCGAAGGCACGGACCGGGCCACGGTCCAGTGCGGACCGGAGCACGGCCTGCTCATCGGCTCCGGCGGTCAGGTCGAAGACGGCCGTCGCCCCGTCGAGTTCGAGCAGCGTCACGCCGGGCTCGTCGCGCAGCCAGCCGGCGTCACCGTCCACCTCGATCCGGAAGCGGGGCAGCGCGTACTGCTCGCGCAGCGCGGTCCGGGCGCCGGCGGCGCGGATCGTGCCGTCCGCGATGATCACCAGGTCGTCGCAGAGGCGCTCGACCAGTTCGAGCTGATGGCTGGAGAACAGGACGGCGGCACCGGTACGGGCCCGCTCACGCAGGACAGCCAGCACGGTCTCCACCGCGATCGGGTCGAGGCCGGAGAACGGCTCGTCGAGGACCAGCAGCTCCGGGTCGTGCACCAGGGCCGCGGCGATCTGGGCCCGCTGCTGGTTGCCGAGCGACAGCTTCTCCACCGGGTCGCCGGCGCGCTCACCCAGCTCCAGACGCTCCAGCAGGGCGGTGGTGCGGCGCTTGGCGTCGGCGTGGCTGAGGCCGTGCAGACGGCCCAGGTAGACGACCTGCTCGCCGACGGTCATCTTCGGGTAGAGCCCGCGCTCCTCCGGCATGTAGCCGAAGCTCTGCCGCGCGGCCCGTGTCACCGGCGAGCCCTGCCAGGTCACCGTGCCGTTGTCGGGAGCGAGCACCCCCAGGACGATGCGCATGGTGGTGGTCTTGCCGGCACCGTTCGCACCGACGAAGCCGGTGAGCCGGCCGGAGTCCACCGTGAACGACACGTCCTTGAGGACCTGTCGCTCCCCGAAGGACCGGTTCACGGCCTCCACGTTCAGGACGGTTGTCATGACCATGACGCTAGATCAGCATCGATGTCGCGTCGTCCGGCTCGGGGACGTCATCCTCCAGAAGGACCCTCGCCGCCGGGACGGACCACCCCCAGCTCGTACGCCAGCACCACGGCCTGGGTGCGATCGCGGGCGCCGACCTTCATCAGGATCCGGCTGACGTGCGTCTTCACCGTCGTCTCGCCCAGGCGCAGGGTCGTCGCGATCTCCGCGTTGGTGGCCCCTCCGGCGAGCAGGACCAGCACCTCGTGCTCGCGGGGTGTCAGCTGGTCGAGGCGTACCCCCGTGGTGTTGGGGGTGGTGAAGGTGGAGATGACCCGCCGGGTGACGGCCGGGGCGAGCAGCGCCTCACCGGAGGCGACCACCCGTACCGCCTCGGTCAGGGCCTCCGGGGTGCCGTTCTTCAGCAGGAAGCCGCTGGCACCGGCCCGCAGCGCCGCGAACAGGTAGTCGTCGCGGTCGAAGGTGGTGAGGATGAGCACCGACGGGCCGCCGTCGGCGGCGATCCGCCGGGTCGCCTCCAGACCGTCGACACCGGGCATCTCGACGTCCATCAGCACCACGTCGGGCCGCAGCCGCAGGGCCATCTCGACCGCCTGGGCACCGTCGGCGGCCTCGCCGACGACGGTGATGTCGTCCTCCATCTCGAGGATGACCCGGAAGCCGGTCCGGACGAGCTGGTGGTCGTCGGCGAGCAGGACCGTGACCGTCACCGGACCGCTCCCGCCTGGTACGGGAACCGCACCCGCACCCGGTAGCCGCCGTCGGGATGCGGCCCGTGCTCGAGGGCGCCGTCGTGCACCGCCACCCGCTCCCGCATGCCGACCAGGCCCATCCCGCCGGACCCGGATCCGGACCCGCCCCGCCCGTCGTCGGTGACGTCGAGCTCGATCCCGCCGCTGAGATACCGGATCCGGACGTCGAGGGTGTGCGCGTGCGCGTGTTTCAGCGTGTTGGTGACCGCTTCCTGGACGATCCGGTAGGCGGCCTGGGACAGCGACTCGGGCAGCGGCACCGGTTCACCGTAGACGGCGTAGCGCACCGTGAGCCCGGCCTCCCGGGCCCGGTCGGTGATCTCCTCCAGCCGGTCGACGCCGGCGTTGGGCACCACCTCCTCGGTGGTGGCGGAGCTGGCCCGGAGGGCGCCGAGCATGCGGCGCAGCTCGTCGACGGCGGTGCGGGCACCTTCCTCGACAGCGGCGAGCGCGGTCCGCGCCCGGGCCGGGTCCTTGTCGAGCGCGCGGCGGCAGGCCGACGCCTGGATTCCCATCACCGAGACGTGGTGGGCGACGACGTCGTGCAGCTCACGCGCTATCCGGACACGTTCGCCGAGGACCGCCCGCTCGGCGGCGATCTCCTGGGTGGCCCGCAACTCGGCGGCCTGCTCCTCCAGGGCATGGCTGCGCCGCACGTGCTGCCAGGCGGCGTCGCCCATCAGGTAGCTGAAGGCGAAGAACGCCGAGTTCACCACGAACCAGTTGAACGCCAGCGAGGCCCGCTCGGCGGGGCCGCCGATGCCGCCGGCGAAGAACACGAAGACGATCACCAGCCAGGCGAACATGGCGCCGATGATGCCGAGCCGCAGGATCCGGGCCCGGTTCCGGTTGCGGCCCCAGGCGCCCAGCGCGTAGATCGCCGCGAACAGCACACCGATGGTGACCTGCTGCTCCTGCGAGCCGCGGACCTGACCACCGATGAAGGCGGCGCCGATCACGACGGCGATCACATCGGGGTACGCCCGTCGCAGCGCCAGTGGCAGCGTGATGGCCAGCACCCAGCAGATCTGCTCGGGCACGGGAGCCACCCGGCCGGGGTCGAGCGTGTTGAGGTGGCGGGTGAGGAAGAGGTTGACCAGGGCGACCGCGCCGACGGCCAGCCCGATCCACACATCCGTGCGCCGCTGGGCCGCGGTCGGGCCGGGCCGTACCCAGTCGTCGAGGTTCACCGATGGCATGGGCAGACCATGTCACGAACGGGCAAGAACGGGTCAGCCGCGCCGGGTCTGTGTGGGGATGCTCGCGTCCTGATCGGGGGTGATCGTGCCGCCGAGCTCGCGGATGTGGTGGTGTGCGGCTTCGAGGCGGTCCTCGAGGGTGACGATCCGGCAGGCGGCGGCGAGCAGGAATCCCTGGTCGAGCAGCACCCGGACGCGGGCGGCGAGGTCGAGTTGGTGGCGGGAGTAGCGGCGGTGGCCCCCGGCCGAGCGCTCCGGCTCGATCAGGCCGGCCTCGTCGAGACTGCGCAGAAAAGCGGCCGTCACCCCGAGTGTCTCGGCGGCGCGGCCCATGCTGAACACCGGACTGTCGCGGTCCATGTGTCTATCCAGCCACAGACCAGGGCCCCGGCGGGTAACCGGGGCCCTGGCTTTTCAATTCTGGTGCCGGACTCTGCCGGCGCATGTGGTCGACCGGCTGCGTGCCGCTAGCAGTCGACCAGAGTGATGGGCATCGGCTGCGATCACCTCTTGTCGGGTCGGGGACAACGTGATTACGCGTTGCTGCGGTATCTCGTCCTCCTTCTCCAACTCAGCGACTGTGCCAGTTGCTTGTCGGCCGTGACCGACAAACCCAATGTAGGCCTCCGCCAGCGAAATTTCT
This sequence comes from Actinoplanes subglobosus, assembly GCF_042650585.1. Classification (NCBI taxonomy): domain Bacteria; kingdom Bacillati; phylum Actinomycetota; class Actinomycetes; order Micromonosporales; family Micromonosporaceae; genus Actinoplanes; species Actinoplanes subglobosus. The sequence goes on from NZ_JBHSBL010000018.1 coordinate 374,202, forward strand.
AGAGTCGCCGCTGTAGATTTTTTAGATGAAAGGCCTGCCGAGCTGCGAAAACACTTGCATCGATGCGATGGCGGCACGGGGCGGGCGCTGAGGAAGAGAGAGGTGACCGCGCCCCGCACCGCCATCGGCGGAGAGGTGTCCACAGCGGATCCCGGCCGAGGGATCGCTCTCATCAAGGATCGCCCCGCGGGCCGGACGCGGCAACGCAATTAACCCTGTGCATTGACTGCCGTAACACGGCGGAGCGATCATGACCGCAGCAGTGGCTCAGGTCACAGTCCTTCGTGTGTAGGGGGCATCCCGATGAGCACCGACGAGGAAAGACTCGCCCAACTCGGCTACAAACAGGAACTCCACCGCCGGCTGTCCGGCTTCTCCAACTTCGCCGTCTCGTTCTCGATCATCTCGATCCTGGCCGGGGCGATCACCTCGTACGGCATCGCCATGAAGGCCGGTGGCCCGGTCGCGATCACCCTGGGCTGGCTCTTCGTCGGCGTCATGGTGACCTTCGTGGCGCTGGCCATGGCCGAGGTCTGCTCGGCCTATCCGACCGCGGGCGCCCTCTACTGGTGGGCCGCCGCGCTGGCCAAGAGGAACAAGCCGGCCTGGGCCTGGTTCATCGGATGGTTCAACTTCCTCGGCGAGGTGGCGGTCACCGCGGCCATCGACTTCGGCGCGGCGATCACCACCGCGGCCTTCCTCAGCCTGACCTTCGGCCTGGAGGTGACGGCGACCTCCACCTTCCTGCTCTTCCTGGTCATCATCGTCGTCCACGGGCTGCTGAACACCTTCGGCGTGAACCTGGTGCGGGTCCTCTCCGACGTCAGCGCCTGGTGGCACCTGATCGGTGTCGCGGTGATCGTCGGCATCCTCGCGGTCGTCCCCGACCAGCACAAACCCATCTCCGAGGTGTTCACCGAGGTCTACAACGCGACCGGGTTCACCTTCGCCGGGGCGGGCGTCTACGCGGTGCTCATGGGCCTGCTTATGGCGCAGTACACGTACACCGGCTACGACGCCTCCGCGCACGTCGCCGAGGAGACCCACGACGCCGCCAACGCCGCGCCCCGGGGCATCGTGATGTCGGTGATCGTCTCGGTGATCGCCGGTTTCGTGCTCCTGGTCGCGATCACCTGGTCCATTCAGGACTACGAGGGCGCGCTCGGCACCGAGCTCGGCCTGCCGCCGGCGCAGATCTTCATCGACGCGGTCGGCCACGACCTGGGCGTGTTCCTGCTCTTCATCTGCATGGTCGCGCAGTGGTTCTGTGGCATGGCGTCGGTCACCGCCAACTCCCGGATGTCCTACGCCTTCGCTCGTGACGACGCGATCCCCGGATCGAGTATCTGGAAGAAGGTCAATCCCCGCACCGGTACGCCCACCAACTCCATCTGGCTGTGCGTGACCCTCTCCACGATCCTGGTGCTGCCGTCGCTCTGGAACACCGTCGCGTACTTCGCGGCCACCTCGATCGCGGTGATCGGCCTCTACATCGCCTACGTCGGTCCGGTCCTGCTGCGCCGGCTCAACCCGGACTTCCAGCCCGGCCCGTGGAATCTCGGGAAATGGAGCGCCCCGATCGGCTGGATCGCGATCGTCTGGGTAGGGATCATCTGCGTGCTCTTCGTGCTGCCGCCCAGCAGCCCGATCAACGCGGAGACGTTCAACTACACGATCGTCGCCGTGGCGGTGGTGCTCGGGGCGGCCGCGATCTGGTGGTTCGCCAGTGCCCGGAAGTGGTTCACCGGGCCGAAGCAGAACCTCCTGGAGAAGGCCGCCCACGGCGAGTCCACCGACTGATAGGACTGAACACATGGATCTCGAGGAGCTCGACGTCTCCGTCGACAACGGCAGCATCGACACCGTGGTGCTGGCCCTGACCGACATGCAGGGCCGGTTGCAGGGCAAGCGGCTGCACGGACGGTATTTCCTGGACGAGGTGGTCTCCGGCGGCAGCGAGGGATGCAACTACCTGCTCGCTGTCGACGTGGACATGAACACCGTCGACGGCTACGAGATGTCCTCCTGGTCCACCGGCTACGGCGACTTCGTGATGAAGCCCGACTTCAGCACGCTGCGCCGGGTCCCGTGGCAGCCCGGCACCGCGCTGGTCCTCGCCGACCTGCTCGACACCGCCGGGCAGCCGGTGCTCGTGTCACCCCGGCAGATCCTGCGCCGCCAGCTCGACCGGCTGGCGGCGCACGGACTGACCGCCTACGCCGGTACCGAGCTGGAGTTCGTCCTCTACAAGGACAGCTACGAGCAGGCGTTCACCAGGAACTACCGCGACCTGACGCCGGCCAACCAGTACAACGTGGACTACTCGCTGCTCGGCACCGCCCGTGTCGAGCCGCTGCTGCGCCGGATCCGTAACGACATGTACGGCGCCGGCCTGATCCCGGAGAGCGCCAAGGGCGAGTGCAACCTCGGCCAGCACGAGATCGCCTTCCGCTACGCCGACGCGCTGACCAGTGCCGACAACCACGTGATCTACAAGAACGGGGCGAAGGAGATCGCCGCCCAGGAGGGCATGGCGCTCACCTTCATGGCCAAGCCCAACGAACGCGAGGGCAACTCCTGTCACATCCACTTCTCGCTGCGCGACGAGAACGGGCGGTCGGCGATGCTCGGCGACGGGCCGGCCCATCTCAGCGTCACCGGGCAGCGGGTGCTGGCCGGGCTGCTCGCCACGATGCGCGAGTTCAGCCTGCTCTTCGCGCCGAACATCAACTCGTACAAGCGCTACCAGCCGGGCTCCTTCGCGCCGACCGCGCTGCGCTGGGGCGTCGACAACCGGACCTGCGCGCTGCGGATCGCCGGGCACGGGCAGGGCATGCGGGTGGAGAACCGGGTGCCGGGCGGGGACGTCAACCCGTACCTGGCGATCGCCGCCCTGGTCGCCGGCGCGCTGCACGGCATCGAGAACGAGCTGTCGCTGGAGGACGAGTTCCGCGGCAACGCCTACCAGGACGAGAGCGCCGGCCGGGTGCCCGGGACCCTGCGGGAGGCGACCACGCTCTGGGAGGACAGTTCGGTGGCGGATACCGCGTTCGGGGCGGACGTCGTGGCCCACTACGCGAACATGGGGCGGGTGGAACTGGCGGCCTACGACGCGGCGGTGACCGACTGGGAGTTGCGCCGTGGATTCGAGCGCCTCTGAGTGTGAGGATCTTGGCGTGGGGACTACAGATGTGATCAACCCCTCGACGGGAGAGGTCTTCACGACCGTACCGTCGCTGGGTCTGGAAGAGACCGATGCCGCCATCGACCGTGCCCGGAAAGCCTTCGGTGAGTGGCGCCGGGTGTCGCCCGGGGACCGGGCCCGGCTTCTGCGGCGCTTCGCGGCGGTGGTCGAGGAAAATCTCGAAGAGCTGGCACAGCTGGAGGTACGCAACGCGGGTCACACCATCGGCAACGCCCGGTGGGAGGCCGGCAACGTCCGCGACGTGCTGAACTACTACGCGGGCGCGCCGGAACGCCTGTCCGGGCGGCAGATCCCGGTGGCCGGTGGCGTCGACGTGACCTTCCACGAGCCGCTCGGTGTGGTCGGGATCATCGTGCCGTGGAACTTCCCGATGCCGATCGCCGGCTGGGGTTTCGCCCCCGCGCTGGCGGCCGGCAACACGGTGGTGCTCAAGCCGGCCGAGCTGACCCCGCTGACCGCGATCCGGCTCGGTGAGCTGGCGCTGGAGGCCGGTCTGCCGGAGGGCGTGTTCCAGGTGCTGCCGGGGAAGGGCTCGATCGTCGGACAGCGGTTCGTCACCCACCCGGCGGTCCGCAAGGTCTGCTTCACCGGGTCCACCGAGGTCGGCAAGTCGATCATGGCGGGCTGCGCCGACCAGGTGAAACGGGTGACCCTGGAGCTGGGCGGCAAGAGCGCCAACGTGATCTTCGCCGACGCTGACCTGGAGGCCGCCGCGGCCGCCGCGCCCGGAGCGGTCTTCGACAACGCGGGCCAGGACTGCTGCGCGCGATCCCGGATCCTGGTCGAGGCCTCGGTCTACGACAAGTTCCTCGCGCTGCTGGAGCCCGCGGTCCGCTCGTTCCGTGTCCTGGACCCGGCGGACGACGCGGCCGAGATGGGACCGCTGATCTCCTCCGGCCAGCGGGACTCCGTCGCGTCCTTCCTGGATGGCGCGGACGTGGCGTTCCGGGGATCGGCTCCATCGGGTGACGGCTGGTGGTTCCCGCCGACCGTGCTGCTGGCCGGGTCGACGACGGACCGGCACTGGCGTGAGGAGATCTTCGGGCCGGTGGTCAGCGTGCTGCCGTTCCGCGACGAGGCCGAGGCGATCGAGCTGGCCAACGACACCGAGTACGGCCTGTCCGGCTCGCTCTGGACCCGGGACGTGGGGCGGGCGCTGCGCGTCTCGCAGGCTCTGGAGACCGGCGCGCTGAGCGTCAACAGCAACTCCTCGGTGCGCTACTGGACGCCGTTCGGTGGCATGAAACAGTCCGGCCTGGGCCGTGAGCTGGGTCCGGACGCCCTGTTGTCCTTCACCGACGTGAAGAACGTGTTCCTGGCTACGGGAGACTAAGTGGAGCGTTTGCAGGACCGGGTCGCCGTGATCACCGGCGCCGGCAGTGGAATCGGGCTGGCCACCGCGCGGCGCTTCGCCGCCGAGGGTGCTTTCGTAGTCTGTGTTGATATTTCTGACAAAGCTGGCAAAGCGGTCGCCGAGGAGGTCGGCGGCGAGTTCGTGGCCTGTGACGTCAGCGACGAGGAGCAGGTCAAGGCTCTCTTCGACGGCGTCGCGGAGCGGCACGGCCGGGTCGACATCGCCTTCAACAACGCCGGCATCTCGCCGCCGGACGACGACTCGATCCTGGTCACCGGCCTGGACGCGTGGGAGCGTGTCCTCAAGGTCAACACCACGAGCGTCTTCTTCTGCTGCAAGTACGCGATCCCGCACATGCAGCGGCAGGGCAAGGGCTCGATCATCAACACCGCGTCGTTCGTCGCCCTGCTCGGTGCGGCCACCTCGCAGATCGCCTACACCGCCAGCAAGGGCGGTGTGCTGGCGATGACCCGGGAGCTGGGCGTGCAGTTCGCCCGCGAGGGCATCCGGATCAACGCGCTCTGCCCGGGACCGGTGGCCACCCCGCTGCTGATGGAGCTCTTCGCCAAGGACCCGGAGCGGGCCGCCCGCCGGCTGGTGCACGTGCCGATGGGCCGGTTCGCCGAACCGGACGAGATCGCCGCGGCCGTCGCCTTCCTGGCGAGTGACGACGCGTCGTTCATGACCGCTTCGCAGTTCGTCGTCGACGGCGGTATCACCGGAGCGTACGTAACTCCGCTGTGATGTTTACCGACCCGCTACGGTGGAGATGGAAGCCCTATACACCCAGTTCAAACGAGGTGTTAGGGGTCGAATCCCCGCCGGCACGGGTCGATCCCCGTGTAGGTGGGACAGATGGGCCCGTGACGCGGCGCCGGTTCTCCGGCGCCGCGCGCATGTGATTACGGTGGTGCGATGCGTCCGATCATCGGCATAACGTCCTATGTGCTGCCCGCCGGCTGGGGCGTCTGGACCGATCTCCCGACCGCGCTGGTCCCGTACGACTACACCGAGGCGGTCCGGCTCGCCGGTGGCCGCGCGGTGATCCTGCCGCCGGACGATCTCGACGCGGACGTGCTCGACCGGCTGGACGGACTGGTGCTGGCCGGTGGCGCCGATCTCCAGCCGTCGCTGTACGGCCAGGAGCCGGGCCCGCACACCGTCGCCCAGCCGGACCGGGACGCCGGCGAGCTGACCCTGCTCCGCGTCGCCCTCGACCGGGACCTGCCGGTCCTCGGTGTCTGCCGGGGCATGCAGCTGCTCACCGTCGCCGCCGGCGGCACCCTGCACCAGCACCTGCCCGACCTGCTCGGCCACGAGAAGCACCGGCCGGCGCCGGGCGTCTACGGCTCGCAGCAGGTCGTGCTCGACCCGGGCACCCGGATCGCCGCCCTGATGGGCGAGGACCTGACCATCAACTGCTTCCACCACCAGGGCGTCGCCGATCCGGGCTCGCTGACCGTCACCGGGCGGGCCGCCGACGGCCTGCCCGAAGTGGTCGAGGACCCGGAGCGGCGTTTCGTGCTCGGTGTCCAGTGGCATCCGGAGGTGAGCCGGGACCGGCGGCTCTTCGGGGCCCTGGTGGCGGCGGCATCGAAGGAGCTCACACAAGCATGCGCAGACCGCTGATCGGACTCACCGCCTACGCCGAGCAGATCCACCACGGCCGGAACGACCTGATGGCCGCGATGCTGCCGATGAACTATGTGAAGGCGGTGCACGCCACCGGCGGCCGGGCCGTCCTGATCACCCCGGACGATCCGGGCACCGACGTGCTCGACTCGCTGGACGGCATCGTCTTCTGCGGCGGCGGCGACATCGACCCGGCCCTCTGGGGCGCCCCGCGGCACCCGGCGACCGAGGTCGACACCGTCCGCGACACCTCCGAGCTGATGCTGATGCGTGCCGCGCTGGAGGCCGGCCTGCCGATGCTCGGCGTCTGCCGGGGTATGCAGATGATGGCCGTGGCCACCGGCGGCTCGCTGCACCAGCACCTGCCGGACCTGGTCGGTCACGAGCGCCACCGGGCCGCGGCCGGCACCGACCCGCTGGCCGCCGGAGCCTCCGACTACGGCCGGCACGACGTGGTCCTCGAGGAGGGCAGTGCGGCGCACCGGCTCTTCGGCCGCACCCTCACGGTGAACTCGTTCCACCATCAGGCGATCGCCGACCCGGGTGAGTTCCTGCCGGTCGGCTGGTGCCCCGACGACCAGGTGATCGAGATCGTCGAGCACCCCGGCCGGGCCTTCGCCCTCGGCGTGCAGTGGCACCCGGAGCGCACCTCCGACCTGCGTTCGTTCGCCGCCCTGGCGGAGGCGTCGGCCCGGGCCCGCGTGATCGCCGCCTGACGAGCGGGAGCACCGGACCGGTGTTAACGTGCCACCGGAAGCGGGACGTGTGGGACGTCTAGGAGGCATGCGTATGGGCGCCCTGCCGAGGCGGCTCCGCAACGCCTTCGATCGGGGCGGCGAGATGGGCGCCCGGATGTCCTCTCTGGACTGGGCCGGCACCCCGCTGGGTGATCCGTCGTCCTGGCCGCCGGAGCTGGTCGACGCGGTTGCCACGATGCTCGCCTCCCGTGCCCAGATCATCGTCTTCTGGGGCCCGGAGTACGTGGTGCTCTACAACGACGCCTACGCCGGGGTGCTGGGCGGCAAACACCCCGGGTTCCTCGGACGGCCCGGCCGCGACCTGTGGGCCGAGGTCTGGGACGTGCTGCACGAGCTGTTCGACGGGGTGATCGCGGGCGACCGGTCGTTCTACGCCGGCGATCACCTGTTCATGATCGAGCGGTACGGGTTCGTCGAGGAGACCTACTTCGACATCTCCTACGACCCGATCCGCTCCGAGGACGGGGTACCCGGCGGCGTGCTGTGCATCGTCACCGAGACGACCGCCCGGGTCCTCAGCGAGCGCCGGGTGCGGACCCTCAGCGCTCTGGGCCGCCGGCTCGCCGACTCGCCTGATCAGGCCGCCCTCGCCGCCGAGGCGGCTGCCGTGCTCACCGGCAACGCCGAGGACGTGCCCTACGCCGCGCTGGTCCTCGACGACGACACCCATCCGGCGATCCGGGCCGTCATCACCAGCGGGCGGCCCGGCCCGGTCCCGCTGGCCGAGCTGACCACACCGGCGCCGGCCGCGGCGGCCGAGGCCCTGGCGCTGCCGATCGGCGTGGGCGCGGAAACGGTCGGTGCCCTGGTCCTCGGCGTGAGCCGCTACCTCGCACTGGACGGCGGCTACCGCGACTTCCTCGACCTGGCGGCGGCGCAGATCTCCCGGGCGGTGGCCAACGTCCGGGCCTACGAGCAGGAGCGCCGCCGGGCCGCCGAGCTCGCCGCCCTCGATCAGGCGAAGACCGACTTCTTCTCGAACGTGAGCCATGAGTTCCGTACCCCGCTGACCCTGATCCTCGGGCCGTTGGAGGATCTGATCGAGAACCCGGCTCCGGACGGGTCGCTGCGGGACCGCCTGGAGCCGATGCACCGTAACGCGTTGCGGCTGCTCAAACTGGTCAACACCGTGCTCGACTTCTCCCGGATGGAGTCCGGGCGGATGGCGGCCGTCTACCGGCCCACCGACCTGGCGCGGCACACCGCGCGGCTGGCGGGCACCTTCCGGCCGGCCATCGAACGGGCCGGGCTGACGCTGACCGTGGACGCCCCGCCGCTGGACGAGACGGTCCACGTCGACCACGAGCTGTGGGAGAAGATCGTCTTCAACCTGCTCTCCAACGCGGTCAAGTTCACCCGCGCCGGTGGTGTCGAGGTCCGGGTGGGCGCCGAGGACGGCCACGCCGTGCTGTCCGTCCGCGACACCGGCGTCGGCATCCCCGAGTCCGAGCAGACCCTGCTCTTCGACCGTTTTCATCGGGTCACCGGGGCCTGGTCACGCAGCCACGAGGGCACCGGGATCGGTCTGGCGCTGGTCCGCGAGCTGGCCCGGCTGCACGGCGGCTCGGTCGGGGTGCGCAGCCGTCCGGGCCGCGGCAGCGAGTTCACCGTGCGGATCCCGTTCGGCACCGCCCACCTGCCGCCGGAGCGGCTCAGCGACGACCCGGCACCGTCCGGCGACCCGGTCGAGCCACGGCTCTGGGTCGACGAGGCGACCTGGTGGGCCGGGGACGGTCCGGCCGCCCCACAGCCGGTGCACCGCGGGACCGGCGGGCGGATCCTGCTCGCCGACGACAACGCCGACCTGCGGGAGCACGTGGCCCGGCTGCTCGGGCCGTACTGGGACGTGGTCACCGCGGTGGACGGGACCGACGCCCTGGAACTGGCCCGGGAGCAGCAGTTCGACCTGGTGCTGACCGATGTGATGATGCCCCGGCTGGACGGATTCGGCCTCATCGCGGGGTTGCGCGCGGATCCACGTACCCGGGATGTCCCGATCGTCGTGCTCTCCGCCCGGGCCGGCGAGGAGTCGGCGGTCGAGGGTCTGTCCGCCGGCGCCGACGATTACCTGGCCAAGCCGTTCTCCACCCGGGAGCTGACCGCCCGGGTCCGTGCCAACCTGGAGCTCGGCCAGCTGCGCCGGGAGACCGTCAGCCGGCTGCGGGGGCTGGTCGACGCGGCCGCCGCCCTCAACGCCGTGTCCACCACGACCGAGGTGCTGGAGGTCGCGGCCCGGCACGTGCTGGCCATGACGTCGGCCGGCCGGGTCGTGCTGACCACCCCGGACGGGCGGGCCGAACGGGACGGCGGCGCCGCGGGATCCGTGCCGCCCGACCTGATCCTGCCGCTGCCGGCCACCACCGGCCCGCCACTGGGCGAGCTGCGGGTGTGGGCCGGTCCGGGCGTACCGGCTGAGCCGGTGGTGCTCACCCAGCTGGCCCGCCTGGTCGGGCTCCGTCTGGCCAACGCCCGCCTCTACGAGACCGAGCACCGGATCGCCTCCACCCTGCAGCACAGCCTGCTGCCGCAGTCACTGCCGCGGGTGCCGGGCGCCATCGTGGCCGGGCGGTATGTGCCGGGCAGCAGCGAGGCCCGCGTCGGCGGCGACTGGTACGACGTCATCGCCGGCCCGGACGGCGAGTTGTTCCTGGTCATCGGCGACGTCGTGGGCAAGGGCGTGCAGGCCGCGGCCGGCATGGGTCAGCTGCGCAACGCGCTGCGCGCCTATCTGCTGGAGGGCTTCGACTGCGGCACCGCGCTGAGCCGCCTCAACCGGCTCGTCGACACGCTGGGCCGGCGGCAGTTCGCGACGGTCCTCTGTGTCGGCTTCGACCCGCGGACCCGGCGGATGAGCTACTCCTCTGCCGGGCACCCGTCACCGGTGCTGATCCCGGCCGGGGCACAGGGCACCTTCCTGTACGGCTCCGCGCTCGGCCCGCCGATCGGCGCCCTCGGGGTCGTCGAATACCCGACACGGGTGACCGAACTGACCGCCGGGGCGCGGCTCCTGCTCTACACCGACGGCCTGATCGAGGACCGCCGGCAGGGGATCGACAGTGGTCTCGCCGAGCTCACCGCCGACGTCGCAGAACCGGCCGGGCACGTCGACGACCTGCTGGACGCGCTGCTGGCCAAGGCGGCCCAGCAGGTCCGGCGGGACGACATCGCCCTGGTCGCGCTCGAGGTGACCGAACCCCGCGAGTTCGTGCTGCGGCTGCCCGCCGAACCGGGCCGGCTGTCCGTGCTCCGGCGGCGGCTGGAGGACTTCCTGGCCGCGCACCGGGTGCCCGAGGCCGACGCCTTCGACCTGGTGGTGGCGGTCTCCGAGGCGGCGGCGAACGCCATCGAGCACCCGGTCGACCCGGCCGAGCCAGTGATCACCGTGACGGCGTCGCTGCTGGAGGACGCGGTGCTCGTGTCGGTCCGCGACACCGGTGGCTGGCGGCCCGCCGGCGACGCCGGGTTCCGCGGCCGCGGGCTGGCCCTGATCGGGGCGCTCACCGAACTGTCGGTGCACCGCTCCACCGAGGGCACCGAGGTGACCCTGCGGAGACCGCTCAGCCGGCCCTGAGCCAGGGCTGCCCGCCGAGACCGGAGATGTCGAGCACCCGCCGCACCCGGTCGGAGGGGAACACCTCGATCGCCCCCGCGTAGTGGTCCACCAGGCGGACCAGCGTGTGGATGGCGGCCGAGTCGAAGAAGGTGACCGCCCGCAGGTCGACGGTCGCGGCCGACACGCCGTCGGGTGTGGCGGTCTGGAAGAGCGCGCCGGCGGTCGCCATGTCGACCTCGCCGGTCACCGTGACGGTGACGCGGTCGCCGGCCACCTCGCCGACCGCGGAGAAACCGGGGTCCGCACCCTCTTGATCCACGCCGAACACGATTTCACAGCCGTCCGGGCAGCGGCAAGGACGGGCCCGATCGGTGCGGTCACCGCCGGTTAGGCTGTGTGCCATGACCGTACGTGCCCCACTCGTGCCGGGAAAGCAATCGCGTGCGCGATCGGTCCCGGCTCAGATCGTCCGCCCCGAGTATGTCGGTAAGAAGCGCCCCCAGCAGTGGCGCGGCTCGCACGTGCAGACCGCCGAGACCATCGAGAAGATGCGGATCGCCGGCCGGATCGCGGCGCAGGCCACCCAGCTCGCCGGCGAGCACTGCAAACCGGGGGTGACCACCGACGAGATCGACCGGGTGGTGCACGAGTTCCTGCTCGACCACAACGCCTACCCCTCGACGCTGGGCTACAAGGGCTTCCCCAAGTCCTGCTGCACGTCGCTCAACGAGGTGATCTGCCACGGCATCCCCGACTCCACCGTGCTGGAGGACGGCGACATCATCAACGTCGACGTCACGGCGTACCTGAACGGTGTGCACGGCGACACCGACGCCACCTTCTGCGTCGGCGAGGTGAGCGAGGAGGCCCGGCTGCTGGTCGAGCGCACCCACGAGGCGATGATGCGGGGCATCCGCGCCGTCGCGCCGGGGCGGCCGATCAACGCGATCGGCCGGGTCATCGAGGCGTACGCGCGGCGGTTCGGCTACGGCGTGGTCCGTGACTTCACCGGCCACGGGATCGGCGAGACCTTCCACTCCGGGCTGTACATCCCGCATTACGACAACCCGCAGCTCACCACCGTCATGGAGCCGGGTATGACGTTCACCATCGAGCCGATGATCACCCTGGGCACCCATGAGTACGAGATGTGGCGCGACGGCTGGACCGTCGTCACCAAGGACCGCCGGTGGACCGCCCAGTTCGAGCACACGCTCGTGGTGACCGACGACGGTTTCGAGATCCTGACCCTGCCCTGAACCCACTCGGTCGGGCCTGATCGGTCCGGCCCGGCCGGTCGGGCCCGGACCCGGTCAGTCGAAAAGGGCGCCGAGGCGGCCGTCGACCGGGCGGCCGCGGGCGGTCAGCTCCTCGGCCTGGTATTTGAGGATCGCGCCCAGCTCCTGCATGTCGGCCGCGGCGACCCCGGTGTGCTTGACCGCGTCCGCGGTGTTGCGGAAATAGGTGCGGGTCAGGAAACCGGCGACCAGCGCGGCGTGCAGGCGGGCCTCGGCCATCAGGATCAGGGCGGCGTCGGTGTCGTACCACTGCGTGAGCCGCACGGCCCGGGCGTGCGCGCTGTTGGCGACCGCCCAGTTCTGCCGGGCCAGGCCGGTGAACTCCATCGGCCGGGCCTCGGCCAGCAGGCTCAGATGCGCCTCCCGCCGGGTCTTGAACCACTCCTGCGGGTCGTGCAGCGCGAAGGTCGTGATGTAGGTGTCGGCCTGCATCGGCCAGTGCGTGGTCAGCAGCCGGGCCTGGCCCATCCCCTCCTCGGCGGTCGTCACCCGCAGATCGACCGGGATCCCGTCGACCTTGCGCCGGGCCGGTTTCGGACCGGTCCGCGGGCGGAAGGTGATCACCACCAGATTGACGTCACTGCTGTCGGTGTCGTCACCGTGCGCCATCGACCCGCACAGCCCGATCGCCTGCACCTCGGCCGACCAGCGCTCCTGGATGGCGTCGCGGAGGCGGATCGCGAGCGACCCTCGGGGTGTGGTGGTGTCGAGCTCGACGATCACGTCCTCATTCTCGGGCATCCACCTCGGCCGGGTGGGCCCGATCATCAGCCCGGGCGGCCCGGGAAGGCCATTGTCAGCGGTGTGACCTCGGCGATCCGCCGCCACCGGGTCGCGCGAACTGCGGAGTCGGTCAAATGCGACAGTGCGTCGACGCGCTCGTCGCCCTCGGTGACCGGCAGCAGTGCCCGCCAGGCCTGGGCCACCCCGTCCTCCACGTGGACGGCCAGTTTCAGCGCGCCCTCACGATCAGTCACCTCGAACGGCAGCTGATAGGCCGCCGGGGCGGGCGCCACACTGGCCCGGACCTCGTCGGTGTGGGCGATCAGCGTGTCCCGCCGGGCCCGGTGCTCCAGATCGGCGGATCGGGCGCGTGCCACCTCGTCGGCGTCCTCCAGGTGCACGCCGATCACGCCATAGGCATAGATGGCCGCCTCCTCGGCGGCGAGGGCGGCGGCGAGTTGTTCCGTCACGGCGCGAAGAGTAGCGCTTTCAGCGCAGCGCTTCGGCGTGTGTGGCACGGCATGCGGCGATCGATCCGGCCAGTGCCGCGCGATCGGCCGGCGCGGTTTTGCAGGCGGCGGCCGCGTTCTTCTGTGCGGCCTGCTCGGCCTTACGCAACGTGGCGGTGGTGTCGCCGGCCGCCGAGGGGGCCGAGGCCGACGGCGCCACCGATGCCACCGCGGCACCGATCAGCCGGGCCAGGTCACCGGCGTGCGCCCGGTGGTCCTCGGCCAGCGGGGTGAGCCGGGAGGCCAGGCCGGGCTGGGCGACGATCACCCGGTCGTACGCCGCGGCCAGCGCGACAGCCTCGTCGAGCAGGGGCTGGAAGGGATCCGGTTGCGGTACGGGCTCCGGCTCGTCGTCGAGGACGCCGCAGCCCGCGAGCGCGGCGGAACCGGCCAGGGCGCCGAGGAAGGCCCGGCGGGAGTTCGTCAGCACGGTGCCAGTCAACACCATTCGGTGCGGCGCTGCTTCGCCCCGGCGGTCGGCACGTTACGCTTCGCGTCAGCCGCGGGGCCACGGACTGCCCGGCGGCATATAGTCGTTCCTGCGAGAAAGCTAGCGAGAGGTCGAGCCCGATGACGCAGCGTGGTCGCGCCGGGGCCCGGCCCGGTGGTCGCCCCGGCGCCCGCCGCACCCGGCCCGAGCCGGAGACCCGTAATCCCACACTTCCCCGCGTCGATCTGGCCGCCGCCCGCGCCCGGGTCCGCGAGGTGATCGAGCCGGTCATCGCCGAGGCCGGTTACGACCTGGAGGATCTCTCCCTGTCCCGGGCCGGCCGCCGGCACGTGGTCCGGGTGATGGTCGACACCGACGGCGGCATCAGCCTGGACGATGTGGCGGTGGTCTCCCGGGCGATCTCCGAGGCGCTCGACGCTGCCGAGGAGCGCGGCGGCGAGCTCCTCGAGGGGGAGTATCAGCTGGAGGTCGGCTCCCCGGGGGTGGACCGGCCACTGACCGAGCCACGGCACTGGCGGCGCAACATCAGCCGTCTGGTCGCGGTGAACGGGCTGACCGGCCGGGTGATCTCGGTCGGCGACTCCGGCGTCACGCTGGATGTGGACGGCACGATCCGTGAGCTGGCGTTCGCCGAGCTCGGGGCGGGCAAGGTCCAGATCGAGTTCAAGCGCATGGACGAAGCCGAGTTCGACGAGTCCGATGACGAAGAAGACGACGACGAAGGGGAGGGCGAGGAATGAACATCGACCTCGCGGCGCTGCGCGCCCTGGAGCGCGAGCGGGAGATCCCGTTCGAGACGATCCTGGCGGCCATCGAGACCGCACTGCTCACCGCCTACCGGCACACCGACGGTGCCGAGGGCCACGCCCGGGTGGAGATCGACCGCAAGAGCGGTGTGGCCTCCGTCATGGCACAGGAGTTCGACGCCGACGGCTCGCTGGTGCGCGAGTGGGACGACACCCCGCACGACTTCGGCCGCATCGCCGCGATGACCGCCAAGCAGGTGATCCTCCAGCGGCTCCGGGAGGCCACCGACGAGCAGCACTTCGGTGAGTACGCGGGGCGCGACGGCGACCTGGTCACCGGTGTGGTGCAGGCCGACGCCGCCCGTGCCGAGAAGCACATCGTGACCGTCGACCTCGGCAAGCTGGAGGCGGTGCTGCCGCAGTCCGAGCAGGTGCCCGGCGAGACGTACCCGCACGGCACCCGGATCCGCTGCATCGTGGTGCACGTGGCCAAGGGTTTCCGCGGCCCGCAGATCACCCTGTCCCGCTCGCACCCGGCCTTGGTGAAGAAGCTGTTCGCCCTCGAGGTGCCGGAGATCGCCGACGGGACCGTGGAGATCGCCGCGATCGCCCGTGAGGCAGGTCACCGTACGAAGATCGCGGTGCGGTCGACCGTTCAGGGCGTGAACGCGAAGGGTGCCTGTATCGGCCCGATGGGTCAGCGGGTCCGGGCGGTCATGAGCGAGCTGCACGGTGAGAAGATCGACATCATCGACTGGTCGGACGACCCCGCCCAGTTCGTCGGCAACGCGCTCTCCCCGGCCAAGGCGCTGCGGGTCGAGGTGGTCGACGCGGCCAGCCGTACGGCCAGGGTGACGGTGCCGGACTTCCAGCTGTCGCTGGCGATCGGCCGGGAGGGGCAGAACGCCCGTCTGGCCGCGCGTCTCACCGGCTGGCGCATCGACATCCGTCCGGACAGCGAGCCCGCCGGGGTCTCGGACCGTGATGCGGCCGAGGCGGGGAACTGACCGGATACGCGTGCGGAGCGAACGAGAGGTAGACTTGCTCTCGGTCGGCCCGACGCGAACCTGCGTCGGCTGCCGCAAACGCGCGCCGGCCGATAGTTTGCTGCGGTTCGTCGCGGCAGATTCGGAGGGTGACCTCCGGCTTCTGCCCGATCCGGCCCGCCGACTGCCGGGGCGGGGAGCTCACCTGCATCCCGATCCGGCCTGCTTCGCGCAGGCGGAGCGACGTCGCGCTTTCGGGCGTGCGTTGCGTCTCACTGGACTTGCTAACCCAGAACTGCTTGCGGAGCACATCCGCATGGTCTCCATGCCGTGCGGATCCACCGATGACGAGGCGTCGCCGCCCCGTCACGACCCAGCAAGGTAGGACGACCCAGATGAGCACACGATGAAGTCCCTGAAATGACCAGGCTTCTAGTGCACGAGTGAGGTCTGTGCGGGCGCTGCTCGTACGACCTCGAAGTGAGGAGTGCAGTGCCAGGCAAGGCCCGCGTACACGAGCTCGCCAAAGAGCTCGGGGTCGACAGCAAGACCGTTCTCGCCACCCTGAAAGAGATGGGCGAGTTCGTTAAGTCCGCGTCCAGCACCGTCGAGGCCCCCGTGGCCCGCCGGCTGCGTGGCGCCCTGGAGCAGGGTGGCGCCATTCCGGCGTCCTCGTCGGCTCCGGCGCCGAGTGCGCCCACCTCCGGTGGCCCCGGCCCGTCCGGCGCTCCGCGTCCGGGTCCCCCGATGGGGCGGCCGCAGCCGCCGCGTCGTCCGGGTCCGGCACCGGCCGCGCCCACCAACAGCCCTACCTCCCCCGCGCCCACCCCCGGTCCGTTCCGGCCGGGCCCCAAGCCGGCCGTTCCCGGCCGTCCGGGCCCGACTCCCGGTCCGGTCGCGAAGCCGGCCAGCGCGCACGACATCGAGGTGGCGGCGGCCGCGGCGCGGGCCTCGGCGCTGAAGGCTGAGCAGGAGGCCGCGGTCAAGGCCGCTCAGGCCGCCCGCACGCGGGACGCCGAGCGTCGTCAGGGCACGACCGAGGGTGGCGCTCCGCGCGGCCCGCGGCCGGGTCCCGGCAGTGTTCCGCCCCGTCCGGGTTCGCCCGCCGCCGGTCGTTCCGGTGGCCAGGGTGGCCCCGGTGCTCCCGGTGGCCCCCGTCCCGGTCCGGCCGGCGGCGCTCCGCGCCCGCCCGCGCGTGGCCCGGGTAACAACCCGTTCGGTGTCTCCGGCGGCGGCGCTCAGCGTCCCTCGCCGGCCTCGATGCCGCGTCCGAACCAGCCCGGCATGCCGCCGCGGCCGAGCCCTGCCTCGATGCCGCCGCGGCCCAGCCCCGCCTCCATGCCCTCGCAGCGTCCCGCCGGTCGCGGCGGCGGCCGTGGTGGCCCCGGCGGCGGTGCCGGTCGTCCCGGCGGTCCCGGTGGCGGCCGTGGCGGCCCCGGTGGCGGCGGCGGTGGCTTCCGTCCCGGTGGTGGCGGCGGCGGTGGCTTCCGTCCCGGCGGTGGTGGCGGCGGCGCCGGTGGCGGTTTCCGTCCCGGTGGCGGCGGTGGCGCCGGTGGTGGCGGCGGTTACCGTGGCGGCCCCGGCGGCGGGACCGGTGGCCCGGTCGGCGCCGGTGCTCCCGGTCGTCCCGGTGGCGGTGGTCCCGGTGGCCGCGGTCGTGGCGGCGGCGCGGCGGGTGCCTTCGGGCGTCCCGGCGGCCGGCCGACGCGTGGCCGCAAGTCGAAGAAGCAGAGGCGTCAGGAGTTCGACAACCTGTCCGCCCCGCAGATGAGCTCCGGTGCTCCTCGCGGTAGTGGCCAGGAGCTCCGGCTCTCGCGCGGCTCGTCGCTCTCCGACTTCGCCGACAAGATCAACGCCAACCCGGGTTCGCTCGTCCAGGAGATGTTCAACCTGGGTGAGATGGTGACCGCCACGCAGTCGGTCTCCGACGACACCCTCAAGCTGCTCGGTGTGCACCTCGGCTTCGAGGTCGTCATCGTCAGCCCCGAGGACGAGGACCGTGAGCTGCTCGCGCAGTTCGACATCGACCTGGACGCCGAGGTGGCGGAGGACCGTCTGGTCACCCGTCCGCCGGTGGTGACCGTCATGGGTCACGTCGACCACGGTAAGACGAAGCTGCTCGACGCGATCCGCAAGACCAACGTGGTCGCCGGCGAGGCGGGTGGCATCACCCAGCACATCGGTGCCTACCAGGTCGTCGTTCCCCACCAGGGCGAGGACCGGGCGATCACCTTCATCGACACCCCGGGTCACGAGGCGTTCACCGCCATGCGTGCCCGTGGCGCCAAGGTCACCGACATCGTGATCCTGGTCGTCGCGGCCGACGACGGCGTCATGCCGCAGACGGTCGAGGCGCTCAACCACGCGAAGGCGGCCGACGTGCCGATCGTCGTCGCGGTGAACAAGGTCGACAAGCCGGACGCCAACCCGGACAAGGTCCGGCAGCAGCTGACCGACTACGGCCTGCTCGCCGAGGAGTACGGCGGCGACACGATGTTCGTCAACGTCGCGGCCAAGCCCGGCATCGGCATCGACGACCTCCTCGAGGCCGTCCTGCTGACCGCCGACGCGGCGCTCGAGCTGACCGCCCCGATCGACGGCCCCGCCCAGGGTGTCGCGGTCGAGGCGCACCTGGACAAGGGTCGCGGTGCCGTGGCCACCGTCCTGGTGCAGAAGGGCACGCTCCGGGCCGGCGACTCGATCGTGGCGGGTGGCGCGCACGGTCGCGTCCGGGCCATGCTCGACGAGCACGGCAACCAGGTGTCCGAGGCGGCTCCGGCGCGTCCGGTCCTGGTGCTCGGTCTCACCTCGGTGCCGAGTGCGGGTGACACGTTCCTCGCGGCTGAGGACGACCGCACGGTGCGGCAGATCGCCGAGCAGCGGCAGGCTCGCCGTCGTGCGGCGACCTTCGCCAACTCGAGCCGCCCGAAGACGATCGACGAGATGATGCGGGACATCAAGGAGGGCGAGAAGGCTTCGCTCACCCTGGTCATCAAGGGCGACGGTTCCGGTTCGGTCGAGGCCCTCGAAGAGGCGCTGTTCAAGATCGAGATCCCGGACGAGATCCAGCTCAAGGTCATCCACCGCGGCGTCGGTGCGATCACCGAGAGCGACGTCAACCTGGCGTCGGCCTCGTCCGAGCAGACCGCGACGATCATCGGCTTCAATGTCCGGGCCTCCAACAAGGTCAAGGAGATGGCCGACCGCGCCGGCGTGGAGATCCGCTACTACAGCGTGATCTACCAGGCCATCGAGGAGATCGAGGCGGCGCTCAAGGGCCTGCTCAAGCCGGAGTTCGAAGAGGTCGAGCTGGGCACGGCGGAGATCCGCGAGGTCTTCCGCTCGTCCAAGATCGGTCTCATCGCCGGCTGTATCGTCCGGTCGGGCCTGCTCAAGCGGAACGCCAAGGCCCGGGTCATCCGGGACGGCACGGTCGTGGCGGACAACGTCACGATCAGCTCGCTGAAGCGGTTCAAGGACGACGCCACCGAGGTCCGCGAGGGCTTCGAGTGTGGTCTGACCCTGAGCGGCTACGGCTCGCCTCAGGTCGGCGACACGATCGAGACGTGGGAGATGCGCGAGAAGCCGCGCGCATAACCCGCACAGCTCGATGACGGCCCCCGGTGCATGTGCGCCGGGGGCCGTCTCGGCACAATGGCGGCATGTCCCGGTATGCCTTGCTGCTCGCTCCCTCTGCCAACCGCGTCTACGCCGATCAGGCGGCCCGGATCTCTCAGGCGGAGCTGGCCGCTTTCGCTCCGGTGCTCTCCTCCGGTCTCGGCGAGATCGCCACCGACGAGATCGGCGGGGTGGAGTATCTGACGTTCGAGGCCGAGCTCGCCGAGACGGACATCGCCTACCTGTCGAACATGTCGTCGGCCTACGCCCTGTTCGAGCGGGTCGGCGACCTGCTGCGGCCGCTCGTGCTCACCCCGCTGGCCCGTTACGACAGCGACCTGATCACCATCCCGAAATACGCCGGCAAGACCAACGAGCAGTTCACCAAGCTGGTGCTGAACCTCACCCTGCTCGGTTCCGCCTTCGCCCGGCGGATGCTCGACGGCGGCCTCACCGTCCTCGACCCGCTGTGCGGCCGCGGCACCACGCTCAACCAGGCCCTGATGTATGGGTACGACGGCATCGGCGTGGAGATCGACGGCAAGGACGTCGAGGCGTACAAGCTGTTCCTGCAGACCTGGCTCAAGCGCAAGCGGCTCAAGCACACCGCCGACCTGATCCCGGTGCGCAGGCAGGGCCGCCGGGCCGCCCGGCGGCTGGAGGTGACCCTCGCGCCGAGCAAGGACGACCACAAGGCCGGCGCGGTGCAGAAGATCATCGTGCTGAACGCCGACACCACCGGCCTCGACGGGCTGATCAAGGGCAACGTCGCCGACCTGATCGTCACCGACCTGCCGTACGGGGTCGCCCACGGCAGTTACGACGAGGACGGTGGCGGCATCACCCGCCGCCCGCTGGACCTGCTGGAGCGGGCCGTGCCCGAGTGGTTGAAGCTGCTGCGCCCAGGTGGCGCGGTCGGCATCTCCTGGAACACCAAGGTCGCCAAGCGCGAGCTGGCCGAGGACATCCTGGTGGCCAACGGGCTGAGGCCGATCGAGTTCCAGCCCCTGGCACACCGGGTGGACCAGGGCATCGAGCGTGACGTGCTGGTGGCCCGGAAATACAGCTGATCCTTCTCCGGAACCCCAGTAGCCTGCTCGCTGATGTATACCGAGACCGCGATCTTCGACCTGCTCCTGCCCGGTGACTCGCAATCGCTGAAGCAGAAGCGTTCCTACGTCCGGCCGATCATCGCGATGCTGAAGAAGTTCGACGTCAGCGTCGCGGAGGTGGGCCTGCACGACCGGCATGGCCGTGCCCTCATCGGGGTAGCCGTGGTGGCGGCGGAGGCTTCCCAGGCGCGTGCCGTCGTCGACACCTGTGAGAACCAGGTGGCCGGCCGGCCCGAGATCGAGCTGCTGTCCGTGAAGCGAAGGCTGTACGGCGACGAGGATTGAGCGCCTGGGTACGCTTCAGCAGTTGGGCGGGGGCGGTACGACCCGCGGGATACACAGTCGGAGGTGGGCGATATGTCCAACCCAGCCAAGACGCGCCGTCACGCGGAGCGGATCAAGGAGCTGGTGGCCAGGCTGGTGCGGGAGATCAAGGATCCCCGCCTCGGCATGGTGACGATCACGGACGCCCGGATCACCGGCGACCTGCGCGAGGCGACGGTCTTCTACACGGTTCTGGGTGACGTGACCGAGCAGGCGTCCACTGCGGCGGCTCTGGAGAGCGCGAAGGGCATGTTGCGCAGCCGGGTCGGCCACGCGCTCGCCCTGCGGCACTCGCCGAGCCTGACGTTCGTGCTGGACAACGTCCAGGAGCACGTCAAGGAGATCGACGATCTTCTGGCCGAGGCGCGGCATCGGGACCAGGAGGTCCAGCAGATCGCGGCGGGTGCGACGTATGCCGGCGATCCGGACCCGTACAAGAGCGAGGACGAGGACGAGTTTGACGGCGACGAGCCCGAACGGGTGGGCGCCCGCGAGGACAACGGGTGACCGACGGCCCGTCCGCGGATCAGTGGGCCGCCGCCGTGGCGGCGGTCCGCTCGACCGGTCCCGATGACGAGATCCAGCTGATCTGCCACGTCAACCCCGACGGGGACGCGCTCGGCAGCATGCTCGGTTTCGGGCTCGGCCTGCGGCGCCTGGGGTTCACCCGGGTGCGGGCGACGTTCCCGGGTGACTTCGAGGTGCCTACGCCGTACCAGAGGCTCCCGGGTGTCGATCTGCTCGTGCCGGAGCCGGACGCCTTCGCCGGCCCGCGCCTGGTCCTGGTCTTCGACGTGGCGAGCGAGTCGCGTCTCGGCGCGCTCGCCGGCCGTCTCGCCGCGGCACCGGCCAGCGTGGTGCTCGATCATCACGCGTCCAACACCGGTTTCGGCGGGGTGCGGCTGGTCGACCCGCATGCGGCGGCGACGTCGGTGGTCGCCGAGGGGCTGCTGAGCCGGCTCGGCGTGCCGCTGGACGCGGAGATCGCCGAGTGCCTCTACGTGGCTCTGGCGACCGACACCGGGTCGTTCAAGTTCGACATGACCACGGTGTCGGTGCACGAGCTGGCGGCGCGGCTGATCGCCACCGGGCTCCGGCCGGGGGAGATCTCCCGCCGGACGTTCGACAGCAAGCCGTTCGGGGCGATGAAGCTGACCGGCGAGGTCATCGGGCGGGCGGTGCTGGAGCCGGCCGCGGCCGGTGGGCGGGGCATGGTGTGGACCTATGCGACGCTGGCCGACCTGGAGCGGCACGGGCAGCCGCCCTACGTGCTGGACACCCTGATCGACCCGGTGCGCTCGGTCGCCGAGGCGGACGTGTCGGTGGTGGTGAAGCAGACGGCGGCGGGTGAGTGGTCGGTGTCGCTGCGCAGCAAGGGCGCGGTCGACGTGAGCGGTGTGGCGGTTTCGCAGGGCGGTGGCGGTCACCGTCTGGCGGCGGGCTTCACGGGGTACGGCGAGCCGGCCGACGTGGTGGACACGGTCCGTCGGCTTCTCGACAGCTACCTGATCCGATAGGCGTTGTCCCTGCGTGGCGGGGGTCACCCGAGCGGGTGGCCTCCGCTTTTCTCGTCCCGGATCCCGGGATCCAGGCCATCTGTGGCGGGACTGAACGTTAGTTTGGGGCCTGAACGGTGATTTGGTTCGCCGCGGCTGCCACCGATGCCCACCGCGAACCCTCGAGCCACCCGGGTCCACCGCCCCGGGTCGCGTCACCTGGGCCAGAGGCCGCGGCGATCCCGGGGCCGGCTGGTGACGCCCCGCTCGACCAATCCGTGCTGGAAGGAAATCTCTCATGGCTGCCAAGCCGAAGCCGAAGCCCGCTGACGACGCCGCCGAGCAGGCGCGCCGCGCTCTGCAGA
Source organism: Actinoplanes subglobosus (assembly GCF_042650585.1). Lineage (NCBI taxonomy): Bacteria > Bacillati > Actinomycetota > Actinomycetes > Micromonosporales > Micromonosporaceae > Actinoplanes > Actinoplanes subglobosus. The sequence goes on from NZ_JBHSBL010000018.1 coordinate 396,332, forward strand.
CCTCGATGGACACGCGTCAGTAGGTGTAAGTGACGGGTTGCCTTGCAACCCTTACCAGTGGGCGGGCATCATGGGTATCCATGAGCCCGCCTGCCGATGCGCCCGCCCCGCCACAGCGCACCGCGACGGCCCGCCGGATCGCCGGCCTGGCCCTGCCCGCGCTCGTGGTGCTGGCCGCCGAGCCGCTCTATGTGCTCGTCGACACCGCGGTGGTCGGCCATCTCGGTTCGCTTCCACTGGCCGCCGTCGCGATCGGCGGGACGGTGATGTCGTTCGCGGTCTGGTTCGGCACCCTCATGGCGTATGGGACCACCGGCCGTGCCGCCCGCCGCTTCGGCGCCGGTGACCGGGCCGCCGCCGTCGCCGAGGGGGTCCAGGCGTCCTGGCTGGCCCTCGCCGTCGGCCTGCTCCTCGCCCTTCTCGGCACGGTCGCTGCCGGGCCGCTCGCCGGCCTCCTGGCCGGTGACCCGGCGACCGCCGAGGCCGCCGCCGGGTGGCTGCGGATCGCCGCCCTGGGCGCGCCCGGCCTGCTGCTCGCCGCGGCCGGTAACGGCTGGATGCGGGGCGTCCAGGACACCCGCCGCCCGCTCCGGATCGTCCTCGGTGCCAACGTGCTGTCCGCGATCCTCTGCCCGGTCCTGGTCTATCCGGCCGGTCTCGGCCTGACCGGCTCGGCGATCGCCAACGTCACCGCGCAGACCCTCGGCGGCGCGCTCTTCCTGACCGCGCTGATCCGCGAGACCCGGGCGCTGCGGCCGGTGCCGTCGATCATCGTGCGGCAGGTGGTGCTCGGCCGTGACCTGCTGATCCGGGGCGCGGCCTTCCAGGCCTGCTTCCTGTCCGCGACGGCGGTCGCCTCCCGTTTCGGGGTCGCCGCCGTGGGCGCCCACCAGATCGGGCTGCAGCTCTGGTTCTTCGCCGCCCTGGTGCTCGACGCCGTGGCCATCGCCGCGCAGTCGCTGGTCGGCGCGGCCCTCGGTGCGGGGCTCACCGACGAGGCGCGGGACGTGGCACGCCGGGTCACCCTGGCCGGCGGGGTGGCCGCGGTGGCCTTCGCCGCGCTGGCCGCGGCCGGTGCCTCGGTGGTGCCCGGCTGGTTCACCCCGGACCCGGCGGTGCACGACCAGGCGGCGATCATCTGGCCGTGGTTCGTGGGCCTGCTGCCGTTCGCGGGAGTGGTCTACGCGCTGGACGGGGTGTTCATCGGGGCCGGTGACGTGGCGTTCCTGCGCACGCTGACGATCCTGTCGGCGCTGCTCGGCTTTCTCCCGGCGATCTGGACGGCGTATGCGCTCGACCTGGGCCTCGGCGGGGTGTGGGCCGGCCTCGGGCTGTTCACCCTGGCCCGGTTCGCCGGCCTGATCCTGCGCTGGCGGTCCCCGCGCTGGCTGGTCACGGGTGCCACCCGCTGAGGGCTGTGCCAGGGCCCATAAAGTGGTCGGGTGAACACGGACGGACTGATCGTGGTGGACAAACCGGCCGGGATGACGTCGCACGACGTCGTCGCCCGGATCCGGCGGCTGGCGAAGACCCGGCGGGTGGGGCACGGGGGCACGCTGGACCCGATGGCGACCGGCGTCCTGATCATCGGGGTCAACCGGGCCACCCGGCTCCTGACCTACGTGATCGGTGCGGAGAAGAGCTACGCCGCGACGATCCGGCTCGGCGAGTCGACGATCACCGACGACGCCGAGGGCGACGTGACCGCGACGGTCCCGGCCGGGCACGTGACCGACGAGGCGATCCGGGCCGGTCTGGCCGTCCAGGTCGGGGAGATCGACCAGGTGCCCAGTGCGGTCAGCGCCATCAAGATCAACGGCGAGAGGGCGTACAAGCGGGTGCGCGACGGCGAGACGGTGGAGATCCCGGCCCGCCGGATCACCGTGCACCGCCTCGACGTCCTCGGCATCCGGCGGCCCGAGGGCGGCGACGTGGTCGACGTGGACATCGACGTGACCTGCTCGTCGGGGACGTACATCCGGGCCATCGCCCGTGACCTGGGCACCGCGCTCGGGGTCGGCGGGCATCTCACCGCGCTGCGGCGGACCGCGGTGGGCGGCATGACCCTCGACGCCGCGTCCACCCTGGCCGAGCTGGAGGAGCGTGCGCCCGACGTGATCGGGCTGCCGATGTCCGAGGCGGCCCGCCGCTCGTTCCCGCAGCGGGTCGCCAGCGAGGAGGAGACCCGGGTGCTCCGGCACGGCGGCCCGCTCCCGGCGGTCGGGATCGAGGGGCCCTACGCGGTGTTCGACCCGGCCGGTGAGGTGCTGGCGGTGGTCAGCGAGCGCGACGGCCGGGCCCGGGCCGAGATCGTCCTGGCGCCCGCCTGATCATGGCTCCGGCGCACGGCCGAGGTGGCGGGCGATCGTGGCGACCAGGTCGGCGGCGGCGTACGGCTTGTCCAGGAAGTCGTCGCACCCGGCCGCCAGCGCCGCCTTCTGATCCTGCGGCAGCACACTGGCGGTGACCGCGATGACCGGCGGCCGTGGCTCCCCGGTCGCGGCCAGCTCACGGGCCAGGTTGAGGCCGTTGCCGTCGGGCAGGTTGATGTCGAGCAGGATGAGGTCGAAATCGGTGTCGGCGAGCCGTTCGCGGGCTGCGGACAGGGTCGCGGCGTCGATCAGCTCGGCGTCCCGGACGGCGGCGACGGCGGCCCGGGCCAGCACCGCCTTGACCAGCATGCGGTTCAGCTCCTCGTCCTCGACCAGGAGGATGCGGTGCGGGTCGTTCACGGTTCGGTCCTCCGGGCGTCGATGGGCGGGACAGCGTTGCGGAGCGTGACGGTGATCTCCGGAATCCGGGTGATCCCGCGTCGCGCCGCCGGATGGGGACTCAGCCGCGGCGCCGGTGGTGGTGCCGGTGCGCCGCCACCGTGGGTGAGGGCGTGGGCGACCGCACCACCGGCCATCGCCGTGGCGATCAGCGGCGAGGTCCCGGAGGCGAGTGCCGCCGCGCTCAGCCCGAGCACCGGGGTCTGCCGGCCGGCCGGATCCTGCTCGATCGCCGCGAGCAGGCTGAAGCCGTCCTTCTCCGGCGACTGCATGTCACAGACGATCAGGTCGAACTCGCCGCTGCGGCTGCGGGCCAGCCCGTCCCGGGCGTCGGCGCAGGCCACCACGTCGGCACCGCCGGCCCGCAGGCCCTCGGCGATCGCCCGCCGGGCCTGGTCGTCGTGGTCGACGACCAGCACTCTCGGTACGGCCCGCGCCGCGATCGCGTTGGTCAGGGCACTGAGCAGGGCGGACTGGTCGACCGGCTTGACGAACCAGTCGTGGGCGCCGAGCGTGATCCCGGCCGGCGCCTCGTCGAGGATGCTGGCGAAGAAGACCGGGATGCCGGCCAGCCGGTGGTCGGCCTTGAACCGGCGCAGCACCTCCCAGCCGTCGATCCCGGGCAGTGTGACGTCGAGGACCACGGCGTCCGGGCGGCGTTCCCGGGCCAGCGCCAGGCCGCTCTCCCCGGTGCCGGCCACCTCCACCCGGTAACCGGCGTTGCCCAGCTGGGTGCTCATCAGCTCGGCCGACTGCGGATCGTCCTCGATGAGCAGCACGTACGGCCCGTCGCCGGGATGGGCCGGGGACGGGACGATCGACGCGGCCGGCAGCTCGACGGTGAACTCGCTGCCCTGACCCGGTTCCGACGCCAGGCTGATCACCCCCTTGTGGGCGGCGACCAGCCGGCGGGTCAGCGCCAGCCCCAGCCCGGTGCCGGAGTGCCGCCGTTCCGGATCGCCGGCCTGCTGGAACTCCTCGAAGACCCGGTCCAGGTCCTCGGTGGCGATGCCGACACCGGTGTCGGCCACCACGATCCGGACCCGGTCGCCGGCGGGCCGGGCGGTCACCGTGATGCTGCCGCCGTCCGGGGTGAACTTGACCGCGTTGGAGAGCAGGTTCTCCACGATCTGACGGAACCGCAACCGGTCGGCGAGCGCGGTGACCGGGGCCAGATCGGCGCGGACCGCGAGCCGCTTGCCGGTGAACAGCGGGGCCAGCGAGGTGAGCAGGTCCTCGACGACGGTGTCCACCCGTACCGGGGCGAGGCGCAGTTCCATCCGCCCGGACTCGACCTTGGTCAGGTCCAGGATGTCGTTGATCAGCCCGAGCAGGTGACGGCCGCTGCTGTGCACATGGTCGACCCATTCGGCGGGCACCCTGCGGCGGTCACCCTCCGGCTCTTCGAGCCGCATCAGGTCGCTGAAACCGATGATGGCGTTCAGCGGGGTACGCAACTCGTGGCTCATGTTCGCCAGGAAGTCGCTCTTCGCCTGACTGGCCAGGGTCAGCGCCTTCACCGACGCGGTCAGCTCGGCCGTGATCGCCTGCCGCTCGGCCAGCAGCCCGGCGTGTCCGCCGAGATCGGCGAGCAGCCGCAGATCGTCCTCGCTGAACAGGTTGCGATACCGGTTGAACAGCAGCACCGCCCCCTCGACGTCGGGCGGCACCCGCATCCGCAGCACCCGGACGTAGTCGTCGGCCAGCTCGTCGCCGAAGTGGCGGGCCAGGCCAGGCCCACCGTCGCCGAGCCGGATCTGCGCCCGCCCGCGGGCCAGCCGCTCCAGGTCGGCGTCGATCGGGTCGCCGGTGGCGGGCAGATCCGGGCCCGAGTACGCGATCCGCGCGTACGCCCCCGGGGGTGACCGCAGCAGGACCGCGACCGCGTCCGCGCCGGTCTGGTCCCGCATCACCTCCGCGTAGGTCTGCCAGACCTGGTCCGGCGCGTGCAGCAGCCGTTCGGTGACCAGGCGGGCCGCCGCGGCCGCGAAGGCCCGCCGCAGCCATCGTGGCGGCTGGAAGGCGATCAGGTAACCGACCGCGCTGACCAGGGCCAGCACCATGCTCATCCCGCGCCACGGCGAGTCGGCGGTACGCCCGCGCAGCAGGATCACGCAACCGAAGGCGACCGTCGCGCCGGCGGCGATCATCAGCCGGGCCCGGTTCGCGCCGGTCCGCTGCCGTGCCTCGCCGAACAGCAGCCAGGCCGCGATCAGCTCGACGATCAGGAAGTAGAGCACCGAGGGGATCCGGGCCGGGGTGGGCAGTGGCAGCGGCAGGACGAGGATCAGGACCAGCAGCGTGAGGTATCCCAGCAGGACGGCGACGGTCAACATCCGCGGCACGGCGCGCAACCGGGCGGCGAGACGGAGCGTGAGGTACGGCTGGACGAGCACCGCGGCGGCGCCGGCCGCGTGCAGCCACCGGGGGAGCACCCCGCCCTGGGCCGAGCGCACCATGTCGACGCAGAAGACCAGCACGAACGGCGCGAATACCAGTGTCACGTCGCGGCGCAGCGGGTCGGGTCGGCGGAGGTGGCCGGCCAGAGCACGAAGGAAGAGCACCGCGAAGGTGACCTCCGCAGCGAGCAGTACGAGGCGAATCCACCCGACGCTCATTTCACGATTTATCGTACTCAGGCGGGCGAGGTGGAGGGCTGATACCGGCGGCCTGAACGATCGATACGCTAGGGCCGGGCAATGTCGGCGGAGGAGCGTTCGATGCAGCGATGGCGGGGATTCGAGACGATCCCGTCCGGGTGGGGCCGGTCGGTCGTGACGATCGGTGTCTTCGACGGGGTGCACCGTGGCCACCAGGCGATCATCGGGCACGCGGTGAAACGTGCCCGTGACTCGGGCCTCCAGTCCGTGGTGATGACCTTCGACCCGCACCCGGCCGAGGTGGTGCGCCCGGGTTCGCACCCGGCGGTGCTCACCGAGCCGGTCCGCAAGGCGGAGCTGATCGAGGCGCTCGGCGTGGACGCGCTGTGCGTGGTGCCGTTCACCCCGGCCTTCTCCCAGCTGACACCCAGCGAGTTCGTCCACGACGTGCTGGTCGAGTCGCTGCACACGGCGTCCGTGGTGGTGGGCGACAACTTCCGGTTCGGACACCGGGCGGCCGGTGACGTGGAGCTGCTCGAGTCGCTCGGGCGCACGTTCGGCTTCACCGTCGAGGACGCCCCGCTCGTGGCCGAGGACGGACTGGTGTTCTCCTCGACGTACATCCGTAGTTGTGTCGACGCCGGGGACGTCCGGGCCGCGGCCGCCGCGCTCGGCCGTCCGCACCGCCTCGCCGGCGTGGTCGTCCGCGGTGACCAGCGCGGTCGTGAGCTGGGCTTTCCGACCGCCAATCTGATGACCCACCGCTATGCGGCGGTGCCGGCCGACGGGATCTATGCCGCCTGGCTCACCCGCGGCGGGGAGAAAGGCGTCCGGTTGCCGGCCAGCGTTTCGATCGGCACCAATCCCACATTCTCCGGCCGCGAACGCCGCGTCGAGGCGTACGTGCTCGATTTCTCCGGCGACCTGTACGGCGAGCGGGTGAGCCTCGATTTCGTGGCCCTCCTGCGTGAGCAGCGTAAATATGACGCCATCGAGCCGTTGGTGGCTCAGATCGAGGCCGACGTCGCCCAGACCCGGGTGTTACTGAGTTGACCCCCTGGTAGGGTTGAACGGTCGTTGGAATATCCGACACCGGTCCCGCCTGCCTGCCCGACGCCGCGGGTCGCGGGGTAACCGTGCAATCGGCAACACAGAATCCCGGAGAACATGGCGCTCGATCAAGAGACCAAGAACAAGATCATGGGTGAGTACGCGACCAAGGAGGGCGACACCGGTTCGCCCGAGGTTCAGGTCGCCATGCTCACCAAGCGGATCGCCGACCTGACCGAGCACCTCAAGCTGCACAAGCACGACCACCACAGCCGTCGTGGTCTGCTGCTCCTGGTCGGTCAGCGCCGCCGCCTTCTGAACTACGTTCAGAAGAAGGACATCGCCCGCTACCGGACGCTCATCGAGCGCCTCGGCCTGCGCCGCTAGTTCGATCCTGGGGGAGTTCGCTCCCCCAGGAAGCACCACAGAAACCCCACGGACCCGCGCGGATCACTCCGTCAGCACCGGTCCTCGGTAGTGGTTCCCAGGTGACGTCCCTGGGCACTTCGATCGAAGACCGGCTCGACTGAAACGCGCTGTTGACCGCCGGGTCCTCGACGAAGGAGTACCGCACTTCATGACCGAGCAGAACAACGCTCTCGGCAACGAATCCCGCACCGCCGTCATCGACAACGGATCGTTCGGCACCCGCGAGATCGTCTTCTCCACCGGCCGCCTCGCACAGCAGGCCGCCGGCTCGGTGATCGTCCAGCTGGGCGACACCACCGTCCTCTCCGCGACGACCGCCAGCAAGCAGCCGAAGGACCACTTCGACTTCTTCCCGCTGACCGTCGACGTCGAGGAGCGGATGTACGCCGCGGGCCGCATCCCCGGCTCGTTCTTCCGGCGTGAGGGCCGTCCGTCCGAGGACGCCATCCTCACCTGCCGCCTGATCGACCGGCCGCTGCGCCCGTCGTTCACCAAGGGCCTGCGCAACGAGGTCCAGGTCGTCGAGACCGTCCTCGCGCTCGACCCGGCCCACCCGTACGACGTCGTCGCGATGAACGCCGCCTCGATGTCCACCAAGCTCTCCGGCCTGCCGTTCAGCGGCCCGGTCGGCTCGACCCGCGTCGCGCACGTCGAGGGTCAGTGGATCGCCTTCCCGACGCTCGAGGAGCTCGAGCGCGCCACGTTCGACATGGTCGTGGCCGGTCGCGTCACCGCCGAGGGCGACGTCGCGATCATGATGGTCGAGGCCGAGGCCACCCCGCACGCGATCAAGCTGATCTCGGCCGGCGCCACCGCGCCGACCGAGGAGGTCGTCGCGAGTGGTCTGGAGGCCGCCAAGCCGGCCATCCGCGAGCTGTGCCGCGCGCAGAGCGAGCTGGCCGCGGTCGCCGCGAAGCCGGTCGCCGAGTTCCCGGTCTTCCTGGACTACCAGGACGACGTGTACTCCGCGGTCTCCGACGCGGTCCGCACCGAGGTCGCCGAGGCGCTGAAGATCGCCGGCAAGCAGGAGCGCGAGGAGTCCCTCGACCTGGTCAAGGCGAAGGCGCACGAGCTGCTCGACGAGCGGTTCGAGGGCCGGGAGAAGGAGATCAGCGCGGCGTTCCGCTCGGTCACCAAGTCCGAGGTGCGCCAGCGCGTGCTGCGCGAGCAGGTCCGCATCGACGGCCGTGGCCCGCGTGACATCCGCCCGCTGACCGCGCTGACCGGCGTGCTGCCCCGCGTGCACGGCTCGGCCCTGTTCGAGCGCGGCGAGACCCAGATCCTGGGCGTCACCACGCTGAACATGCTGCGCCTGGAGCAGTCGCTGGACACTCTCGCTCCCGAGAAGACCAAGCGCTACATGCACAACTACAACTTCCCGCCCTACTCGACCGGTGAGACCGGCCGGGTGGGTTCGCCGAAGCGCCGCGAGATCGGTCACGGCGCGCTGGCCGAGCGGGCCCTGGTGCCGGTTCTGCCGTCGCGCGAGGAGTTCCCGTACGCGATCCGTCAGGTCTCCGAGGCCCTCGGCTCCAACGGCTCCACCTCGATGGGCTCGGTCTGCGCCTCGACGCTGGCCCTGCTCAGCGCCGGTGTGCCGCTGAAGGCGCCGGTCGCCGGCATCGCGATGGGCCTGATCTCGGACGAGGTCGACGGCAAGACCGAGTACGTCGCGCTGACCGACATCCTCGGTGCCGAGGACGCGTTCGGTGACATGGACTTCAAGGTCGCCGGTACCAGCGAGTTCGTCACCGCCCTGCAGCTGGACACCAAGCTCGACGGCATCCCGTCGGACGTGCTGGCCGGCGCGCTGCAGCAGGCGCACGAGGCCCGCGCCACGATCCTCGCGGTCATGACCGCCGCGATCGAGGGCCCGGCCGCGATGAGCGAGCACGCCCCGCGGGTCACCACCGTGAAGATCCCGGTCGACAAGATCGGTATGGTGATCGGCCCGAAGGGCCAGACCATCAACGCGATCCAGGACGAGACCGGCGCCGACATCTCCATCGAGGACGACGGCACGATCTACGTCGGTGCGACCAACGGCCCGGCCGCCGAGGCCGCCGTCGAGCGGATCAACGCGATCGCCAACCCGACGCTGCCGAAGGTCGGCGACAAGTTCCTCGGCACCGTGGTGAAGACCGCCGCGTTCGGCGCCTTCATCTCGCTGCTGCCCGGCCGCGACGGCCTGCTGCACATCTCCAAGGTGGGCGACGGCAAGCGGGTCGACAAGGTCGAGGACTTCCTCAACGTCGGCGACAAGGTCGAGGTGTCCATCGCGGACATCGACGCCCGCGGCAAGATCTACCTGGACAAGGTCCGCCCCGAGGGCGAGGAGGCCCCCGCGGCCGCCGCGGCTCCCTCGGAGAACCGGCCCCCGCGCGAGGAGCGTGCTCCCCGTGGTGAGGGTGGTGGCGAGCCCCGCCGTCGGCGGTCGCGCCCGTCCGGCGACCGTGGCGAGCGCCGCGACTAGGTGACAGCGAACGACGAACGCGGGCCGGCCACCAGGTCGGCCCGCGTTTCTACCCGGACCCTCCAGGGCGGTGTCAAGAGGACCGTCCTGCCCAGCGGCCTGCGCGTCATCACCGAGGCGATCCCGACCACCCGCAGTGCCGCCCTCGGCATCTGGGTCGGCATCGGCTCCCGTGACGAGACCCCGTCTTTGCACGGCGCCTCGCACTTCCTGGAGCACCTGCTCTTCAAGGGCACCCACAAGCGTTCCGCCCTGGACATCTCCTCGGAGATCGAGGCGGTCGGCGGCGAGACCAACGCCTTCACCACGAAGGAGTACACCTGCTACTACGCGCGGGTGCTCGACGCCGATCTCCCGCTCGCGGTGGACGTGCTGGTCGACGCGGTGGCCGACTCGATCCTCGACCCGGCGGACGTCGAGACCGAACGTGGCGTGATCCTCGAGGAGATCGCCATGCACGAGGACGAGCCCGGTGACGAGGTGCACGACGTCTTCGCCGAGGCGATCTACGGCGACCACCCGCTCGGCCGGCTGATCTCCGGCACCCCCGAGTCGATCACCCCGATGACCCGGGACCAGATCAACCGCTTCTACCGCCGCCGCTACACGGCGCCGGAGGTCCTCGTCGCGGCGGCCGGCAACCTCGACCACCAGACGGTGGTCCGGCTGGTCCGCAAGGCCCTTGCCGGCACCCCGCTGGACACCGGCCAGGCGGATCCGGCACCGCCGCGTCCGTCCGATTCCCGGGTACGGGTACGCAAGGCCCGTGACGTCGTCCTGCACCGCGACACCGAGCAGGCGCACATCGTGCTGGGCGGGCCCGGCCTGGGCCGGCACGACGAGCGCCGGTTCGCGATGGGCGTGCTCAACAACGTGCTGGGCGGCGGCATGTCGAGCCGCCTGTTCCAGGAGATCCGGGAGAAGCGCGGCCTGGCCTACTCGGTCTACTCGTATGCCGGGCAGTACGCCGACAGCGGCCTCTTCGGTGTCTACGCGGGCTGTGCCCCGGCGAAGGCCCGCGAGGTGCTCGACCTGATCCGGCTCGAACTGGACCGGGTGGCGAGCGACGGCATCACGCCCGAGGAACTGGTCCGGGGCAAGGGCATGGCCAAGGGGTCGTTCGTGCTGGGCCTGGAGGACACCGGGTCGAGGATGAGCCGGCTGGCCAAGTCGGAGCTGCTGCACGGTGACCTGATGGGTGTCGACGAGATGCTCGCCCGGGTGGACACGGTCACCGCCGAGGAGGTCCACGCGGTCGCCGCGGCGCTGCTGGCTCAGCCGTTGTCGCTGGCCGTGGTCGGCCCGTTCGAGGCCGGCGAGCTCCCCGCGTGACGCTACCGTAGTGAAGACCACCGTGCGGCCGTCCGTGCGGTGGTCCGGCCCGGGCCGTACGTTAAGTTGACGGTGTGACTGAGCTGCCTGAATCCATCCGTGTCGGTGTTCTCGGCGCCCGGGGCCGCATGGGCCTCGAGGTGTGCAAGGCGGTCGACGCCGCCGAGGACCTCGCCCTCGTGTCGATGATCGACCAGGGTGAGGAGCTGTTCCAGGCGTCCGACGCCGGTGCCCAGGTGCTCGTCGACTTCACCAACCCCGACGTCGTCATGGACAACCTGCACTGGGCGATCGAGCAGGGCATCCACGTCGTCGTCGGCACCTCCGGCTTCACCGAGCAGCGGCTGGAGCGGGTGCGCGGCTGGCTGGCCGCCAAGCCCGGCGTCGGCGTGCTGATCGCGCCGAACTTCGGGATCGGCGCCGTCCTGATGATGCAGTTCGCCGCCCGCGCCGCACGGTACTTCGAGTCCGTCGAGATCATCGAGCAGCACCACCCGCGCAAGCTGGACGCGCCGAGCGGCACCTCGATGCACACCGCCAAGGTGATCGCCGAGGCCCGCGCCGCGGCCGGCTGCCCGCCGATGCCCGACGCCACCAAGGAGGAGCAGCTCGGTGCCCGCGGCACCGAGATCGACGGGGTGCGGGTCCACTCGATCCGCGCCGCCGGCCTGGTGGCACACCAGGAGGTGCTGTTCGGCACCTCCGGCGAGACACTGACCATCCGGCACGACTCGCTGGACCGGTCGTCGTTCATGCCGGGCGTGCTGCTCGCGGTCCGCAGCGTGCTCACCCGGCCCGGCCTGACCATCGGCCTGGACCCGCTGCTGGAGGGCTAGGCCTCCTCCTCCGCGACCGTCACCGCGACGTGCAGGCGGAGCTGTGGTACCAGGAGGTCGTCGACATCCAGGGCCCGGCCCGCCCCGTCCGGCTCCCAGCCGGTCGAGGAGAGGAACTTCCGCATCGCCTCGTCGGCCTCGTAGACCCAGGCCACCGCGGTCCGGAACCCGTCGTCACGCCAGTTGTCGACAGCGGCCGCGAGCAGCCGGCTGCCGTGGCCGCGACGGCCCCAGCGCGGCTCGATGAGCAGGTCGGTGACGGCTGCGACGTCGTCGGCAAGGGGTTTCTCCTCCGGCGCCAGCGCCTGCTCGTCGGCCGGCCCGGACGCGGCGAAACCGACCACGTGGGCCGAGCTCTCGCCCTGCTCGACGGCGATCAGGACCCGGTGCCGGGACGACGGCGGCGCGGTGATCGCTTCGGTCCAGCCGCGGGCCAGATAGCCCTCGTCGAGGTTCTCCAGCACGTGCGGCGGGAACATCCGCCGGTACGCGGTGCGCCACGTGGAGAGCTGGATGCGAGCGATCTCCGCGGCGTCCTCGGGACGGGCGGGACGGACGAAGCCGAGTGCCATGGCGGCAACTTTGTCATACCCGTCACCTAGTCTTCCCCGGTGGCCGTGTCCGAATCGCTTTCCGTCGCCCAGGCCCGCCGGATCACGCTGGCGGCCCAGGGCTTCCTCGACCCACGACCGGGTGGCGCCACCGACATGCGCCACCTGCGCCGGGTCCTGCGCCGCCTGCACCTGATCCAGATGGATTCGGTCAACGTGCTGCAGCGTGCCCACTTCATGCCGCTCTACAGCCGGCTGGGCCCCTACGACCCGGGGCTGCTGGAGCGGGCCGCCTACCGCCGGCCCCGTGACCTGTTCGAGTTCTGGGGCCACGAGGCGTCGCTCATCCGCACCGACCTCCAGCCGCTGTTCCGCTGGCGGATGGCCCGGGCCCACGAGTTCGCCTGGGGCAACATGCGCCGCATCGCCCAGGAGCAGCCACAGCTGGTCGCCTGGGTGCTCGACGAGGTGCGCGACCGCGGCCCGATCACCGCCGCCGAGATCGAGCACGACGCCCCCCGCGCCAAGGACCACTGGGGGTGGAACTGGTCGGTCGTCAAGCAGGCGCTGGAGTGGCTGTTCTACACCGGCCAGGTCACCGCCGCCGAGCGCACCACCTCGTTCGCCCGGCGCTACGACCTGCCCGAGCGGGTGCTGCCGCCGGCCGTGCTGGCCGCGCCCGACCCATCGCCCGGCGAGGCGTTCCGCGCCCTCGTGGAGCTCTCGGCGCGGGCGCTCGGGGTGGCCGGTGAGGCCGAGCTGCGCGACTACTTCCGCCTGCCGGTGCAACCCTGCCGGACGGCGATCGCCGAGCTGGCCGAGGCCGGGGTGCTGCGCCCGGTCACCGTCCCGGGGTGGAAAGCGGCGTGGCTGCACCACGAGGCACGCCTGCCCCGGCGGGTGTCGGCGGCTACCCTGGTCAGCCCGTTCGACCCGCTGATCTGGGAGCGGGCCCGCACCGAGCGGCTGTTCGGCATGACCTACCGGATCGAGATCTACGTGCCCAGACCCCAGCGGCTGTACGGGTATTACGTGCTCCCGTTCCTGCTGGGCGACCGGTTCGCGGCCCGCGTCGACCTGAAGGCGGATCGCCGCACGGGGGAGCTGCAGATCCCGGCGGCGTGGCTGGAGCCCGGCGCCGAGCCGGAGGAGACCGCCACCGCCCTGGCCGCCGAGCTGTCCCGCCTGGCCGGCTGGCTGGGCCTGCACACGGTCATGCCACCGGAGCGGGGCGACTTCCTGGCCCCGCTGGCGGCCGCTCTCCGCGCGGCGAGCGTTCCGTCTTCGCAAGCGGCGGCCGTTCCGTCTTCGCAAGCGGCGGCCGTTCCGTCTTCGCAGGCTCCGGCCGTTCCGTCTTCGCACGCGCCAGGCGCTCCGTCTTCGCACGCGCCAGGCGCTCCGTCTTCGCACGCGGAGGGCACTCCGGGGAGCGATCCGCGGGCGCCGCGGGTGTAGCGTGACGGCCATGAGCGTTGCCGAGCTGCCCGCCTGGCTCGCCGACCAGCCGATCCAGGGCCCACCGGTGCCGCCCGAGTGGTTCCACTACTACCCCGCGCCCGAGCCCGACCGCCTCACCCGGTTCGTCAACCGGGTCGCGGCCCGGTCACCGATGTGGCTGGCGCCGTTCGCCGTCCTGGCCTGCACAGGCGCCGCAGTGGGCTACACACTGATCACCGACCCGGCCACCTCGGAGGCCGGCGAGGCGCCGTCGTGCCTGCTCAAATACCTGACCGGCTTTGTCTGCCCGGGTTGCGGCGGCACCCGCGCGGCGTGGTTCCTGCTGCACGGCGACGTGCCCGCGGCGGCCCGCCACCACCTGCTGTTCGTTTTCGCGGTGCCGTTCCTGATCTATATGTATGTGGCGTGGGCCGGCCGCCGGGTGTTCCGGTGGAAGCTGCCGGAGCTCACGATCAGTCCGGCCGTCATGATCACATTCATGGCGGTCTGGGGCGTCTGGAGCATCCTGCGTAACCTCCCATGGGCGCCGTTCACCGCTTTCTACGTGTGACCGGAGCGTCCGATAGGTTGTCAGGTATGACGCACGACCCGCGGCCCTTCGGACGGCTGCTGACCGCCATGGTGACCCCGTTCACCCCGGACGGTTCCCTGGACCTGGAGGGCGCGGCCCGTCTCGCCGCCCACCTCGTCGACGAGCAGCGCAACGACGCTCTCGTGATCAGCGGCACCACCGGAGAGTCCCCCACCACCTCCGACGCGGAGAAGGAGCAGTTGCTCCGCGTCGTGATCGAGACCGTCGGGGACAGGGCGAAGGTTCTGGCGGGCGTGGGCACCAACAACACCGCCCACACCATCGAGCTGGCACACGCCGCGGAGAAGGCCGGGGCACACGGCCTGCTGGTCGTGACGCCGTATTACAGCAAGCCGCCACAGGCGGGCGTCGAGCGCCACTTCCGCACCGTCGCCGACGCCACCGGCCTGCCGATCATGGTCTACGACATCCCGCACCGGGCCGGCACGGCGATCACCACCGAGACGATGGTGCGCCTCGCCGACCACGAGCGGATCGTCGCGGTCAAGGACGCCAAGGGCGACCTGGTCGCCAGCTCGCACGTGCTGGCCCGCACCGATCTGGCCTACTACTCCGGCGACGACGCGGCCACCCTGCCGTTGCTCGCGATCGGCGGGGTCGGCCTGGTGGGCACGTCGACGCACTTCACCGGCGGGATCGCCAAGGAGATGATCGAGGCGTGGGAGCGGGGCGACGCGGCCGCCGCGCTCACCCTGCACCGCACCGCTCTCCCCCTGTTCACCGGCATCTTCCGGACACAGGGGGTCATGCTGGTCAAGGCCGGCCTGGGGGCGCTCGGGCTGCCCGCGGGGCCGGTCCGCTCGCCGCTGGTCGACGCGACCGGCGAGGAATTGGATCAACTGCGCCAGGACGCCGCCGCGGCCGGCATCGTGCTCTGACAGGAAGAGGCGAATGACTAACGCTCACACCGAGCTGGGTCCACCGCCGCCGCTGCCGGAGGGCGCCCTGCGCGTCATCCCGCTCGGCGGTCTCGGCGCCATCGGCCGCAACATGACGGTCTTCGAGTACGACGGGAAACTTCTCGTCGTCGACTGCGGGGTGCTCTTCCCCGACGTCGAGCAACCCGGTGTCGACCTGATCCTGCCCGACTTCGCGCCGATCCTGGATCGGTTGGAGGACGTGCAGGCGATCGTGCTGACCCACGGTCACGAGGACCACATCGGCGCGGTGCCCTACCTGCTGGCCCACAAGCCGGACATCCCGCTGGTCGGCTCGGAGTTCACGCTGGCGCTGGTCGAGGCGAAACTGGCCGAGCGGCGGCTCGACCCGTACACGTTGACCGTCCGCGAGGGCGGTGTGGAGCGGCTCGGCCCGTTCGAGTGCGAGTTCTTCGCGGTGAACCACTCGATCCCGGACGCTCTGGCGGTCGCCGTGCGTACCCCCGCGGGTCTGGTCCTGCACACCGGCGACTTCAAGATGGACCAGGTGCCGCTGGACGGCCGGATCACCGACCTGGCCGGGTTCGCCCGGCTCGGCGCGGAGGGTGTCGACCTGCTGCTGTCCGACTCGACGAACGCCGAGGTCCCCGGGTTCGTGACGCCTGAGCGCGACATCGGCCCGGTGCTCAGCTCGATCTTCGGCAAGGCTCGGGGCCGGATCATCGTGGCCAGCTTCGCCTCGCACGTACACCGGGTGCAGCAGGTGATGGACGCGGCCTGGGAGCACGAGCGCAAGGTCGCGCTGATCGGCCGGTCCATGGTCCGCAACATGGGGATCGCCCGTGACCTGGGCCTGCTGCGTATTCCGGAGGGCCTGCTGGTCGGTCTGGACGAGGCCACCCACCTGCCGCCGGACGAGATCGTCTTCATGTCGACGGGTTCGCAGGGCGAGCCGATGAGCGCGCTCGGGCGGATGTCCACGGGTGATCACCGGCACATCACGATCGCCTCCGGCGACACGGTCGTGCTGGCGAGTTCGCTGGTGCCGGGTAACGAGACCTCGGTCTACCGGGTGATCAACCAGTTGTCCCGGGCCGGTGCCACGGTCGTCCACAAGGAGACGGCGAAGGTGCACGTCTCCGGTCACGCTCCGGCGGGCGAGCTGCGTTACCTGCTCAACGTGACGCGGCCGAGCAACCTGATGCCGGTGCACGGCGAGTGGCGGCACCTGCGGGCGCACGCCCAGCTCGGTATCGAGACGGGTGTCGCGCCGGACCGTGTGGTCCTCTGTGAGGACGGTGACGTCGTCGACCTGGTCGAGGGGCACGCCCGCGTGGTCGGCCGGGTCAAGAGCCGCTATGTCTACGTGGACGGTCTCGCCGTCGGTGACGTCAGCGAGTCGCTGCTCACCGAGCGCCGCATCCTCGGTGACGGTGGGTTCATCGCCGCCACGGTGGTGATCGACTCGGTGACCGGAAAGGTGGTCGGTGAGCCGGTCATCTCGGCGAAGGGCTTCTCGGAGGACCCGGAGGCGTTCAATCCGGTCGTCCCGTTGCTGACCGCGGCTCTGCACCGTTCGGCCGAGGACGGCATCACCGACACCCACCAGCTACAACAGGTGGTGCGGCGTACGGTGGGCCGTTGGGTGAACGACGCTTATCGACGTCGGCCGATGATCGTGCCGACGGTCGTCGAAGTCTGAGATTCCTGTGTAATCCATAAGAGTCAGCGTCCGTTTCAACCATCTTCGGCCGGGCTGCGTACTCCCTGGCACCGGTGCCGCCCCCACGGCACCCGTGGCGGAGGGAGTTCTCCAGATGCAGCGCAGTGCGATCGCCGTAGGGGCGGTTGTTGCGGTGGCGGGTGCGGCGGCGGTCGCCTTCACCCTGCCCTCGCTGGCCGGCACCGAAGAGCCCGGCGGGTCGAAGGCCGCGAGCGCTCCGGGGGGATTGTCCCCGGAGCTGCTCTCGGCGATGAAACGTGACCTCGGTCTCAACAGTGAACAGGCGGCGACCCGGCTGGCCCGCTCGGAATGGGCGGGCGGCGTCTCGGCGACGCTGGCCGCGCAGACCGGCGAGGACTTCGGTGGTGCCTGGCTCGCGTCCGACGGCACCACGCTCAAGGTCGCGGTGACCGACTCCGACGCGGCGTCGGCGGTGAAGGCCGCCGGTGCCGTACCGGTGCTGGTCAAGCGGAGCGAGTCCGAGCTGGACGCGCTGAAGACGAAGCTCGACGCGGCCGCGGCCGATGTCGAGGGCCTGACCGGCTGGTATGTCGACGTGCCCACCAACAAGGTGGTCCTGGTCGCCCAGCCCGGTGAGAAGTCGGAGGCTCTCGCGGCCGCCCGGCGGGCCGGTGTCTCCACCGAGGCGCTGACCGTGAAGATCAGCGACGCGCAGCCGAAGCCGCTGTTCGACGTGCGTGGCGCGGACCCGTACTTCATCAACATCGGTGGTGGGCAGGCCCGCTGCTCGATCGGTTTCTCGGTGACGACCGGTTTCGTCACTGCCGGTCACTGCGGCGAAGAGGGCACGGCGACCACCGGCTTCAACAACGAGGCGCAGGGCACTGTCGAGTTCTCGGTCTTCCCGGGCAACGCCGACATGGGCTTCGTCGCCGTCAACGACGACTGGACCCCGCGCCCGGTGGTCAACGACTTCAACGGCAACGAGCTGCCGGTGGCCGGTAACACCGAGGCCCCGGTCGGTGCGGCGATCTGCCGTTCCGGGTCCACGACCGGCACCTTCTGCGGCACGGTTCTGGCCAAGAACCAGACCGTCCAGTACCCGGAGGGCACCGTCACGGGGCTGACCCGTACCGACGTCTGCGCCGAGGGTGGCGACTCCGGTGGCCCGTGGCTCTCCGGTGACCAGGCGCAGGGTGTGACCTCGGGCGGTTCCGGCGACTGCACGGTCGGCGGCGAGACGTTCTTCCAGCCGCTGAACGAGATCCTGGCGGCGCAGAACCTGACCCTGGTCACCTCCGAGGGCGAAGGTGGCGCCGAGGCGACCACGCCGCCGCCGGCGGAGGAGGGCGAGGAGGCCTCCGAGTGTGACGCCCTCCCGGTGCAGCGCGACGGCACCATCACCCGGGCCGGCCAGAACCAGGCGCAGCCGAACGGCGGGGCCTACCGGGCCCGGGCCGGCACGCACACCGCCTGCCTGGACGCCCCGGACGGCGCCGACTTCGACCTGGTGCTGCAGAAGGCCAACAACCGCGGCCAGTTCCGTACGGTGGCGCAGTCCACCGGCACCGGTGACAAGACGCTGACCTTCACCGGCCGTTCCGGCACCTACCGGTACGTCGTCGTGGCCACGTCCGGCACCGGCGCGTACAGCCTGGGCTTCAACGTCCAGTAGCAACTGACCGGGGACGGTCCGGGCGTGGAAGCCGCCCGGGCCTGTCCCACCGCCGGGCCGGAGTCCTGCGCCCGGCTGGGACTCCCGGCCCGGCGATCATGATCGGGGTCCTCACGCTGAGCGTGGGGGCCCCGATTTCAGTTCGCCCAGGGCCTCGCCGAGCCGGCAGCCGGTCGCCACGCCGCACAGGATCACCTGGTCGAGTTGCTGGAGGGTGGCGCCGTGCTCCCAGTCGGTGGTGACCTCGCCCACCACGATGGCCTGGCCCTCGTCGGTGACCTGTACGTAGGCCTTGGGCCACAGCTGGTCCCGGTTCCACGTGTTGCAGAACTCGTAGAGCCGCGGCACCTCCTCGACCGAGAAGACGTGCTGCATCATGGCGCGCACCTGGAGGATCTCCCGCCGCTCACCGAGGCGGAAGAAGTAGATGAGGTTGCCCTGGAAGTTGCCCGCGATGTCGCCGTCGGCATCGACGAAGTACGAGAAGCCGCGCCCGTCCAGCGCGGCCTTGATCAAGTCGTTGCTGAGAGGTTGCACCTTACGATGGTAAATGCCGGGAAAGTGAAAAGCAGTCGCGGTGCGCCTTCTCGGCAGAGCGGCCCCGCCCGGCTACGGTGACATCCATGGCGGGCCGAACTCCTCCGGCGGGCCGGAGCCGTGCCGCGTCCACGACTCGGGGCGCGGCGGTCAACCGTGCCCAGCAACCGGCACGTAAAGCGACGGGCAAGGCTACCGGCAAGGCGGCCGCGCGCAAACCGGCCGCCCGGCGTCCCGCGGTTCGTAAGGCGCCGCCTCCCGCGGTCGGGCCCGGCATCGCCCGCGGCCTCGGCAGCCTCTGGCTCGGTGTGGCCGGCGGCGTCGGCTGGCTGGCCCGTGGCGCCGGCCGGCAGGCGGCCAGCGCCCGGGCGATCGGCCCCGAGCACCGCCGGGACGGCGCCGGTCTGTTCCTGCTCGGTGTCGCCATCCTGATCGCGGTCGCGGTCTGGGCGGGCAGCGCCGGCCCGGTCGGCCTCTGGGTGGCCGACATGGTGCGCCTGTTCCTCGGCAGCCTCGCGGTGCTGCTGCCGTTGCTGCTCTTCTACGGCTCGATCCGGTTGATGCGCCAGCCGGTCGACCCCGAGCATCGCGGGCGCACCATGGTCGGCTGGACCGCGATCATCGTGGCCACCGCGGCGCTGCTGCACATCTCCGGCCCGCGTTCCGACAATCCGACCGTCGACCAGGCCGGTGGTCTGCTCGGCTTCGGGGTCGGTGGCCTGCTCGAGCGTGCGGTGACCGACTGGGTGGCCGTACCGCTGCTGCTGTTGCTCTTCGCCTTCGGCCTCCTGGTGATCACCGCGACTCCGATCGCCAAGATCCCGGAGCGGGTCGCGCTGCTGCTCGATCTGGTCTCCGGCCGTTCCGGCCGGCACGTCGAGCGCCCGGTCCCGGAGCCGGACGCGGACCTCGACGTGGACCTGGACGAGATCCTGGAGGAGCCGGCGAAGCCGCGGCGCCCGGCCCGGCGCCGGCAGGGCTCGCAGGCCCAGGTCGCGCCGTTCGTCGACGAGGAGCCGCCGGACGACTTCGACGAGGAGATCATCCTGCACGACACGGTGGCCCTGCCGAAGCTGCCGAAGACCCGCAAGAAGGCCCCGCCCGAGCACTCGCCGATGCCGCCCACCCGGGCCGAGCAGCTGGAGATCTCGGCGGTCAAGGGCGACTACCGGCTGCCGCCGGCGAGCATCCTCGCCACCGGTGCGCCGCCGAAGGCCCGCAGTCGCGCCAACGACGAGATCATGGCCGCGCTCACCGGTGTGTTCGAGCAGTTCAACGTGGACGCGGTGGTGACCGGCTTCACCCGTGGGCCGACGGTCACCCGGTACGAGGTGGAGATCGGCCCCGGCACCAAGGTGGAGCGGATCACCCAGCTGTCGCGCAACATCGCCTATGCGGTGAAGTCGCCGGACGTGCGGATCCTGAGCCCGATCCCGGGCAAGAGCGCGGTCGGTGTGGAGATCCCCAACACCGACCCGGAGAACGTGTCGCTGGGGGACGTGCTGCGCTCGCGGGCGGCCGCCTCGGACCACCATCCGATGGTGGTGGCCCTCGGCAAGGACATCGAGGGCGGGTTCGTCGTGGCGAACCTGGCCAAGATGCCGCACATCCTCATCGCCGGCGCCACCGGCGCGGGCAAGAGCTCATGCCTCAACTCGCTGCTGGTGTCGCTGCTCACCAGGTCCACACCGGACGAGGTGCGGCTGCTCCTGGTCGACCCCAAGCGGGTGGAGATGACGGCGTACGAGGGGATCCCGCACCTCGTCACGCCGATCATCACGAACCCGAAGAAGGCCGCCGACGCCCTGGAGTGGGTCGTCCGCGAGATGGACATGCGTTACGACGACCTCGCCGCCAACGGGGTACGCCACATCGACGACTTCAACCGCAAGGTCCGCAACGGCGAGATCACGGCGCCGCCCGGCAGCGAGCGGGTGATGAAGCCGTACCCGTACCTGCTGGTGATCATCGACGAGCTGGCCGACCTCATGATGGTCGCCCCGCGCGACGTAGAGGACTCGGTCGTCCGGATCACCCAGCTGGCCCGGGCCGCCGGTATCCACCTGGTGCTCGCCACCCAGCGGCCCTCGGTGGACGTGGTCACCGGTCTGATCAAGGCGAACGTGCCGTCCCGGCTCGCCTTCGCCACGTCCTCGCTGGCCGATTCCCGGGTCATCCTGGACCAGCCGGGCGCCGAGAAGCTGCTCGGCCGGGGCGACGGTCTCTTCCTGCCGATGGGTGCCTCCAAGCCGACCCGTATCCAGGGTGCCTGGGTCGACGAGACGGAGATCGCGGCGGTCGTCAAGTTCTGCAAGGACCAGCGTGAGCCGGAGTTCCGCGAGGACGTCACCGAGGTCCCGCAGAGCAAGAAGAAGGAGATCGACGAAGAGATCGGCGACGACCTGGCACTGCTGATCCAGGCCATCGAGCTGGTGGTGTCCAGTCAGTTCGGGTCGACCTCGATGCTCCAGCGCAAGCTGCGGGTCGGTTTCGCCAAGGCGGGTCGCCTGATGGACCTGATGGAGACCCGCGGCATCGTCGGCCCCTCGGAGGGCTCGAAGGCCCGGGACGTGCTGGTCAAGCCGGACGAGCTGGAAGAGGCGCTGGCCGACCTCAAGGTCGACTGAGCACCGGCGCGGGGAAGGGCTGCCGGAACGTGAACGCACGCGGTCCGGGGCCCTCGGCGCCGAGCAGGGCCAGCCGCTGGAGGCCGTCCCGGAGCGTCGGGATGCGGCCGGCCTCGACCCACCACAGGACCATCGCGGACTCGCCCGGGACGAACCACTCCCGGCGGCGGCGCAGGTAGTCGAGGTGGGTGGAGTGGTAGACGTAGCCCCGGAGCGCCTCCAGGGACTCCCAGACCGACATCGTGGCGATCATCTCCGGCGGGGCCGGCTCGATCCCGAGCGCCGCCAGGTCGACGTCCTCCTCCTTGAGCCGCCAGACGAAACCGGGGGAGCGGTCGGCCAGTTCGTTCATCAGGTCGACGCCGGCGGTGAACTCGGCGACCAGGGGATCCCCCTCCGGGGCACGGAGCTTGGCGACGTTCATCTGGGCCAGGTGGAAGTCCGTCATGCGGTCACTCCACCAGGCCGTACAACTAAAGTCAATCGGTTTTGTTTTTAGAGACGGTGACGCAGCAGCGACCCGGCGCCGGATCCATCCGCGCGCACCAGTCCCCGGCCAGGCCGGCACCTTCCAGCAGCCCGTTGAGCATCGCCAGGTTCATGCCGCAGATCAGCGGGGGAAACTGCTCGGCCACCCGGTGATAGGGGCAGTTCCGCAGCTCGATCCGCCCGTCCTCGCGGGTGACCGGCTCGTAGCCGTTGCCGGTGAGCAGCGCCGTGACGTCCGGCTCCGGCCCGGCCTTGCGGCCGTGTTCCTCGGCCACCCGGTACAGCGTCTCCTCCGCGCCGGAGCGCTCCAGGGCCTCGGCCAGCAGCTCGGCGGCGCTGCGGTAGGCGCGCGGCGGCACGCTCACCGCGTGCTCCGCCGCGGACAGCCGGTACAGCTTGGCGGGACGTCCGGCGCCCGGCCCGCTCCGGCCCGATCTGCGGGAGTACGACACCTCGAGCAACCCGGCGTCCACCAGTTTGTCCAGATGGAACGCGGCGAGGGTGCGGCCCACGCCGAGCGCCTCGGCCACCTCGTCCCGTCCGGCCGGATCCGGCGCCGCGTCGGCCACCGCCCGGTACGCCGCACGCCGGACCCGGTCGGTGAGCGCGGTCACGGCGTCGAGATCGTCCAGGTGATCGGGTGAAGTCACCCCGTCATCGTATTGCCAACGACCTTTGGCGCTAGAGGCGTGACCTCGGGACCAGCCGAGCGGAGGAAGGGCCCGCCGCGGACGCCCGGTAACCTTGGCGGGTGTCTGGAACTCCTCCCACCCGCCGTGTCGCCCTCCTGACTCTGGGCTGCGCCCGTAACGAGGTCGACTCGGAAGAGCTGGCCGCCCGTCTCGACGCCGACGGCTGGGAGGTCGGCACCGACGCCGAGGGCGCCGACGTGGTCGTCGTCAACACCTGTGGCTTCGTCGAGAAGGCGAAGCAGGACTCGATCGACACCCTGCTCGCCGCGGCCGACACCGGGGCCAAGGTGGTCGCCGCCGGCTGCATGGCCGAGCGGTATGGCAAGGAGCTCGCCGATCAGCTCCCCGAGGCCAACGCGGTGCTCGGCTTCGACGACTACACCGACATCACCGACCGTCTGGAGAGCGTGCTGCGCGGCGAGAGCCATGTGTCGCACGTCCCGCGAGACCGGCGCGAGCTGCTCCCGATCACCCCGGTCGAGCGGCACGCGGCCAAGGTGGTCGTGCCCGGTCACGCCACCGTCGACGAGCACACCCCCGCCCACCTGCGCAAGGTGCTGCGCCGCCGGCTCGACACCGGCCCGGTCGCCTCGCTGAAGCTGGCCAGCGGCTGTGACCGGCGCTGCGCGTTCTGCGCGATCCCGGCCTTCCGCGGCGCGTTCGTCTCCCGCGACCCGCAGGAGCTGCTCGCCGAGGCGGAGTGGCTGGCCAAGTCCGGCGTCCGCGAGCTGGTCCTGGTCAGCGAGAACAGCACGTCCTACGGCAAGGACCTGGGCGACCCGCGCCTGCTGGAGAAGCTGCTGCCGCAGCTGGCCGCGGTGGACGGCATCGTCCGGGTCCGGGCCAGCTACCTTCAGCCCGCCGAGACCCGTCCCGGCCTGGTCGAGGCGATCGCCACCACGCCCGGCGTCGCCGCCTACTTCGACCTCTCCTTCCAGCATTCCAGCGAGCCGGTGCTGCGCCGGATGCGCCGGTTCGGCTCGACCGACCGCTTCCTGGAGCTGCTCGAGTCGGCCCGCAAGCTGGCGCCCTGGGCCGGCGCCCGGAGCAACTTCATCGTCGGTTTCCCCGGCGAGACCAAGCAGGACGTCGACGAGCTGATCCGTTTCCTCACCGAGGCGCGCCTCGACGCCATCGGCGTCTTCGACTACAGCGACGAGGACGGGACCGAGGCCGCCGGTCTGTCCGGCAAGCTGAGCGACGCGACGATCAAGCGGCGGTACGAGAAGGTCGTCGCGCTCGCCGAGGAGCTGTGTGCCCAGCGCGCCGAGGACCGGATCGGCAACACCGTCGAGGTCCTCGTCGACTCGATCGGCGACGGCGAGATCGAGGGCCGCGCCGAGCACCAGGCCCCGGAGGTGGACGGCTCCACCACCCTGGTCGCCGGGGGCGGCGAGGTCGACCTGTCGATGCTGCGCCCCGGTGACCTGGTCCGTGCCCGTGTCACCGGCACCGAGGGCGTCGACCTGATCGCGGTGCCGGTGGAGATGATCTCGGCAGCCCCGGTGACCCGGTGACCAACGAGCCGGTGCCCGCGCCGCGCGTGGTGTCGCTCTACAACGCGGCCAACGCGCTCACCGTGGTCCGGATCGTGCTCGTGCCGGTCTTCCTCGTCCTGGTCGTCGTCTCCGAGATGAACGATCCGGATTGGCGGATCGCCGCCTGCCTGGCGTTCTGCATCGCCTCGGCGACCGATTTCGCGGACGGCTGGATCGCCCGCAAGTGGCACCTGGTCACCTCGTTCGGCAAGGTCGCCGACCCGATCGCCGACAAGGCGCTCACCGGCACCGCCCTGGTCCTGCTCTCCCTCTACGGCCCGTTGTCGTGGTGGGTGACCGTGATCATCCTGGTCCGCGAGTGGGGGGTGACCGCCCTCCGTTTCTGGGTCATCCGGTATGGCATCATCCCCGCCTCCCGGGGTGGCAAGCTCAAGACCGGGCTGCAGACCGTCGCCATCGCGTGGTATCTGTGGCCCGTGCCGGAACCGTTCCATCTGGTCGGTGTCGTCCTGATGGCGGCCGCCCTGGTGGTCACCGTGGTCACCGGCGCCGACTACGTCTTCCAGGCTCTGAGGCTGCGCCGGAGCGCCCGGAGCTAGCCACCGGCGGGGAGGGTCCGATGGAGATGTCCGTGGCCGCGGCTGCGGCGGTGCACGCCCTCGTCGAGCGGCGGGAGACGGTGGCGACCGCCGAGTCGCTCACCGGTGGCCTGGTGGCCGCGACCCTCGTCGAGATCCCCGGGGTGAGTTCGGTCTTCCGGGGTGGGCTCGTGGTGTATGCGACGGAGCTCAAGGCGCGCCTCGCGGGCGTACCGGAGGGGTTGCTGGAGCAGCGCGGCCCGGTCGACGGTGACGTGGCCGCCGCCCTGGCCGAGGGCGCCCGGGAGCGTTGCGGCGCGGACTGGGGCCTGGCCACCACCGGTGTCGCGGGTCCGGAGCCGCAGGACGGCAAGCCGGTCGGCCTCGTCTATGTCGCCGTCGCCGACCGCGCCGGGTCCACGGTGCGCGAGCTGAAACTGGCCGGAAACCGCGCGGCCATCCGTACCGAAAGTGTGACGGCCGTCCTTCAATTGTTGACCGACTCTCTCCGAGCGCTGCCCGCACGGCTCTGAGCTGGCAATACTCGCCACCGTGCGCCGCTTGTCCGGTTCTGTCACGGGCCGGCCGGCCCGGGAATTCGGCGGGGCGGGATGTCGGCGCGGCTAACGCCAGGTACGGTTGCGGGAAGCCTCCGGCGTCAGCCGGCGGCGAGCTCGCAGGAGGAGGTGCCATGGTCCTGCTACGCCGCGTTATCGGCGACGCACTTCGTGCGCGCCGGCAGGGGCAGCACCGCACGCTGCGCGAGGTGTCGACCGCCGCAAACGTCAGCCTGGGATATCTGTCCGAGATCGAGCGTGGGCAGAAAGAGGCGTCCAGCGAGCTTCTCGCCGCCATCTGTGACGCTCTCGGCGCCCGGCTCTCCGAGTTGCTCAGTGAGGTCAGCAGCACGCTGTCCCTCGCGGAGAACATGGAGGGTGTGCTGGTCCCGATCGAGGAGAAGGCGAGCGCCGACGGGGATGTCTCCGTCTCGGTGCGCCGTGACTCCCCGCTCAAGGCGACGTTGCACGCGACCCGCAAACCGAAGCGGGACATCGTCTACGCCGCCTGATCATGAATACGTCTGTGCCGGGCCGCTCCCCAGGGAGCGGTCCGGCCTGCTTCGTGCCTCGCCGAGGGAGCTCAGGGGAGCGTAGCCTCGATGCCAGGGGAGACCCTGAGATCCCCCGGAGCACCCGTGACGCCGGTGGCGTCCGGCTGTCACGATGGGTTTCGCGTCATCGCTAGAAACCGCGGTGGCGCGTCCGACGGAGCGACATTTGAGGGGACACCACGAGATGGCGAATCCGTTCGTCAAGGGCTGGCATTACGTGATGGCGCTCTTCGGCGCGAAGATCGACGAATACGCCGACCCGAAGGTCCAGATCCAGCAGGCCATCGAGGACGCCCAGCGCCAGCACCAGGCGCTCGTGCAGCAGGCCGCTGCCGTCATCGGCAACCAGCGGCAGCTCGAGATGAAGCTGTCCCGGCAGATGTCCGAGGTCGAGAAGCTTCAGGGCATGGCACGCCAGGCCCTGGTGCTCGCCGACCGGGCCCGCGCCGCCGGTGACGAGTCCGAGGCTCAGAAATACGAGCAGACCGCGCAGACCCTGGCCACCCAGCTGGTCGCCGGCGAGCAGTCGATGGAGGACCTGAAGACCCTCCACGACCAGGCTCTCGGCGCCGCCGGCCAGGCCCGCAAGGCGGTCGAGAACAACGCGATGCTCCTGCAGCAGCGCATCGCCGAGCGGTCCCGTCTGCTCAGCCAGCTCGAGCAGGCCAAGATGCAGGAGACCGTGGCCAAGTCGCTCGAGTCGATGTCGCAGCTCGCCGCGCCGGGCAACACCCCGTCGCTGGACCAGGTGCGCGACAAGATCGAGCAGCGGTATGCGAATGCCATGGGCCGGGCCGAGCTGGCCTCCAACTCGGTCGAGGGCCGCATGCTCGAGGTGCAGAAATCCAGCCTGGACCTGGCCGGTGCCTCCCGTCTCGAGCAGATCCGCTCCAGCATGGCGGGGGAGAAGCTGGGCGGCGCCGCCGCGCAGCCGGCCGTCGAGCAGCCCGCCACACCGGCCGCCGACGCGGCGAGCGTGGCCCGTCTCGACGAGATCCGCGCCAGCATGAATCAGAAGCGCGGCGACACCACCGCGGCCGGCTGACCGGCCCGGACAGATAGGCGGAAGGGGAGCGAGGGTGGACGAGCGGGCCAGGTACTTCCGGCGACTCAAGCGGCTGCGGGGATCGGCGCGGCGGTGGAGCGTGCTGGGCGGTGGCCTGACCGCGGCGGCGGCCGTCCTCACCCCCTACGCGGGGATCGGTGCCGGCGACGCGGCCTGGGCGGCCGCGGCCGGAGCATCGGCGGTCCTCGCCATGTGGCGGTGGAAGGATCATCGTGAGCTCGCCGCCACCCCCGCGCCACCGCCCTCCCTCCCCGAGGACAAGCTCAGCAAGGCCCTCCAGCGGTTCCCCGCCGGTCAGACGGTGCTGCGGGAGGTCCGGCGGCAGCGCGGGCGTTATGCGCTGCGCGGTTCGGCGATCGCCGACGCGTGGGACCGTCTGGACCGCGCCTCCCAGGCCATGACCGGGCTGGCCGGCCGACTCACCGGGGCCGGCGAGACGGCGATGCTGGAGGCGGCCACCGCCGAGCAGTGGTTGCGCGATCTGGGGCAGCGGGTGGCGAGCGTGGAGCGGGCCGTCCCGCTGGCACAGCCCGGCCAGCGGGAGGCGCTGATCGAGTCGCACGCCGGGCTGGCCGAGCAGTTCACCGAGGGTGTCGAGGCTTACGAGCAACTGGTGGCGGCCGCGGCGACCTATGTCGCGGAGGATGGGCATCCGGTGGCCGAGAGCCGGCATCCGGGCTACTTCAGCCTGGTCGACGCGGCTGATCGGCTCCGGGGGATCGCTGAGGGGCTGGCCGAGTTGCGGACCACTGAGTTCCGCGTCCCGCCCTCCTCTTCCACGCCGTCCTCCTCCGGGCCGTCCTCCTCCGGGCCGTCCACTTCTGGGCCTTCGTCTTCTGGGCCTTCGTCCTCCGGGCCGCTGGCGGAGTCCGGCCCCTCCTCCGCGGAGTTCGGGGAGTTGTCCGAGGCGCGTACCACCAGATTGCGGACCCCACCCGGCTCGCGGTCGACAGCGTCGGGCTGAACGGCCGTCAGGGTTCGGGCTGGCAGCGCGGGCACCAGTAGGTGACCCGGTCGTCCTGTTCGGCCTTGCGGATCGCCGTGCCGCACCGGCGGCACGGCTGGGCGCGACGGCCGTACACATAGCTGGTCTCGCCCTTGCGAAGCGACCCGGTCGTGGTCTGCGTCCAGCGGCCGCGGTTGTTGGCCACCAGTTTCTGGGCCATCTCGACGGTGCCGGTGAGGTCCGTCACGCGCTCGACCGGGGTCCAGGGCCACAGGCCGCGCAGAAACAGCGTCTCCGCCTTGTAGAGGTTGCCCACACCGGCCAGATTGCGCTGGTCCAGCAGCGCCTCGGCGATCGAGGCCGACGGTGCCGCGGAGATCCGCCGGACCGCCTCGGCCGGATCCCAGTCGGCGCCCAGCAGATCCGGTCCGAGATGGCCGACGAGTGTCTCCTCCCCGGCCGTCGGGAGCAGGGCGATCTCGTGCAGGTGGTACCCGACGGCGACCGAACGGGCGGTCCGCAGCACCACCCGGATCAGATGGGCGGGGCGGCCGGTCCAGCGTTCCCCCGGCCGGTAGGCCCGCCAGGCGCCGTCCATCCGCAGATGCGAGTGGAGGGTGTGCGGCGGCCTGCCCTCCCGGGTCAGGCGCAGCAGCAGATGCTTGCCACGGCTCGCCGATTCGGCCACCGTCCAGCCGGTCAGGTCGGTGGTGGCCAGCCGGGGAACGCGGAAGTCCGAACCGGTCAGGGTCTCGCCGGTCAGGGCCTTCTCCAGCACGCGCGCGGTGTTCCAGACGGTGTCGCCTTCCGGCATGCTGCCATTCTTCCCCGTGCGGGCGGCTTCAGTCGCTTTCCGGTCCCCTTCTCGGCCCGGGGAAATCCGGGTGCCCCGGCGCCGGACGGCTGAGATTCTGCCCGCATGGATCTGGATATCGCCCCCATCGGGGATCGGACCGAGCTCTACCGGGAACTCGACGGAGGCTGGCCGGAATTCATGAGCAAGGATCCGACCAGTGGCTTCTTCTATCGCTATGCCGACCGTTTCTGGCCGGAGTTCTCCCTGCTGGCAGTCGATCGGGCGACGGGGCGGGCGGTGGCCAAGGCGCATTCCGTGCCGTTGTCCTTCGACGGTGACCTGGCGGACGGCCTGCCCGAGGGCGGCTGGGACTGGGCCATCCGCACCGCCATGCACGACCATCTCAACAACATCGAACCGACGATGGTCTCCGCTCTGGAAATCAACATCCGGTCCGATCTGCGCGGCTCCGGCCTCTCCGGAATCATGCTCACGGCCATGCGCGACAACGCGGCCCGGCACGGATTCACCGATCTCGTCGCGCCGGTCCGGCCCAGCGGCAAACCCAAGGACATTCAAGGACCCATCGATGAGTACGCCCACGCGATCCGCCCCGACGGACTGCCGGTCGACCCGTGGCTGCGCGTACACGTCCGTGCCGGGGCCACGATCGTCAACGTCGCGCACTACAGCATGACGTACGCCGGAACCCTCGCGGAGTGGCGCTCGTGGACCGGCCTGCCGTTCGACCGGACCGGGCCGGTCGAGGTGCCCGGTGCCCTGTCCCCGATCCACTGCGACACGGCCCAGGACCACGCCGTCTACGTCGAACCCAACGTCTGGGTCCACCACCGCATGTGAACGTCCCGCTCCCGGCCGGGGCGTCTCCCCGGCCGGGTCGCTGCCGGGGTGCTTCCGCGCCCGGTGTCAGCGGGCGGTGATCCGGACCATGTCGCCGGGGACGACCGAGAGCAGGACGACGGCCCGCCCGTTGTTGACCGCGATCGCGACCCGATCCGCGGAGTCGGCGAAGACGAGCAGCTCACCCACGTTCACGTCAGCGAACGTGGTGCCCCGCCGGGCCCGGACCCCACCGTTGACCAGCAGCTCGGAGCCGAGACCGGACAGCGCCGCCCCGTCCGCCGCGAGCTGCACGTTGCCGAACCGGTCGACGGTCAGCACCTCGGCCTCGATCCAGCCGTCGCCGATCGTCGCTACCGGGTCCGGGAGACGGGTCAGCCCGGCCGGGTCAACCGCCGGTCCGGCCTCTTCCGGCGCCGCGCCGAGCGCCAACCGGGCCGCGGCCGGGGCGAACACGTCCCGACCATGGAAGGTGCGGGACACGCCGCCGAGCGTCCAGTCCTTGTTGTCCAGCTCGTAGGCGGCCGTGACGCCACCGAGAGCCTCGGCGGCCCAGATCAGCACACCGTTGTCGGGCCCGACGAGGAGTCCGCCGGGTGTGGTCAGCACGACGCCACGGCGGGCCGTGCCGACCCCGGGATCGACGACCGCGAGATGCACCGAGGCCGGCAGGTGCGGTGCGGTCTGTGCCAGGACGGCCGCACCGCGCGCGACGTCGGCCGGCGGCACATGATGAGTGACGTCAATCACTCTCACCTCGGGTGCGATCCGAGCGATCGAGCCATGGCACGCGGCGACGAAGCCGTCAAATGTGCCGTAATCAGTCGTGAAGCTGATCCATCCATAACCGGCCATGGTGGCCAACGTTACTGCCTGTCGATGATCGATGGGCGGCTGGCGCGCCGGACCGTCGTGGCACTGTTGTGGCCATGCGTCTCGTGATCTTCACCGAACCCCAGCAGGGCGCCAGCCACGACGATCTCCTGCGGGTCGCCAAGGCCGCCGAGGACGGCGGATACGACGGGTTCTTCCGTTCCGACCACTACCTCAGGATGGGCGACGGGGCCGGTCTGCCCGGCCCGACCGACGCCTGGATCACGCTCGCCGCCCTGGCCGTGCAGACGTCCCGCATCCGGCTCGGCACACTCGTCAGCTCGGCCACGTTCCGTCTGCCCGGCCCGCTGGCGATCGCGGTCGCCCAGGTCGACGCGATGAGTGGCGGCCGCGTCGAGTTCGGCCTCGGCGGCGGCTGGTTCGAGAGCGAGCACACGGCGTACGGCATCCCGTTCCCGCCGGTCGGCGAGCGCTTCGACCGTCTCGAAGAACAGCTGGAGATCATCACCGGCCTGTGGTCCACCCCGGCCGGTTCCCGGTACGACTTCGCCGGCAAGCACTACCAGGTCACCGACTCGCCCGCGCTGCCCAAGCCGGTCCAGGCCCCGGTCCCGGTCATCGTCGGCGGCCACGGCAAGAAGCGCACCCCGTACCTGGCGGCCCGCTACGCCACCGAGTTCAACGTCCCGTTCTCCAAGATCGAGGACATCCCGGCCCAGTACGCCCGGGTCAGCGCCGCGGCCGAGGCTCTGGGCCGTACCGAACCGCTCGCCTACTCCGCCGCCGCCGTCCTCTGCGTGGGCCGGGACGACGCGGAGGTCAACCGCCGGGCCGCCGCGATCGGCCGCGAAGCCGACGAGATGCGGGCCAACGGCGGCATCGTCGGAACGCCCGCCGAGGCCGCCGAAACCATCAAGCGGTACGCGGAGGCCGGCGCTTCCCGCCTGTTCCTCCAGGTCCTCGACCTGTCCGACCTGGACCACATCGACCTGGTGGCCGCCGAGGTGGCCCCGAAACTCTGACCCGGAACGGCGGCCGGCCCACCAACACCGGCCGCCACCCCGCCGCGGCCGTCCGTCACCCGCCGGGCCCCGTCACCCGCCGGGCCCCGTCACCTCGAACTCCCGGGGCAGGCCGAGGACCTGCGAGGAGGCGGCCCGCCGGGCCCGCCACCCTGCGCCGGGCCCGGCCACCCTGCGCCGGGCCCGGCCACCCTGCGCCGGGCCCCGCCACCCTGCGCCGGGCCTCGTCGCCTTGCGCCGGGCTCCACCAACTCGCGCCGGGCCCTCGCCGCCCTGCGCCGGCCCCCGCCACCCCACGCTGAAGCCCCGCCATGGCCGGCCACCCCGCCATGGCCGGTTATCCCGCGCGGGTCACCTTGCCTGGGCCGGCTAACCCGCGGGGGCGCCAGCCGCCTATCCGAGATTGGCCGTCATCGCAGCCGTGGATCAGGCGCGGAGGCGGAGGCCCCGTGGTGTCGTGCGGAATCCGGCCGCCGTCAGCGCGTCCCGCAACGGCGACGCGTGCACCGACTCGCCGTCGGCCCGCTCGACCGACATGGCGCCCAGCGCTCCGGACCGCACCGCCCCGGCGAGGCCGTGTGCCCCGTGGGTGAGCAACTCCGCGTCGTCGGTGAAGGACAGCAGCGTCCGCCCCCCACGCTCGACGTAGAGCACCAGGTCGCCGCCGGCCAGCACCACCAGGGCACCCGCTTTCCGCCCGGCCCGGTGACCGGCCTTGGCGGTCGGCTCCCCGTCGCCGCTGTCCACGACACGGTCCGGCCATGGCAGCGCCGCCCCGTAAGGATTGGCCGGGTCGGTCGCGGCCAGCACCACCGCCGGTGGGCCGCCACGTCGCTCCTCGTCCGGCTCGTTCAGCGCCCGCAGCCGGTCGACCGCGCCCGGAACCGCGAACTGCGCCGCCCCGAGCCCCTCGACGAAGTAGCCCCGCCGGGCCGCCCCACGCTCCTCCAGCGCGGCCAGCACCGGATAGACCGCCGCGAACCCGCCGGTCACCCCCTCGGCCACGGCTGCTCCCCGGGTCACCACGCCGTGCCGCTCGAGCAGCACGTCGGCGACGGCGGGCGCCCGCCGGGTCGGGTCGAGATCGCGATCGGGAAGCCGTGACCAGCGGCCCGCCATGTTCGGCGGCCCGCCCCGCGCCGGCAGATGGGGTCGTCCCGGTCGCCGGTACCGTGAGCGGGCCGGCGCCGCTTTCGCCCGGTGCGCGCCACTGCCGCCGAGTAGGGCCCGCAGCGGGGCGAACGTGTCGTTCGTCAGATGCCCGGCCCACACGAGATCCCACACGGCCGCGGCCAGGTCGGTGTCGTCGGTGGAGCCGACCCGGTCGGAGAGTGAGCGGAAGAACAGCGCCTGCCCGCCGTCGAGCGCGTCGAGGACGGCCTGGTGCAGCGGACCGGAGGCGAACCCGTCGTCGGGCGGTGGCAGCAGCAGTGGCGCGCTCTCCGCGTAGGCCAGCGTCACCCAGCCGTCCCCGCCGGAGATCGACCCGGACCCGGCCCACAGGACCTCACCCGAGGCGCACAACTCGTCGAGCTGCGGCGCCGCGTAGTCGGCCACCCGGGCCGGCAGCACCAGCCGCTCCCACGCCGACGCCGGCACCGCCACGCCCTGGACCTGCTCGATCGCGGCGGCCAGCGCGTCCACCCCGCGGGTGTTCCCGCCGACCTGCTGCCAGCGGGGCAGGAAGGTGGCCAGCACCCGCGGTGGGACCGGCTCGATCTCCCGGCGCAGGGCGGCCAGGGAGCGCCGCCGCAGCATCCGCAACACCTCGGCGTCGCACCACTCGCTGCCGGCGCCACCGGGGGAGAACTCGCCGGAGGTGACCCGGCCGGTCGCGCTGAGCCGTTTCAGAGCCTGCTCGACCACGAAGACCCCGAGCCCGAACCGGGCCGCACAGGTCGCCGCCGCGAACGGCCCGTGCGTGCGGGCGTACCGAGCCACCAGGTCACCGAGCGGGTCGGCGACCGGCTCCAGATAGGCCTCCGGAATACCGACCGGCAGCGCCACTCCGAGCGCGTCCCGATAGCGCCCGGCGTCGTCGATGCCGATCCACCGGTCCTCACCGGCCACCCGCACCCGTACCGCCCGGCGGGCCGCGGCCAGACCGTCCACCCACTCCTCGGGGACCCCCCGCACGGCCAGCTCACCGGCCGACAGGTCGCCGAGGAGCCGGAGCAGCTCGGCCGCGTCCTCGGCGTCACGGGGTGTGCGCTGGGCGGTGAGCCACTGCAGCTGCGCCTCGGTCTCGGCCATCACCTCCGGGTCGAGCAGCTCACGCAGGTCGACCCGGCCGAGCAGCTCACCGAGCAGAGTGGAGTCGAGGGCCAGCGCGGCGGCCCTGCGCTCGGCCAGCGGCGCGTCCCCCTCGTAGAGGAAAGCACCCACATAGCCGAACAGCAGCGACCGGGCGAACGGCGACGGCCGCGCGGTCTCCGTCTCGACCAGCCGGACCTTACGGCCGGCGATCTCCCGCATCAGCCCGGTCAGGCCGGGCACGTCGAAGACGTCCTGCAGACACTCGCGGGCCGCCTCCAGAGTCACCGGGAAGTCGGCGAACTCGCGGGCCACGTCGAGCAGCTGCGCCGAGCGTTGCCGCTGCTGCCAGAGCGGCTGACGGCGGCGCGGGTCGCGGCGGGGGAGCAGCAGCGACCGGGCGGCACACTCCCGGAACCGGGACGCGAACAGCGCCGACGTGCCGACCGACTCCTCGACCAGCTGGGCGATCTCCTCCGGGTCGAAGGCGATCAGATCGGCCCCGGGTGGCTCATCCGCCGTGTCGGGCAGTCGCACCACGATCCCGTCGTCGGAGGGCATGACCTGGCCGTCGACCCCGTAACGCTCGGAGAGCCGGCGGGCGATCGCCAGCGCCCACGGCGCGTTCACCCGGGCGCCGAGCACGCAGTGCACGGTCATCCGCCAATCACCCAGCTCGTCGCGGAACCGCTCGACCACGACCGTCCGGTCGTCGGGCAGATGGCGGGTCGACTCCCGCTGCTCCCGCAGGTAGGCCACGAGGTTGCCAGCGGCCCACTCGTCCAGCCCCGACTCCCGCAGTGTGCTGGTCGCCGCCTCGTCGCCGGCCTTGACCAGAGCACGGAGCCGGGCACCGATCGCCCGGCCCAGCTCGATCGGGCGGCCGGGGGAATCCCCCTTCCAGAACGGCATCCGGGCCGGGGCTCCCGGGGCGGGGGACACCAGCACCCGGTCGGGCGTGATGTCCTCGATCCGCCAGGACGTCGACCCGAGCAGGAAGACGTCACCCACCCGGGACTCGTAGACCATCTCCTCGTCGAGCTCGCCCACCCGCGAGGCCCGCTCCGACCCGGCCAGGAAGACACCGAACATCCCTCGGTCGGGGATCGTGCCGCCGCTGGTCACGGCGAGTCGCTGCGCGCCGGGACGGCCGGTGAGCAGGTCGGTCGCCCGGTCCCAGACCAGGCGTGGCCGCAGCTCGGCGAACGCGGTCGACGGATAGCGGCCGGACAGCATGTCGAGCACCGCGTGCAGCGCCGACGACGGCAGCTCGGCGAACGGAGCAGCCCGCCGGACCAGCGCCGCGAGATCGTCGACCTGCCACTCGTCGAGCGCGGTCATCGCGACGATCTGCTGGGCCAACACGTCCAGCGGGTTGCGGGGGCAGCGCAGCTCCTCGATCGCGCCGTCACCCATCCGCTCCGCCACGACGGCGCAGGACAACAGGTCACCGCGATGCTTCGGGAAGACCACGCCACGCGACACCGCGCCCACCTGGTGACCGGCCCGGCCGATGCGCTGGAGACCGGCCGCGACCGACGGCGGCGCCTCGATCTGCACCACCAGATCGACGGCACCCATGTCGATGCCCAGCTCCAGGCTCGACGTCGCCACCACCGCCGGGAGATGCCCGGACTTGAGCGCCTCCTCGATCTGCTTGCGCTCCTCACGGGAGACGCTGCCGTGGTGGGCGCGGGCCACCACCGGTGGCGCGCCACGGGTGGCACCGGCCTGTGCCATGATCTCCGCCGGCATCCGTGAACCGGCCGTGACCTGCGCGGACTCCGGATCGGCGCGCTCGGCGGCCAGCTCGTTGAGACGGGCACAGAGCCGCTCGGACCCGCGCCGCGAATTGGTGAACACGATCGTCGACCGGTGCGCCTGGATCAGATCGAGAACCCGCTCCTCGACGGCCGGCCAGATCGACGGCGTGTGCCGGCCGGCCCCCGGATCGTCCTGATCGGAATCGGGAGCCTCGTCGAGCCGTGTCATGTCCTCCACCGGGACCTCGACCGTCACCTCGATCGTCTTGGCGCTGCGTGGCTGCACGATCTCGACATCCTGAGCGCCACCGAGGAACCGCGCCGTCTCGTCGATCGGCCGGACGGTCGCGGACAGCCCGATCCGCTGAGCCGGGCGCTCCAGCAGCGCGTCGAGCCGCTCGAGGGAGAGTGCCAGGTGGGCGCCACGCTTCGTCGCCGCGACTGCGTGCACCTCGTCGATGATCACTGTCTGGACGCCGCGCAGCGACTCCCTCGCGGCCGACGTGAGCAGCAGGAACAACGACTCCGGCGTGGTGATCAGAATGTCCGGCGGGGTCCGCGCGAAACCACGCCGCTCCTCGGCCGGGGTGTCACCGGTGCGCATGCCGACGGTGATCTCGGGTGGTGGCAGGCCGAGCCGCCCGGACGCCTGCCGGATCCCGGTCAGGGGCGCCCGAAGATTGCGCTCCACGTCGACCGCGAGCGCCTTGAGCGGGCTGATGTAGAGCACCCGGCACCGCCGGCGGACCTGCTCGGGAACCGCCTCGCGGGCCAGCCGGTCCAGCGACCAGAGGAAGGCCGCCAGCGTCTTGCCGGACCCGGTCGGCGCGACCACCAGCGCGTTGCGCCCCGCGCCGACCGCCCGCCACGCCCCGGCCTGAGCGGCGGTGGGCGCGGCGAAGGCGGCCGTGAACCACTCCCTGGTGGCCGGCCCGAACTGCTCCAGCACGTCTCGCACGTCTCACATCCTGCCTCGGGGGTGTGACAGAAACCGGGGCGCCGGCGCGCCTCCGGAGAGAGATTTCCCGGTTCGGCAGGTTCGATCACCTTTCGCTTTTCCAGTGGTACGCGCTCCCGCCTCTTTCGCGATCAGGGAGCTCGTTCGGCCGTACACCCCGTTGGTCATGGTTTTTCTGATCTTGGTGTTCTGAGCAGTAACCGGGTGATCGTCGTTCCTTGGCCGGTCTGTGGCTGATTATCCTGATACCCGACGTGATGGGTGGGTGCCGATGGCGGTCAGGCAGATGCTCGTCGCTGGCCGGTACCGTCTTCAGGAACCGGTCGGCGCGGGTGGGATGGGCCGGGTCTGGCTGGCCCGCGACGAGATGCTGCACCGTGACGTGGCCGTCAAGGAGATCGTTCCGCCGGAGTGGATGTCCGATGCTGAACAGCATCGGCTCCGCGAGCGGACCCTCCGGGAGGCCCGCAGCGCCGCGCGTCTCAGCCATCCCCACGTGGTTCGGATCTATGACGTGGTGCACGCTGAGGGGCAGTCCTGGATCGTCATGGAGTATGTCCCGTCCCGCTCGCTCTACCAGGTATTGAACGAGGACGGGCCCTACGATCCGGCCGCTGCCGCGCGGATCGGCCTGGCCGTGCTGGACGCACTCGCGGCCGCGCACCGAGCCGGTGTCCTGCACCGCGACGTGAAACCGCACAACGTCCTCATCGGCACCGATGGTCGTGTCGTGCTGACCGACTTTGGTCTTGCGACGTTCGTTGATGACGGAGGGGTGACCGCGCCCGGGCTGATCGTCGGTTCGCCGCAGTACGTCTCTCCGGAACGCGCCCGCGACGGCGCCTCCACTGTCGAATCGGATCTGTGGTCGCTGGGTGCCACGCTGTACGCGGCGGTCGAGGGGCATTCGCCGTATGCGAGGGAGACCGCGATGGCGACCCTCGCCGCCCTCGCCACCGAACCTCCTGACCCGCCTGTCCGAGCCGGTCCGCTCGCGGCCGTTCTCGACGGGTTGTTGCGCTACGAGCCCGCGACCCGGCTCACCGTGTCCGAAATCGAACGCCGCCTCCGCATGATCGTCTCCAGTGATCCGCAGGAGATCCCCTTCCTGCCCGGACGGCGTGCGGCTCGTGCCGGGGAGGCGCGGCATCCCCGTCCGACCGGCGCGCCCGCGAAGCCGGGGGTGGTTCCGAGGCAGGCGGCGGCTCCCGCGGGATCAGGGCATACCGGGGTGATCGGCCCGGTCAGGCCGGGCGGTCCACATCGAGGAACAGCCACTGTCACCAGCCGAATGCCGCCGTCCCCGGCCCCGTATCCCCGAACCCCGCCGCGTTCCTCGTCCCCGTCCCCATCCTCGTCCCCGTCCCCATCCTCGTCCTCGTCCTCGACCCCGTCCTCGATCCCGTCCCCGGCCCCGACCTCGACCCCGTCCTCAACCTCGTCCTCGACCTCGGCCCCCTCCGTGCCCTCGCCGGTGGCGCCTTCGCCGAACCTTGATTCGTCCGCATCCGCCTCGGCGATCTCTGCGGCCTCTCCTGCGGGTTCTTCCGCTGCCGTTCCCGCGCGGCCGCATGGATCACCGGTTCCGGCGTTGCCTTCGTCCGCAGCGGCGTCGGTCGGCCCGCGCGACGGTCGGCGGACCGCACCTTCGTCTTCGGCAGCGTCCGACTCGGGCTCCGCGTTACCGCACGACCATGTCAAGAAGTCCGAAAATGATCCCCTCCTGCCGAGTCAGGTGGCCCCGTCCGGTTCGGGCATGCCGCCGGGGAGGAGGACGCCGGGTGCACCTCCGGCCGCCGTCGACGGATTGGTGGGGCCGGGCACCCATGCCGATGCCGAGAGACCGGCGGGACGTGTTCCACAACAGCCGAACAGAAGCGCTGATCCTTCTGCCCACGCAGCCTCTGTGGCGAACGCGGCCGGCGCCGTGAATCCTGCCGGAGACCCCATCCGAAAGCCGGCAGGCGAGAAGAACCGCCCCACCTCAAGGACTGGCGGTACAGGCGCGACGTCCGAGAGGGCACCATCGGCCGAGCCGGAAGATTCCGGTGGGACATCAGCGGCCGGGGCAGGCGACGCGGAGAAGCCTGAGTCAACGGCAAGGCCCGGCGATATGTCCATCCGGAAACCCGTACCAGGACCGGGTGGATCCGAGCGGCAGCCGGTTCCTGACTCGAACCGACCCACACAGGAGCCGACGCCTGAATCGGAGGGGCCTGCGCGGGAGCCGGTCGCTGGACTGCACCGGCCCGCACGAGAGTCGGTACCTGAATCGGATGGATTCGCGCGGAAGTCTATGCCGGGACCGGACGGGTCCGTGTCGGAGTCTGTGCCGAGGCCGGACGGAGTCGCGCATGACCCGGTACCCGGACGGCAGGAAGCCATGCCGGAATCGGCGACCCGATCAAGCGGCGTGTCCGCTCGGGTTCCGACCGAAACGACGGCCGTCGAGATCGCGCGGCGGATGGTCGACGGGAGTCGCCGGGAAACGCCGCCACGAACCGAACCGAGTCCGGATAACCAAGTCCCCAGCGCAGCCACCGCTGACCGGGATTCGAGGCCGGACCGAACATCGGCAGCCGCCCGTGATCCCGGCGCCGGCCGCAAGCCCCCGACCGGCCAGGCACCTGTCACCGGTAGGGGTTACATCGCTGGTGCGGCACCGCCCGCCGACGGCAGCGCCGAGTCCAACCAGACGACCGATAATGACCGGGAGTTCGGCGCGGATCTTGGCGGTGGGGATCGCGGTGGCGCGGATCTTCGTGACGCGGATCGCGGTGACGCGGATCTTCGTGGCGCGGATCGTGGTGGCGCGGATCTTCGTGGCGCGGATCGCGGTGAGTCGGCCGTGCCGAGTGGTTCCATCGGTCGGGACGAGTCGGCCGGGGCGGACGAATTCGTCGGCCAGGATGAGTCCCGTGCGCCCCGGCGGTCTGTTCCACCAGGGCAGGGGGTGGTCCTGGTCGGTGTGATCACGACGGCGGGCGGCACCGAGATTCCCCACCGGAATTCGGGGCGTACGGCCGCGAGGCGTGTCACCCATGCGCGCCTGGCTGTCACCGCTCTCGTCGTCCTGCTGCTCAGCGGCAGCCTGCTGGCCAGCTATGTCGTTGAACGGACCACTGCCCGACCCCAGGTCTTCCTCCCCACGCCGTTGTCGACCCAAGCGTCCCCGGATCCCTCACCTACCTCCACGACCGGCCCTGGCGCCCCGGCCACGACAGGTGCCGCCAAAGGTCCCGATTTGCCGGGAGCCCCGGGCGTCTCGGATGCTTCCGCCGGGCCGGGAACGACGTCCGTGGCTCCGGAGCAACCACCGGCTTCCTCGGGCGTGACATCAGCGTCCGAACCCGCGGTCGCGCCCGTGCAGGCATTCTCACCGTCGCTGTGCGACTCGCCGCCGCCCGACGATCTGCCCGTGACCCCGCTGGCTGGCGCGGCCCAGGGTGTGAGTGGCCTGAACCTCCCGTCCGGATGGTCCTACTTCACCGACGGCTCCGGTTTTCACATCGCGGTACCGGACGGCTGGACCTATCAGCTCATCGGCGCCACCCACTGTTTCCGGAGCCCCCGCAACGCCAGAACCCTGACCCTGGACGCGGCCCGTGATCCCGCCGCCGACCCGGTGACGGAGTCCCGCGCCGAGGAGAGCCGACTCGCCGCTTCGGGAGAACTGCCCGATTACGCGCTCATCGGTGTCAACCCGGTGCCGCTGCTGAACAAGGCCGCGGACTGGGAGTACCGCTACCGCTCCGCGGGTGGCACCGCCCGGCATGCGGTCTTCCGGTGGTTCGTCATGGGCGGCAGAGCGTACGCACTGGGCTGGAGCACCACGGAAAAGGCCTGGACCGCTGATCTTCCCAAGATCCAGATGATCCGCAGCACGTTCTACTCGAAACGCTCGACACCCTCTCCGCAATCCGAGCCATCGAGCTCCGGCCCGTGACCACGCGCTTGGCAGGCCACACGTTGGCCGTAGCGGAGAAGCGTCGTGACCGGACGAGAAGCGTCGTGGGCGACGAAACCAGCGAGGTGAGGAGCAATGGCGTGGTGAGGAGCGACAGCGAGGTGAGGAGAAATGGCGAGGTGAAGAGCAGCAGCGGCACAAGGAGGAGCAGCGGAAGGCTGAGCCGATCCATCGGGCCGGGCCGGGCCGGCCGCTGTTGGCTCAGCCGACGCTCGCCGTTGCCAGCTTGATGCCGAACCCCACGAACAGGGCGCCCACCGCGGTCGCCGCCCCGGTCGCCAGGCGGCGCCGACGCTGGAACTGGCCGGCGAGATAGCGACCCCCGAAGATCAACGCGGAAAGGTAGAGCACGCTGAAGAACTGCACCACCGACCCGAGAACCAGGAACGACAGCGCGGGATGGGCGTAGCCGGGCTCGACGAACTGGATGAAGAACGAGAGGAAGAACAGGATCGCCTTGGGGTTGAGCAGGCTGATCACGGCGGCCCGGCGGAAGGGGCGCTGAAGCTCGGCCGGTGGCTCCTCGATCGTCGCTGGGGCGGTCTCCGCACGATTGCGCCACTTGGCCCAGGCGCCGCGGATGATGTTGATGCCGACCCACCCGAGATAGGCGGCGCCCGCGTACTTGAGGACGAGGAACAGGGGTGGGTAGGCGCTCAGCAGCGAGGCGACCCCGGTCGCGGAGAGGACCATCAGGACCGTGTCGCCGAGGAACACCCCGGCCGCGGCCTGATAGCCGGCCCGGATGCCCCGCTGAGCGCCCACCGACAACACGAAGATCGAGTTGGGGCCTGGCAGAAGAATGATCGCGACCACGCCGAGCACGTAGGTCCAGAAATCGGTGATGCCCAGCATCGGTCAGCCTTTCTCGGTCGACGGGCGGTTCATCCGGACGCCAGCCGGTCCCGGAGGCGCTGAGCGGCGGCGGGCCACTCGTCCGCGGTCATCGCGAACAGTACGGTGTCGCGCCAGCTCCCGTCGGGCCGCCTGCGCTGGCGGCGGATCACCCCGTCGCGGGTGGCTCCCAACCGGGCGATCGCCTGCTGAGAGCGCTCGTTGAGCACATCGGTGTACCAGAACACCCGCTCGGCGCCGAGCACGTCGAAGGCCCGCTCGAGCAACATCAGCTTCGCCTCGGTGTTGACGCCGGTGCGCCACCATTTCCGGCCGACCATGGTGTGCCCGATGCCGAGGGACCGCAGGTTCGTGTCGATGTCGTGATAGGTCGTCATGCCGATCACCTCGCCCGTCGCCGGGTCGACCTGGGCCCATGCCGAGCGCTGGCCGAGCCACTGGCTACGCAACACGGTCGAGATGTCGGCCGTGAGCAACTCCTCCGGCGTCCGCGGCCGTGGGAATGGGATGTGCCGCCAGACCTCCTCGTCGTCCAGCGCCTCGAACAGCCCCGGCGCGTGACCCGGGGTGAGCGGCTCCAGGCGCACGTGCCGGCCCTCCAGCACGACCGGGGTCTGCCACTGCGACGGATGGCCCGGCAGGTAGGTGGGTGGGGCGGCGGCGACGCCGGCATCGGTCTCCGGTGGCCCGGCGACCGTCCGCAACGGGAGCACGCCGGCCCAATGCGGCAGGTCGAGGTCCTCCGGGTCGTCACCGACGCCGCCGGAGCGGGCCCGGACCGACACCTCGACCAGCGGCAGCGCGAGAACGGTGGTCTGTGCCAGCTCCTGCCGGGTGGGCGGGCGGCTGTCGGCGGACCGGCCTCGGCCCACCTTGTCGGTGAGGGCCAGCAGCACCCGGAGCTTGTCATCGTCATCGGTGACCGGCCGGGCCGTCCCGAAAGCGACCACCGACCGGTAGTTGGCACTGTGGTTGAACTGCGACCGCGCATAGACCAGCCCGTCCAGGATGGTGACCGTCACACAGACCGGGACACCGTCGCCGCGAGCGGCCAGACCGAGACGCCCGCCGGTGGACCCGTGCAGGTAGAGGGTGTCGTCGATCCGGACATGGAGGTTGGGCAGAACGCGTGGCTCCCCGTCGACGACGAAGCCGACCGCGCAGTCGAAGGCCTCGTCGAGGATCGCGTGCGCGGTCTCGCGCTCGTAGTGCATCCGCTTGCGAGTGCGGGTGGCCGTCGTGCGCGGCGTGGGAGCGTAGAGGTCGGTCATCGGGGCCTCCCCGGTATGTTCAGCTTGCGTCAGAGCCTGTGCTAGTACAGAATCGCTTCTGTGGCAGAACAGTATCAGGTCAGTGGTGACAGCGCCGCAGAGATTTCGGCCAGCATCGAGACGGGCGTCCTCAGGGGGTTCTGGGTGGCTGGATCGGCTCTTCCCTCGGTGCGGGTTCTCGCGGGATCGCTGCACGTCAGCCCGGCGACGGTGGCCAAGGCCTACCAGGACCTGCGGCAGCGCGGAGTGATCGAGACCGAGGGCCGCCGCGGCACCCGCGTCCGCTCCCGGCCCGCCGTTGCGGTGCGGCGCTCCGCTCTGCACGCCCCGATCCCATCCGGGCTGCGGGATCTCTCCACCGGCGAGCCCGACCTGCGATTGCTGCCACCGCTCGCGCCGGCCCTGGCCGCTGCGGCGGCAGGCGAAACCCCACCTCAGGGGTATGCGTCTGCGGTCACCATGCCGGAGTTGGCGGATGCCGCACGCCCCCGCCTCCTGGCCGAGGGCGTCCCGGTCTCCGGGGCGGAGATCGTCGTCACCTCAGGTGCGCTCGACTCGATCGAGCGCGTGTTCAACGCCCACCTCCGACCAGGCGACACCGTCGCGATCGAGGATCCGGGCTGGGCCGCCCTCATCGACCTGCTGGCGGCCCTGGGCCTCCGGGCTGCCCCGGTCTCCGTCGACGAGCACGGCCCCGACCCCGACTCGCTCGCTGCGGCCCTCGGTTCCGGTGCCCGAGCCGTCGTCGTCACCGTCCGCGCGCAGAACCCGACCGGAGCCGCGGTGAGTGCCGACCGTGCCCGCCGGCTGCGCGACCTCCTGAGCGGCTTCCCGGGTGTGCTGGTCGTGGAGGATGACCACGCCGCCGAGCTGGCCGAGCGTGAGCCGCACTGCATCGGCCCGGTGACCGGTTCCTGGGCGTTCGTGCGCTCCGCGTCGAAGCCGTTCGGCCCCGATCTGCGCATCGCCGTGCTGGCCGGCGACGAGACGACCGTCGCGCGGGTGGCCGGCCGGATGCGGATCGGCATGGGCTGGGTGTCGACGGTGCTCCAGCGGATGCTCCTGTGGTTGTGGCGCGATCCGGAGGTGACCGCG
This sequence comes from Actinoplanes subglobosus, assembly GCF_042650585.1. Classification (NCBI taxonomy): domain Bacteria; kingdom Bacillati; phylum Actinomycetota; class Actinomycetes; order Micromonosporales; family Micromonosporaceae; genus Actinoplanes; species Actinoplanes subglobosus. The sequence goes on from NZ_JBHSBL010000018.1 coordinate 439,881, forward strand.
ATCGTCGGCCTGGCCGCGGAGACCTACGGCCGCCGCCGCCGGGCGCTGCGCGACGCGCTCCGGGCCGAGGGCGTCGAGGTGGGCGGTGACACCGGTATCAACGTCTGGGTCCCGGTGCCCGACGAGACCCATGCGATCGCCGTGCTCCGTGACCGGGGCTGGGCGGTCGCACCGGGGGCGCTCTTCCGGGTCGGTTCTCCACCCGGGATCCGCATCACCATCAGCACTCTCGACACCGACGAGGCGCCGGAACTGGCCCGGGCCGTGGCCTCCGCGGTCCACCCGGCAACGATGGCACCGCCGATGCGGTGAGAATCGCCGCTGGGGGGAGAGCCCCGATGTTGTGCGGGCCGCCGGTGGGGGAGCCGCCGATGTGGTGAGAGCCGCGACGGGCCGATCCGGCGTCCCCCTGGAGGGGGAGTCCGGGCGGAATCCTGTCGGGGGGTGGGGGTAAAACGGTGCCATGCCATGGACCCAGACCCCCGTCGGGGCGCAGCAGTGGGTGCCGCCGCATCCTCGGAGCATCGACGAGCTGAAGGCGGCGGCGGCCGACTGCCACGGCTGCGAGCTGAACGAGAATGCGACACAGACCGTGTTCGGCCGTGGGGCCCCGCACGCGAAGATCGTCTTTGTCGGGGAGCAACCCGGTGACGTCGAGGACCGGCACGGTCTGCCGTTCATCGGTCCGGCGGGCCGCCTGCTCCGGGAGGCGGTCGACGATGCCGGCATCGATCCGGCCGATCTCTACATCACCAACTCGGTCTCACATGTGCCGCGTTGTAGAAGAGACTAGCATCCCTGCCCATGCGGCTACTTGGTGCAATCCGGCTCTCTCGCCACCGGGGCGAAGCTGACCCCTCTACCTCTCCTGAGCGCCAGCGTGCGGCGATCCAGGCTGTGGCGGAAGCCCAGCACAGCGAGATCATCGGATGGGCCAGCGATCTTGACGTATCGGCGATCTCGCTTCCACCGTTCGACCGGCCGGAGCTGGGCAAGTGGCTAGAGGGCTCCAGGGTCCGCGAGTACGACGGGATCGCGTGGTCGAAGTTTGACCGGGCTATCCGGTCGATGGCTGACATGTACGACCTGGTGAAGTGGGCAGCGAAGCACAGCAAGCAACTTGTATTCGCGTCCGGCATCGGCGGAGAGCCGATGGTGCTGGATCTCCGGGGCGGAGCCCTTAACCCGATCACTCACCTAATCGTGATGATCTTCGCGTTCGCCGCTGAGTGGGAAGCCTCAGTCATCACCCAGCGGAACAAAGAGACGCGGGCCTACATGCGGTCCATCGGTCGATGGTCCGGCGGGATGTACCCGTATCACACGATGCCCGAGAGAGACGGCAACGGATGGCGGCTCGTCAAGAATCCGGAGACCTGGGAGGTAATGGAAGAGATCGTGGAACGGGCGCTCAACCGGGAGAGCAAGCGCAGCATTGCGGACAGCCTGAACGGGCGCGAAATCCTCTCGCCGCGTGAGTACCGAAACATGGTCAACGGGAAGGTGCCCACAGCCCCAGCCGACGGAACCGTTACGGCTCTGACCGATGACGTGTGCACCATCGAACCGTCCGGCGGTACTGGGCCGGCGGAGGTCCGCAAGTTTCCCAAGCACGCCAAGTGGTCCGTCACGCTGGGGCAACCTGTGGCGGAGGGGGACCGCCTGACAGCACCGATCATGTGGAGCGGGAAGACGATCGGTGACCAACTCCGCGCCCAGGCACTCCTAGGTGTCGTGGAGTTTGAGAGGAAAGCCGTTCTAGGTTCGGATGGGATGCCCGTCAAGCGCTGCCCGGCGCTCGTGAACCGGAACGAGTGGGCACGCCTGCAAACCATCCTGGCGGCGGATGGGGACGCTCATAGCAAGCTCCACTCTTCCGACGCGTCTCCGCTGGGCGGGATCGTCTTCTGTGGCGTCTGCGGGGAGCCCCGCTACTACCGGAACCAGAAATCCCGGTTCGCGGGGAAGGTTGTTGAGTACAGCTACTACGGGTGCCGGAGCAACTGGGCCTATCTCATGGAACAGAAGCCGGAAGAGCGTTGCACCAACAAGAGCGTCAAGGCAAGCGACCTGGAAGACGCCATAGAAGCGGCTGTGCTCCGGATGGTGGGAAGCGTGCCCGTGTTGGTTCCCGTAGAGATGGCGGGGGAGTCTCACAGGGAAGAGCTGGCGGAAGCGACAGCGGCGCTGATGGACATTACGGAGCGGACGGCTGGAAAGTCAGCCGCCGTCCAGGCGATTTATGCGGAACAGATTACGGCGCTGGAAGAGCGCATTACGAAGCTCGCTGAGATGCCGGAGATTGAGCCACACGTCGAAATGATGCCGACGGGTAAGACCTACCGGGAAACCTGGGAGACGGCCGATGCGGCGGAGCGCCGCAAACTCCTACTTGACTCAGGAATTCGCGCGGAAGTGGTCCGTCACGATACCGAGGACGCTAAGGGAATTGTGATGCGCGCCGCGTACGAACGCGGGAAAGCTGCTGAATTGCCGACGGTGTACCTGTCCGCTGTGGGGAATGCGGTAGCCGCACTGACCTTCCCGAAGGATCTATTCTGGCGGGCCAGGGGGACCGCTGGGCGGGGCTGAGCGTCAGCCGGGACGATCCCCCCGTCGGCAACGGCGGGGGATCTTGCTTTGCGCCTACCCGTGGCGGGACTGAGCCCCAAACGGCTCAGAGCTGCCGTGAGCGATCATGAGGGCCGTACCCTAGCCCGTGTAGCCACTCACCCCCGCTCGTTCGTCCACGGGGACGCTAGGGGCCTTAAATGATGTGCCAGATTCTGCCGGATGGCTTGACATCCCTCCGGATGGGTGCTTCACCCCCTCCAGTGGGTCCGCTGAGCCCCGATCGGCGGGCGGGTGTGGTCCCGGTGTGGGTGTGGCCGGCGGGAGCCGTGTCGGGGCTCTGGAGCCCCTGTCCCGTCGTGGGTGTGACTCCCCTCGCGTACGTACGCACGCGTGCGCGCTCGTTAATGTAATTAACTTACATATAACTACTCCCCCTTAAAGGGGAGTAGTAGTTACTTAGATACTAGATTACTTACATAACTATCTAAGAGATACACCCTTAAAGGGGTATCTCATTAATAGATACACCTATTACCTAATGAAGACACCTTCAAAGGTGTCTTCTCTATTACTTAATGAATCCAGTAACCGTCCAATGGACGATGATCCAGCAATCAATCCCCGCCGGGTTGATTGCGCACAGTTACCGGATGAGCCGCCGGAGCGGCTCTTTATGGGCCATCCCGTCGTGCGGATGGCATCTCATCAGGGGATACACGCTGATTGCCACGTCGGAGCACACATTGCGCTCCGTGTCAAATCACCCGACCCGAAGGGTAGGGGGAGGGTCAAAACTCTGGGGACCTAGGCAGAGAGACCCCCGTCCTTATGCCCGCTTGTGCGTCCGCAGAATTGCCCGCTTTGGGGGAATAGAAACCGGGGTCGAAACTGTGAGGTATCCCACACCGTTTCCGTGTCCCGGTTTCGGCATACGGACACAATAAACAGTATGAGGGGGCAGGAAGCGTCCCCGAAACTGTGGCCCAATTCACAGCCTTTCGCGGGCACGGTTTAGCCGTTCCGGCCACAATAAACATAGTGGGAGGACGAAACGGGCTCCCAAAACTTCATAGACGATCCCAGAAGGAGGGACAGTGACCCGCCTTTGCTGGGTTTGCTCTAAGGATGTCCAGCGGAACGGCTCCACGGGCCGGATTCCGCGCTATTGCTCCCTGGACTGTCGCCGGAAGGCGAAGAATGCCAGGAAGGCCACTGAGCGCCGCGAGCACTACGCCCGTGTATGGGGTACGGAGCGCTCTCAGTTCCGCGCTGTCCACGGTGAGCACCTGGACGCCGCTTAAGCGGCACACAAAGACTTCCGGCCATGTAGGCCGGCGGCCCGGTTGCGGGGCTACGCAACACGATTAGCCGAGAGGGCCAGCGGCCTTCCCGGAGTTGACATAGAAGATGTCGCAACATGTAGATGATGAGACGCTTCGATGTGGTCGGAACACCTTTCAGAGTGAGGCCCGCGCTTTCTGTTGTGCGCGGATGAAGGAAACAGCAGACATGCCAGCGGTGAGGGCTTTACCAACCCTTGCGCGTGCTTTGACCGTTGGCCCGGCATGGGAGAGCAAAAGTCCGGGCACCTAATCTCGCCCGACGGTGCGTAAATCCGTCATCCCACAATAATACTGAATCAAAGGAACACGCTTGACGATTGAACGTCGCACGTTCGCGTCTGACGTGGAGCACCGTAGTGCCGGACTCAACCGGCGGCTAATCATCGGGTACGCCTACAAGTTTCGCTCCCTCAGCCGCCTTATGGGCGGCTTCCGGGAGCAGATTTTAGAGGGGGCCGGCGCGGAGTCGATCCGGCGAGATGACATCCGGGCGCTCCTTAACCATGACGCCAACTTCGTACTAGGCCGAAACACTGCGGGCACGCTAAAGCTCGCTGAGGACTCCACGGGCCTTCACTACGAGATCCAGGCTGACGAGCGAATTAGCTACGTCAGCGATCTTCTGATCGCGCTGGAGCGCGGAGACATCACCCATAGCTCATTCGGCTTCCGTGTGAATGCTGGCGGCCAGGAATGGGCGAAGCATGAAGACGGGTTTACTCCGCTCCGCTCGATCAACTCTCTAACCATCCTGGACGTATCGCCGGTTACGTACCCGGCTTACCTCTCCAGTGAGTCCAGCGCCGTCTAAAGGCGCTACACACAACCGAATAGAACACAGGGCCGACCCGTCTGGGTGCGGCCTTTTTTGTTGCCCGGAAGCCGGTAGGCACCGGGCCTTTTTGCGGCCCCCACACGGCCAAATCAACCCTTAGAGCAAAGGACAGAAGACTTAGTGACTGACAATTGCAGCGGTACCCGTGAGCTTGCCGAGAAGCGCGCGAAGCTGGCGGAGAACCTGATCACTCTCTCTGAGAACACGGATCTCCCGGTGGAGTCGCGTAATGCGGCTCTGGACAAGCTGGCCCCGGAGGTTAACGACGCCGCCCAGGCTGAGCAGCGCACCCAGGCTGAGGCTCAGGCGGCGGAGCTTCGGACGGTCCACGAGCGGGCCGGCGCTGAGACTGCCCGTCGGCGCGACCTGGACGAGCCGGATAGCGGTATGGAGTGGCGGAACCTGTTCCCGTCGCACGAGGAATACCGCGCCCTTATGGAGACCGGCGCTCCAGCCCAGGGCGGTTACACCGTTCCTCAGAAGGTCGGCAATAAGTGGATTGGGCAGCTTCGCGCTCAGTCCGTTTTTCTAGCGGCCCCCGGTATCAACCTGATTCCGTTCGATTCCGCGACCTTCCGCATTCCCCAGGTTCTCACTTCGGGCAATCCGTCGGTGGTCGCTGAGGGTGCGACCATTCCGAAGGCGGACCTGACTACCGGTCCCGTTGATTTTAACGCCCAGAAGTACGGCTTCATCTATCAGGCTTCTAGCGAGATCCTGGAAGATAGCGCGATCAACATTGAGCAGCTTGTGGCTCAGACGATGGTGGAAAACATCGCTAGCAAGGTTGACCTTGACGCTTTCCAGGGAAACGGCACGACCGGTCTTTTCGGTATCTCGTCCACGGCAGCGCTGAACACGGCTACTACGCTCGCCGCTGGCACCACTTCGGTCACCTGGGATCACGTTCTAGATGCCTACATGGCAATTCTCCTGACGGGCCGTAAGCCCACCGTTGTGTGGTGCTCTATCGATCAGTTCCGAGGGCTCGTTAAGAGCCGTGAGAATGGCTCTACGGGCGCGTATCTCGCCGGTTCCGTTACCGCTGATCCGGCGGGTGCGGCCTGGGGGCTTCCGATTCTTCCGTCGGCGAACGTTCCGGCCCGGACTGTGATTGTTGCTGACGCGTCGCGCGTGTATCTGGGTGTGCGCCGTGACGTCACCGTGAAGCGTTCGGATGAGTACGCATTCGGTGAGGATATGTCTAGCTGGCGGGCCACTTCGAGGTGGGCCGGCATCCGGGTTGCTGAGGCGACTTCGGTTCAGAAGATTGTCGCTGCCGCTAGCTAATAGCGTCCGCTAGCTACCTTTCGGGCTAGCGAGTAAGAGGGTATGCCCAGGGTTGTTCGGTTCCCTGGGCCTCTCTTTGTGATTCGTGGTTGATTCGCGTACTGAGCTGCACGAATCCGCAACGAATCAGAATGAGCGTCCCATGTTCAGGGTTCGGTGTGTGGTGTGGGCAGAGGTGACCGGGATGATTCCCGGTCACTCTCTTTTTTGACTTAATGGTTGTAACGATCTACATCGAAGGGATTTTATAGTGACTTCACGACGTCCGGCGCATGAGCGCGTTTTTGATCGTGTGATGACGATGCCGTTGGAGGATGGCGGATGCGTTGTCTGGGCGGGAGCTGTAACCGGAAGCGGGTATGGTGCTATTCGGGATAACGGCAAGGTTGAGTACGTGCACAGGGTGGTAGCGCGCTCGCAAGGATGGTCAATAGAAGGAATGACGATCGACCATCTTTGCCACAATCGGCTTTGTGTTAACTATCGGCATCTCGCCGTAGTGCCGCGCGAAGAGAATTCCTGGCGCGCAACGTCTAAAGCTTGGCGCGAATACGCTCGTTACCTCGTGGCTCAGCGGAACGTCGAAGACGCTGGGATGAGCGCATGAGCTACGAACAGGAGCGTAAGGCCCGGAAAATGCTCGCCGACGGGGAGTATCAGGCGAGGATGACAGGCCCCCGGAGTGCCGCTCAAACTGAAGCGGAGTGGATCGCTTTGCGTACATGCTCATGTCACGGATGGTTCCCGGATTGGCGCTGTCACAACATCCAGGCGGCGGACGCTTCCCGCCGGAAGGCTAGGGCTAAGTGAGCGATGAACGGAAGGCCGGCGAGCCCCAAGAGCCGGATCAGTCGGAGACTCTGGACACACCGGTACAGGGTGTCCCGCTGAGCCAGCTACGGAAACGCAATCCCCGATCCAGACTTAGCCGACGTGCACGGCCTGTCCCATTTGACAGGGGCGGCTAGCTGCCCATGAGGGCATGAGAGAGCCCCGGACATTGCTGGGTTCGTCCGGGGCTCTTGGACGAGTCTACGGGGGCTTTCAGGCGCTCCGCCCATAGGGGTTGGTTCTCACTGGAGAAACGGCATCTTCCCATCGGCGTACGCGGCAATCTGCCGTCGCATACTCGGGTGAACGTCCATCTCCCGCAACTCTTCCAGGGTGAACCAACCGACGTCGCTAGCTTCGTCATTGGAGAGTGGATCGCCGGTCACCGGGCGGGCTAAATAGGTTATTTCAAATTCTTGACGAACTTCACCATCGGTGTACGCGACGATATGGTTTGGTTCAGAGAAGATACCGACTAGAGACAGGATCTCAACCCGGATACCGGTCTCTTCTTCGGTTTCCCGTATAGCGCACTCGGTAGGGCGCTCTCCAAGCTCCATTTTGCCCATCGGTAGCGCCCACTGTCCCGTATCCCGCCTTTGTTGCATCAGGATTCGTCCAGCGCCATCAACAACTAGGGTTCCGCACGCCGGAACCAACGTGTTTGCGGCCGGTGCGTTTTCGTCGAAATAAAACTCACGGCGTCCCATTTTAGATCTCAGCTCCTAGCCAGGGGAGGGCAGACTCCCATGTCTTCTCGAAGCCCTCCATATAGTGATCAAACACGGTTCCGCCGTCGATTCGGCGGAAATGAAACGTAGGGTTCAGGCTCGCGGGTGCCCCGTACACGTGGGCATTCGCTAGAAGATCATCGTCATAGCGGAACATCGACGTATAGAGCGCCGCATCATGTAGGCGAATTTCGCAACCTTCAACGTCGATCAGGGACCGGTAATAGGTAAGGCTCGCTCTGATCTTCGCTGCCAGCGTTCCGCCTAGGCGTTCCTCGCGGTCCCGGATGGCTACGGCCTCAGCCTGAGGGTTGCCGAAGCACAGACGAACACGGACGTTCTTCGATGCTCGTTCCGCCAGCATGGTTGCGACTCTGGGCTGTGTCTGGGCGAAGAAGGTCCCGCTGTGTACCAGCACATCGATAGCCTGCTGAGCATTTGTCAGGAGCCCTAGCCAGGTCTCGCGGGGGACGGTTGCGCGGTCCGGGTACAGCTCCACTAGCTCCGCCTGTGAAGCCTCGCGGGCACGTCGGCCGGCGGAACGCGTGAGGACACTGGGCCATAGGAACGTCTCGTCAGCTTCCAGCAACTTCGCCGCTGTCCACCTGTGGTTTCGGTGCGGAACGCGGTTCAAGCTGATCCAGCGCTCAACGCTCTTGACGTCCACGCCACACTCAACGGCTAGTTGATCAGTCGTGACACCCCGGCGGAGCATCGTCGTCCGAAGTCGCTCGTTCACGCTCTCCATTGGACCGGGACCCGTCGGGACGTTTCAAGACTGCCCAGCGACGTTCTGTCGTTTCGTAAAGGTCCCTAACACGGCCCACAGGGCGGGTGAGACGTCCTGGGCCACATGGTGTTGTGGGATCACGACGAATCTTCGCCCTGTCGCCACGACCGGGCTTGAAGGGCTTCCCGACTTCTGGTGTAGGGGGTGGCGCTGTGTTGGTGGTGGGTCCCACGACGTTACCGGCCGATGGGCGCGTGCGGGTGTGGATGGATACCGGTAGCGGCCCCGGCTATGAGATAGCAGTAGCGGTCAATGATCTTGACGTGGTTGATGACGCCCAGGCCGACGACAGCGGGCGCGTCTATTCGCTCGCCGTACGTGAATGCGACGGGTAGGGGGCAAGACCGATGCCTGAACGTCGGCACTACCCGCCAGCGAAGATCATTCACGTTCCCCACTGTATAGAGGGTGCGGAACTACCGTCGGTCCCGATCGGTTCGGTTCCCGGATTCGTCAGCTACCGGTTTCACTTCTGCTTCGGCGCGGTAGCGCACAAGTCGGTTGCTGAGATCTCCGTCATCGGCATCTATCCGATGGTGACAGTGGAAACGATCGACTACGGCCCGCATACGTACCTTCCCGGTGATGAAGAGCCGGAAGACGCCGTTGACCGGCTGTGCCGAGTCTGCCGGGGCACCCACGGCACCGAAGCTGATCAGGTGACAGCGAACGGTCTTCCGCAGATCGTGAAGACACAGACCGGGCTCTATCGGGCCTGAGATCAACGCTCACGGCCGTATAGACCTGGGAGCCCCTGGAGGGCAGACAGGGGCTCCCAGTGTGGCTAGAGGTTCAGGGACTCGTGGAAGGCTTCCAGGTCTTCCAGGTCTTCCCATGACACGCTCGGGTACTCGTCATCGTCCGGCACGTACATGACATGAAAGACGCTGATCCCCAGCATTCCGCAGAGCGCGGCCATGCCTTCCGTGATCGCTCGGTAGGTGTGCTGACCGGATTGCCATTCGGCGACGTCCAGGACGTCAGCCCCGATGTACTCCGCCAGGTCGGCGAGCGTGGACAGTCCGTGTCGGGCCATCCCTACCGCCACAGCAGGAGAGTTCGGAAAGAAGCGGAACATGCGGACTCCCCAGGTTTCAGGCGGCGGCTAGAACGGTCCGGAGACGCCGGGGAGTGATCCCCAGGTGCTCCGCTATGGCTTCCTTCGTAAGAGTCGGGTCACCGGCGGCTATCTCGTCATGCAACCGGCGAGTCTCTGCCGCTGGGCGACGCTTCCGGGGGACGGTAGCCGCTTGTTCCGGCTCCCGCTTCAAAGATCGATCGGCCTTCCTTCCCGTTGTCCGGGACGCGCCCAGGGCGGGAGGAACCGGCACAGCGGGCACGGCCGGTTGTTCCGGCGGAACTTGCGGGATGAAGTGAGGTTTCCCGGTCCCCGGTTCCGGCTTCTTCGCCGGAGCGTCCCCGGAGCCGGACAGGACCAGCTTCGTCAGCGCCATGAACGCAAGCGCCGGAACGGCGGACAGCACCCACCCGGAGATGCCCGGCTTAGCGACGGCTAGCTGTGCCGCGAGGGAAAGGCCGGCGGCAGCGAACAGAAGGAAGAGCGGGTACCCGATCGGCTTCCCCGTCCGGCGACGCTGACGGATCGTCAGGAGCGCAGCGATCGGCACTAGCTCACTGACAGCAGCGTTCACCCATCCGTACGCGGCCGGAGTTCCGGCCGGACTGTTGGCGAGCGTCCAATCCCTCATGTGCGTGAAGCTGGCCCAGCCAGCGGCAGCACCGACACCCAGAAGGATCAACACGAGCGCGGCTCGTTCCGCGCGTTCCATCCGGTTCACAGGGCACCGCCCAGGGCTCCGGCGTAAGCCTGACGCTGGGCTTCCTGGCGCTCCGCAATCATCGACAGGCGCTCAGCCAGGGTGAGCCGATCACTGGCCTTAGCCACCCGCTCAAAGCCCACGAGCGGAGCCGTCCCGCCCTGGGCGGACGACGGGGCTTCCTGCTCACGAGCCCACTTCTGGCAGGCAGCTACGGCCTGAGCGTCGTCAACCTTGCACGCGGCACAGTTGCTCGCCCACATGTGCTCATGTCCCACCACAGGGCACCGTTCGGCCGTTGTGGGCAGGATGCGCTTCCCGTTGAACCATCCGGGGGTCTTCCAGTCCCCGAAGCGGCGCTTCCGGGCCGGAGGGGCTACCTCCGTCATCGGTGCTGGGTTTTGATCTTGTGTGCGCTCGCGCGAGAGGTTTTCTTCCCCAACTTCCAAACCAACTTCGGGTGCCAGGCCCTCGCTCCGGCTGTCACCACTAGTCCCGTGATCTGTCACCCCCTGGGTGCCGTTCTGTCGGGGGTCCTGGGCGGAAGCTTCGGCGGGCTTCACTACGAGAGCGAGCGCGGCGGCTGGAAGCCGGTACAGGGTCTTACAGCCCTTGACACGGGTCACCACGAGCCGCCCCAGATCGACAAGCTTCGTGATGATCCGTTGGATGGTGCGCTCCGAACATCCGACGTACTCAGCCACGCCGGGGACCGACGGCTGAGCCACGCCGTACCCGTTGCCGTGAGCCATGATCGCCACGAGCGCATCCCGCTCTGACTTCTTCAAGTCACGAGACGACAGGAGCGCGGCCTTCACGAGCTGGCCTACGGAGTACCGGCGCGTGGTCACCGGGCACCCCCGGCGTACACGGCACGAACGGCGGACAGGTCGGCGGCACTCAGCTCGTGCCGACCCTTCCAGCAAGAGAGCAGGATCAGGGCTGTGTCGGCATCCAAACGGCCGAACGGTGCAAGGGCGGCCAGAGCGGCACGCACCTTCTTAGTAGTGTTGTCCACGGCGGGGCTCCATCCCGTCACCCGCTCCGGTCAGTGTTGGCGCACTGGCCGGAGCTTGTCTGTATTTGAACAACGTGAAACATGCGAGGTGAAACATTTCCGCTTCGAGCTGCGAGGCAGCCGGCGGATCCACCAGACTCCGGGCCCGGTTCACATCGAGGCCTGCCGACCGTGGTTGGTGTCCGAGTTCGCACTGCTCAAGCCGGAGCTGGTCGTCATTCTCGGCGCGTCCGCGGGCAAGGCGCTGCTCGGTCCCGACTTCCGTGTGACCCGTTCGCGCGGGCGGTTGATGCCGTGGCCGGCCTCGGCCCAGCACCCGGAGGACTTCCCGGTCGCGGAGATCCGGGCACTGGCGACGATCCATCCGTCGGCGGTGCTGCGGGCCGACGATCGCGAGACGGCCTACCGGGGTCTCGTCGACGATCTGAGGGTGGCGGCTGCGGCGGTCGCCTGAGGTGCGGGCGGGCCGTCGGTGGGTACCCTTCTGCGGGTGCGGTTGACAGATTTCTGGGAGCGCCTGGAGCAGAGCTTCGGCGCCGCTTATGCCCATAGCATCGCGGCTGACCACTCCTTCACGGAGCTCGGCGGGCGAACCATCGAGGAATCAATTACTCAGGGTGTCGATACCGCTACTATCTGGCGCGCAGTCGTGGCGGCGTACCCCGATCGGGTGCCCTCGCGGCTGCGCTGAGCTGCTTTTAGTACGCCTGTTCTGGCGTGTCACTCGATCGTCGTACAGGTGTTCGGCTATTGTCCACAGCGGCTCGGTCATCCACAGCACACGACAGGGCGGAGGATTTTTGTCGTACCCCTCGCCTAACGTGTCGACCGTGGTGAACAAAAGCTCGTCGACGAAGAGCACGAAGTCGAATACAGGGGTGGCGGGAATGGCGGCAGGAACACCTGATCGGGAGAAAGCGCTCGAGCTAGCGCTGGCGCAGATCGACAAGCAGTTCGGCAAGGGTTCGGTGATGCGGCTCGGGGAGCGGCCGGTCCAGCAGATGGCCGTCATCCCCACCAGCTCCATCGCGCTCGATGTGGCGCTCGGCGTCGGCGGTCTGCCGCGTGGCCGGGTCATCGAGGTCTACGGTCCCGAGTCCAGCGGTAAGACGACGGTCGCCCTGCACGCGGTGGCCAACGCACAGAAGGCGGGCGGTCTCGCGGCGTTCATCGACGCCGAGCACGCCCTCGACCCGGAGTATGCGCGGGCCCTCGGCGTCGACACCGACGCCCTGCTGGTCTCGCAGCCGGACACCGGTGAGCAGGCGCTGGAGATCGCGGACATGCTGATCCGCTCCGGCGCCCTCGACATCATCGTCATCGACTCGGTGGCCGCCCTCGTGCCGCGTGCCGAGATCGAGGGTGAGATGGGTGACAGTCACGTCGGTCTGCAGGCCCGCCTGATGAGCCAGGCGCTGCGGAAGATCACCGGTATCCTCAACAACTCGGGCACCACCGCGATCTTCATCAACCAGCTGCGCGAGAAGATCGGCGTCATGTTCGGTTCGCCCGAGACGACGACCGGTGGCCGGGCTCTGAAGTTCTACGCGTCGGTTCGTCTCGACGTCCGGCGTATCGAGGCCCTGAAGGACGGCACCGACGTCGTCGGCAACCGGACCCGGGTCAAGGTCGTCAAGAACAAGGTGGCCGCGCCGTTCAAGCAGGCCGAGTTCGACATCATGTATGGCAAGGGCATCTCTCGCGAGGGCTCGCTCATCGACGTCGGCGTCGAGCAGAGCATCATCCGCAAGTCGGGTGCCTGGTACACCTACGACGGTGACCAGCTCGGTCAGGGCAAGGAGAAGGCTCGGGAGTTCCTCAAGGAGAACCCGGACGTCGCTGCCGAGATCGAGAAAAAGATCCTGGAGAAACTCGGTGTCGGCCAGGCCGGCGCCGGCGATGCCGCCGGTGGTCCCGAGCTGCCGCCGGTCGACTTCTGATCCGGTAAGTCACGATGGCCGGACGGCGTGGCGCACGGTCCGGGCGCGGATGGGACGCCATCCCGCCCAGGACCGGCGCTGGTACGACAGCAGGCGATGACGCGGACGAGTCGCGACGTTCCACGGGGCGTCGCGGCCGCCGCGGCTCGTGGCCGTCCAGGGCATCCGCCGACCTGGACGGCGCAGGCGGGGCCGACCTGGACGGGGCTGGTGGGACTGACCTGGACGGCGCAGGCGGGGCCGACCTGGACAGGGCTGGCGGAGCCAACCTGTACGGGGCTGGTGGGACTGACCCGGGTAGCGCTGGCACGGGCACACCGGCGTGGGCGCGGGGCCGCAGAGGCCGGGCGCGCGACGACGGTGCTCCCGCGCGTCAGGAGCCGCCACGCAGCGAGTCCGAAGTCGCCCGGGAGATCTGCCTGCGCCAGCTGGCGATTCGCCCACGGACCCGTGCCGAGCTGACCAAGGCGCTGCTGCGCAAGGAGATCTCCGAAGAGGTGATCGCCGAGGTCCTGGATCGCTACGACGAGGTCGGGATCATCGACGACGCGGCTTTCGCCCGGGCCTGGGTCTCCACCCGGCACCAAGGTCGTGGCCTGGCCCGACGGGCGCTCGCCAACGAGCTGCGGCAGCGCGGGGTCGACGCGGAGACCGCCGGAGAGGCCCTGGCGGCCGTCGACGACGAGGCGGAGGCCTCAGCGGCGCGGGATCTGGTCGACCGGAAGCTGCGTACGGCATCGGGCACACCCGACGCGATTTTCCGCCGGCTCGTCGCGATGCTGGCCCGGAAGGGCTACCCAGCCGGGGTGGCGATCCGGGCGGTCAAGGACGCACTGGCTGCTCGTGACGCCGAGGCCGCGGAGTTCGCGGACGCCCTCGACGCCGATGCCCTAGCCGACGCGGCCGAAGACCTTCAGACCTGAAACCGATACGGAACCTGAACCGATACGGAATCGGCCGTCAAGGGATGTCTGGTCAGGCCGGGAGCGGCGGGAAGAGGCCGGAAGGGGCCGGGAGCGGCGTGAAAAGGGGCCGGGAGCGGCGTGAAGAGGCCGGAGCGGCGTGAAGAGGCCCGAAAGGCCAGACGAAGACGGGGCCGGAGGAAAGGGCCGCGCGACACGGCCGTCCGGATGATCGAGCCGCCGGATGATCGAGCCCGCCGGATGTGTGTGCATGACGCTGCATGCGATAGGTGGTCACCCCATCGGGGCCGCGATCACACGGCTGTGTGGTCGATGACCGGTAGGCGTCTGCGGAACGGTCGGATGCACGACGCTGGCGCCGGCAGACCATGCGGGGCGCCCATGACCGCGGTGGAGCGACCAGGGCGTGACCGCAAGGCCGCTGTTGATGACCGAGCCGGGCCGTTGGGGCTGGTGGTCAGGGCGTTCGCCGATATAGTCCTGATGTGAGGATCGCTCCTCTGGTGACCGTTCAGCCCGATATCACGCGGTGGCTTCGTGGCCGTGGTGGTTGACACGTTCCGTCACTTCGAGCCGTTGTCACGCTCCGTGTCGCGCGCTTCGGCGTCGGTCCCGGTGGCGATAATGGTCACGGCACGAGGATGGAACTCGATCGCCGGGGCGTGATCGCGTGGTACGTCTGGAATTGTCCCGTGGGATCGTGAGCTGGGCGTAAGGAACTCTGTGCCGTACGTCCTATCCGCTGCCGAATCATGAGTCCTTGACCGAAGCGGTGCTCGCGACCTAGCCTCGCGTTACACAAGGTTTGTTCGACCATCGCATGCAACAGGCACAACATAGATCGCATTACATTACGGCATCACTTGGGCGGATTTCGCTCGATGGACGCCTCCGTCGGCCGCTGACCGCGCGGCAGACGGCGTGACATACCGGCGGTCAACCCCACAACTCCACACACTCCTGATTCGAGCGTCCGGTGGGCGGCTCGCTGGCGGGGCTTCGCGAAGCCGGCCGGGGGATCAGATGGGGTCTCGGGCGACGACGTTCGCTCGAGACATCGTCATATCCCACGGACGGTAACGGGGTTTCCGTCGAGTGAGGCGACCGCGGTGGCGAAGGGCTACGCAGGGGAACGCTCAACGGATGGGCACACAGTGATCATCCGCTACGGCCACAAGGCTGTGGGCGGCGTCCCGCAACCTGCGGAGCCCGGTGAAGCCGAGCCGTCCGAACGGCCCGGCCGATCCCGCCCATGCTTGATCCGGGCCGGTCGGCTCGGGTCGGCAACGCCTGATTCGAGCCGAAAGACGCTGGACCGCCCGGAGAAACCGACCGGCTGGCCGATGAGAGGGCCAGTGGCTGACCAGATCGGGGCAAGAGCCCGAAGGGCCCACCGGCACACAGCCGGCGGGCGCAAAGGCGAAAGCCGGCGGTCGCAAAGGCGGAAGCCGGGCGGGTCCGTAGGCGGAAGCCAGGCGGCCCACGGGCGGAAGCCGGGCGGGTCCGTAGGCGGAAGCCAGGCGGCCCACGGGCGGAAGCCGGGCGGGTCCGTAGGCGGAAGCCAGGCGATCCACGGGCGGAGGCCGGGCGGGTCCATAGGCGGAAGCCAGGCGATCCACGAGCGGAAGCCAGGCGGCGTGCAGGCGAAAGCGGCCAATGCCGGCGGACGTCGGCGAGCCAGGGCGGAAGCCAGCCGGATGCCGACGGACGAAGCCGAGGGCGGAGACCGCGGCGGACCGACGGTCAAGCCGTGGACCCGGGGACCCGGGAGGCGGACAGCCGAGCGGATTCCAGGCCGCAGAGGGAAGCCGCGCGCCGGAGGCCGTTCGGACGGAGACTGGAAGCTCGGGGTGGCCGACGGCGGAGCGCGGGATACCCGGGCTCGGTGCCGCTCGCGGTCAGCTGCCTTGGTCGGGCATCCCGCAGAGAGCCCGCGCGTGCGCACCGCGCCGGCGGCGAAGGGAGACGCGGCGAGATGACCCCCGTGGACTGGGTGCTCGTGGTTGCGATCATCGTGCTTGCCGCGTCGGTGATAGCCGGGCTCTTCCTCGGGGCGCGTGCGCTGCGCCAGTTGCACTCCGATCGGCAGGACGCCCAGGAGCGGCGGGAGCAGGCGGTCGGCGACGCGCAGGCCAAGGTCGAGGACGCCAAGGCCAAAGCCGCTTCGGTACGCGCGGAGACGGCGGCCGCCAAGGCCGAGGCGGGTGCCGCCCGGGCCGAGGCACGCCGGGTCCTGGAGACCGCCCACGGTGAGGCCGACACGATCCTGGAGCACGCCCACCGCCAGGCCGAGACCGATGCCGAGCAGCTGAGGGCCGCCGCCCGTCGTTCGGGGGAGCGAGAGATCGCTCTATTGAACGCGACGGTGAAGGAGCAGGCCGCCGAGGTGGAGCGCCGTGCCGCCCGGATCGACGAGCGGGAGCGCCTGCACGCCGAGGAGGTGGAGCGGCTGGTGGAGCGGGAGCGCCGGCTGGCCACCCTGGAGTCGGAGCTGTCGAAGCGGGAGTCGACGCTGACGACGCGGGAGTCGGAGCTGGCGAAGGCGGACGAGGTGAAGCGCCGCGAGCTGGAGCGGATCGCCGGCCTGACCGCGGAGACGGCCCGGGCGGAGCTGATCGAGGCGATCGAGGGGCAGGCGAAGCGGGAGGCCGCGATCCTGGTCCGGGACATCGAGACGGAGGCGAAGAACACCGCCGACACGCGGGCCCGGCACATCGTGGTCGACGCGATCCAGCGGATCGCCAGCGAGCAGACGGCGGAGAGCGTGGTCAGCGTCCTGCATCTGCCGAGCGACGAGATGAAGGGCCGGATCATCGGCCGTGAGGGCCGCAACATCCGGGCGTTCGAGTCGACCACCGGCGTGAACCTGATCATCGACGACACCCCGGAGGCGGTCCTTCTCTCCTGTTTCGATCCGGTACGCCGGGAGGTGGGCCGCCTGACGCTGGAGAAACTGGTGCTGGACGGCCGGATCCATCCGCACCGGATCGAGGAGGTCTTCGACAGTGCCAAGAACGAGGTGGAGCGCCTGTGCGACCGGGCGGCCGAGGAGGCGCTGGTCGACGTCGGGATCACGAACATCCACCCGGAGCTGGTGAAGCTGCTGGGCCGGCTGCGCTACCGGACGAGCTACGGGCAGAACGTGTTGAAGCACCTGGTGGAGACGGCCCACATCGCCGGGATCATGGCGGCCGAGCTGGGCCTGGACGTGCCGACGATGAAGCGGGCGGCGTTCCTGCACGACATCGGCAAGGCGCTGACCCACGAGGTGGAGGGCAGTCACGCTCTGATCGGCGCCGACATGGCCCGGAAGTACGGCGAGCACGAGGACGTCGTCCACGCCATCGAAGCGCACCACAACGAGGTCCCGCCGCAGACCATCGAGGCCGTGCTGACGCAGGCCGCCGACGCGTGTTCCGGGGGACGGCCGGGTGCCCGGCGGGAGAGCCTGGAGGCGTACGTCAAGAGGTTGGAACGTATCGAGGAGATCGCCGGCGGCAAGGCCGGTGTGGAGAAGGTCTTCGCGATGCAGGCCGGCCGGGAGATCCGGGTGATGGTGCGGCCGGACGACATCGACGACATCGGTGCCGCCGTGCTTGCCCGTGACGTGGCGAAGCAGATCGAGGAGGAGCTGACCTACCCGGGCCAGATCCGGGTCACCGTGGTCCGTGAGTCCCGGGTGACCGAACTGGCCCGGTGAGGCGTCAGACGTTCGCGCCGGTCTCGGCCGGAGCCGCGGTCGCCGTCACCACCGGCAGGGCCGCCGTCTTCCGGCCGCGGGCGAGCCGCTTCTGGACGTACTGGGCGAGCTTCGACAGCGAGTAGTTGACCAGGATGAAGAGCACCGCGATCACGAAGTAGACCTGGATCGGGTTGCTCAGCACGCCGATGATCTGCTTGCCGATGTTCAGGGTCTCCTCGTAGCTGATGATGAAGCCGAGCGAGGTGTCCTTGAGGACCACGACCAGCTGGCTGATCAGCGCCGGGAGCATGATCCGGAAGGACTGCGGCAGCAGGATCAGCGTGGTGGTCTGGAACGGGGAGAGCCCGATGGCGACCGCCGCCTCCCGCTGGCCGAACGGCAGGCCCTCCATGCCGGAGCGCAGGATCTCGGCGATGACCACACCGTTGTAGACGGTCAGGCCGATGACCAGGTACCACAGCGTCTCGAGGGTCACGCCGAACTCGGGCAGCCCGCGCGCGACGAAGAAGATCGTGATGACCACGGGCAGGCCGCGGAACACCTCGACGCAGACCCGGGTGAGCACGGCCAGGCCGGAGCCGAGGCCGCGCAGCAGGTAGGCGACCGGCGCGGACAACCCGGCGTACCGGCGGCCGGCCAGGCTCTTGAGCTGCAGGCGCAGGATGGCGAGCAGGGTGCCGATGATCAGTGAAGCGACGATGGCCAGGGCGGCCGCGATCAGCGTGTTCTCGATGCCGACCCAGATCCGTTCCCAGACCAGGACGAAGTTCTCGTTGGAGGGGTCGACCAGCGGCCCCCAGAGCTCCATCGAGAACTGCCCTTTCTCGTCCAGGGGCAGGTAGATCAGGTAGTACGCGCCGGCCACCACCAGGACGGTGGCCAGCAGGCTGAGGATCAGGGTGAGCCGCCGTTGACGCGGTCCGGGGACGTCGTAGAGGACGCTGCTCATCGGGCCGCCACCGCCTGCCGTCGCTCGATCCGGTCAAGGAGGGCCCCGAGGGGGACGGTCATGATCAGGTATCCGATCGAGATGCCGATGGCGACGGGGATGAAGGCGTAGCCCTCGGCCGAGGTGAGCTGGTCGGCGCTCTGCGAGAGGTCACCGACGACGCCGAAGAAGCCGATCAGCGCCGAGTTCTTGATCATCGCGATGATGACCGATCCGAGCGGGACGATCGAGGCCTTCCACGACTGCGGCAGCACCACGTACCGCAGATTCTGGGTGAAGGTCAGCCCCAGCGACCGGGCGGCCTCGGCCTGGCCCGGCGGGACCGCGTTGATGCCGGACCGCAGCGCCTCGCAGACGAAGGCGGCGGTGTAGAGGGTCAGCGCGATCAGGGCGAAGCGGAAGTACGGCAGGTCGGTGCCGAGACGGGTGAAGACCACGTCCAGCCCCGGGATGCGCAGGAAGTCGGCGTTGGAGCCGAGTGCCGGCAGCGCGAACGCGGCGAAGAACATCACCACGGTCAGCGGCATGTTGCGGAAGATCGTGACGTACGCGGTGCCGACCGCCCGCAGCGGCGGCACCGGTGAGATGCGGAGCACCGCCACGACGGCGCCCAGGATGAGGGCGCCGATCGCGGCGAGCACGCAGATCTGGAGGGTGAGCCAGAAACCGCCCGCGAAGACGTCGAACTTGTCTACCCAAACACTCACGGGCGGAAGCTCCCCGGGATCAGCTGATCAGTAACGGTTGACGGCCGGGGCGGTGCCCAGCTCGGCGCCGAACTTGCCGGCGGTGTCGTCCCAGGCCTTCTTCCAGCTGCCGTCGGCGTAGGCCTTCTCCAGCGTGTCGTTGATGAAGGTCCGGAAGTCCTTGTCGTCCAGCTTCACACCGATGCCGTACGGCTCCTTGGTGAAGTTGTCGCCGGCGAGCTTGTACTTGCCCTCGTTCTTGGCGATGTAGCCCAGGAGGATGACGTTGTCCGTGGTCACGGCGTTGACCTGGCCGCCGTCCAGGGCGCTGATGCACTTGTCGTAGGTGTCGAAGAGCACCAGCTGGGTGGCGACGTCCTTGACGTACGTCTTGATGGTCTCGGCCGGGGTCGAGCCGGTGACCGAGCAGACCTTCTTGTCGCCCGCCTTGAAGGCGTCCGGGCTGGTGATCGTCGCGTCGTCCGCCTTGACCAGGATGTTCTGGCCGGCCTCGTAGTACGGCCCGGCGAAGGCGATGCGCTCCTTGCGCTTGTCGTTGATCGTGTACGTCGCGACGATGAAGTCGACGTTGTTGTTCACGATCGCGTCCTCGCGGATCTTCGAGGTCGTCTCGACGAACTCGATCTTGTCCGTGGGGATGCCGAGCTCCTTGACGATGATCTTCGCGACCTCGACGTCGAAGCCCTCCGGCTTGCCGGACAGCCCCTTCAAGCCGAAGCCGGGCTGGTCGAACTTGGTGCCGACCTTGACCGCCTGGGCCTTGTTGAGCTTCTCCATGGTGCTGCCGGCGGCGAACGACTTGCTGGTGCCGGTGTCACCCGACTCCGTCTTGTCGCCGCCGCACGCGGTCAGGCCGAAAGTCAGAGCCGCGGCGGTGGCCACAACGGCTGCACGAGTGAAACGCATACTTCATCTCCTTTTCGATCAGAGCCGCCGTCGTGTGGCGGCCCTGAGGGCTGGCGCCGGTGAGGACGCTCAGTGCGTGAGGATCTTGGAAAGGAAGTCCTTGGCCCGGTCGCTGCGCGGGTTCGCGAAGAACTCGTCCGGCGCGGCCTGCTCGACGAGCTGGCCGTCGGCCATGAACACGACCCGGTCGGCCGCGTGCCGGGCGAAACCCATCTCGTGGGTGACGACCACCATGGTCATGCCGTCGCGGGCCAGTGAGGTCATCACGTCCAGCACCTCGCCGACCATCTCCGGGTCGAGCGCGCTGGTGGGCTCGTCGAAGAGCAGCGCCTTGGGCTGCATGGCGAGCGCCCGTGCGATCGCGACGCGCTGCTGCTGGCCGCCGGAGAGCTGAGCAGGGTACTTGTCCGCCTGGTTGGCGATCCCCACCCGCTCCAGCAGGCCCATGGCACGGTCACGGACCACCGCGGGCTTCTCCTTGCGCACCTTGACCGGGCCCAGCATCACGTTCTGCAGGATGGTCTTGTGCGCGAAGAGGTTGAAGGACTGGAACACCATGCCGACTTCGCTGCGCAGCCGCGCGAGAGCACGGCCCTCGGCCGGAAGTGGCTGCCCGTCGAAGGTGATCGTGCCGGAGTCGATCGGCTCCAGCCGGTTGATGGCACGGCACAGCGTGGACTTACCGGACCCGGACGGTCCGATGACGACCACGACCTCGCCGCGCGCGACAGACAGGTCGACGTCCTGTAGCACGTGCAAGGGGCCGAACCACTTGTTGACGTTCTCAAGGACGATGAGAGCCTCGCCTGTCACCCCTGGTCCATCCGCTCGTTCTCGGTTCACTCGAATGGACACACCCTATGGGCCCGTCCGTATCGGAATGTGTCGAGAATGGTCACGGAGCGGTAACACAGCCAATGCGCTGAGAGAGGGGTCAGGACCATGGACTTTATGGCGGACGGCCCGTGGAACTGGTGCATAGCGGCCCGGATCGATCCGGACCGCGTGACCGGCGCGCTGGCCGGCGTACTGGAACGCCCGGTGCACGGCATGGTCGCCGGCGCGGACCTGCTCTGCGACGTCTATCACGTCGGAGGCGACTTCCCGACCATGGTCGACATCTACGTGACGCCCGCCGGCGTCGTGGAGGAGACCATCGCGAGCGCCGTCGCGGTCCGGCTCCGTGCCGCGGTCCTTCTCCCCGACGACACCCTCAACCCTTCGCGGTACGTGCTGGCCGAACCCGATGGCACCCTGAGGCCGGTGCACGTCGACGAACGGGAGACCGACGACGGCACCGAACGGCGGCACGTGCGCCCCTGCACCGGCCACGACCCGGCGTGCGCCGCCTCGGCCGGTTGTGACCGATCGCGGTGGAAACCGGACCCGACGCCGGAGCGGCCCGCCGCGGCGTGAGGGGTAGCCTGGTCAATTGCCATGACTACCGAGATGCAGGGCGCCCCGCGCACCTATGATGTGCGCACCTACGGCTGCCAGATGAACGTGCACGACAGCGAGCGGATCTCCGGCCTGATGGAGGACGCCGGCTACGTGCGCGCCCCCGAGGCCGACGCGGCTGACGTGGTCGTCTTCAACACCTGTGCGGTCCGGGAGAACGCCGACAACCGCCTCTACGGCAACCTCGGTCACCTGCGTCCCACCAAGCTCAAGAACCCCGGCATGCAGATCGCCGTCGGGGGCTGCCTCGCCCAGAAGGACAAGGGCGACATCGTCAAGAAGGCGCCCTGGGTCGACGTCGTCTTCGGCACCCACAACATCGGCTCCCTGCCGGCGATGCTGGAGCGCGCCCGCCACAACGAGGAGGCGCAGGTCGAGATCCTCGAGTCGCTCGAGGTCTTCCCCTCCACGCTGCCGACGAAGCGCGAGTCGACGTACGCGGGGTGGGTCTCCATCTCGGTCGGCTGCAACAACACCTGCACGTTCTGCATCGTCCCGAGCCTGCGCGGCAAGGAGAAGGACCGCCGCCCCGGCGACATCCTGGCCGAGGTGCGGGCCCTGGTCGCCGAGGGCGTCCTCGAGGTGACCCTGCTGGGCCAGAACGTGAATTCGTACGGTGTGGAGTTCGGTGACCGTCTCGCGTTCGGCAAGCTGCTGCGCGCCTGCGGTGAGGTGGAGGGCCTGGAGCGGGTCCGGTTCACCAGCCCGCACCCGAAGGACTTCACCGACGACGTGATCGCCGCGATGGCCGAGACGCCCAACGTGTGCCACTCGCTGCACATGCCGCTGCAGTCCGGGTCCGACACCGTGCTCAAGGCCATGCGCCGCAGCTACCGCCAGGAGAAATACCTGGGCATCATCGAGAAGGTCCGGGCCGCCATGCCGGACGCCGCGATCACCACCGACATCATCGTCGGCTTCCCCGGTGAGACCGAGGAGGACTTCGAGCAGACCCTTGAGGTGGTCCGCCGGGCCCGGTTCTCCAGCGCCTTCACCTTCCAGTATTCGAAGCGGCCCGGCACGCCCGCCGCGACGATGGAGGAGCAGGTTCCGAAAGCGGTCGTCCAGGAGCGTTACAACCGGCTGATCGCCACCCTGGAGGACATCACCTGGTCGGAGAACAAGAAGCTCGTCGGCGAGAAGGTCGAGGTCCTGGTCGCGGTCGGCGAGGGCCGCAAGGACGAGCGGACCGGCCGGATGAGCGGGCGCGCCCGCGACGGCCGCCTGGTGCACTTCGCCACCGGCGACCTGACCGGCGACCGGGCTCCCCGCCCCGGCGACATCGTCGAGACGGTGATCACCTACGCCGCCCCGCACCACCTCAACGCCGACGGCGACCCGCTGAGCCACCGCCGGACCCGGGCGGGCGACGCCTTCGAGGCCGGCCGCACCCCGAAACTCAAGGGCGTGTCACTCGGCCTGCCCACCCTCGGCGTCCCGGCCCCGCTGCCCCCAGCCGCCGACGGTTGCGCCGTCTAGAGAGTACCCATGGTCAGGGCCCACCCCCGGCTCCCTCTGATCAGAGCCGGCCGAGCCCGGCCGCGGCGGCCCTGATCTGATCGAGCAGTGCCGCCGTCGCCGGTGGGTCGGGTGGTTCGCCGAGGACCGCGACGGACACCCGGCGACCGGGCCCGGGCAGACGTACCACCCGGACCCGGGGATCGCGATGGGCGGCCAGCGCCAGCGCGGGCAGGGTGGTGGCACCCATCCCGGCGGCCACCAGCGCCTGCACCGCCACGTAGTCGTCGGTGGTGAACCGGATGTCCGGTGTGAAGCCGTCAACCCCGCACGCGGTCACCAGACGGCTCCGGCATCGCTCGCAGCCGCCGATCCACGGGCGGTCCCGGTGATCGGCCAGCCCGTCGCCGGGCCAGTCCACCGGTACGACCAGATAGGACGGCTCCTCCAGCAGCGTCTCGTGCCGGAGCCCGTCCAGGTCCGGTGAGGACTCCCCGGGGTGGGTGAAGAGCAGGGCGACATCGGCCTCGCCGCCACGCAGCAGCCGGACCGCGGCGGGCGGCTCGGCTTCACTGAACCGCAGGTCGACGCCGGGATGAGCGGTGGTGAATCCGGCCGCCGCGACCGGGACGAACGTGCCCAGCGCGGACGGGAACGCGGCCAGCCTGACCCGCCCGGCCCGGAGCCCGGTCAACTCGGCGAGCTCGGCCTCGGCGGACGCGAGCCGCCCCAGGATCTCCTCGGCGCGTTCGGCGAGCAGCCGGCCGGCCTCGGTGAGCCGCACACCCCGGCCCACCCGCTGGAGCAGCCGGCTGCCGGTCTCGGCCTCCAGCCGGGCCAGGTGATGACTGACCGACGGCTGCGCGTAGTGCAGCGCACGGGCGGCCGCCGTGACCGACCCGTGGCGGGCGACGGCGGCCAGCACGGTGAGCCGGGTGACGTCGAGCATCCGGCCAACGTATCAATCCAGTCTATGGGTCACCGAGAACACTGACATTGGACCTATGTCTCCGCAGAGCCGACGATCGAGGACATGGAACCCGGCCTCGACGACATCCGCGCCGCCCGTGACCTGATCAGCCGCCACCTGCCGCCCACCCCGATGTGGTCCTATCCGCTGCTGGACCGGGCCGCCGGCGCAGCGGTACTGGTCAAGCACGAGAACGCCCAGCCGGTCGGCGCGTTCAAGGTGCGCGGCGGGCTGACCCTGCTGGCCGGGATGACCGGCGCCGAGCGGAAGGCCGGCACGGTCACCTGGTCGACCGGCAATCATGCGCAGTCGCTGGCGTACGCGAGCCATGTCTTCGACGCCGGCTGCACGGTGTTCATGCCGGCCGGCACGCCGGAAGGCAAGGCGGCGGCGGTCGAGGGCTGGGGCGCCCGGGCGATCCGGCGCGGCGACAGCCTGGAGGCCGCCGAGCAGCACGCCCGCGAGCACGCCGAACGGACCGGTGCCCGCCTGATCAGCCCCGGCGACACACCGGAACTGCTGGCCGGCGTCGGTACCGTCTACCTGGAGATCGTGGAGGCCCGGCCGGACGTGGACGTGATCGTCGTGCCGGTGGGCAGCGGTACCGGAGCGGCCGCGGCTTGTCTGGTGGCCGGCCGCCCGGTGATCGGCGTCCAGTCCTCGGCATCGCGCGCCGCCCACGACTCGTGGCGGGCCGGTGAACTCGTGACCCGTCCCAACCGCACCACCGTCGCCGGGCTGGCCACCGGCCGTGGCTTCGAGCTGCCACAACGGATCATGCGGGACCGGCTGGCCGACTTCCTGCTGGTCGACGACGATCGGATCACCGAGGCGAGGCGGCTGCTGGCCACGGCCGCGCACACCCTGGCCGAGGGCGCCGGAGCGGCCGCTCTGGCCGGGGTGCTGAGCCGCCCGGACCTGTTCCACGGCAAGAGGGTCGCCGTCGTCTGCACCGGCGGAAATGCCGACGCGGACGAACTGGCGACCCTCAGGCGCGGTTGATCAGGGAGCCGATGAACCTCAGTTGGCCTGCTCGGCCAGCGCGAGGAACTGCTTCTTCGAGGCGAGCGCCTGCTCGGCCTCCTTGATGCGCCGGTTGTCGCCGGCCGCCTTGGCCCGCTCGAGCCGCTGCTCGGCCTCGGCGACCTGGTCGCGCATCTGGCGCAGCAGCGGGTTGTCCTGCGGGCTGGTCTTGCGCCACGCCGAGTCCATCGCGACCCGGATGCGCTCCTCGGCGGCCCGCCAGCGGCGGTCGAGCGAGGCGGACGCCTCCCTCGGCACCCGGCCGGCGTCGTGCCACGCGGCCTGGGCGTCGCGCAGCTTGTTCTGCGCGCCGCGGGCGTCCGCGTCGACGTCGACGGCCTCCAACTCGGCCAGGATGGCCTGCTTCTTCTCCAGGTTGCCCTGGTACTCCGCGTCACGGGCGGAGAAGACCTCGCTGCGCTTGGTGAAGAACGCGTCCTGCGCGGCCCGGAACCGCTCCCAGAGGCGCTGCTCGGCCTCCTTGGCGGCGCGGGGTGCGGCCTTCCACTCGGTCATCAGCTCCTTGAGCCGGTTGGCCGTGCTCGACCACTCGGTCGACTCGGCCAGGCCCTCGGCCTCCTTGACCAGGTCCTCCTTGGCGGTCTGCGCCTGCTTGCGCTGACCGTCGAGGGTGGCGAAGTGGGCACCGCGGCGACGGGTGAAACCGTCCCGGGCGGCGGCGAACCGCTTCCACAGCTCACCGTCGGTCTTCTTGTCGACGCCGCGGATCGTCTTCCACTCGTCGAGGATCTCCTTGAGGCGGTCGCCGGCGGTCTTCCAGCCGGTGGCGTCGGCGGCGATCTTCTCCGCCTCCTCGACCAGGGCCGTCTTGCGGGCCAGCGCCTCGGTCCGGGCCACCTCGCGGGCCGCCCTCGCCTCGCCGGCCTTCTCGTCGGCGAGCGTGGCCAGCCGCTCCAGGCGGGCGGTGAGGCCGTCGATGTCACCGACGACGTGCGCCTCGTCCAGCTGGGCCCGGAGCCGCTTCACACTGCTGAGTGAGTGGGCCGCGTCGGCCGCGCCCGACTTGAGGCGAGCCTCGACGAGCTCGACCTCGGTCACCAGGTCGGCGAATCGCCGGGCGAAGTGGGCCAGCCCCTCTTCAGGGGTGCCCGCCTGCCAGGAGCCGACCACCCGGTCGCCCTCAGCGGTCTTCACGTACACGGTGCCGTCGGCATCCACGCGCCCGAAGGCCGTCCAGTCGTTCATGAGCTCATCCTCGTTCTCCCGGCGCCACCGGCCCGCATCGGGGTCGGGGCCACCGCCACAGCGCAGCCTGAATGCCGACTTCTCATCGGCATTCTTTCTCGCGCATTGTCACAGGTCCAACCCGGTTAGGGGAAAGCTCCCGCTGACGACCGTGACACAACGGTGTCCTACGGTTGGTTCGTGCCGTTCCGGACAGGTCAACGAGTGGTCACCGTCGTCGGTCCCACGGCGGCCGGGAAGTCCGCCTTGAGCATCGCGCTCGCCCACGAGCTGGGCGGTGAGGTGGTCAACGCCGACTCCATGCAGCTCTACCGGGGGATGGACATCGGCACGGCCAAGCTCACCCCGGCCGAGCGTGAGGGCGTTCCGCATCATCTGCTCGACATCTGGGACGTGACCGAGCCCGCCGCCGTGGCGGAGTATCAGCGTCTCGCGCGCGCGGCTATCGACGGCATCCTCGAGCGGGGCCGGGTGCCGCTGCTGGTCGGCGGCTCGGGGCTCTACGTGCGGGCGGTCCTGGAGGACTTCGAGTTCCCCGGCACCGACCCGGCGATCCGGGCCCGGCTGGAGGACGAGCTGGCCGTGGTCGGCTCGGGCGCGCTGCACCTGCGGCTCGGCGAGCGCGACCCGGAGGCGGCGGCGAAGATCCTGCCGAGCAACGGCCGACGGATCGTGCGGGCGCTGGAGGTGATCGAGCTGACCGGGCGGCCGTTCACCGCGTCGCTGCCGGACCCGCGGCCGGTCTACGAGTCGGTGCAGATCGGCGTCGACCGCGACACCGCGGAGCTGGACGAGCGGATCGCGCTGCGGGTCGACCTGATGTGGGCGGCCGGGCTGATCGACGAGGTCCGCGGGCTCGACGGCATCCGTGACGGGCGGACGGCGTCGCGGGCCCTCGGCTATCAGCAGGCCCTCGCCCAGATCGACGGCACGATGACCGAGGAGCAGGCCAGGGCGGACACGGTGCAGGGCACCCGGCGGTTCGTGCGCCGTCAGCGGTCCTGGTTCCGGCGCGACGCCTCGGTCGTCTGGCTCGACGGCGCGGCCCCGGAGCTGTTGGCGGAGGCACTGCACCGTGCGCGATGATGGGCCGCGTGCGTTTCACCAAGGGTCATGGAACAGGTAACGACTTCGTCCTCCTGCCGGACGCCGACGGCGAGCTGGAGCTGACGCCCGAGCTGGTCGCGGCGCTCTGCGACCGCCGCCGGGGGCTCGGCGGCGACGGCGTGATCCGGGTGGTGCGCAGCGCCAAACACCCCGAGGCCGCCGGATACGCCGGCGAGGCCGAGTGGTTCATGGATTACCACAACAGCGACGGCTCGATCGCCGAGATGTGCGGCAACGGCCTGCGCGTCTTCGTCCGCTTCCTGCTGGCGAAGGGCCTGGCCACACCCGGCCCTTCGGGCCTTCCGGTGGCGACCAGGGCGGGGGTGCTGCTCACCGTCGTCGGTGACGGCACGATCAGCGCGAGGATGACAACCCCGAGGGTGTACGCGGGGAGCACCGCCACTCTCGGACATCTGACCGTCCCCGGGCTGGCGGTGGACTGCGGGAACCCGCATCTGGTCTGCGGCCTGCACGACGGGGTCGAGCTGTCCGCCCTCGACCTGACCAGGGCACCGCTGCACGATCCGCGGGTGTTCCCGGCCGGGGTCAACGTCGAGTTCGTCGAGCCGGCCGAGCCGATCGACGGTGTGGACCGGCATGTCCGCATGCGGGTGCACGAGCGCGGGTCCGGCGAGACCCAGTCGTGCGGCACCGGTGCACTGGCGGTCGGCGCGGTGGCGCTGCGCGAGGCGGGCCTGGCGACCGGCTCGGTGGCGGTCGACGTGCTCGGCGGGCGTGTCGTGGTCACCTGTGACGCGGACGGGGCGTGGTGGCTGGAGGGCCCGGCGGTGCTGGTCGCCGACGGTGACGTCGACCCGGGGGCCGTGCTCTGATGCTGGCCCGAGTCGCGCACCGGGGCTATTCCACGGTCGCCCCCGAGAACACGCTGCCCGCTTTCGCCGCCGCCGTCCGGGCCGGGGCCACGGTCGTCGAGTTCGACGTCCGGGTCACCCGTGACGGGGTGCCCGTGGTGATCCACGACCGGACGGTGGACCGCACCACCGACGGCCACGGCCGGGTCTGGGACTTGACGTATGACGAGGTCGCCGCCCTGGACGCGGGATCCTGGTTCGGCGCCGGGTTCAGCGGGCTGCGGGTGCCGTCGCTGGCCGAGACCCTCGACCTGCTGGCGCCCGCCGCGGTCGACCTCCTCGTCGAGATCAAGCCGCCGGCCACCCTCGACGAGGTGAAGTCGGTCATCGCCCTGCTCGCCGAGCGTGACCTGCTGGGGCGGGCGGTGCTGCAGAGCTTCGACGCCGACGTGGTGCGCAAGGTCCGCGACGTGGCCCCCGAGGTGCGTCGTGGCCTGCTGTTGTTCCGGTTCGACGCGGAGACCGTCGAGCTGTCCCGGGAGCTGGGCGTGTCCTACTGCAACCCGTCGGTCGACGACGTCCTGACCGGTCCGGAGACGATGGCCGCGCTGGCCGCCGCCGGTATCGGCGTGATGCCGTGGACGCCCAACGACATCGCCCAGTGGCGGCCCCTGGTCGAGGCGGGCGCCGCCGGCCTGATCACCGACCTGGTCGGCGAGCTGACCGGCTGGGCCGGCGCCTGACCCGGGGCGACACGGCGGTGCCCGGCCCAGGATACGGGTGCGGCGCGCCGGAGATCCGCTCGATCCCGGCGCGCGACAGCCGTACCGCCTAGAAGGTCGTGTCCGGAGCCTTGTCGAGCTCGCTCTCCGGAACCGCCGCCGGGTTGACCGGAGCCGGACCGCCCTTGACGACCGCCCGGATCGCCGCCGCCACCGCCGGGGTCACCCGCGCGTCGAAGACGCTCGGGATGATCACGGTCGGGTTGAGCTTGTCCTCACCGACCACGTCGGCGATGGCCCGGGCCGCGGCCAGCGCCATCTCCTCGGTGAACTCCTCGGCGCTGACGTCCAGCATGCCGCGGAAGACGCCGGGGAACGCCAGCACGTTGTTGATCTGGTTGGGCTGGTCGGAGCGGCCGGTCGCGACCACCGCGGCGTGCTTGCGGGCCTCCCGCGGGTCGACCTCCGGGTCCGGGTTGGCCATCGCGAACACGATCGCCTTGCCGGCCATCCTGGCGATGTCGTCGCCGGTCAGCAGGTTGGGAGCGGACACGCCGATGAAGACGTCGGCGCCGACGATCGCACCGGGCAGGTCGCCGGCGTAGTTGTCCTTGTTGGTGTTGTCCGCCAGCCACTGCATCGACTCGTTCAGGTCCGGCATGCCGCGGTGCAGCGCGCCCTTCCGGTCGTAGGCGATGATGTCGCCCACCCCCTGGCGCATGAGCAGTTTCATGATCGCGGTGCCGGCCGCGCCCGCGCCGGAGACGACGACCTTGACGTCCTCCATCCGCTTGCCGACCACCCGCAGCGCGTTGGTGAGCGCCGCCAGCACGCAGATCGCGGTGCCGTGCTGGTCGTCGTGGAAGACCGGGATGTCCAGCAGTTCCCGCAGCCGCGCCTCGATCTCGAAGCACCGCGGGGCCGCGATGTCCTCCAGGTTGATGCCGCCGTAGGCCGGTGCGATCGCCTTCACGATCGCCACGATCTCGTCGGTGTCCTGTGTGTCGAGCACCACAGGCCACGCGTCGACGCCGCCGAACCGCTTGAACAGTGCGGCCTTGCCCTCCATCACCGGCATCGCGGCGGCCGGCCCGATGTTGCCGAGGCCGAGGACTGCCGAGCCGTCGCTGACCACGGCGACCGTGTTGCGCTTGATGGTGAGCCGGCGGGCGTCCGCCGGGTTCTCGGCGATGGCCATGCAGACCCGGGCGACTCCCGGGGTGTACGCCCGGGACAGCTCGTCCCGGTTACGGAGCGCAACCTTCGACGACACCTCGATCTTGCCGCCGAGGTGCAGCAGGAACGTCCGGTCGGAGACCTTGCGGACGTCCACCCCGTCCTGTTCCTCGAGCTGCTTGACGACCTGGTCGGCGTGCGCGGCGTCGGCGGTGTCACAGGTGAGGTCGACCAGCACGCGAGTGGGGTCGGAGTCCACCACGTCCAGCGCCGTCACGATCGCCCCGGCCTCACCGACACAGGTGGTGAGCCGGCCGATGGACGAGGCGTCCGCGGTAACGGCGATACGGATCGTGATCGAGAATCCTGCGCTCGGCAGGCGGGTGGTCACCACGGTGTTCCCTCCGACGTTGGTGGGGTGAGTCCTCAGATTGTCGCTCTTGCGGAATAACGGCTCACCGGTCGGTGGTTACTCGTCAGTCAGGTGGAGTTATGCGGATGCGTTCGGTCTCGTGACGTGCCACGATCGGACGGAGGAGGTCACCTTTTGCGAAACACGTACCAGACACCCGTCCTCGACGAGCTGGACCCCACGACCGGAGATCTCGAGCTCGAGGAGCGGCACTCGCTCAGGCGGGTGGCCGGTCTCTCCACCGAGCTGACCGACGTCACCGAGGTCGAGTACCGCCAGTTGCGACTCGAACGGGTCGTGCTGGTCGGGGTGTGGACCGAGGGCAGCGTCGAGGACGCCGACAATTCACTCACCGAGCTCGCGGCTCTCGCCGAGACCGCCGGCTCCCAGGTCCTCGAGGGCCTGATCCAGCGACGGAAACAGCCCGACGCGGCCACCTTCATCGGCCGCGGCAAGGTCGACGAGCTGCGCGACGTGGTCATCATGACCGGCGCCGACACCGTCATCTGTGACGGCGAGTTGTCACCGTCACAGCTGCGCAAGCTCGAGGAGCAGATCAAGGTCAAGGTCGTCGACCGGACCGCGCTGATCCTCGACATCTTCGCCCAGCACGCCAAGAGCCGCGAGGGCAAGGCCCAGGTCGAGCTGGCACAGCTGCAATACCTGCTGCCACGTCTGCGCGGCTGGGGTGACTCGCTGTCCCGCCAGGGCGGCGGCGCCGGTGGCGGTTCGGGCGGCGGCGGCGTCGGGACCCGTGGTCCCGGTGAGACCAAACTCGAGACCGACCGGCGGCGGATCAACACCCGCATCGCGAAACTGCGGCGCGAGATCAAAGCCATGAAGACGGTACGGGAGACCAAGCGCTCCCGTCGTGTGGCGAGCGGCGTTCCCGCCGTGGCCATCGCCGGTTACACCAACGCGGGCAAGTCGAGCCTGCTCAACCGCCTGACCCAGGCGGGCGTGCTGGTGGAGGACGCCCTGTTCGCCACCCTCGACCCGACCACCCGGCGGACCGCCGCGGAGGACGGGCGGGTCTTCACGCTCTCCGACACGGTCGGGTTCGTCCGTCACCTGCCGCACCAGATCGTCGAGGCGTTCCGCTCGACGCTGGAGGAGGTGGCCCAGGCCGACCTGGTGGTGCACGTCGTCGACGGCGCCCACCCGGACCCGGAGGGTCAGGTCAGTGCGGTCCGCGAGGTGCTCGGCGAAGTCGGCGCCGACCGGCTGCCCGAGCTGCTCGTGATCAACAAGGTCGACGCGGCCGACGAGGAGACCGTGCTGCGCCTGAAGCGGGCGTGGCCAGAGGCGGTCTTCGTGTCCGCCCGTTCCGGCACCGGCATCGCGGAGCTGCACCAGGCGATCGCCGACCGGCTGCCCCGGCCGGGAGTCGAGATGCGGGTGCTCATCCCCTACGACCGGGGTGACCTGGTGGCCCGGGTGCACCGGTCCGGTCAGGTGCTCCAGTCCCGCCATCTGGACGACGGGACCGAGCTCCAGGTTCGGGTCGATGAGCAGTTCGCGGCAGAGCTGTCCGGTTTTCGGAGCTGATCAGGACACGCAATCCGGACTTCACGGGCGCAGTCACCTGTGTTGATCCACACGTAATACCGGCGCGGGGCGTCGCGTGCGACACTGTGCGGATGCGGCGTCTCGTGTTTCCGACCATCGTGGCCATCGGTCTGGTAATGGTCGGCTCCTCCAGCGCGTCCGCCGAGGACCCGACGCCCGCGCCCACTGTCAGCGCCAAGTCGACGCCCGGCAAGAAGCTGTGCAAGATCGCTGACACGGAGATGACCGAGCTCTCCGGGATCGCGGTCACCAAGAACGGGTTCGCCGTCGTCAACAACGGCAAAGAGGGCGTCACCCCGAAGATCTTCTTCCTCAACCGCGAGTGCAAGAAGGTCAAGGAGGCGAGCTTCGACGGCACGCCGCTGGACGCGGAGGACATCGTCCTCTCGCCCGACAACGACACGCTGTGGATCGCCGACATCGGTGACAACAACGTCCGTAACGATCCGACGAACACGCGGCCGCACGTGGCGCTCTGGAGCATCCCGGTCAGCGGCAACGGCAAGGCGACGATCCACCGGGTCAGCTACCCCGACGGCGACAAGCACGACGCCGAGGCGCTGATCTTCGACGGTGACGGCACACCGCTGATCGTGACCAAGGAGATCGGGGCGGCCGCCGGCATCTACAAGCCGACCGCCGCGCTGAAGAAGAACAACACCACCCCCGTGCCGCTGGAGCGGGTCGGCGAGATCACCCTGTCCGCCACCGAGACGGCCGGTAACCCGATCGCCCGCATCGGCAACAAGACGATCACCGGTGGCGCGGTCACCCAGAGCGTGTCGAAGGTGGTGCTCCGCACCTACACCGACGCCCTGGAGTGGGATGTCACCGGTGGCAACGTGCTCGCGGCGCTGAAGAAGGAGCCGCGCACCACCGGCCTGCCGAACGAGCCGCTCGGTGAGGCGATCGCCTACAGCAGCGACGGCAAGCTCTTCTACACCGTCTCCGACATGAGCGGTGACAAGGAGACGGCCAACCACATCCGGGAGTACACGCCGGCCACCACCGTCGCGGTCAAGTCGGAGAAATCCGGCAAGGGCGGTGCCAGTGACTCGTGGTATTCGGATCTCACCATCGACGACATCACCTACATGGTCGGTGGCATCGGCGTGCTGGGCCTGATCCTGGTCGGTGCCGGCGTCTTCGGGATCGTCCGGTTCCGCCGGTCGCCCCAGGCCCTCGCCGCCTCCTCCTCCGACGACCTGCCGTCCGGCGGGTTCGTCAAGGGTGACCCGGAGACCGAGCTCATCGGTGTCGGCGGGGCTCCGCAGCGCGGCCCTGCCTACGGTTCCGGGCGGCAGGGCGGCGGACCGGTCTACGGGGCGCAGTCCGGCCCGGGTTCCGGCGGCGGTGGCGGCGGGGGGCCGCAGCGTGGCAACGGTGTCTATGGCGCCGGCGGGGCAGGTGGCCCGCAGTATGCCCGCCCGGCCGGTCAGCCCCCGCGCAACCCGCAGCAGCCCCCGGCTCGTAATCCGCAGCAGGCTCCAGGCCGTAATCCGCAGCAGGCCCCGGGTCGTGGTCCGCAGCAGGCTCCCAGTCGCGGCGGTCAGCAGCCGCCGCGGGGTCCGCAGCAGGCTCCGGGTCGTGGGCCGCAGCAGGCTCCAGGCCGTAATCCGCAGCAGGCCCCGGGTCGTGGTCCGCAACAGGTACCTGGGCGTGGGCCGCAGCAGCAGCCGCCACGGGGGCCGCAGTCCGGCGGTGGTGGCGGTGTCTACGGCGGGCAGCAGCCGCCGCGGGGGCCGCAGGGCCAGGCCCAGCGGCCGAACGGGGTTTACGGTGGCGGGCCCGACGGCCGTCAGTAATCTGATTCGGTCACTCGGCACCTGAGTGCCACAATCGCCTGCCGCCTGCCGCCTGCCGCCTGCCGCCTGCCGCCTGCCGCCTGCCGCCTGCCGCCCGCCGCCCGCCGCCCGCCGCCGGGCAAGGGCAGACGCAGGTTTGTCCGCTCCAGCGACACGACAATTCGGCGACACGACATTCGGCAACTCGATGTCTCGGCAACTCGATGTCTCGGCAACTCGACGTCTTTGCAGAAGGCCGGTTCCGCACACCGCGGAGCCTGCCTGCTGCTGATACCCGGCCGCGCGGGGATGCCTTTTGCGTGGGATGTGAGCGCGCGGACCGTATCGCCGCGGTTCGAAAAACCGGCATCGCCGTGAGGTGGCCGCCAACTGGGAGTTCCGCGGACGTCCGCGGTGGGGCCGGCCGGTTTTGCCGCGAGGTGACCGCCGACCTTGATTTCCGTCGAGGTCCGCGGTGGGGTCGGTGTTGCCGTGAGATGGCCGTCTGCCGGGAGAGCCGGCATTGCCGGTGGGGCGCCGGCGTCCGGGTTTCAGGGTGGACGCCGGCGGCCGGCCGGTCGTGTGCGGTCAGACCCGGCGGAGGACCGCTACGACGCGGCCCATGATCGTGGCGTCGTCGCCGGGGATCGGGTCGAAGGCCGGGTTCGCCGGCATCAGCCAGACGTGCCCGTCGCGCTGGCGGTAGCTCTTCACCGTCGCCTCGCCGTCGATCATCGCGGCGACGATGTCACCGGCCTCGGCGGTCGGCTGCTGGCGCACGACCACCCAGTCGCCGTTGCAGATCGCGGCGTCGATCATCGAGTCGCCCTTGACCTCGAGCATGAAGACGTCGCCCTCGCCGACCAGCTCGCGTGGCAGCGGGAAGAACTCCTCCACGGACTGCTCGGCGAGGATCGGGCCACCGGCGGCGATCCGGCCGACCAGCGGCACGTAGGCCGGCTGTGGGCGGGCCGCGCGCAGCGCCTCGTCGTCGACCAGCTCGCCGGGCGCGCGGACGTCGACGGCGCGTGGCCGGTTCGGATCGCGGCGCAGGTAGCCCTTGGTCTCCAGCGCCTTCAGCTGGTAGGCCACGCTGGACGGGGAGACGAGCCCGACCGCCTCGCCGATCTCACGGACGCTCGGCGGGTAGCCATACTTCTCCACCCAGTCGCGGATGAACTCCAGGATGCGGCGCTGCCGGGCGGTCAGGTCGGGGGCGACCACTTCCGGGACGTGACCGATGGGCGTGACCGCGCGTAACTGCGGCGCGTCCGAGCCACGGGACCGGGTCGGCGTGGTGCGGCGCCGGGCCGTCTCGGGCTTCCTGGTCTGCTGCTGTCGGCTGGTGCGGTCTTCGGTCGACACGTCCGCCCTCCCTGTCGGCCAAGTGCCTCGCGGCACGTGGTGCGTCGCGGAGCCGGGCGACGCCGTGGGGATGGCGTGCGTCCGGCTGACCCCTCTTCACGGAAAACCTAGTGTGCAGGTCCGACATATTCAAACATCTGTACGAGATTTTCCCGGCGTGTCGCTCCGAAGGGCTCGACTTCCGTACCTCTGTTCTGATAAACCCTCGTACGGACGTTCTATCGAACGGGTGTCCGAGAGGGGTCTTGTCATGACGGTCAGTGGTGCGCGACACGCCGAGCCGCCGCTGCGCCTCACCCGCCGTGGCCGGGTGGTGCTGCTGAGCCTGTTCTTCGCCGCCGTCGGGCTGGCCAATGTCGTCCTCCTCACCACCGCCTCCCGGGGCTGACCTCCGCATCCCGGGTGTCCCGAGTTTGATCTCCGTCGGGTGTGCTGCCCGATTCTCCGGCGCGTCGCGTCGCTCGATCCGGCCGCTGCGCGTGATGGTGTCATCACCCCAGGTGGTGAGGCAGAAAATACGGCGCGTCGGCACACTGCTGAACTTGCATCGGCGTCCGCCGGGGCCTAGCGTCTACCCCAACATCTAGTGGTTATACGGATGTAAGTCGTCCACAGGTTGGGTTTCCTTCTCCCCGGTTATCCACATGTCATCCACAGCGCGGCCGATTGTTACGACAATGGTTTCGCTGCGTTTCGGCATGCCCGGAGCAGGGTGGGAACGGATCCGGAAGGAGTTCGCGGTGCGCTGCCCGTACTGTCGTCACGCCGATTCACGCGTGGTCGACTCACGTGAGGCCGACGACGGTCAGCTGATCCGTCGCCGCCGCTCGTGCCCCGAGTGCGGCAAGCGGTTCACCACTGTCGAGGAGGCGGTCCTCGCGGTGGTCAAGCGCAGCGGTGTCACCGAGCCCTTCAGCCGGACAAAGATCATGAGCGGGGTGCGGAAGGCCTGTCAGGGCCGGCCCGTCGACGAGGACTCCATTGCGAAGCTGGCGCAGCGCGTGGAGGAAGCCGTCCGGGCCCGTGGCGCCGCCGAGATCCCCAGCCACGACGTGGGACTGGCGATCCTCACGCCGTTGCGTGAGCTCGACCAGGTGGCTTACCTCCGGTTCGCCAGCGTGTACAAGTCGTTCGACTCTCTCGACGAATTCGAGAAGGAGATCGCCGCGCTGCGCGAAGCCGGCCCCGACCGGGAATCCGGGACGCGACATGCCGTCGCGCCGCGGTCCGGGGGACGCGCACCCAAGCTGAACGGCTGAGGCGTCAGTTCGGCCGGCCTCAGCCCGAGGCACTTCTTACCGACTCATCTGTAGCGGTACCTACGAGGGGGAGCACATCCATATGGCCGGAGACGGCATCACTGCAGGTCGCCAGCGCAGCCGGACGAACGGCGGCGGCGGCGCGGCGGCCGGGGGGCTGCGAGTGGAGCGGGTCTGGACGAGCGAGGGCGTTCACCCGTACGACGAGGTCGAGTGGGAACGCCGCGACGTCGTCATGACCAACTGGCGCGACGGCTCGATCAACTTCGAGCAGCGCGGCGTCGAGTTCCCCGCGTTCTGGAGCGTGAACGCGGCGAACATCGTCACGACGAAGTACTTCCGTGGCGCGGTGGGCACTCCTGAGCGGGAGTGGTCGCTGAAGCAGCTCATCGACCGGGTCGTGCAGACCTACCGCAAGGCGGGCGAGGAGCATGGCTACTTCGCCACCCCGGCGGACGCCGAGCTGTTCGACCACGAGCTCACCTGGATGCTGCTGCACCAGGTGTTCAGCTTCAACTCGCCGGTCTGGTTCAACGTCGGCACCAAGTCGCCGCAGCAGGTCAGCGCCTGCTTCATCCTCTCGGTCGACGACTCGATGGATTCGATCCTCGACTGGTACAAGGAAGAGGGCCTGATCTTCAAGGGCGGCTCCGGATCGGGTGTCAACCTGTCCCGGATCCGGTCGTCCAAGGAGCTGCTGTCGTCCGGGGGGACGGCGAGTGGCCCGGTCAGCTTCATGCGCGGCGCCGACGCCAGCGCGGGCACCATCAAGTCCGGCGGCGCCACCCGGCGCGCGGCGAAGATGGTCATCCTCGACGTCGACCACCCGGACATCGAGGAGTTCGTCTCGACGAAGGCGCGCGAGGAGGACAAGATCCGCGCGCTGCGGGACGCCGGCTTCGACATGGACCTGGGCGGCGCCGACATCGTCTCCGTGCAGTACCAGAACGCCAACAACTCGGTGCGGGTCAGCGACGAGTTCATGCGGGCGTACGAGGAGGGCACCGAGTTCGGTCTCCGCGGCCGCCTCGACGGCGAGGTCATCGAGACCATCGACGCCAAGAAGCTGTTCCGTGGCATCGCCCAGGCCGCCTGGGAGTGCGCCGACCCCGGCCTGCAGTACGACGACACCATCAACGACTGGCACACCAACCCCGAGACCGGCCGGATCACCGCGTCCAACCCGTGCTCGGAGTACATGTCGCTGGACGACTCGTCCTGCAACCTGGCCTCGCTGAACCTGATGAAGTTCCTCAAGGCCGACGGTGGCTTCGAGGTGGAGAAGTTCGTCAAGAGCGTCGAGTTCATCATCACCGCGATGGACATCTCGATCTGCTTCGCCGACTTCCCGACCGAGCGCATCGGTGTCACCACCCGGGCGTACCGCCAGCTCGGTATCGGATACGCGAACATCGGCGCGCTGCTCATGGCGTCGGGTCTGCCGTACGACTCCGACGGGGGCCGTAGTGTCGCCGCGGCGATCACCTCGCTGATGACCGGTACGGCGTACCGGCGCTCGGCCGAGCTGGCCGGTGTGGTCGGCGCGTACGACGGCTACGCCCGCAACGCCGAGGCGCACCAGCGCGTCATGCGCAAGCACGCCGCGGCCAACGACGAGGTCCGCGCCCTGGGCCCGGTCGCCACCGAGATCCTTCGTGAGGCGACCCGCCAGTGGCAGTCCGGCAACAAGCTCGGTGCCAAGAACGGCTGGCGCAACGCGCAGGCCTCGGTGCTCGCGCCGACCGGCACCATCGGCCTGATGATGGACTGCGACACCACCGGCATCGAGCCCGACCTCGCCCTGGTCAAGTTCAAGAAGCTGGTCGGCGGCGGCTCGATGCAGATCGTCAACCAGACGGTTCCGCGGGCCCTGCGCAGCATCGGGTACCCGGAGGAGCAGGTCGAGGCGATCGTCGAGCACATCGCCGAGAACGGCAACGTCGTCGACGCCCCCGGCCTCAAGCCGGAGCACTACGCGATCTTCGACTGCGCCATGGGCGAGCGGGTCATCTCCCCGATCGGCCACGTCAAGATGATGGCCGCGGTGCAGCCGTTCATCTCCGGCGCGATCTCGAAGACGGTCAACATGCCGGAGACGGCGACCGTCGAGGAGATCGAGGAGATCCACTACCAGGGCTGGAAGCTGGGCCTCAAGGCGCTCGCGATCTACCGCGACAACTGCAAGGTCGGCCAGCCGCTGTCCGCGGCGAAGAAGAAGACCGCCGAGGTCGAGGCTCCGGCCATCCCGGTTGCCGAGGTCGAGAAGATCATCGAGAAGGTGATCGAGTACCGCCCGATCCGCAAGCGCCTGCCGAAGAAGCGGACGTCGGAGACGGTGTCGTTCTCGGTGGCCGGCGCCAAGGGCTACCTCACCGCCTCGTCCTACCCGGACGACGGTCTCGGCGAGGTCTTCCTCAAGATGTCGAAGCAGGGTTCCACCCTGGCCGGCGTCATGGACGCCTTCTCCGTCGCGATCTCGATAGGGCTCCAGTACGGCGTCCCGCTCGAGACGTTCGTCAGCAAGTTCACCAACATGCGTTTCGAGCCGGCCGGTATGACCGACGACCCGGACGTGCGCATGGCGACCTCGGTGATGGACTACATCTTCCGTCGCCTGGCGCTGGACTTCCTGCCGTACGAGACGCGCGCCGAGCTCGGTATCTTCACCGTCAAGGAGCGCACCGCGCAGGCTGCCGCAGAGGCAGCCGCCGCTGAGGCAGCCGAGGAGCTGGCCGGCCTGGCCTCCTCCGCGCCGGTTTCCGTCCCGTCGACCTCGAAGGTGACGGTGGCCGAGGTCAAGGCCTCCACCACCGTGGAGAAGGAGACGGTGGCCCCGGTGGCCGCCGGGTCCTCGACCGAGCTGCTGGAGATCGTGACCGGGCACGCCGCCGACGCGCCGCTCTGCTTCACCTGCGGCACCAAGATGCGCCGCGCCGGTAGCTGCTACGTCTGTGAGGGCTGCGGCTCGACCTCGGGCTGCAGCTGACGGTAGTAGTCGATCCGAAGAGCGTCCCCCGGACCATCATGGTCCGGGGGACGCTCTTTTGTGGCCGCGGTCACTGTCCGGGTGGGGACCCGCGGACCGTCCACAGCCGACGAGGGGGTGTGATGGCTGATCGATCGGGGGCCGACCCGGACACCGCCCTGGAGGACGGTTATCCGTGGCTCGGCGAGGCGGCGCAACTGTTCGGCCTGCCCGCCCCACCACGGGGGTTGATCGCGGTGGTGCTGGTCAGCGGCTGACCCACCGGGTGACCTGACGGGTCTTCGTCACGTAACGGGCCGGCACCCAGGCCTTCCGTCCGTGCTGACGGGCCCAGTGGCCGCTCACCCGGACCCGGATCCGCTCGGTGACCGGCCGCAGGGTCTGCCAGCGTTCCGCGGTGACCGTCTGACCGTCCTTCTGCGACACGATCACGCGGCGCAGGTGCCAGGTCCGGCATTCCCGCGCCGTCCGGCTCTGCGCGTGGCACAGGAGAGCCTGCCGGGCCTTGTACGGGTTACCGGTCCCCGCCCACTCCGGGTGGAGTGTGCCGCGCATGGCCGAGTACCAGTTGTAGGCCATCTTGCGGTAGCCGAACTCGTTCGGGTGGTGCAGGTCGTAGATGTCGAGCCCGGAGACCGTGGACTGGTCGACCAGGTGCACCCGCGGCCCCTTGCCCCGCACCACCGCCGGGATCAGCGCGTTGTACGCCCGGTTGGCCGGGACCTCCGAGGCGACGGTCGTACCGATGATCTTCGCGACGTAGATCTCCGCGTCCGGCACCCGGGCCTGCACCCGGTCGATCAGGGCGGACAGTTTGCCCGCCGCCGCCACCGGGTCGTCGGACCGGGTGATGTTGTTGGTGCCGGCGTGCAGGAGCACGACGTCCGGCCGGAACTGCTCCAGACTCTGGTCGACGACTCCGGCGATCTGTTCGATGGTCCATCCGCCGTGTCCCTCGTGGTCGAGGTCGCCGGCCGTACCGTCGCTCCCGGTCCCGACGAAGTCGGCGGCGACCCCCGCGTCACGCAGGCGTCGTTGCAGGTCGGCGCGCCACCCGTTCTTTCCCGGTGATCCGACCCCGACGGTGATGCTGTCTCCGAGCGGCATGATCCGTAGTGGCCCCGGCGCGGGTGCGGCCGCCGCCGGAGTTGCCAGACCGGTGCAGAACAGGAGCCCTGCCAACGAAGCAGCGAACGTGCCGAGCCGGGAACGCGTCATCTCTGCCCATCCTGGAGTGCCGATGCCTACGCCTGGCTATCGGCGGGCCCGGATGGGCGGCTGACACCGTCAGAGGCTGTTGCGCCCGGTTCGCAACCAGACACCGAATTCGACGGCGGTACGCACCCCGTGCTCCAGGACCGCGGTGCAGATGTCGAAGCCGCCGACCTCGTCGGGGTACTCCGGGCGCAGGTGCCAGACGCTCTTGACGGCGAGGATGGCCTGGCGCTCCTCGTCGGTCAGGCGGCCGGCGAGTTCCCGATGCCACTCGCTGACGTCGGCGTGGTCGTCGTGCAGCCAGATCGAGAGATCGACACGCCATTCGCCGACGGTGAACGTGACGAGGTGCCGTTCGTCGCGTTGCTTGCCGGTGGGCGACCGCTCACCTCGCTCGTCCCGATAGGCAAAACCGGACAGCCCGGGAATCATCACCGCGCGGCCGAGCAGCGCGACCACGTCGGCCGGCCCGAACTCGGGCCCGCCGGCGAGCATCACGTCGAGGTCCCGCCAGACCATCAGTCCCGAGACGAAACTGCCGGTGGGTGTGAGTACACCCAGCGGCTCGAGCAGCGCGAGAACCGAGCGCGCCTCCGCTTGCAGCTCCTCCGGGCTGGCCATCCTGCTCTCCTCCCCGACACGTTCCTGGCCCCGTCGACGCACATTGTCGGGTGTGGCCGATCGGCCCCGTTCATCCGGGCCCGTCAACGCGAGATCATGGCCCCACGGGTACGCCCGCGGCACGACTTCGGCGGGGGAGGATCGCGTCTGCGGAACACCGAGCGACCGCGGCGAGAGGTCAGCGGTGTTCGGTGAGGAAGTCGGTGATCACCTTGGCCAGCAGGGCGGGCTGCTCGATCACCATCGCGTGCGAGGCGTCGGCCAGCGACAGGTGGCGCAGATGCGGGACGGACTGCGCCTGCTCGACCAGGAAGCGACGGTGGGCCGCGTAGAGCTCGGCGAACGGCTCCTGCACCGGCATGTCGCGGGTCGGCAGCACGATCAGTTCCGGACAGGTCGTAGCGGCGTAGACGGGCCCAAGGTCCAGCGTGTTCATCGCCGAGCGCAGCTGGCCGGTGAGGGCCGCCGACGGCCGGATCGAGGTCTCGCCGCCGAGGTGGACGAGGTTGCGCCGGAAACCCTCGACCCACACCTTCTCGTTGGCGCCCATGTCCCGGGCCGCCATCTGCTGGCTCTCCACCAGATCGGGCAGCTGCGAGGCGGGGATCACCTGGCCGGCCGCGGCCTCGACGGCGTCGAAGACGGCGTGCAGCCGGGCCAGCTCGGCGGTCGCCTTCTCGGGGTCGAGGCCGGGAAGGTGCTCGGGCCGGGTGGGCGGCGGGTTGCCGTCGAGGCTGACGACGCCGGGCGACTCGGGGTGCCGCTGGCCCCACAGGGCGGCGAGCATGCCGCCGAGCGAGTGGCCGACGACGGCCGGGCGGTCCAGTTCGAGCTGGACGCAGACGGCGGCGAGGTCGCCGAGTGCGGCGTCCCAGCTCCAGTCGCCGTCGGCGGAGCGGCCGTGGCCGCGCAGGTCGAGGGTGACGACGCGATGGTGCGGGCGCAGCGCCCGGGCCAGGGTGGTCATCTGGGCCAGGTTGCCGCCGGCGCCGTGCACGAGCAGCAGGGGCGGGTCGTCGCCGCCGAAGTCGCGGACGGCGAGCTGGACGCTGCCGGCGTCGATCAGACGGTCGTTGATCATGGGGACTCCTCGGTGGGCGGGCTGTTGCGGAGCCGGTCGCGGATGGCGGCGACGGGCACTCCGCCGTCGGGATGGCGGGGCAGGCGACCGCGGCGGACCAGGTCGTGCACGCCCTGACGGCTGATGCCGAGCATCGCGCCGGCTGTCGCCAGGGACACCGATGCGGCATACGGATGACCGACCCGCCGGACCACGATCTGCCCGAGCGGGCTCCGCCACCAGTCGGCCGGCGGCTGGAAGCCGTGGTCGCCGGGGTAGAGCGTGGCGATGAGCCGCGCGATGACGTGGACCGCGGCGGTGTCGTCGCCGTGCTGGAGCACCTCGGCCCACTCGGTCACCCGGCGCCGCAGCAGAGTCCGGACCGCGTCGGACGGCCGATCGTCCTCCAGGAGGATCTCCAGCGGGTCGAGCAGCCGGACGTCGAGCAGGCGGAGCAGTTGCCCGGCCAGGTCCATGGGAGCATCCTGACTCTACTTGACAGTGAGTGTCAAGCGATATGGTCACGAGGGTGAACCGACCGCTGACCGAGCCGCATCCGTCCCGCCTGGCGCTCGACCACCCGCGCCGCGCCGAGATCCTGGCCGCGCACGCGGAGGCCCTCGACGCGGGCCGGCCCGGCTATTCAGATCCCGGCTCCGGCCTGTTCGTGCTGACCGCGGGCTTTCTGGCCGCCCGGGGCACCTGCTGCACCCGAGGCTGTCGCCACTGTCCGTACGTGACCGGCGCGTGATCGCCCCTTCCGTGATCGGCCCGCGCCCAGTACGGTGTGTGCGCCCGCCCCCGGGGAGGATGTCTCAGTGCCTACACGTCTGGCCGCTCTCGGCGCCGCCGTGCTGTTCGCCGTTTCCGGTTGCAGCAGCGCCGCCGACAACGACGACGCGACCATCGTGACCCCGGTGGCTCCGGCGGAGGATCTGGCCGAGCAGCCGGCGGCTTCCGCCGGTGGGGCGTGCATCCTGTGGGACTACGACTTCATCGAGCAGACGATCGGTGTCCGCTTCGCGGTGGCCGCCGCCGACCAGGTCGACGACACGTCGACGTGTGTCGTGCAGACGCTGACCGCGGCCTGGCCTGACCTGGCTCTGTCCGTCGTGGAGACCACGACGGCGAACGCGACGATCTTCCTCGACACCCGGA
The DNA here is from genome assembly GCF_042650585.1 of Actinoplanes subglobosus. Lineage (NCBI taxonomy): Bacteria > Bacillati > Actinomycetota > Actinomycetes > Micromonosporales > Micromonosporaceae > Actinoplanes > Actinoplanes subglobosus. The sequence continues at coordinate 483,560 of NZ_JBHSBL010000018.1, forward strand.
TGCCGGAGAAGGCGACGAAGCTGACCGGTCTGGGCCGTGCCGGTTACCGGTTGAACAGCAAGGCGTCCGGCGGGCACGGCCCGACCGTGGAGATCGGGTGGCTGAGCGAGGCCAAGCAGCTCCAGACGCTCCGTTACACCTTCGCCAAGGGCGCCACGAGCGCCGACGTGAAGGACATGAACACGAAGCTTCTGGAGCTGGCGAAAGCTCTGAGCACGACCAACGGTTAGCCCCCGCGGCCGGGACGCGGTGTGTGCGTGCGCCCGGCCGGCTGAAGCGGCGAACGGCTAGTGTGCGGCCACGAACACCCGGGACGCGACCTCGCGCGGCAGCCGGATCTTGTCACCGGCGGAGCCGTCGATGGTCACCCCGTCCCGCTCCTGGGCCACCGTCACCGTCGTCCCCGGGTTGATCCCGGCGGCGTGGAGCTGGCGCAGCACGTCGGAGTTGGTCTGCACGCTCTCGCAGATCCGCTGGATGACGACGCTGCCGCTGAGCCCGGGGAACGCCAGGTTGCGCTCACCGTGCCCGAGGAGATCGGACGTCTCGTCCAGGGCCCCGAACTGGTCGAGACCGGGGATCGGATTCCCGTAGGGCGAGCGGGTCGGCTTGTTGAGCAGCTCGTAGACCCGCTTCTCGACGGCGTCGCTCATGACGTGCTCCCAGCGGCAGGCCTCCTCATGGGCCTCCTCGTAGGGCATGCCGATGACGTTGACCAGGAGCAACTCTGCGAGGCGGTGCTTGCGCATGACCGCGACCGCCGAAGCACGGCCGAGGTCGGTGAGCACGAGGTGGCGGTCGCCCTCGACAGTGAGGAGGCCGTCGCGCTCCATGCGCGCGACCGTCTGACTGACCGTGGGACCGCTCTGGTGGAGGCGCTCGGCGATGCGGGCGCGGAGTGCGGGCACACCTTCTTCTTCAAGCTCGAGAATGGTGCGCAGGTACATCTCGGTGGTATCGACGAGATCGTTCACAATGCGGCCCTCCCAGCAGCGATAATACCGCGTTGCGCAGGGTTGACCTCCGCCCCGGACAAGTGCCTGACGACCCTACCCGACGGCGGAACACGTGTGCTAACAGCACATCGCCACGACCGGGGGACGCCGGGCGCATGGCAGCATGGCGGGCATGGCGGACGACACGACGGCGGTGGTCTGGGACAGCGCCCTGCTCGACTACGACATGGGCGATCATCCTCTCAATCCGGTGCGGGTCGAGCTCACCATGGCTCTCGCCCGTGAGCTCGGCATTCTGGACCGCCCCGGGGTCCAGATGATCACACCGGCGCCGGCCAGTGAGATCGATCTCACCAGGGTGCACCGCGCCGACTATCTGGATGCGGTCCGCCTCGCCCCGGTCGACCCGTTCTTCCGCGGCTGGGGGCTGAACACCGCGGACAATCCCGTCTTCGAGGACATGCACCAGGCCTCCGCCCGGATCTGTGGCGCCACCCTGGCCGCCGCGCAGGCGGTGTGGCACGGCGTGGCCCGTCGCGCGGTCAACGTGGCGGGCGGCCTGCACCACGCGATGCCGGCCCGGGCGGCCGGCTTCTGCGTCTACAACGACCCGGCCGTGGCGATCGCCTGGCTGCTGGAGCAGGGCGCGCAGCGGGTGGCGTACATCGACGTCGACGTGCATCACGGCGACGGCGTGCAGACCGCCTTCTACGACGATCCGCGGGTGCTCACGATCAGCCTGCACGAGTCGCCCCTCGCGCTCTTCCCGGGCACCGGGTTCGCCGACGAGATCGGCGGGCCGAACGCCGAGGGCACCGCGGTCAACGTGCCCCTGCCGCCCGGCACCGGCGACGCCGGCTGGCTGCGGGCGTTCCACGCGGTGGTGCCGTCGGTGGTTCGCGCCTTCGCCCCGGAGATCATCATCAGCCAGTGCGGCGCCGACGCCCACAAGCTCGATCCGCTGGCCGATCTGCGGCTGTCGGTGGACGGGCAGCGGGCCGCCTACATCGCGATGCGCGCGCTGGCCGACGAGGTCTGCGACGGCCGTTGGGTGGCCACCGGCGGCGGGGGCTACGCGCTGGTCGAGGTGGTTCCGCGGGCCTGGTCGCATCTGCTGGCCGTGGCGACGGGGGAGCCGCTGGCGCCGGAGACCCGGATCCCGCAGCAGTGGCGCGCATTCGCCGCCTCACGCCGGCCGGAGGCTACGATTCCGGTGACGATGACCGATGGGACCGAGCCGCCGCTCGAGCCCTGGCCGGGGACCGGCGGCGACCCGGTGGACCGGGCGGTCCTCGCCACCAGGACGGCGGTCTTCCCGTTGCACGGCCTGGACCCCCACGATCCCCGGGATTAGATGATGGAGCGCAGCGCAGACGTCCTCCTCTCCGACGGCACGGCCGTTCACCTGCGCCGGATCCGCCCGGAGGACGCTCCGGCCATCGTGGACTTCCATTCCCGGATGAGCGACCGCACCCGTTATCTCCGCTACTTCTCGCCCTACCCGCGGATCCCCGAGCGTGACCTCCACCGGTTCGTCAACGTCGACCACCGTGACCGTGAGGCGTTCGTGACGCTCGCCGACGGCCGGATCACCTCGGTGGGCCGTTACGAGCGGCTCGGGCCGGACTCGCCGGAGGCCGAGGTCGCGTTCGTGGTGGAGGACGCGCACCAGGGCCGGGGCATCGGGTCGGTGCTGCTGGAGCATCTCGCCGACGCCGCCCGGGAGAACGGGATCACCCGTTTCGTGGCCGAGGTCCTCCCGGAGAACAACGGGATGCTGCGCGTCTTCGGCGACACCGGTTACCAGGTGCAGCGACGCTACGCCGACGGCGTGGTCCACCTCAGCTTCCCGATCGAGCCGACCGAGAAGTCGCGGGAGGTCCAGGAGTCCCGCGAGCACCTGACCGAGGCGCGGTCGATCGCCCGGCTGCTGGCGCCCCGGGGGATCGCCATCTACGGCGCCAGCGCCACCGGGCACGGGATCGGCGCGCACATGCTCGGCAATCTGCGCGACGGCGGCTACACCGGTCATGTGGTGCCCGTGCATCCCTCCGCCGAGCGGGTGGCGGGGCTCACGGCGTACCGCAGCGCTGTCGACGCCGGTGTCCCGATCGACCTGGCCCTGATCGCCGTGCCGGCCGACATGGTCGCGGAGGCCGGGGCGGACGCGGCCCGTGCCGGTGCGGGTGGTGGGGTGGTGGTCTCGGCGGGCTTCGCCGAGACCGGTCCGGAGGGCGCCGCGCAGCAGCGCGGCCTGGTCGAGGCCGCGCGGGCCGCCGGGTTGCGGGTGGTGGGCCCGTCCAGCTTCGGGATCGCCAACACCGATCCGGGGGTACGGCTGAACGCCACCCTCTCGCCACGCCTGCCCAAGGCGGGCCGTGTCGGATTCTTCAGCCAGAGCGGCGCACTCGGGGTCGCCCTGCTGGCCGAGGCCGATCGGCGCGGCCTGGGCCTGTCCAGCTTCGTGTCGGCCGGCAACCGTGCCGACGTCTCCGGCAACGACCTGTTGCAGTACTGGCAGGACGACCCCGGCACCGACGTGGTCCTGCTCTACCTGGAGACCTTCGGCAACCCGCGTAAGTTCGCCCGCCTGGCCCGCCGGATCAGCCGGGTGAAACCGGTGGTGGCGGTGGCGTCGGCGACCCGCCCGCCGGGCCTGGCCGGTGAGGGCCCGGGCCCGGACGCGCACGCGGTGACGGCCCTGTTCGCCCGCTCCGGGGTGATCCGCGTCGACACCGTCCAGGAGCTCTTCGACGTCGGCATGCTGCTGGCCCACCAGCCGTTGCCGGCCGGCCGCCGGGTCGCCGTGGTGGGCAATTCGTCGGCGCTGGCCGAGCTGGCGGTCGTCGCGTGCCGGTCGGCCGGGCTGACGGTGGGCGACGGCTATCCGCGTGACACCGGCCCGGAGGCGGGCGCCCACGACCTCGCCGACGCGCTGGCCGACGCGGCCGTCGACCCGTCGGTGGACGCGCTGGTGGTGGTCTTCGCGCCGCCGATGCCGGGCCGGCACGCCGACGAGGACGCGGACTTCACCGCCGCGCTGGCGAGTGTGGCGCTGGCCGGTGAGAAACCGACGGTCGCGACGATGGTCTTCGGTCAGGCGCCGCCGCGGGTGCCGGCCTACCCCTCGGTCGAGGAGGCGGTGCGGGCGCTGTCCAGGGTGGTCGGTTACGCCGACTGGCTGCGCCGCCCGCCCGGGGTGATGCCGGCGCTGGCCGGGGTGGACCCGGTCGCGGCGGAGGCCGCGGTCACCGCCGAGTCGCCGATCGGGCTGCTCGCCGCCTACGGTATCGAGGTGCTGCCGTCGACGCTGGCGCGCAGTGTGGACGAGGCCGTCACCGCGGCGGCCGAGCTGGGCTTCCCGGTCGCGCTCAAGGCGGCGGGAGGGGCCTTGCGGCATCGGATCGACCTCGGCGCGGTGCGCCTCGCGGTCTCCGGCGAGCAGGGGGTACGGGTCGCGTACGGTGAACTGGCCGATGCCTTCGGCCCGGACGTCCTGGTGCAGACCATGGTCGCGCCGGGTGTCGCCTGCACCGTCGAGATGGTCGAGGACCCGGCGTTCGGCCCGGTGATCGGGTTCGGGCTCGGTGGTGTCGCCAGCGAGCTGCTCGGCGATCTGGCCTGGCGGGCCGCGCCGCTCACCGACCGGGCCGCCGAGGCACTCGTCGACGAGCCACGGGCGGCCCCGCTGCTGCACGGTTACCGCGGGTCCACCCCCGTGGACCGGGCCGCCCTGATCGATCTGCTGCTGCGGGTGGGCCGGCTGGCCGACGAGCAGCCGCGGGTGCGGTCACTGACGCTGAACCCGGTGCTGGCGCGCCCGGACGGCTGGTCCGTGCTGCACGCCACGATCGAGTTCGGCGACCCGGGGGCCCGGCCGGACACCGGCCCCCGGCGGTTGAGGAGCGTGTGAATCAGACTGCGTAGGCCTCGAGGCGGGACGCCCGCTCGGGGTCACGCAGCTTCAGCATCGTCACCTTCTCGATCTGGCGGATCCGCTCGCGGCTGAGACCGAACTCGCGGCCCACCTCGTCGAGGGTGCGCTGGCGGCCGTCGTCAAGGCCGAAGCGCAGCCGGATCACGGCGGACTCGCGCTCGGAGAGCGTGGAGAGGACGATCTCGACCTCGCTGCGCAGCTCGCCCTGGGTGTGGCCCTCGCCGGGCACGTTCGGGTCGACGGCGGCGACGAAGTCACCGAGGGCGCTCTCGCCGTCCTCGCCGACGGCCTGGTCCAGGCTGACGGGCTCCCGGTCGTACGAGATCAGCTCGATGACCTGGAACTCCGGCACGTCCATCGCCTTGGCGATCTCGGCGATGCTGGGCTCCCGGCCGAGCGAGGCGGCCAAGTCGCGCCGGCAGCGGACCATGCGGTTGACCTGCTCGACCATGTGCACCGGAATGCGGATGGTGCGGGCCTGGTCGGCCATGGCGCGGGTGATGGCCTGGCGGATCCACCAGGTGGCGTACGTCGAGAACTTGTAGCCCTTGGTGTAGTCGAACTTCTCGACCGCGCGGATCAGGCCGAGGTTGCCCTCCTGGATCAGGTCCAGGAACGCCATGCCACGACCGGTGTACCGCTTCGCGATGCTGACGACGAGGCGCAGGTTGGCCTCGAGCAGGTGGTTCTTCGCGGACTTGCCCTCCGCGGCGATCACGTGCAGAAGAGGCGCCAGGTCGGCGGGCGCCGCCGGCAGCTTCTCCTCCGCGTAGAGGCCCGCCTCGATGCGCTTGGAGAGCGTCACCTCTTCGACGGCGGTGAGCAGCCGGGTCCGGCCGATGCCGTTGAGGTAGGCACGAACGAGGTCGGCGGACACACCGCGCTCGTCCGTGGCGTCCAGGTCGGCCAGCGGCTCGACATCGTCGGTCATGCTGTCCTCAGCCGCCTTGGACTCCGACGCCTTCATGTTCAGGACCACTTTTCAGTCCCCTCCCCCGAGTAACGTCTCGTGCGTACCAGCCGCATCCGTGCCGGTGTGAGGGCTAGCTTCGTCCGTGGCGCGTTAAGCGGAGGTGAGGCCAGCGTCCAGGTGGCATGAATCGGGGAGAACCCTGACGTCGTCAAACCGACAACGCGAGGGTTCTGGCCACCGGAGAATTTGCCGGAACTCGATAATGTGCTTGGCCCTAGGAGGGGATCTGCGTGGTCTTCAAGCGAATGATGCAAGCGCTCGGCGTCGGTGGCCCGTCGGTGGACACCGTGCTGACCAATCCGAACACCTATCCCGGTGGTTACCTCGAGGGCCACGTCCACGTGGTCGGTGGTGACCACGCCGTCGACATCGAGTACGTCGCCGTCGGCCTGATGACCCGGGTCGAGGTGGAGAGCGGTGACAGCGAGTACCAGTCGAACCAGGAGTTCCACCGCCAGCGCCTGACCGGCTCGTTCAAACTGGAGCCCGGCGTGCGGCACGACGTGCCGTTCCGGTTCGAGGTGCCCTGGCAGACGCCGATCACCGAGGTGTACGGGCAGCATCTGCACGGCATGACGATGGGCCTGGCCACCGAGCTCGAGGTGGCCCGCGCGGTCGACAAGTCGGACCTCGACACCGTCGCCGTGCACCCGCTGCCGGCCCAGGAGCGGATCCTCAACGCGCTGCTCCAGATCGGTTTCCGCTTCAGCAAGGCCGACGTGGAGCAGGGCCGGGTCTACGGGGTGGAGCAGCACCTGCCGTTCTACCAGGAGATCGAGTTCTACCCGCCCCCGCAGTACGCGAGCGGCATCAACCAGCTGGAGCTGACGTTCCTGCCGACGCCGCAGAAGCTCCAGGTGGTGCTGGAGCTGGACAAGCGTGGTGGCGTCTTCACCGAGGGCCACGACGCGTTCGGCAGCTTCGACGTCGACTACGCCAGCGCCGACCAGATCGACTGGGTGTCCCGGCTGGACCAGTGGCTGCGCCAGTCCGCCTCACGGCGCGGGCTCTTCTTCTAGAGCTCCAGCAGGACCGTGCACGGTCCGACGTTCACCGACTCCACCAGCATGTGCGCCCGGAAGCGGCCGGTCTCGACGGTCGCTCCCCGGGCGCGCAGTGCTGTCACGTACTCCTCGATCAGTGGCTCGGCGGCCTCGGCCGGGGCGGCCGCGCTCCAGCTGGGCCGGCGGCCCTTGCGCGCGTCGCCGTAGAGGGTGAACTGGCTGATCACGAGCAGCGGCGCGACCAGGTCGGCGGCCGAGCGGTCGTCCAGCACCCGGAGTTCCCAGGTCTTTCGGGCCAGCTCGGCGGCTTTCGCCGGGGTGTCGTCGTGGGTCACGCCGACGAGCACCAGCAGACCGTCCTCGATCTTTCCGACGATCGTCCCGTCGACGGTGACACTCGCCCGGCTCACCGTCTGCACCAGCGCTCGCACGCGTTTCCCCTCTCGTCCGGCCGCCGCTGACGGTAGCCGAACGGCCCCTACGTGCCGACGGCGGCGGGTCGCCGTGAACTCGGTGAATATCTCCTCGACGGGCTTTCCGGCGGTGCCAGGATTTGCCTGGTCGGAGGGGGCCGTCGAAACGTGAGCTCCGATGGTGAGCGACCGACGTGCCCCGATCCTGGCGATTTGCACACTCTGTGCGCCGGATCTACCGGACCCAGACGGGAGTTCAACCCATGCCCCTCACCAGCACCGCCACCGGGCGCGGCGCCGACACCTCCCGAGCAGCCCGCCCAGCCGGTCAGCCGGCGGCGGCCCGCCCGGTCAGGGGTGGCGACCCGGACGCCAACCGCCGTCAGGCCCGCTCGGTGGCGAAGCAGCAGCAGGCCGCCGAGCGGATCGCCTCCGCCACCGCGGAGATCTCTGCACAGAACGCCCAGGCCTCCGAGGCCTCCCGCCAGCTCTCCGAGGCCATGCAGCAGATCGCGGCCGGCGCCGAGGAGGCCTCCGGCGCGACCCAGGAGAGTCTCGCCGCGATGAACCAGGTCGAGGAGCGGGTAAGCAGCCAGGAGCAGACCACCCGGCAGGTGGCCGACCTCAGCCAGGCGCTGCAGAACCTGCTGAACGAGACCCGCAACGGCATCAGCAACCTGCTGGCGAACGTGGACAGCGCGTCGTCCCGGCAGACCGAGTCGGTGGCGACCATCACCGAGCTGGAGAAGCAGGCCGACGAGATCGGCGAGATCGTCAAGACCGTCGCGCACATCGCCGACCAGACCAACCTGCTGGCACTGAACGCCGCGATCGAGGCGGCCCGCGCCCGGCAGCACGGCAAGGGCTTCGCGGTCGTCGCCGACGAGGTGCGCACGCTGGCCGAGACCAGCGAGCGCAGCGCCCGGCAGATCCGCGACCTGATCGACGAGGTGCGCAGCAGCGTCACCGAGATCGCCGGCGCGGTCCAGACGTCGGCCGAGACGGCCCGCGGTGAGGTGGAGAAGGGCAAGACGATCACCTCGCAGCTGGAGACGATCCGCGCCGACATGGGCACGATCATGGCCGGCGCGACCGAGATGGCGGCCGCGGCCGGTCAGGCCAAGAAGGCGGCGGCCAGCGCGAAGCAGCGGTCCGAGGAGATCGCAGCGGCCGCCGAGCAGCAGTCCGCGGCCTGTGAGGAGTCGCTGCAGACGGTGGCCCAGCAGACCCAGGCGCTGCGGCAGAGTGACCAGGCCGCCGAGTCGCTGGCCGAGGTGTCCGAGACCCTGCGCAGCAGCACCGACATCGCCAAGAGCGCCGAGGAGGTGGCCTCCGCGGCCGAGGAGCTGTCGGCGGCGGTCGAGGAGATCAACCGGGCGGCGAGCCAGATCAACGTCGCGATCAACGAGATCAACAGCGGTGCGCGTACGGCCGCCGAGAAGGGCCAGCAGACCGCCGAGGCGGTGAACCAGATCGAGCAGGGCGCCCAGCTCTCGTCCACCCGGGGTGCGGCCGCGGTGGAGCGTGCCGACGTGATCCTGGAGCTGCTGGCGGGCAACAAGCAGGCCGTCGACTCGATGATCGACGCGATCGGCACGGCCGCGCGGGACGGCATCGAGAACGTCCGCAAGGTGACCGAGCTGGAGCAGATCTCCCGCCGGATCGACAAGATCGTGGACGCCATCGCGAACGTCTCGATCCAGACGAACATGCTGGCGGTGAACGGGTCGGTCGAGTCGGCGCGGGCCGGCGAGTTCGGCAAGGGCTTCGCCGTGGTCTCCACCGACATCCGCAACCTGGCCCGGGACTCGGCGGACAACGCCGACCGGATCAAGGACCTGGTCAAGTCGGTGCAGGACCGGATCGTCGAGGTCCGGGCCGACCTGGAGGAGACCAGCCGGATGTCGCTGGCCGAGGTGGAGTCGGCCAAGGCCACCACCGCCCGGCTCGAGGAGATCGAGCGCGACATGCAGCAGGTCCGCGGCGGCAACGAGGAGGTACGGGAGTCGGCGCTGGCCATCGCGGAGACGCTGGGCCAGGTGAAGACCGGTCTGGAACAGATCTCGTCGGCCGCCAACCAGGCCGAGCAACTGGCCGGTCAGGCGTCCACCGCGGCCCGGGAACAGGCCCAGGGGGCCGAGGAGCTCGCGGCCGCGGTCGAGGAGATCGCCGCGCTCGCCGACGAGCTGCAGAACGCCGCCTGAGCGGGACGAGGAGCGACATGGACGCCGACACCGATCTCGCCGACGAGGAGTTCGACGAGAACAGCGACTTCGTCACGTTCGACATGGCGGGGGAGCGGTACGCCTTCCCGATGCAGCGGGTCCAGGAGATCATCCGGATGCCCGCCGTGGTGAAGGTGCCGCTCGGGCCGCCGTCGCTGGAGGGCCTTGCCAACCTGCGTGGCCGGGTCCTGCCGGTGGTCAGCCTGCGGCTCTGCTGCGCGATGGAACAGACCGAGCACGACGAGACCACCCGGGTGATCGTGGTGGACGGGGGAGTGCCGCTCGGCTTCGTCGTCGACCGGGTCTCCAGCGTGATCAGCATCGACCCGCAGCAGGTGGAGCCGGCCGAATCGGTCCAGTCGACGGTCAACTCGGACGTCCTGGTCGGAGTGATCAAGTCCGGCGAGGGCGAGATGACCACGGTCCTGGACGTGGACCGGCTGATCGGCAGTCAGTTCACCCGCCTGGCCTCGGAGAAGAAGGGTGGCCGGGACAGTTCGGCGGTGGCCCGGGTCTCCGCGGAGAACGACGCCGACGCGGATCTCGACGACACCCTGGAGCTGGTCAGCTTCGCCGTCGAGGGGCAGGAGTACGCCCTCCCGATCGACCAGGTGCAGGAGATCGTGCAGGCCCCGGAATCGGTCAGCCACGTGCCGAACGCCGGTAGCCGGGTGCTCGGCGTGATCGACCTGCGCGGCCGGCTCCTGCCGGTGGTGAGTATGCGCCGGGTCTTCGGGCTGCCGGTCACGCCGCTGGAGCCGCAGAACCGGATCGTGGTGGTCTCCATCGACGGCGGCGTGGTCGGCGTGGTGATGGACACCGTGCGCGAGGTCCTACGGGTGCCGCACCAGCTGGTCGCCCCGCTGCCCAGTGTGGTGGCCGGTGAGGGCCGCAAGACCGAGGTGGAGTCGGTGTGCCGGCTCGAGGACGGCAAACGGCTGGTCTCGGTGCTGAGCGTGAACCGGATGTTCGACTCGCCGGAGGTACGCAACGAGATCGCCGACTACCGGCAGGAGGACGAGCTGGACATGCCCGGGGAGCACAACGGCAGCGCCGACGACGGGCGCGGCGACGAGGAACTGTTCGTGGTGTTCCGCCTCGACGACGAGGAGTACGCCGTCGACGTCGACGCGGTGCAGGAGATCATCCGGGTGCCGGAGGCGCTGATCCGGGTGCCCAAGTCGTTCGACTTCGTGGAGGGCCTGGTCAACCTGCGCGGCACGGTGCTGCCGGTGGTGGACCTGCGGACCCGGCTCGGGCTGGGCCGGACCGAGCGCGACGAACGGCAGCGGATCGTGGTGCTGATCATCGGCGGGGTCCGGACCGGGTTCATCGTGGACTCGGTGGCCGAGGTGGCACGGGTCGGCCGCAACGTGCTCGAACCGGCCCCGGAGCTCTCCGCGGAGCAGGCCCGGGTGGTGTCCCGGGTGGCGAACCTGCCGGACCAGCAGCGGATGCTGCTGCTCGTGCAGGTGGACCAGTTGCTCGCGGCGGGGCAGGCGGACCAGGCCGCGGAGCTCTGCGTGACGGTCGCCGACGAGGCGCTCGTCGGGGTCTGATCGGAGTCTCGGGTGCCTACGTCCGTACTCGTGGTCGACGACTCGGCGCTGATGCGCCGCGCCCTCAAGGGCATCCTGGCGGAGGCCGGTGACTTCGAGGTGCACACCGCGCGCAACGGGGTGGATGCGCTGGAACAGATGGGCCGCCTGCAGCCCGACGTGGTGACCCTGGACATCAACATGCCGGAGATGGACGGGCTCACCTGCCTGGCCCGGATCATGCAGGAGCAGCCCACGCCGGTCGTGATGGTCTCCTCCCTGACCGAGCACAACGCCCTGGTGACCCTGGAGGCGCTGGAGCTCGGCGCGGTCGACTACGTGCCGAAACCCGGCGGCACGGTGTCGCTGAACATCGACGAGGTCTCGGCCGACCTGATCAGCAAGGTGCGCAACGCCTCGTCGGCGAAGCTGAAACGGGCCGGTGGGCTGAGCGCCCGGATCAAGGCGCAGAGCAGGCAGGCCGCCGCGCCACCGAACCGGGACATCGGTGCGGTCGGCGCGGTCGACCTGGTTCTGATCGGGTCGTCGACCGGCGGCCCGGCGCTGCTGTCCGACCTGCTCCCGCAGCTGCCCGCGACACTCGGCGCACCGGTGGTGGTGGCACAGCACATCCCGGCCTCGTTCACCGGTGCGCTGGCCCGCCGGCTCGACGAGATCTGCCCGCTGCGGGTGCACGAGGTCGACCGGGTCATGAAGGTGCAGCGCGGCAACATCTACATCGGGCGGGGCAACGCCGACGTGGTGGTGGCACGGCGTACCGACGGGCTGATCGTCAAGAGCGTGCCGTCCACGGTCGAGTACCGCTGGCATCCGAGCGTGGACCGGCTGGTCGCCTCGGCCCGCCGCTACCTCGATCCGGCCCGGCTGGTGTGCGCGCTGCTCACCGGCATGGGTGACGACGGCGCCAAGGAGATGACCGCGGTCAAGGAGGGCGGCGGACGCACCATCGCCGAGGCCGAGGAGACGGCAGTGGTCTGGGGAATGCCGGGCGAGCTGTCCCGCCGGGGCGGGGCCACGGTCGTGCTGCCGGCGTACGAGATCGCCGACAAGCTGGCCGACTGGGTCCGCTGAGCGCCAGGAGGAGGGAACCACGATGGGACTCGTCCGTAAGCAGGCCCCGCAACAGCCGGAGGAGGTCCTGCCCGAGCCGCCCGACACCGCGACGCTGATCGGCCAGCTGGACGATCCGGACCCGGACTGCCGCCGGGAGGCCGCACTGGGTCTGGCCGACGCCGACGAGGCGGTGCCCGGCCTGCTCGCCCGGGTGGGTACCGAGGAGGATCCGCGGGTCCTGGAGTCGATCCTGACCACGCTTGCCGCCCACGACACCGAGGAGGTGGCCGGCGGGCTCGCGGTCCATCTCGCGAGTGATGAGGCCGAGCTGAGGACGGCCGTGGCGGCGGCGCTGGCCACCATGCCCCGCTCGGTCCCGGCCCTGCTCCCCGACCTGCTCGCGGCACCGGACCACGACGTACGGGTGATGACCGCGATGGTGCTGGCCGACCTGCCGTATGCCGAGGCGCACGCCTGGCTGGTGCGGATGATCTGCGAGGACCCGCACCCGAACGTGGTGACCGGCGCGATCGACGCGCTGCTGCCCTCGGCCACGGCCGAGGACGCCGACCTGCTGCGGGACGCCGTGGCACGCTTCCCGGACGATCCGTTCCTGCGGTTCACGGTGAACGCGGCGCTACCACGGCTGACCGGGACGGCGTGATGACGAGCGCCGCCGCCACCGGGCTCTCCGACGCCGACTTCACACGATTCTGCGAATACTTCTACAAGCGCACCGGGATCCACTTCACGGCGGGCAAGCGGTACTTCGTCGACAAGCGGATCGAGACCTGCATCCGCAACTCCCGGTACGACACGTTCGGTTCCTGGTTCGCCGCGCTGCGGACCGCCGACCGGGGCGAGATGCTCCAGGAGCTGATCAACCAGCTCACCGTCAACGAGACGTACTTCCTGCGCGAGGACTACCAGTTCGACGCCATGCTCAGCACGGTGCTGCCGAACGTGCTGGCGGCCCGCGGCGGCGCCGGACGGATCACCGGGCCGGTGAAGATCCTCTCGCTGCCGTGCTCGACCGGCGAGGAGCCGTACTCGATCGCTCTCCGTCTTCTCGAGGAATGGGACCAGATCGACCACGTGGACGTCGAGATCCACGGCGCCGACATCGACAGCGACGTGCTCGCCAAGGCGGCCCACGCCAGCTACGGCGAACGGTCCGTGCAACGGGTGCCGAAGACCTGGCTGAACAAGTACTTCGTCGCCGTCGGGTCCGGCCGTTACCAGGTCGACGAGGGCATCCGCAGCGCCGTGACCCTGCACAAGGTGAACATCTGCGACACGGCCGCGATGCGGGCGTTCCGCGACTTCGACGTCGTCTTCTGCCGCAACGTGCTCATCTACTTCGACGAGCTGTCCAGCCGCCGCGCCGCCGAGAACCTGTACGGCGCCATGCGTCCCGGCGGCTACCTGTTCCTCGGCCACTCCGAGTCGATGAGCCGGATCTCGCCGATCTTCACGCCGACCCGCCTGCCGGAGGGCCTCGTCTACCAGCGACCGACCGGAGCCAAGTGATGACCTCGGATACCCCGACCAGAGCCCGGGTGCTGGTCGTCGACGACGCCGCCACGGTGCGGCTCTACCACTCCAGCCTGCTCACCGACGCCGGTTTCGAGGTGAGCGAGGCGGCGAACGGCCTGGAGGCCGTCGAGTCGGCTCTCGGCGCCCCGTTCGACCTGTTCGTGGTCGACGTGAACATGCCGAGGATGAACGGCTACACCTGCGTCGAGACCCTCCGCTCGGAGACGGTCGGCAGCGACGCACCGGTCGTGATGATCAGCACCGAGGACCGGCCCGGTGACGCCGACCGGGCGTACCGGGCCGGCGCGAACCTCTACCTGGTCAAACCGGTGGCCGGGGACCGGCTGGTACGCGTCGCCACGATGCTGACCGCCGGGAGGGACGCGGCATGAACCCGTTGCTCGCCCAGTTCCTCGCCGAGGCGAACGACCTGCTGGCCCAGGTCGACGAGGGTCTGCTCCAGCTGGAACGGGTCCCCGGCGACCCGGAGCTGGTCAACGAGGTGTTCCGGGCCGCGCACACCTTCAAGGGCTCGTCCGGCCTCTTCGACTTCCCGGAGCTGACCCGGCTCACCCACGCCGCCGAGGACCTGCTCGACGCGGTCCGTGGCGGCCGGCTCGCCCTCGACTCGCAGATGACCGACGACCTGCTGGCCGCCTTCGACCTGATCCGGGGCTGGCTGGCGCACGTCACGGCGCACGAGCGGCTGCCCTCCAACGCCGGCGCCGACGCGGCCGGCCTGATCAGCCGCCTGCGCTCCCCGCTCGGCGGCGGTGACCATGTCCCGGACGCCGTGGCCGTGGGCGTCCCGGCGCCGGTGATCGACGCCGCCCCGGACTGGCTGGCCTGGTTCGACGCCGACTGGCTCACCGAGCTTGCCGCCTGGCTGTCCACCACGTCTTCGACGATGCGGTTCGTCTGCTACACGCCCGACTCGGACTGCTTCTTCCGCGCCGAGGACCCACTGCACCTGGTCCGGCAGGTTCCGGCGCTGGAACGGGTCGGCGTGGTGCAGCCGGAGACCTGGCCCGACCCGGACGAGTACGACGAGTACACCTGCCTGCTCTCGTTCGTCCTGGCCACCCGGGCCGCGGCCGGCGAACTGGACCATCTGTTCCGGTACGTCCCCGACCAGATCCACATCGTCGAGCTGGACTCCGGCGCCATCACCCGGCACCTCAGCGGTGAACCCCCGCTCACCGCGGAGGAGCCGGTCACTGTCGCGATCACCCCGATGGTCGACTCGGAACTGGCCGCCGACGCCCGGGCCGTGCTGCACGCCGCACACCGCGCCCTGACGATGGAGGACGTGGTGACCGAGGGCGCCCGCCTGCGGTCGGTGCGCAATGCCGTGGCCTCGGCGGCACGGGCCCTCGGCGTACCGGTGGATCTCGCCGCCGCAGAACCGCCCGCGCTGATCACGACGATCGAGAGACTCGCCGGCGAGGCGGCCCCGGCCCCCGTCACCGGGCCGGCGATCCCGGACACGTCCGACCTCGCGGTGCCGCCACCGGCCCCGATGGTGGTCCCGGCCGAGATGGCCGGCCGTGCCGACGACCCGGGTGGCCAGGTCGGCACCCGGGTGCTCAAGGTCGACCAGGAGAAGGTGGACCGGCTGATGGAGCTGGTCGGCGAGCTGAACGTGGCCAAGAACGGCCTGACCTTCCTGGCCGACGCCGCCGAGGAGGAGTTCGGCAGCCGGGTGCTCAGCCGCCGGATCAAGGACCAGTACGCCGGCATGCACCGGATCGCCGAGGAGCTGCAGGCGGCCGTGATGGACGTCCGGATGCTGCCGCTGTCGGTGGCGTTCGGCCGGTTCCCGCGCCTGGTCCGCGACCTCAGCCGGCGCCTCGGCAAGACCATCGAGCTGGTCACCGAGGGCGAGGACACGATGGCCGACAAGGACGTCATCGAGGCGCTCGGCGACCCGCTGGTGCACCTGGTGCGCAACAGCCTCGACCACGGCATCGAGCCCTCCGAGGAGCGGATCGCGGCCGGCAAGCACGGCGCGGCCCGGCTGACCCTCGCCGCGGTGGCCGACGGTGACGCGGTCATCGTCGAGATCTCCGACGACGGGCGTGGCATCGACCCGGAGCGGGTCAAGCGCAAGGCGTACGAGAAGGGCCTGATCTCCGAGGAGGAGCTGGAGACGCTGTCCGAGACGGAGGCGGTCGACCTGGTGTTCCGGCCCGGATTCTCGACCGCCGACCAGGTTTCGGATCTCTCCGGACGGGGAGTCGGCATGGACGCGGTGCGGGCCAGCGTGGAGAAGCTCGGCGGCACCGTCACCATGCGGTCCAAGCTGGGCCAGGGCACGTCCACCCGGCTGCGGCTGCCGCTGTCGATGGCGGTCACCCAGGTGATGGTGGTGAGCGTGGCCGGCCAGCGGTTCGGCATCCCGGTGGACCTCGTCGTCGAGACGGTACGGGTGCCGGCCGGCGAGATGAGCCGGGTCCTGCACCAGGAGGTGGTGATGATGCGGGGCGAGGTGGTTCCGGTGATCGACCTCGCCCGTGCACTGGACATGCCGTGGTCCCCGGACCCGGGCGCCGACCGGGCGATCCTCGTGGTGAGCGTGAACGGTCAGCGGGTCGGCCTGCTGGTGTCCCAGTTCCACCGCGAGGTCGACGTGATCCTCAAGCCGATGGAGGGCCTGCTCGCGTACGCCGACGAATTCTCCGGAACCGCGTTGCTCGGTGACGGCCTCGTCCTGCTGGTGCTCAACATGAAGGAGGTGCTCGGTCTTGCCGCTCGAGTTGCATGAGGAGACCGCCAACCTGGTCGGCGTGGTCACCGTCGACGAGGTGGAGCAGCTGGCCGGCTGGTTGCGGGCCGCCAAGCGGCCGAAGGTTTCCTTGCGCCGTTGCAACCATCTGCACACCGGCGCACTCCAGGCCCTGCTTCTTTTCAAGCCGAAGATTTCTTCAGCACCGAACGACGCCTTCCTGGCGGCCCAGGTGCTGCCGCTGCTCACTGGGAGCAGCGGCCCGGTGAACAAGCAGGGAAGCGATCCTCCATGACCACTGTGATGCTCGTCGACGACTCCGCCACCATGCTCATGAGCCTCAAGTCCATCCTCACGAAGGCGGGCTACGCGGTCGAGACCGCGGGCCACGGCAAGGAAGCGCTCGACAAGCTCGGCAAGGGTGTCAAGCCGAACCTGATCATCAGCGACGTCAACATGCCGCAGATGGACGGGATCACCTTCGCCCGCGAGGCCCGCAAGGCCCCGGGTATGCGTTTCACCCCGATCCTCATGCTGACCACCGAGTCGGAGCAGACCAAGCGTGCCGAGGCCAAGGCCGCCGGCGCCACCGGCTGGCTGGTCAAGCCGGTCGGCCCGGACCAGCTCCTCGGTGTGATCAAGCAGGTTCTGCCCGGGGCCTGATCGACTGACCGGCGAAACGGAGGTATCGCATGCCAAGTCTTCTCCGCAAGCTCTCGCTGACCCCGGCCGACCCGGAGGAACCCTCGCTGAAGCTGAAGCCTGGCGTGGTGGCCGGAGCGCTGGACGCGGTGCCGTCGTACTGCGACGTGGTCGACGGGCACGTGCGTGACGTCATCGAGCAGACCGGCGAGGCCGCGCACGCGATCGTCCAGCAACTCGTGAAGGTCGACTCACTGGCGGAGGTGATGGCCGGCGACGTGGCACAGCTCGCCGGCACCCTCAGCCGGACCGAGACCGAGCTGAGTCAGGTCAGCGCCAGCAACGATCAGCTGGTGGGCCGCCTGATCTCGTACTTCCTGCACCGCGACCACCAGATCCGGGCGCTGGTCGAGCAGATGCGCGAGCTCGACCAGCACGTCAAGCAGATCGAGGAGGTCAGCCGGGCCACCAACATCCTCGCGCTGAACGCCATGATCGAGGCGGTCCGGGCCGGCGAGGCGGGCGAGGGCTTCTCGGTCGTCGCCGACGAGGTCCGCAAGCTGGCCCACCGGTCGGCCGAGGCCGCGCACGGCATCGGGTCGAACATCGGCGACCTGACCGCCAAGCTGGACGCGGTCCTCTCCGACGACAGCCAGTTCGACCGGGAGCAGCAGCTGCCGGCGGTCACCGAGGAGACGGCGATGACCCGCCGGCTCGGTGGCATCGCCAACGCCCAGCGGGAGATGTCGGAGATGGTCGCCGGCATCCTCAAGGACACCGTCAGCGCGGCGCAGCAGGTGCAGCAGAGTTCGTCCGCGCTCACCTCGGAGACCACCGGCGCCGTCGGTCACGTGCAGTTCCAGGACATCAGCCGGCAGATGCTGGAACACGTGGTGGACGCGGTCGCCGACGTCCGCCGTCAGGCCGAGGACGTCGCGTCGTACGCCCGTGGTGCCGTCACCGAGGAGGAGCTGATGTCCCGGGTGATCAGCGTGGAGGACCTGCGTGCCAAACACGTGATGTCCCGGCAGCGGTCCACCCACGCCTCGCAGACCGGAGGCCCCGCCCACGACGACGCCGAACCCCTCATCGAACTGTTCTGACGACCAGAAGACCAGCCACAGCGAGAGGTACGACATGCCCCGCGCCGAGAACTACGGCCATGAACAGCCGACCGAGCAGGACGCCGTGAAGGCACTGGCGGATCTCGTCGGCCCGCAGATGGCCGAGGGCCTGTGGAGCCTGTCGGTGCAGGCGCTCGGCCTGCGGCGGCCGATCAGCACGTCGGCCGATCTGCGGAAGGTCGCCGAGCACGTGATGGAGATCGGGGAGCTGAGCCGGGTCGCCGGCCGGTCCCTCAAGGTCCGGATCATCACCTACGAGGCACTGGCACGGACGGTACAGGCGTGACCCTGACCGGCTACCCCGAACTGCTCGACCGGCGCAGGCTGCTCGACCTGGCCCGCCTCGGTCTGGACTTCCCGGCGCCACGGCCGTACCTCGACGAGATCGTGGAATCGGTCACCGACCGGCTGGACATGCCGTTCGCCGTCGTCGACAGCCTGCTCGACGGCGCGCAACTGTTCCTGGCCGGGCGCGGGCCGATGCCGGAGTGGGTCAGCGAGGCCGGTGGCACCCCGATCGAGTGGGCGTTCTGCTGCCCGATGCTGCGCTCCCGCACCGCCCGCTACGTCAGCGACCTCGCCGTGGACCCGGAGTTCCGGGACAATCCGCTGGTCGTCATCGAGGGCGTGCGGGCGTACATCGGCGCGCCGTTGATCTCCTCCTCCGGTGCGGTGCTCGGGGGGCTGTGCGCACTCGACGTGCGGCCCCGCGAGTTCACTCCCGCACAGCTTGGCCTGATGCGGGATCTCGCCGGCGAGACGGTCCGCCGCATCGAGGCCCGGGCCGAACCTGCCATCATGGGGCCGTGACGTTCTCCCTGCCGGTGCCGGCCGAAGCCAACGACCTCCTCAACCGTGACCCGCTCGCGGTGACCCTCGGGATCGTGCTGGACCAGCAGATCACCCTGGAGAAGGCGTTCACCTCGCCGTGGGTGCTGGCCCAGCGTCTCGGTCACGAGCCGACCGCCGTGGAGATCGCCGAGTTCGACCCCGAGGCGCTGGTCGCGATCTTCTCCGAGCCGCCCGCGCTGCACCGCTTCCCCAAGGCGATGGCGGCCCGCGTGCAGGAGGTCTGCCGGGTCATCGCCGAGGAGTACGACGGCGATGCCGCCGCCCTCTGGCGTGACGCGGCGACCGGTGCCCAGCTCTACCAGCGGATCCTGGCGCTGCCCGGGTTCGGCAAGCAGAAGGCGCAGATCTTCGTCGCCCTGCTCGGCAAGCTCTACGACGTGCGGCCGGAGGGCTGGCGCGAGGCGGCCGGCGGCTACGGCGAGGAGGGCTCCCACCGGTCGGTCGCCGACATCGTCGACGCCGAGTCGCTGGCCAAGGTCCGGGCCTACAAGAAGCAGGTCAAGGCCGAGGCGCGGGCGGCGAAGGAGTCCTGAGTCCCGGCCCGGCTGGGCATGTCGGCCCGGCCGGTGGGAGGATGACGGGGTCGATCGGAGACCTCGCGTGAAGAAGCACCCGGAGCGTCCGGTGTTGATCACCGATGCCGCTCACAGCCAGGACGATCAGCTCCGCAGCCGGCAGATCCGCTACGTCACGATGATGAGCGTCCGGGCCGGCTGCCTGATCCTCGGCGGGGTCCTGATCAGCGCCCAGGTCCCGTTGCTGCCCCTGTGGCTGACGCTCTGCGCGCTCGGGATGGTGCTGCTCCCGTGGATGGCGGTGCTGATCGCCAACGACCGGCCACCCAAGACCAAGGAGGAGCGGGCTGCCGACGCGGCGGCCCGCGAGGACGTCCGCCGAGCCATCGAACAGCCACCCGAGGAGCCCGACTACATCACCATCGACGCCGAGGTGATCGACGAGCCCGCCTCCGGTCCGGCTGAAGGTCAAGACAAAACCCCGTCGCAGCGGTACGGTCCGGCCACCCCACCGCTCTGAGGTACAGCCGGGGTGGCCGTGCTGTACCTCAGAAAGGTTGTCGGGGCGCTGTCAGATGGCTGAGCTACGGCTGGCCCGCCAGCAGAGGGGTTGGGCGGGCGCCGATTCGGGAGACGGCCAGCGCGCCCAGGGTGGCGCCGGCACGCAGCGCGTCCGACGGGGCCGCGCCCGCACACCACGCGCCGAGCAGTCCGGCCGCGAAGGCGTCACCGGCGCCCGTCGGGTCCTTCACCGGCACCGGGTCGGCGGCCACCGGCCACACCCCGTCCGGCCCCGCCCACACCGCGCCACCCGCGCCCTGTTTCACCACGGCGTCGCGCACACACATGGTGAGCCGCCCCGCCTGGTCGGCCGCGCTGCCCGGCCCGGCGAGCACGTCGGCCTCGTCCGCGTTGCACAGGAGCAGGTCGGTTCCCCGTACCCAGGAAAGGAACTCCTGGGCCCCGGCATCGCGCAAGGGAGCCGCCGACGCCGCGTCGACGCTCACGGTGATCCCCTGTCGCTTGGCGGCCGTGAGGGCCGCCAGGCCCGCCGGACGGGAGCCGGCGTGCAGCAGCGGATAGGCGGACAGGTGCAGGTGGCTGCCGGCCGGAGCGGCGGCGACCATGGCGGCGACATGATCGGCGTCGAGACGCAGCGACGCGCCCCGGTCGGTGATCATGGTGCGCTCGGCCGCCCCGGTGAGGACCACCACGCTGCCGGTCGCCACGCCCGGGAGGACCTGCACCGCGCACCGCACCCCGGCCGCGGTGAGCTCGGAAACCCGGTCACGGCCGGCCTGGTCGTCACCGACCGCCGCGATCAGCGTCACCTCCTGGCCGGTGTGGGCCAGCCAGGCCGCCGTGTTGGCCGCCTGACCGCCACCGGCGACCCGGATCGCCGCGTCCGTGTCCGAGCCGGCCCGGATCTCTCCGACGTGCTCGACCAGGACGTCGGTGACCAGGTCGCCGACGACGAGGATCATGCCGGCACGGCGAAGCCGACCGGCGCGTTGGAGCCGTCGGTCGCGGCCACCGCGATCTGGGCGGCCAGCGCGGCGTTGCGCAGGATGATCCGGATGTTGACCGCCAGGCTGCGGCCCTCGGTGCTGGAGTGGAAGTGGCCCAGCAGGAACGGGGTGACCGCCTTGCCGGTGATGTTCTGCTCGGCCAGCAGGTTCAGGCCGGTCGCCAGGGTCCGGTCGTGCAGTGCCGGGTCGAGCTGCTCGTCGGCGGGCAGCGGGTTGGCCAGCACCAGCGCGGCCTCGGCGACATCCTGCGCGGTCCGGGCACGGATGAAGTCGGCCACCTGCTCCGGCGAGTCGAGCTGCCAGTCCAGGTCGAAACCGCCGTCGGTGATGAAGAAGCCGGGGAAGCGGCGTGTCCGGTAACCGGCGACGGAGACGCCGAGGGTCTCCAGCCGCTCCAGGGTGGCGCCCACGTCCAGGATCGACTTCACCCCGGCGCAGACCACGACGATCGGTGTCCGCGCCAGCGCGGTCAGGTCGGCGGACTCGTCATACGTGACGTTCGCCTCCCGGTGCACGCCGCCGAGCCCACCGGTGGCGAACACGCCGATGCCGGCCGCCGCGGCGATCGCGCTGGTGGCCGCGACGGTGGTCGCCCCGTCGGCGCGCCGGGCCGCGGCGATCGCCAGGTCACGCACCGAGAGCTTGGCCACGGCCTGGGCCGACGCGAGCCGCTCCACCTGGGCGTCCTCCAGGCCGACGATCACCTCGCCGTCGATCATGCCGATGGTCGCCGGCACCGCCCCGTTGTCCCGGACGGCCTGCTCGATCTCCCTCGCCACCCGGATGTTGTCGGGGTGCGGCAGCCCGTGCGAGATGATCGTGCTCTCCAGGGCCACCACCGGACGGCCGTCCCGCCGGGCACGGGTCACGTGCTCGCCGTATCGAATCGCGAAGTCAGTCACGGGTAAACCGTACGGCGCGAGCAGCCGCCATGATCCCGGGACCGGACGCGAGACCCGTCACGCCACGCTCCGGCGGGCCGTGCCCACCCTCCGCGTTGTCGTTGGACCGGTCAGGCGTGAGGTGTCAGACTTGGCGGCCGGAGCTTGGCTTATTTCAGAAGGGCAGATAGCTGTGAGCACGCAGATTCTGGAGCGTCCGGAGACCCGGGACGCCGACACCGGTCCCGAGATGTTCCACTACGTCCGCAAGGAGAAGATCGCCGAGAGCGCGGTCATGGGCAACTTCGTGGTTGCACTCTGCGGCGAGACCTTCCCGGTGACCAAGTCGCCGAAGCCCGGGTCGCCGGTCTGCCCGCAGTGCAAGGAGATCTACGAAGCCATGAAGGCCTGATCGGGGCGTGACGGGCGGATATCCGCTGCTCGTCGCGGATCTGATCGGTGTGGCGGTGTTCGCTGCCTCCGGCGCCTCGGCCGGCGTCGCGAAACGACTCGACCTGTTCGGTGTCGCGTTCGTCGGCTTCGCGGCCGCGCTCGGTGGTGGCATCCTGCGCGACGTGGTGATCGGTGCCACGCCGCCGTTGGCGTTCGCTGACTGGCGCTACGCGGTGACCGCGGTGGCTGCCGCGGTCGTGGTGTTCTGGCTGCACCCGGCGTTGCACCGGGTGCGGCGGACCGTGCTGACACTCGACGCCGCCGGTTTGGGCCTGTTCACCGTGACCGGCACGCTGAAGGCGATCGAGGCCGGCGTCCCGGCAGTCGGCGCCTGCCTGGTGGGGATGCTCACAGCGATCGGCGGCGGACTGACCCGCGACCTGCTCACCGGCGAGATCCCGGTGGTGCTGCAACGAGAGATCTACGCGATCGTCGCCCTCGGCGGCGCCGTGGTGGTGGCCGTCCTGCACCGGATCGGCCAGGCCGGGGTGATCCCGCTCGCGGTCGCCGCGGTCGTCATGACGGTGGTCCGCCTGATCGCGCTGCGACGGCGCTGGTCGGCTCCCGTCGCGGTGCCGTGACGCTGCCCGGCAACATTCCACGGCTATGCTGGACCCCGCCTCCGCGCCCCTTCATCGCGGGGGTTTTTCCTTGGGAGAAGGGATCACCGCAGCTTGAGCCCGCCTGTGCCGAACCTGGAGATCTTTCCGCCGCTGCGGGACTGGCAGCGTAAGGCGATGGTGACGTACCTTCGTCGCCGTTCCGAGGACTTCATGGCCGTGGCGACGCCCGGCGCCGGCAAGACCACGTTCGCGTTGCGGATCGCGGCCGAGATGCTCGCCGACGGCACGTGCGACGCGGTCACCGTGGTCTGCCCGACCGAGCATCTGAAGACGCAGTGGTCGCTCGCGGCGGCCCGGGTCGGCATCCAGCTGGACCCGAAATTCCGCAACTCCGACGTGCATTCGTCGCGTGACTTCCACGGCGCGGTGCTCACCTACGCCCAGGTCGGCATGGCGCCGGCCGTGCACAAACGGCGCACCCTCTCCCGCCGCACGTTCGTCATCCTCGACGAGATCCACCACGCCGGCGATTCGCGGACCTGGGGCGACGGGGTCAAGGACGCCTTCGAGCCGGCCGAGCGGCGCCTGCTGCTCACCGGGACCCCGTTCCGGTCCGACGAGAACCCGATCCCGTTCGTGTCCTACGAGCGCGGTCAGGACGGCATTCAACGATCAAAAGCCGATTCGGTGTACGGCTACGCCGACGCGCTTCGTGATCAGGTCGTCCGGCCGGTGCTGTTCATGGCGTACTCGGGCGAGACCCGCTGGCGCACGAACGCCGGTGACGAACTGGCCGCCCGCCTGGGTGAGCCGATGACCAAGGACCTGATCGCGCAGGCGTGGCGGACCGCTCTGGACCACCGGGGCGACTGGATGCCGCAGGTGATGCGGGCCGCCGACGCCCGGCTGACGAAGATCCGTGAGCACGGCATGCCGGATGCGGGCGGCCTGGTCATCGCGAGTGACCAGCAGTCCGCCCGGGCGTACGCGAAGCTTCTGCACGACCTGACCGGCGAGTCCGCCACCGTGGTCCTCTCCGACGATGACGGCGCCTCCGGCCGCATCGCCGAGTTCGCCGCCTCGGAGAAACGCTGGATGGTCGCGGTCCGGATGGTGTCGGAGGGCGTCGACATCCCGCGTCTGGCCGTCGGCGTCTACGCCACCAGCGCGTCCACCCCGCTCTACTTCGCCCAGGCGATCGGCCGGTTCGTGCGGTCCCGGGTGCCCGGCGAGACCGCGACCGTCTTCCTGCCCAGCGTCCCGCACCTGCTGGGGCTGGCCAGCGAGATGGAGGCGCAGCGCAACCACGTGATCGGGGCGCCCAAGGAGAAGGACGGGCTCGACGACGACATCCTGGAGCGGGCGCAGAAGACCGAGGACGCGCTCGGCGACCTGGACAAGATGTTCGAGGCGCTCTCCGCGACCGCCGAGCTGGACCAGGTCATCTACGAGGGCACGTCGTTCGGCACGGGGGCGCTCACCGGCACCGCGGAGGAGGCCGACTATCTGGGGCTGCCCGGTCTGCTCACCCCGGACCAGGTGACCACCCTGCTCAACAAACGCCAGACCGACCAGATGGCGGCGCAGAAGAGGCGTCAGGCGGAGGAGCCGAAGCCGGAGACGCCGGCCCGTCCGGAGCCGGTCGTGCCGATGAGCGCGGGGGAGCGGCGCAACAGCCTCCGCCGCCAGCTGAACACCCTGGTCGCGGCCCACCATCACCGGACCAACCTGCCGCACGGCAAGATCCACGCGGAGCTGCGCCGGATTTGCGGCGGCCCGCCCAGCGCCCAGGCCACCATCGAGCAGCTGGAGGAACGGATCGCCACGATCCAGTCCTTCTAGGGCCACCGATTCCCTCAGGACCCGTCTCCCCGGCGCCGATAGAGCGCCGGGGGGAGGTGGCCCGATGCGGGAGATCACACTCGAGGCGGTACGCCTTCTGGAGCACGCACAGACCGGTGAGGCCGTCGCCGCCCGGGAACGCGCCGAAGAGGTGCTCCGTGCCGCCACCGGTGATCTCGCCGACGGCCCGGCCTGCATGCATTTCGTCCGGGTCGTCTCGTTCATCGCCCAGGGCGACCCGGCCGCCGCCGTCGAGGCCTCGGACCTGATGCTCCCGTCCACCGAACGGGAGGGCAGCGCCGGATGGCGTGCCTGCGCCCTGGCCAGCCGGGCCTGGCAGCGCCTGCGTCTCGGTCAGATCGACCCGGCCGAGAACGACGTGGACCGGGTGCTGCGCGACCTGGTGGCCGCCGAGGCGCTGGCCGCCGAGGAACGTGAGCCGATCGCCGCGGTCAACTCGCTGGTGGCGGTGGCGATCGGCTACTGGGAGCTGCGCCTCTACGAGCTGGCGGCCCCGCAGTTCCACTCCGCCTACGAGATGAGCCGCGCCGGCGACGGACAGAACGGCAACCGGGCCATGTGGCTGCTCAACCTCGCCGAGATGCACCTGGGCTGGGCTCTGGAGCTCTACCAGATCTCCCAGGTCGACGAGGCCGAGGCGCACACGGCGGAGGCGGAGCGGTACGCCATGCGGGCCGCCGACGAGGTCTCCGGGGGCGACGCCGACGCGTGGCGGGAGAACGCGCTGCTCTACGCCGCCTGCTCCCGTGCGGACCGGGACGACCCGGCCGGAGCCGCCGCCGACATCGAGATCTACCTCGCCCGGCTGGAGGCCCGCGGTTTCATGCCGGCCGCGATGACGCTCGGCAAGCCGTTCTACGCCGTCGCACTGAGCCGTTCCGGCCGCCCGGAGGAGGCCCTGCGGGTGATGGCCGACGCCGTCCGCGACCTGCCGGCGGACGCCGACTGGCTGGCCGTGGCGAGCACCCACCGCACCCGCACGGTCCTGATGGCCAACCTCGGTTCGGCGGACGCCGCAGCGGCCCTGGCCTACGGCGACTCGCTCGCCGGCGCGCTCTGGCGCCAGCGGCTGAACACCCTGCACGCCGCCCGCACCCTGAAGGACCTGGACGCCCTGCGGCAGCAGCACGAGGAGATGTCCCGGGCCGCGGACCTGGATGCGCTGACCGGCATCGCCAACCGGCGCGCCTTCGACCACGCCGTGAATCTGGCCCGCACGGGCCACGACGCGGCGATTCACCGGATCGCGGTGCTGCTCATCGACACGGACCGGTTCAAACAGATCAACGACACGCACGGCCACGCGGCCGGCGACGCGGCGTTGCGTGCCATCGCCGCGGCCCTGACGGCCCAGGCCGGCCCGGGCGACCTGGTCGCGCGTCTGGGTGGCGACGAGTTCGCGGCGCTGCTGGACGGGCGGGACGAGGCCACTGCCGCCGACGTCGCCGTGCGCATGGTCCAGGCGATACGGGCGATCCCGGACTGCCCCGCGACGCTGAGCATCGGGGTCGCGGTGGCCTTCGCCGACGAGCTCCCGGCGGCCCTGGAACGCGCTGACGAGGCCATGTACGCCATCAAGCGTGCCGGTGGCGACGGGGTGCGGCTGTGCGCCGAGGACGAGGCGGCGCTCGCCGCCTGAACGCAGAACGGGCGCTCCCTGCAGGGGGAACGCCCGTTCTTGTCACACGTCTCGGTTGGGGGACCGCTGCTAGTTGCTGGAGTTCGACATCATGTCCGCGCCGCGCCAGGTGAACTCGGGCTCAGCCGCGTACTGAACCGCGATCTTCACCAGGTCCTCGGCGTACCGGTTGGCGTGGTGGCCACAGAAAACCAGTTCACTGCCACCCGCCAGGGTCAAACGGAGCTTCCCGGCTGCATTGCAGCGGTCGCACCGTTCATCGGCTGCGGGGCCGGCCAGACTTCCTGCCGACGGCGTGAGAGTCGGGGTCATCGCCTTCCTCCTCTGTTCGTCACCGATGAACATGTTCCTCGGCTACTGCTCACACATCGTGCAACACCCTGCACCGTTGCAGCCTTCCCAGAGTGCCCCGGGGGGACCGGGATCACACCGTGGTTCCAGCTAGTGTGCCGTGATCCAAGGGTGCCACGTCAACGATCACTTCTGCACAACGGTCTGATCACCACCCGTTGATGTACGGGTGGTGACCAATCAGACACTGAATGTTGACCAAAGGTCCTAGTCGAGGTAGTCGCGCAGGACCTGGGACCGCGACGGGTGCCGCAGCTTGGACATCGTCTTCGACTCGATCTGCCGGATCCGCTCACGGGTGACCCCGTAGACCTGGCCGATCTCGTCGAGCGTGCGCGGCTGGCCGTCGGTCAGGCCGAACCGCAGCCGGACCACACCCGCCTCACGCTCGGACAGCGTCTGGAGAACCTGCTGGAGCTGGTCCTGGAGGAGCGAGAAGGAGACCGCGTCCACCGCGACGACCGCCTCGGAGTCCTCGATGAAGTCGCCCAGCTGGCTGTCGCCCTCGTCGCCGATCGTCTGGTCGAGCGAGATCGGCTCCCGGGCGTACTGCTGGATCTCCAGCACCTTCTCGGGCGTGATGTCCATCTCCTTGGCCAGCTCCTCCGGGGTGGGCTCGCGGCCCAGGTCCTGGAGCAGCTCGCGCTGGATGCGCCCGAGCTTGTTGATGACCTCGACCATGTGCACCGGTATGCGGATGGTGCGGGCCTGGTCGGCCATGGCGCGGGTGATGGCCTGGCGGATCCACCAGGTGGCGTACGTGGAGAACTTGTAGCCCTTGGTGTAGTCGAACTTCTCGACCGCGCGGATCAGGCCGAGGTTGCCCTCCTGGATCAGGTCCAGGAACGCCATGCCACGACCGGTGTAGCGCTTGGCCAGCGACACCACGAGACGGAGGTTGGCCTCCAACAGGTGATTCTTGGCCCGCTCGCCGTCCCGGTTGATCCACTTGAGGTCGCGCTCGAAGTTGCGCTCGAGCGACTCCTCGCCCTCGTCGGCGGCGCGCAGCCGCTCGGCGGCGTAGAGGCCGGCCTCGATCCGCTTGGCGAGCTCGACCTCCTGCTCCGCGTTGAGCAGCGGAACCTTGCCGATCTGCTTGAGGTAGGCGCGGACCGAGTCGGCCGAGGCGGTCAGCTCCGCGTCACGGCGGGCCTGCTTGAGAGCCTCGGACTCCTCGTCGTCCCACTCGAAGTCGCCGTCGGTGGCCGAACTGGCGGCGTCGGTGGCGGCGGCCGCGACCATGGCGGCCGGCTCCTCGATCACCACGTCCTCGACCGCGGCGGCGAGCTCGGCGGGATCGATCTCCTCGCCGGGGCCCTCCTCACCGGGCTTGCCCGGCGCGGCCTTCTTGGCCGGCACCGCGGCCTTGGCCGCGGTCGCCTTGCGGACCGGTGCGGCTTTCTTGGCCGGGCCGGCCGTGGCGTCGCCGCCGACGGCCGGTGCGGCCTGCTTGGGCGCCGGCGCCGCCTTCTTGACCGGCGCCGTCTTGGCGGTGGTGGCCCGGGACGCCGGAGTGGTGGAGCGGGCGGCGGCGACCTTCGGCCGGCGGGTGCTGGCCGAACCGTCGACCACGACGGTGATGCCGGCGTCCACCAGCCCGCGCAGGATCTTCTTGGCCTGCGCCGGGTTCACCGCGGCGGACTCGAGCGTGTGCGCGACCTGGGCCGATGTGAGTTGCCCGCCAGCACCCTGGGCATGGGTGATCAAGGCCTCGGTGAGAGAGCGAACGTCGGCACCGTTCTGGTGGGCTTCTGTCACGAATGACCTTCCGGAGGCGATGAGGTTGGGCACGGCCATGGTCCAGCGCAGCACGCGGGGGCGAGTGTTGCTGGAGTCGGTTTGTGGGGGCCCCCGGGTCACGGACCGTACCGGTGGCGTGTCCGTGAAGCGGTGGGCAGGGGTGAATTGTAGCGCCGCTTACCGAGATCCTCCGCCCACAGCACGCCGCGGGGGCCCGACGACCTCGTCAGAGACTCCTGACATGAGAATGCTATCGGCGGAGAGGACACCCACGTGAGCGAGATTCCGGTGGTATCGACACCCGGCGAGCTGTTGTCCCTGGCGGTGCGGATCGCCCGGGAGGCGGCCGTGACGGCCCGCAGGATGCGGTCCGAGGCGATCGGCGACGTCCAGACCAAGAGCACCGACACCGACGTGGTCACCGCGGCGGACAAGGCAGTGGAACGGCAGGTGGTGGAGGCGCTGGCGGCGGAGAGACCCGGTGACGGCGTGCTCGGCGAGGAGTACGGCGACTCCCTGAGCGTGGCGCCCGGTGCCGTCCGCTGGATCCTGGACCCGATCGACGGCACCGTGAACTACCTCTACGGCCTGCCGCAGTACGCCGTGTCGCTGGCCGCCGAGCGCGACGGCGTGGTGGTGGCCGGCGTGGTGGTCAACGCGGCCACCGGTGACGAGTGGACGGCCACCCTGGGCGGTGGTGCCTGGCGGGCCGGGCGGCGTCTCAGCGGCTCGGAGCGGACCACTCTGGACCAGGTCCTGGTGGGCACCGGGTTCGGTTACGACGCGCGACGACGGGCCCATCAGGGGGCGGTGTTCGCCCGGCTGATCACCCGGGTGCGTGACATCCGCCGTCTCGGCGCGGCGTCCCTCGACCTCTGCCTGGCCGCCGAGGGTTCGCTCGACGCGTACTTCGAGAAGGGTCTCAACTTGTGGGATCATGCCGCCGGTGGGCTGATCGCGGCCGAGGCCGGCCTGATCGTCGCGGGGCTCTCCGGGGAGCCGGCCGGCGACCGGATGCTCGTGGCCGCCCCGCCGGCGATCTTCCCGGCGCTGCACGACGCACTGGTCGAGCTGGACGCGGCCGGCGGCCCGTGAGGGCGCCGGCCACGGCCGGGTCACTCGGTCTCGGGCTCGGTGGTCTCGGTGACCGGCTTGCGGCAGGCGCCCGGCGGCAGCGTCGGCTCGCCCTCGGCGCCCAGCGACTGGTTGACCTCGGTCGTCGTCGCGAGCTGCTGGAACTTGTCGCCGATGATGATGTCGATGACGTCGCCCTTGCGCTTCGCGTTGTAGACCATCGTCGACTGGGCCAGGAAGTACGCCCGGAGCAGCTGCGCCTTGCCGACGGTGTCCGGCCCGTAGCGGATCTCGGCGACGCCCTCGACCTTGGTCTTGGTCTTGCCCGGCTTCTCGACCACGAAGCGACGGTTCGCGAACTCGTTGCTGACCTGCTCGGCCAGGTCGGCCCGGTTGGTCCCGTTGAAGACCTTGACCTTGACCACGGCCGGGTCGTTCGGGAGCCGGATGTCGGCCATCGGCGCCCCGGGCGGGCAGTCGCTGCCGTTGACGCTCCCGCGCTGCGAGTCCCGGACGAGAGTGACGACGACGAAGACCACCGCGGCCACGGCGAGCACGCCGACGACTACCAGCGCTCGGACGCGGGCAAAGCTCATGGGTCGGCTCCAGGATCGGGGGACGGACCCGGGTAAGGTGCCCAGGCCTGTCGAGAGGTTAACGTCTGTCCGCCAGGGGCGCGGAAACAGGGAATGCTTCCGGCGCGTTGACAATGATCCAGTGGCTGGTGCCCCTACTTTGATGTCGCCTCGGTCACATCGGGAACAATGTGCCGCCGGAGTGCGTACAAGCCTGCCGCGTCAGCGGTAATGTTCCGCGCCCACCGGGGCAGTTTCTGAGGTCCGAACGGGTGTCAGAAATCGGCCGGCGGAACCGGGAACCGAAACCCTGCCAATGGCGTTACAAACGCCAAGTGACACATCGATACAGGAGAGTGAAGACCGATGGCCACCGACTACGACGCCCCGCGTCGCGATGAGGTCGACCTCGGCGAGGACAGCCTCGAGGAGCTCAAGGCCCGCCGCGCCGACTCACAGTCGGGCGCAGTGGACGTCGACGAGGTCGAGGTTGCGGAGAGCTTCGAGCTGCCCGGCGCCGACCTCGCCGACGAGGAGCTCACCGTCAAGGTGCTGCCGATGCAGACCGACGAGTTCCGCTGCTCCCGCTGTTTCCTCGTGCACCACCGCAGCCAGCTCGCGGTGGAACGCAACGGGGAGCTGATCTGCCGCGAGTGCGCCTGAGCGCACTCGCGCGCAGCGCGCCACATCACCCGATCGCGGTAGTCGCGGTCGGGCGTACGGCGTTCACGGGGGGTTTGACAGGGGGTTTGACCCTGGGTCATGACCGGGCACTGATGCCGGTGACGACCACGGGAAGGACGACGATGAGCCAGCCGGACCGCGCGACCGAACCCGGTGCCGAGATCGTGCCTGCCGAGACCACCCCCGCGCCGGAGGAGGCGGGCCGCACCGTGGCGGCCCTCACCGCGGACGACCTGGAGCCCGGTGGCCGGCGCCGGCTTCTCGGCCGGCTCGCCGGGCAGGTCCGCGGCAGCGGCGCCGGACGGCTGTTCCGGCCGAAGGCGGCCCTGCAGTGGGTCACCGACCAGGTCACCACGCTGGCCCCGCACATCCCGGTCCGGGACCGGGAGACCCTGCGCCGGCATTTCCCCGGCCTGGACGACACGGAGCTGGCCGAGCGCCTGATCCGTAACGCCGCCCGGGCCACGGCCGGGGTGGGCGCGGCCGGGGGCGGCATCGCCGCGGTCGAGTGGGTCGCCACGCCGGCCCTGCTCTCCGCGCCGGTGTTGCTGGCCACCGAGACGGTCGCCGTGGTGGCGATCGAGATCAAGCTGATCGGCGAGCTCCACGAGATCTACCGCCGTCCGATCACCGGGACCGTCGGCGAGCGGGCCCTGCGGCTGGTCGAGGCGTGGTCCGGGAGGCGTGGGGTGAACCCGCTGGTCCCGGGCGTCGGAGTGGCCACCGTGCTGGGCACGGCCACCCGCAAGGAGCTGCAGAAATCGCTGATGAAGCGGTTCGGCCGGAACCTGACCACCTTCGGCCCGATGCTGACCGGCGCGGTGGTCGCCAGTTACCTCAACCGGCGGGCCACCCGGCAGGTCGGCGAGAGCGTCCACGCCGATCTACGCAAACCGGCACCCGCGCTGATCAAGCCCGCTCGGCGCGAGCTCGGCGGCTGACCTCCAGCAGCGCCGTCGCCAACTCGACCGGGTGACGGGTGCTGACCACCCAGAACGGTGTCGGGTCGGCCGGGTCGTCGAGCAGCACCTGCACGGCCGGGCCGATCCAGGCCCGCTGCACCACGAAGGCCAGCGGGTGCGCGCCGACGCCGAGCGCCTCCCGCTTGCCCGCGGCGTCCAGCGCGACCACGCCGGAGACGAACTCGACCGGCAGGCGGGCGTCGTCGACCCGGAACTCGTCGGGGGTGACCTCGACCCGGAGCCGGCTCAGCGGGGCCAGGATCAGCAGGCTGAGCGGGAGCAGCACCGCGTAGGGCAGCCAGACGGGCAGCTCGGGGAGCCCCAGCATCAGCTCGGTGGCGAGGATCGCACCGCCCACGAAGGCGGCCGGCCACGCCCACCACGGGAGACTCAGCCGCTCCTGATGGGCGGCGACCGTGCGGACCGGGGACTCGGGTGTCACCCTCGAAGGGTACGGCGCGCCTCCGTGGCGGGGCGCGGCAGGATGGCAGGGTAGGTGCCGCCCGCAGTACCCCAGTGAAGGAACACCCGCCGTGACCGATGTGAACGTCCAGGTCCTCCGGATCGACCCGGATCTGCCCCTGCCGGCCTACGCGCATCCGGGTGACGCCGGCGCCGACCTGGTCGCGGCCGAGGAGGCGGAGATCGCCCCGGGCGCCCGGGTCAAGGTCCGCACCGGTGTCGCCATCGCTCTTCCGGAGGGCTTCGTGGGCCTGGTTCACCCGCGCTCCGGATTGGCGGCGCGACTGGGGGTGACGGTCCTCAACGCGCCCGGTACGGTCGACGCCGGTTACCGTGGCGAGATCCTGGTGAACCTGATCAATCACGATCGGGAGAACACCGTCAAGATCTCCCGGGGCGACCGCATCGCCCAGCTCGTGATCCAGCGGGTGGAACGGGCGGCTTTCCACGCCGTGGACGCCCTCGACGACACCGCGCGCGGCACGGGCGGGCACGGTTCGACCGGCGGCCACCAGGCCCTCTGAGCTTTGCGAAACGGAAAGGCTGGCAGTGATGTTCTCCCGTAAGCGCGGTGCCGCGAAGCACGTCCGGGCGGCCGACGCGCCGCCCTCCAAGGCGCTCGCCGACAGCCTCGCCTCCGACGGCACACCGCCGGCGCCCGAGTTCGGCCCGTGGGACGTCCGGTATGCCCCGGAGGGTGTGCAGCGGCTCGACCTGGGCAGCCTCCAGATCCCCGCGATCGAGGGCGTCGAGGTGCGGGTGCAGGCCAACCCGGACGGCGGCGTCGAGCAGGTCGTCCTCGTCGACGGCGAGAGCGCCCTCCAGCTGGGTGTCTTCGCCGCGCCGAAGACCGAGGGCATCTGGAGCGAGGTGCGCGCCGAGATCGCCGGCGCGATGGCCGCCGACGGCGTCACCCCCCGCGAGGTCGACGGGCGGTACGGCGTGGAGCTGGTGGCCCGGGTGAACACCCCGGAGGGCCCGGCCGACGTGCGGTTCGTCGGCGTGGACGGCCCGCGCTGGATGGTGCGGGCGCTCTACCAGGGTGCGGCCGCCTCCGACCCGGGTCGTGAGGGCGTCCTCGCCGACGTGCTGTCCGGCCTGGTCGTGGTCCGGGACAACGAGCCCCGCCCGGTGCGTGAGCCGCTTCCGATGCGGCTGCCGCGGGAGATGGCCGAGCAGGGGCAGGCCGCGGCCGCCCAGCAGGCCGCGAACGGCAATCGGCCGCAGTGACCTAGATCACCGGTGCGCTTCGGGCGTAGCGTGGGTGCCGAGCACACGCGCAGACTGCGTCGCGTCGACGAAGGGTGACGGCGAAGTCATGACGACCGAAGAGCGCACCGGGTTCCGCCGGTTCCTGAGCCGGTTGACGGCGACGGACTCGGAGCTGGACGCGGAGGAGTTGCAGCGGGACAGCGCCAAGTGCGGCGCGGTCCCGGCCGGCGAGTGCCGCCGTGGGCAGGTCGTTTCGGTGTCGGGGCGGCTGCGCACGGTGGCGTACACTCCTCGGACCAACCTGCCTACGCTGGAGGCCGACCTCTACGACGGCAGCGACGTGGTCACGCTGGTCTTCCTGGGGCGCCGGTCCATCGCCGGCATCGAACCGGGGCGTCAGCTCACCGCGCGGGGGCGGATAGCGATCCGGGACGACCGCAAGGTGATCTACAACCCTTACTACGAGCTGGAGGCGCCCCGGTGACACCCGGAAGCGAGCCGCGGCACGCCGCGCACGAGTCGGTCGAGGAGCGGCTCGGTGAGCTCGTCGGGGAGGCCGAGGAGAAGCTGGCCGCCGAGATCATCGCGGAGCAGGACCTGCACGCCGTCACGAAAGGGCAGCCCGGCGACGAGGAGCCCTTCCCGTCGATGAGCGAGCAGATCGCCGACCAGCTCGGCGGTGTGCGGGGCCTGATCGAGTCCAGCGTCCCGGTGCTGGCCTTCGTGCTGCTCAACGTGATCCTCAGCCTCGAGGCCCTGGGCCTGGAGAAACGCGAGTCGCTGCTCTGGGCCATCGTCGGCTCGGTCGGCTCGGCGCTGGCCATCGGCGGTGTCCGGCTGGCCCGCCGGCAGCCGGTCCGGCACGCCGTCAACGGCCTGTTCGGCATCGCGCTCGGCGCGTGGCTCGCGTGGCGTACCGGGGATGCGAAGAATTTCTATCTGCCGGGCATTCTGCTCACCTTCGGCCAGGCCGCGGTGCTGCTGATCTCGGTCGCCTTCCGCAAGCCCCTGATCGGCTACGCGTGGGGCATCATGGCCAACCGGGGCAAGCAGGACTGGTTCGGCAATGCCCGGTTGTTCCGCACCTTCCAGTGGCTGACCGTGCTCTGGGCCGTCTCGCTGAGCGTGCGCGCCGGCATCCAGGGGGTCCTCTATCTGATGGGCGAGGCGAACGCGATCGGCATCGTCCGGATCCTGGTCAGCTGGCCGATCTACGCCGCCACCTTCGCCTTCACCATCTGGGCCATCCACCGGGTGACGTCAGCCCAGCGGCGGGAGACCCCGGTCGCCTAGCACCACGGCACGGACCTGGTCCTCGACGTCGCTGGTGCACACGAAGATCAGCTCGTCGCCGGACTCCAGCGGGTCGTCCGGCGTCGGCACCAGCACCCGCTTGCCGCGCAGGATGGCGACCAGAGCGGCGTCACGTGGCATCGGCACCGAGCGCACCGGCTTGCCCTCGTAGGGCGCGTCCTTGGGCAGGGTGATCTCCACCAGGTTGGCCTCGCCCTGCCGGAAGGTCATCAGCCGGACCAGGTCGCCGACCGTCACCGCCTCCTCGACCAGGGCGGCCATCAGACGGGGCTTGCTCACCGCGACGTCGACACCCCACTGCTCGGTGAAGAGCCACTCGTTCTCCGCCCGGTTCACCCGGGACACCACCCGCGGCACCGCGAACTCGGTCTTGGCCAGCAGCGACACCACCAGGTTGGCCTTGTCGTCGCCGGTCGCCGCGACCACCACGTCACAGCCGGCCAGGTCCGCCTCCTCCAGGCTGCTCAGCTCGCAGGCGTCGGCGAGCACCCAGCGGGCCTCGGGCACCCGCTCCGGGCAGAGCTGCCGGGGGTGCCGCTCGATCAGCATCACCTCGTGCCCGTTGCCGATGAGCTCCTGGGCGATCGACCGGCCCACGTTGCCGGCTCCCGCGATGGCGATGCGCACGGTCAGTTCCCTTCCTTGTCGGCGCCCTGGGCGATGTCCAGCACCTGGTCCACGGTCTCGTCGGTGACCAGCATGTAGACCTGGTCGCCGTCCTGCAGGACGGCCGACGGCTGGGCCAGGGTGCCCATGCCGAACCGGGCCAGGTAGGCGACCCGCGCGCCGGTCCGGTCCTCCAGTGACTTGACCGTGCGGCCGATCCAGTCGCGGTGCAGCGGGGTCTCGACGATGCTGACCACGCTCGTCGGGTCGCGGAACACCTCGACCCGCTGATCCGGCACGAGGAACCGGTACATCCGGTCGGCGGCCCAGCGGATCGTGGCGATGGTCGGGATGCCCAGGCGCTCGTAGACCTGCGCGCGCCGGGAGTCGTAGATCCGGGCCACCACCCGGGAGACACCGAACGTCTCACGGGCCAGCCGGGCCGAGATGATGTTGGAGTTGTCGCCGCTGGAGACGGCCGCGAACGCGTCGGCCCGCTCGATGCCGGCGGCGCGGAGCACGTCACGGTCGAAGCCGATGCCGTTCACCGTGACGCCGCCGAAACCGTCGCCGAGGCGGCGGAAAGCGTCCGCGTCGCGGTCGATCACGGCCACCTGATGGCCCTGGGCGTCGAGCTTCTGGGCCAGCGTCGAACCGAGCCGGCCGCACCCCATGATGACCACGTGCACGGTTCGTGCCCTCCCGAATCTGTACGGACCAGTGTGAGCCTGCCATGCCCTGCGTGTGGACGCTGTCCGGGGCGGGCCACACGCCGAAAGGTGCGCCCGTACGCTTGGCACTCGTGGCAAGTACCACCTCTCTAGCCAAACGGCTGCTGCTCGGCCGGCCGTTCCGCTCGGACAAGCTGCAGCACACGCTGCTGCCCAAGCGGATCGCGCTCCCGGTCTTCGCGAGCGACGCGCTCTCCAGCGTGGCGTACGCGCCCGACGAGATCCTCCTGACCCTCTCGATCGCCGGCGCGGCCGCCTACCTCTACTCGCCCTGGGTGACGCTCGCGGTCGCGGTGGTCATGGTGACGGTGGTCGCCAGCTATCGGCAGAACGTGCACGCCTATCCCTCCGGCGGCGGCGACTACGAGGTGGCGACGGTCAACCTCGGATCCAAGGCCGGGCTCGGAGTCGCCAGCGCGCTGCTGGTCGACTACATCCTCACGGTCGCGGTGTCGATCTCGTCCGGGGTGAGCAACCTCGGCTCGGTCGTCCCCTGGGTGGCCACCCACAAGGTCGTCATCGCCATCATCGCGATCCTGGTGCTGAGTGCGCTCAACCTGCGCGGCCTGCGGGAGTCCGGGGTCGCCTTCGCCGTACCCACCTATCTCTTCATCATCGTCATCGTCGGCATGATCCTCACCGGCCTGGTCCGGGTCTTCGTGCTCGGCGACGACCTGCGGGCGCCCAGCGCCGACCTGACGATCGTCGCCGAGGACGACTTCACCCAGGCCGGTTTCGCCTTCCTGCTGTTACGGACGTTCTCGTCCGGCTGCGCGGCGCTCACCGGTGTGGAGGCGATCTCCAACGGCGTGCCCGCATTCAAGAAGCCGAAGAGCCGGAACGCGGCGATCACGCTGATGCTGCTGGGCAGCCTGTCGATCGTGATGCTCTACGGCATCATCCTGCTGGCCCAGGCGACCCACCTGAAGTTCGTCGAGAACCCGACGCTGCAGATCATCCCGAACGCGGCCTCCGAGGGCTACGTCCAGAAGACGGTCACCACCCAGCTCGCCGAGACCGTCTTCGGCAGCGGGTCGATCCTGCTCTACCTGGTCGGCGCGGTCACCGCCCTGATCCTCTTCCTGGCCGCGAACACCGCGTTCAACGGCTTCCCGGTACTCGGCTCGATCCTCGCCCAGGACCGGTACCTTCCCCGCCAGCTGCACACCCGAGGCGACCGGCTGGCGTTCAGCAACGGCATCCTCTTCCTCGCGGTCGCCGCCATGGTGCTGATCGTGGCCTTCGAGGCCGAGGTGACCCGGCTGATCCAGCTCTACATCGTGGGCGTGTTCGTGTCGTTCACGCTGTCCCAGCTCGGCATGATCATCCACTGGAACCGGCTGCTGAAGACACAGCGCGACCCGCAACGGCGGCGCCGGATGATCCGCTCCCGGGCGATCAACACGTTCGGCATGGTCCTCACCGGCGCGGTCCTGATCGTCGTCCTGATCACCAAGTTCCTGCTCGGAGCGTGGATCGCGATCGCCGCGATGATCGTGATCTACGCGCTGATGGTGGCCATCCACCGGCACTACACGCGGGTCGCCGAAGAACTCAAACCGACCGACGAGCGGCCCGTCCTGCCGTCCCGCAACCACGCCATCGTCCTCGTCAGCAAAGTGCACCAGCCGACCCTGCGGGCGATCGCCTACGCGCAGGCCACCCGGCCGGACACGCTCACCGCGGTCACCGTGAACGTCGACGACAACGACACCCGGGGCATCCAGGCCGAATGGGAGCGACGGCAGCTGCCGGTGCCGCTCACGGTGGTCGACTCGCCGTACCGGGAGATCACCCGCCCGATCCTCGACTTCGTGAAGAACACGCGCCGCGCCTCACCACGCGACGTGGTCACCGTGTTCGTCCCCGAGTACGTGGTCGGCCGCTGGTGGGAGAACCTGCTGCACAACCAGAGCGCACTGCGGATCAAGGGCCGGCTGCTCTTCGAACCGGGTGTGATGGTGGTCAGCGTGCCGTGGCAGCTGCGCTCCAGCCAGGACCGCGACCTCGACCGGCTGGACCGGGTGCTGAGCCGGGCGCCCGCCCGCGGCCCCCGCGTCCAGCCCGGTCTCGAACCCGAGGACGGTGACCAGCCATGACCATCGCCGACGACCGGCAGTCGGCCGAGGACCTGATCGAGGGCGACCGCGTCGAGGTCGTCGTCGGCGCGCCCGCGCACGGCGGCCACTGCGTCGCCCGGATCGGCGGCCCGCACGGACGGGTCGTCTTCGTCCGGCACGCGCTGCCCGGCGAACGCGTCACCGCCGAGATCACCGAACTCCACCGCGGCTACCTCCGGGCCGACGCCGTGGAGATCCACGAGGCCTCCCCGGACCGGGTCACCCCACCCTGCCCGTACGCCCGGCCCGGCGGCTGCGGCGGCTGCGACCTCCAGCACGCCTCCGGCGAGGCACAGCTGCGGTGGAAGACCGAGGTGGTCCGGGAACAGCTGACCCGTCTGGCCGGTCTCGACCCCGACGAGCATGCGGTACGGGTGGAAGCGCTGCCGCCACCGCTGGACCGTCCCGGTGACGATCCGGGGCAACTGCTCGGATGGCGCAGCCGGATCCGGTACGCGATCGACGCCGCCGGCCGCCCCGGCCTGCTCCAGCACCGCTCGCACCAGGTCGTACCGATCGACCGCTGCCGGATCGCCCACCCCGCCATCCAGGACCTCGACGTGCTCGCCAACGACTGGCCCAACGTCGACGCCCTGCAGGCGGTCGCGTCCACCGGCGGCGACGTCGCGGTCCTCGGCCGCCCGTCCGGATCAGCCGGCCCGGCCGCCGGCGACGACCTCTCCGAAGCGCAGGAGGGCGGCGCGCTGTTCCGGCTCTCCGGCCCGCCCGAGGTGATCGAACTCGCCGCCGGCCGCGCCTGGCGGATCCCGCCGCAAGGCTTCTGGCAGGTCCACCCGTCGGCCGCGGACACCCTGGTTAACGCCGTCCTGGAGATGCTGCGCCCAGCCGTCGGCGAAACCTCGTGGGACCTTTACGGGGGTGCCGGGCTGTTCGCCGCCGCCGTCGCCGAACGCACCGGCGCCCGCGTCACCGTCGTCGAGTCGTCCCCGACCGGGGCGGCCTCGGCCCGCGCCAACCTGGCCGGGCTGATCCGTGCGGACGGCCGCCCGCTGGCCGACGTCGTCGAGGCCCGGGTCGACGTGGCGCTCACCCGGCGCCGGGTGACCGGCCCGGTCGACCTGGTCGTGCTCGACCCGCCCCGGGCCGGCGCCGGCGCCAAGGTGGTACGCGCGCTGGCCGCGGCCCGGCCACGGGCGATCGCCTACGTGGCGTGCGACCCGGCGGCCCTGGCCCGCGACCTGAAGACGTTCGTCTCCCTGGGCTGGCGCCTGGAGAGGTTGAGGGCGTTCGACTGCTTCCCGATGACCCAGCACGTGGAGTGCGTGGCCCACCTGCTCCCCGCCTGAACCCAGACCGCCGGCCGTCGCTGACCGGAAGCCGACCCTGACTGTGGACACAGGAAACTGCCCGGCGGACCGGACCCGGGTCGGGGCGGCGATGCTGCGGATGGGTCGTCGGGGAAGGGGGACGTCCCGGCAGCCGCACTCGCCATCGCCGATGGTGGGGCGTCGTGACGTGCCCGGCTGTCCTCGTCACGCCGACCGGCGGCAACCGCGGTTATGACACGGGGGTTCCACGGCCCCGCGTGATCAGCCCCCGGGTGGTGAAGACTCAGAGGCCGGGGCGTGGGTTCAGCGGCGAATCTCGCATCCTGTCTGTTCAGGTCGACTCGTCAAGGATCGCCCCCGTGACGAGGACCGTCTGGAGCACCCAATGCCGGACCGGGTGCGCGGGCGGCCCTTCGGTGGGGCGTCGGGCGGGCCCAATGTCGGACCGGGTGCGCGGGCGGCCCTTCGGTGGGGCGTCGGGCGGGCCCAATGTCGGACCGGGTGCGCGTGCCGTCCTTCGGCAGGGCGTCGGATGTACCCGTCGTCGGGTCTGGGTGCGTTCACCGCCCCCAGGAGGGCGGTGACGGCACCCGTATCCGGCTCTGGGTGCCGACCTGACACTCCTACCGAGAAGTCGTTCGCGCACCAGGCCACCCTCCTCACCCCGACCAGCGACAACCGCGACCGGACCGCAGGTTTCACGCCCCGCGCGATCAACCTCCGGTGGTGAAGACTCAGAGCGCTTTCGGGGGTGGCATTACCGGTGTGGGCGACGGCTGGTGGTGT
Source organism: Actinoplanes subglobosus (assembly GCF_042650585.1). Classification (NCBI taxonomy): domain Bacteria; kingdom Bacillati; phylum Actinomycetota; class Actinomycetes; order Micromonosporales; family Micromonosporaceae; genus Actinoplanes; species Actinoplanes subglobosus. The sequence goes on from NZ_JBHSBL010000018.1 coordinate 523,908, forward strand.
TGGGACGCGCCAGCCCGGTGGGCGCGCTGGAGGGTTTGAGTGGGCAGCCCCGCCGCGTGGCGCGGGCGGGGCTGCGTGGGATGCGATTGAGGGCTGTCCGCGGCGTACCGAATGGGTCAGGGGTTGGCTCTCTCGGCGGCGGCCACCGCGTTGCGGAAGAGCATCGCGACCGTGGTCGGGCCCACGCCGCCGACGCGGGGGGTGATCGCGCCGGCGACCTCGGCGCAGGACTCCTCGACGTCGGGCAGCAGGCGCCGGCCCTCGTAGCGGACGCCGGCGCCGATCACGACCGAGCCGGGTTTGATGTGCTCGGGCTTGACGATGCCGGGGACACCGACCGCCGCGATCAGGATGTCGGCGCGCTGGGCGTAGCGGGGCCAGTCCTTGACTCCGGTGTGCACGACGGTGACCGCGGCGTTGGCGGTGGGCCGTTTCTGGGCCAGCAGCATGGCCAGCGGACGGCCGAGGGTCGCGCCGCGGCCGAGGATGACCACCTCGCGGCCGGAGACCTCGACGCCGTGGAACGCGAGCAGCGCCTCGATGCCTGCCGGGGTGCAGGGGAGCGGGCCGGGCAGGCCGACGGCGAGACGGCCCATGTTGAGCGGGTGCATGCCGTCGACGTCCTTGTCGGGGTCGAGGGTCTGCAGCGCCGCGTCGTAGTCGAGGTGGGCGGGGATCGGGTACTGGATCAGGACGCCGTGCACGTCCTTGTCGTCGTTGTACCCCGCGATGACCTTGAGCAGGTCGGCCTGGGTGACGTCGCCGCCGAGGTGTTCGTGCGGGGATTCGAAGCCGAGCTCGGCGGCCTGTTTCTGCTTGATCCGGATGTAGCCGGCGGAGGCGTCGTCGTCGCCGACCAGGATGGTGGCGAGACTGGGCCGGACACCGCGGTCCTTCAGCTTGGCGACCCGGGCCTTGACGTCGTCGAGGACCGCCTCGGCAACGGGCGCGCCGGGCAGGAGACGAGCAGTGGACATGTGTGACTCCTCAGCCGGGAGCCCAGGCGGTCGACTCCGCGTGACGAGCTCCCCGATGGTTCGACCATCCCTGTGCCGCCAGTCGCTGCGTGCCTTCCAGGATGCCGGACGGTTCTCCCGGTCGCCCACCCGGGGTGTGGCGGTACGCCGGTCGGGGGAGGTCGCGATTGTGTGGAGGAATGGTGACGGTCCGTTCGCTCAAGTCGCGTCCTCGCCCGGCGCGGATAGACTCCACCCTCATGAGCGACTCCCCCTCGACCCCGGCCGGCCTGCTGACCAGCATCACCAATCCGGGTGATCTGAAGCGACTGACCGCGGAGCAGCTGACCCTGCTCGCGGCGGAGATCCGTGACTTCCTCGTCGCCAAGGTCTCGCGGACCGGCGGCCACCTCGGTCCCAACCTGGGTGTGGTCGAGATGACCCTGGCCATGCACCGGGTCTTCGACTCCCCACGCGACAAGATCCTCTTCGACACCGGCCACCAGTCGTATGTGCACAAGATCGTAACCGGTCGCCAGGACGGTTTCGACCTGCTCCGTCAGCGCGGTGGTCTCACCGGCTACCCGAGCCAGGCGGAGAGCGACCACGACCTGATCGAGAATTCGCACGCCTCCACCGCCCTGTCCTACGCCGACGGTCTGGCCAAGGCGTTCGCGCTGCGCGGTGAGGATCGTCACGTGGTCGCCGTGGTCGGTGACGGCGCGCTGACCGGTGGCATGTGCTGGGAGGCGCTCAACAACATCGCCGCCACGCGCAACCGTCTGGTGATCGTGGTCAACGACAACGGCCGCTCCTACGCGCCGACCATCGGCGGTCTCGCCGACCATCTGTCCACGCTGCGCCTCAACCCGGGCTACGAGAAGGTGCTCGACCTGGTCAAGGACGCGCTGGGCCAGACGCCGGTGGTGGGCAAGCCGGTCTTCGAGGTGCTGCACGCGGTCAAGAAGGGCATCAAGGACGCGGTCAGCCCGCAGCCGATGTTCGAGGACCTGGGCCTGAAATACATCGGCCCGGTCGACGGCCACGACCAGCAGGCCATGGAGTCGGCGCTGCGGCGGGCCAAGGGCTTCAACGCGCCGGTCATCGTGCACGCGGTGACCCGCAAGGGCTACGGCTACCGCCCGGCCGAGCAGGACGAGGCGGACTGCCTGCACGGTCCGGGGGCGTTCGACCCGCAGACCGGGGCGCTGACCGCCAAGCCGTCGCTCAAGTGGACGGCCGTTTTCGCCGAGGAGCTGGTCCGGATCGCCGACGAGCGGCCGGACGTGGTGGGCATCACCGCCGCGATGGCCGAGCCGACCGGGATCGCCGCGCTGGCCAAGAAGTATCCGGAGCGGACGTACGACGTGGGCATCGCCGAGCAGCACGCGGCGACGTCGGCGGCCGGTCTCGCGATGGGTGGCCTGCACCCGGTGGTGGCGGTCTACGCGACCTTCCTGAACCGGGCCTTCGACCAGGTCCTGCTGGACGTGGCGATGCACAACCTGCCGGTGACGTTCGTGCTGGACCGGGCCGGCATCACCGGGCCGGACGGGCCGAGTCACTACGGCATGTGGGACATGAGCGTCTTCGGCGTGGTGCCGGGGCTGCGGATCGCCGCGCCGCGCGACGCCGCGACCCTGCGGGAGGAGCTGCGCGAGGCGGTCGCGGTCGAGGACGGCCCGACGATCGTGCGCTTCCCGACCGGTTCGGTCGCGCCGGACACCCCGGCGATCCGCCGGGTCGGACAGGTCGACGTGCTGCGCGAGGGCGAGCGGCAGGACATTCTGCTGGTCGCGGTGGGTTCCTTCACCGGTCTCGCTCTGGAGGCGGCGGAGCGGATCACCGAGCAGGGGTACGGGGTGACGGTCGTCGACCCGCGCTGGGTCCGTCCCGTGCCGATCGAGCTGACCGGCCTGGCCGCCCAGCACCGGGCCGTCGTGACCCTGGAGGACGGGGTGCGCGCCGGCGGTGTCGGCGACGCGGTGGCGAGCGCGCTGCGGGATGCGGGCGTGTCCACGCCGCTGCGGGACTTCGGTGTGCCGGTGGGCTTCCACCCGCACGGCACCCGTGCCGAGATCCTGGCGTCGCTGGGGCTGACCTCGCAGGACGTGGCCCGTGAGGTGACGGAGTGGGTGTCTCGTCTCGCGGAGCCTGACATCCGCGTCTGAGGCACTGGGCAACTTCGTTACTGAAAAGTTACCGTTAGCGGATGGGTGTCGACGCCGTCCGCGGGCCAGTGGTCATCGACCTCGGCTACGACCGGGGCGAGCCCATGACGTACGGGCAGCCGGGGCGGCGCACACTGCCGTCCTGGCTGGCCCCGGCCGTCGTCGCGGCGCTGGTGCTCTTCGGTCTCACCGCGTCCGGCCCGCCGCCGCCCCCGCTGCTGGCGGCCCTGACCCGGGTCGAGATCGGGTCCGCCGATCCGTACCTGGTGACCGGCACCGGCCAGCTGGTGGTCCAGTCGGCCGGGGTGCTCGCCTCCTACGACCTGGCGACCGGCGCCCGGCAGTGGCGGGTCGACCAGAAGATCCCGGTCTACCGGCTGCGTGCCGGTGACGGCCTGCTGCTGCTGCGGCCGTGGGGCGCCGGGAGCACCGAGCCCGGCACCACGGCGGTCTCGCTGACGACCGGCGACCAGTTGTGGCACAACACCCGCAGCGTGGTCAGTTTCGAGGGCACCGGCCTGGTGTTCTCCGTCGAGGGTGTGCGCAGCCAGTCCTCCGGCACCGGCCGCCGGGTGGAACGGACCGTCGAGGCCCTCGATCCGGCTGCCGGCGCGACCAGCTGGCAGGTCGAGGTCCCGTCGACGGCGGTCCTGCTGGCCGTGCCCGGTCCGCCGGGGGAGACGGCCCGGATGCTGATGGTCCGCGACGACCTGACCGCCCGGCTGTACGACGGGCGCACCGGTGCCCTGCTCGCCGAGCGGAAGGTGCCGGCCGCCAACTACGACCCGGAGAACCCGCTGGTCGTCGGCGGGGCGGTCCTGCTGCGGCACCCGGGGCCGTCCGGGATCGAGGTGTCCGCGTTCGACGCGACGACACTGCGGCCGCTGTGGACCGAACCGGCCGACAGCACCCGTGAGGTCCAGCCGTGCGGCCGGCTCGCCTGCCTGATCGGCCTGGACGGGGTGCGCGCGATCGACCCGGCGACCGGTGACCAGCGCTGGCACCGGCCCGGCTGGCGATCCATCGAGACCATCGGCAAGCGGCTCATCGCCTACGCCGACGGCCCGAATTCACCGACCGCGCTCGTCGATCCGGCGACCGGCCGGGTGCTCGTCGACCTGACCGGCTGGCGGCCGCTCGGTGGCGCCACGGCCGGCGGCGAAGTGCTGGTCATCCGGGATATCGGGGCGGATCCGCGTACCATGGTCGCGGTCGCGGCCCCGCGCCTGTCCCGGCCGCGCGTGCTCGCCGAGTTGCCCGCCGGCACCGGCGAGTGCCAGTCCGCCCCCGAGCGGCTGATCTGCCGGTCGATGTATGGCGAGCTGGTCGTCTGGTCCTACCGGGCCGAGGCGGCGTGATCCTCAGGAAGGTTGTGGCGTGGCGCTGATCGAGCTGGATCTGGACGCCCCGCCCGATCGGCTCACCGGTCGCCGTCATCCGCCCCCGTGGCGGTACCGCCCGCTCGGCGTGGCCCTGGCGGTGGTTATGGTCCTGACCCTGGCCGGCGCGGCACCGCGGGGCGGCACGTTCTGGCGCCCGCTCGGGCTGATCCCGGCCGAGGCGGGCGCCGAGGCCGCCATCCAGATCGCCGGCGGGCGGGTGTTCACGCTCGTCCTGGCCGGGCGGAGCCGCACCCTCACCGCATGGGACCCGCAGCCCTCCCCGCACCGGCTGTGGAGCGCCGAGGTGCCGATCAGCGCCACGTTCGACCCGGCCAACGGCGTCTTCGGCGCGGTCCGGGTACGGCGGATCGGCGACCTGCTGCTGGTCGGCGCGGGTCTGTCCAGCACCGTGCTGGACGCGGACACCGGGGCGATCCGCTGGACCACCGGGAACCGGATCACCCCGGTGCGCGACGGCCTGGCCGTCCTCACCGACCGGATCTTCCGGCCCGGGACGCTCTACGACCAGGAGTCCGGCGACCCGGGGATGCTCTACTTCTCGGCCGACGGGCAGCCGCACGTCGAGCCGCCGGTCCGGACCGAGGTGCGCGGTCTCGACCTGGCCACCGGCACGGTGCTGTGGACGGCCACGCCGGGCGGCTCGGTGACCGCGGAACCGGCCGGCGGCGACGGCCCGGCCGCCGTCCTGATCACCGCCTCCGACCGGCTGAGCCTGGTCGACGGCCGGACCGGTGCGGTGCTGCGCGAGACCGGACTGCCCCAGGAGGCCGGTGCCGGGCCCGGCACCAGCGACGTGGTCGGCGACGTGGCGCTGATCGGCTATCCGGAGGCCGGGCTGCAGGCCGGGTACGACGTACGGACCCTGGACCGGCTCTGGGTCCGTGACCTGCACACCGACGGAGGGCCGGACACCTGCACGGGTCTGCTCTGCGCCGCCGGTGACCGCGAGGTGCAGGTCCTCGACCGGCGGACCGGGCGGGTCGCCTGGTCGGCGCCGTCCGAGGCGGAGCTGGCCGTCCGGGACGGGGCGGTGCTGCTGACCCCCGCCGGGGACGACGGTCCCGGTCTGCTCGTCGACACCACGACCGGGGCGCCCCGGGCCGACCTGACCGGCTGGGACGGCGAGGTCGAGGGTTTCGGGGCGCATGCGCTGCTGCTGTGGCGTGACGAGAAGGGCGGCGGGCGCGCCTTCGGGGCGGTGCTGCCGGGCGCGACCGAGGTCCGCTATCTGGGGGCCGCCGACGGTCTGGATGGGGACTGCGGCGGGGACGATCGATACGTAGTCTGTCGGGATGTCCGGGGACTGCGGGTCTGGGCCTATCGGATCTGATACCGGTACACGTACACATGGGGGCAGTCGTTGCGGGATGCCCTGATCGACCTCGGTGAGATGCCGGCCGGTGAGGCGGAGGCCACGGTGCCACGGCCGCCGTTGCCGTACCGATGGATCCTCGGTCTTCTCACCGCCGTCCTGGTGGTGCTCCTCGGCGGTGGCGGACCGCCGCCGCAACCACCGCCCGCCCCGGTCGTCCTCCCGATCGACCTGAGCGACCAGATTCAGACCGACCGGGACCGTCTCTACGTGGTGGGGCAGCCCGAACCGTTCGGCACGGTGGTGCGGACCTACGTCATCCAGGCTTATCACCTGCCGGAGTTGACACCGCTCGCCTCCTTCCAGGTCACCGTCACCGGTGACGTCTACACGGTCGCCGGTATCGGCGACGACGTGCTGCTGGTCGGCTACAACGACACCCAATCCGCGGTCCCCGGGCTGATGGCGGTGCGGGCCGGCGTCGCGGAACCGATCTGGAAGCGGCCGGCGAGCATCTACGGCCTCACCGCCGACCGCGGCCAGTTGCTGATCCAGGAGGAGACCGTCCCGGGCCGGGCAGAGGGCCACCGCGTCTGGCGGGCCCTCGACCCGCGGACCGGGGTGGTGCGCTGGTCGGTCGAGCAGCCGGCCGGCGGCCAGGTGACGATGTCGGCCGGCTACTACTGGGCGGGCTATCCGGCGCGGTTCTTCACCGTGGACGGCGACGGGCTGGTGGAGGCCCACGACGGGCTCACCGGCACGGTCGTCACCAGCACCCGGCTGCCGCGGCCGCCCGGCGAGGACTTCGTGGCCTGGTCGATAGGCGGGCTGCTGGTCGCCGCGTACGGCGAGGACGAGACCATCGCCTACGACGATCAGACCCTGACCGAACGCTGGCGGCGCGACGACGTCGTACTCCCGGAAGGCGGCTACCCCGCCGACTGCGGCCCGATGATCTGCCTGATCGGCTTCATCAACGGCCTCAGCGTCGTCGACCCGGCCACCGGGCAGGGCCGGTGGCACACCGACGGGTACGACGCGACCGAGGTGATCGGCGACCGGGTGCTCGTCGCCCACACCAGCCAGACCGACCCGGCACTGGCCGTGGTCGACCCGCGGACCGGCGGGATCGTCGAGGTCGACGGGCAGTGGACCAGCGGCGGTCGTGGCCCGGAACCCGGCACCGCCTGGGTCTACCGCCACCAGGCCGTCGGTTACGCCCTCCGTTACGGGATCCTGCGCCTGTCCGACGGCAAGGTGCGCATCCTCGGGCAGGCCGACCGGATCGCCGGTGACTGCCAGTTCACCGCCGCGGCCATGGTCTGCCGGCGGCTGGACTCGTCGATCGCGGTCTGGCGTCTCTGACGTAGCCTGCACCTACGAGCCTGGAGGTCGCGGTGCGGGTGCTGGTGGTCGAAGACGAGCGGGACATGGCTGACGCCATCGTGCGGGGCCTGCGCCGCAAGGGGATGGCGGTGGACGTCGCCTACGACGGCCTCGAGGGCCACGAGATGGCGTACGTGACGAGGTATGACGTGGTCGTGCTCGACCGTGACCTGCCCGGCATGCACGGCGACGAGATCTGCGCGGCCCTGGTCGAGTCGGGCGCGCTGACCCGGGTGCTGATGCTGACCGCCAGTTCCTCGGTCGAGGACAAGGTGGAGGGCCTGGAGCTGGGCGCCGACGACTACCTGGCCAAGCCGTTCGACTTCAAGGAGCTGGTGGCCCGGGTGCAGGCGCTGGGCCGGCGGGCCACCCCGGTCGCGCCGCCGGTGCTCAGCGTCGGCAACCTGGTGCTCGACCAGTCGCGCCGGGTGGTGACCCGGGGCGGTGTGACGCTGGAGCTCACCAACAAGGAGTTCTGCGTGCTGGAGGAGCTGCTCAAGGCCAAGGGCGGGGTGGTGTCCAGCGAGGAGCTGCTGGAGCGGGTCTGGGATGCCAACACCGATCCGTTCACCACGACGGTCCGGGTCACCATCAACACCCTGCGCAAGAAGATCGGCGATCCACCGCTGATCGAGACCGTGGTGGGCGCCGGCTACCGGGTGCCCGAGCCGGTCGTGGCCTCGTGACCGTCTACCCCGGGCTCCGCAGTCGTGGCCTGCGGCTCGACGTGCGGCCGACGCTGCGGCTGCGGCTCACCCTGCTCAACGGGATCCTGCTGGTCGGCGCCGGTGCGGTGCTGGTGCTGCTGGCCTGGCTGCTGGTCAGCGAGTCGCTGCACCCGGTCGACGAGCTCCAGCCGGGTTCCATCGTGACGCTGACCGACGGGACCACCCACGAGGCGCTGGACTGGCAGAACGACATGGTCGCCCAGGCCTCCCGCGAGCTGCTGATCAAGGGGTTCAGCGCGCTGGCGGCGGTCGGGATCGTCGGGATCGCGTTGGCGTACGCGGTGACCGGCCGTGCCCTGCGCCCGCTGCGTGACGTCACCCAGACCGCGCAGCGGCTCGGCGAGGAGACCCTGGACCAGCGGATCCGCTACTCCGGCGCGGACGGCGAGGTGGCCGAGCTGGCCCGTACGTTCGACGCCATGCTGGACCGGCTGGCCGCCGCCTTCGAGTCGCAGAAACGGTTCGTGGCGAACGCGTCGCACGAGCTGCGTACCCCGCTCGCGGTCATGCGGACCGAGATCGACGTCACACTCAGTGACGACGAGGCGGATGTGGCCGAGTTCCGACGGATGGCCAAGGTGGTCCGCAACGCCTCGGAGCGGGCCAACGGCCTGGTCGACGCGCTGCTGGTGCTGGCCCGGTCGGAGGCGCAGTCGGGTCGCCGGCTGGTCCGCAAGGTGCCGGCCGACCTGTCGCTGAGCGTGCAGAACGCGCTGTCCGCGGTCAAGGTGGAGGCGGAGCGGCTGAAACTGGAGGTCACCACCGATCTCGGGGCCGCGCCGGTGGTCGGTGACCCGAGTCTGCTGGACCGCCTGGCGGGGAACCTGATCGAGAACGCGATCCGTTACAACCATCTACTCGGCCGGCTGTGGTTGCGCACCGAGTCGTCCGGCGGGCAGACCCGGCTGATCGTCGGCAACACCGGTTACGAGGTGGAGCCGGCCGACGTGCCGGGGCTGTTCGAGCCGTTCCGGCGGGGCGGCTGGGAGCGGACCGGGTCCCGCGGCTCGGGGCTGGGGCTCTCCATCGTGCGGGCGGTCTGCGACGCGCACGGAGGCACGGTGTCGGCGGTCGCCCAGGAGGGCGGCGGGCTGGAGGTGACGGTGGCCCTGCCGGCCGCCGACACGACACCGGTGGTGGCCGCGTCGGCGAGCGTCCCCCGCACCAGGTGAGGGGAACGCCCGCCGGGGGTCAGCTGGTCTTCTTCGACTCGATCTCGGCGCGGAGCTTCGGGAACTCGGCTTGGATGTCCGGGGCCTTCTTGAAGAACCACATGATCATCCCGACGCTGCCCTGGTCGGCCCAGCCGCAGACGGCGACGTCGATACCGGAGACCGAGCTGGTGCCGCACTGCGCGACACCGCCCAGGGTGCCGGTGTCGGCGTTGGTCAGACCGCTGATCGGCGCGTCCTTGCCGAACTCCTTGAAGGAGGCGTCCAGCTCCTGCTGCGGGTTCGCGATCAGGGCCTTGGTGGCCAGCGCGGCGACCATGCTCTCGTCGTCCGGCGAGCCGTAGAAGGCGCCGAACGAGCTCTCCGCGCCCGGGTAGGCGGCCAGGTCCTTCTCCATGTCCGCGGTCATCGCGGCGAACTCCTGGCTGTCCAGCTTCGGCCGGCCGCCGAGCGTCGCAGGCTCGGTGATGGTGACCGCGGCGGCGTCCTCGATCGCGTCCTTGGTGAAGAAGACGACAGCGGTGATGCCACCGATGCAGAGGACCGCGAGGACGCCCAGCGTGATCAGGATGATCGGCAGGACCCGTGACTTGCGCTTCGGCGGGAGCGGCGCCGGCGGGAACCCACCGGGCGGCGGGCCGAAGCCGGGCGGGGGCGGGGGCTGCTGGCCGTACTGTGCGGGCTCCTGGCCGTACTGCTGGCCGTACTGCGGCTGCTGCGGCTGCTGCGGCTGACCGTACGGCGGCGGCGGAGGCTGCTGCCCGAACGGCTGCTGGGGCGGCGGGAATCCGGAAGGGTTCGGCTCACCGGGGGGTGGCGGGTATGTCATCGATGCTCCAGAGCTTGTGATGTCGGTGGATACTACCGACGAACCGGCGGCCCGGCGGCCCGCTGACGAGTGAAAACGTGATGCCCCCACACCTGGACCAGGCGCGGGGGCATCACGTGCACCATGTGCGTCAGGAGCGGACGTTCGCCACTCCGTCGGCGAGGAACCGCTTGCCGGTGACCTTCTCCGCGGTGCCGCTGCGGTCCAGGTACGGCGTGACGCCACCCAGGTGGAACGGGTAGCCGGCGCCCAGGATCATGCACAGGTCGATGTCCTGTGCCTCCGCGACCACGCCCTCGTCGAGCATGATCCGGATCTCCTCGGCCAGGCCGTCGAGCGCCTTCTGGCGGACCTCGTCGGCGGTGAGCGGCGCGTCGCCGACCTCCAGCAGCGCGACGACCTCGGGGTTGATCTCCTTGTCCACCATCACCGGCAGCTTGGAGTCGACGATGCGCTTGAGGTTGGGGGAGTCCACGTACCGGTCCGGGAACGCGGCGTGCAACGTCTCGCCCACGTGGTAGGCCACGGCCGGGCCGACCAGCTGGAGCAGGGCGATCGGCCGCATCGGCAGACCCAGCGGGTCCATCGCCACGTTCACCACGTCCAGCGGGGTGCCCGCGTCGACGGCCTGGAAGATCTCGCTGGTGACCCGGGTCAGCAGGCGGTTGACCACGAACGCCGGGGCGTCCTTGACCAGCACCGACGACTTCTTGAGGGTCTTGCCGACCTCGAACGCGGTGGCCAGCGTCGCGTCGTCGGTCTTCTCGCCGCGGATGATCTCCAGCAGCGGGAGGACGGCGACCGGGTTGAAGAAGTGGAAGCCGACGACCCGCTCGGGGTGCTCCAGGTCGGCCGCCATCTCGGTGATCGACAGCGAGCTGGTGTTGGTCGCCAGGATCGCCTCGGGCTTCACGATCTTCTCGAACTCGGCCCAGATCTGCTTCTTCAGGTCGAGGTTCTCGAAGACGGCCTCGATCACGAAGTCGGCGTCGGCGAAGACGGACTTGTCGACCGAGCCGCTGACCAGCAGGCGCAGCTTGGCGGCGGTGCCCTCGTCCATCCGCTTCTTCGCGACCAGCTTGTCGATCTCGGCGTGCACGTAGCCCACGCCCTTGTCGACCCGCTCCTGGTCGAGGTCGGTGAGGACCACCGGGACCTGGAGGCGGCGCAGGAACAGCAGGGCCAGCTGCGAGGCCATCAGACCGGCGCCGATGATGCCGACCTTGGTGACCTTGCGGGCCAGCGACTTGTCCGGCACACCGACCGGGCGCTTGGCGCGCCGCTGGACCAGGTCGAACGAGTACAGGCTGGCCCGGGACTCGTCACCCAGGATCAGGTCGGCGAGGGCCTCGGTCTCGGCCGCGGTGCCGTCCTCGAAGGAGGCGGTCTTGGCCAGCGCGAGCAGCTCGACGGCCTTGTTGGCGGCCGGGACGGCGCCGTGCAGCTTCTCGTCCAGCATCGCCTTGACGAACTCCAGGACGCCGTCCCAGTCCTTGCGCTCGATCTCCGGGCGCTCCACCGTGACGTCACCCTTGACCACACCGGCCGCCCAGGCCAGCGAGTCCTCCAGGAAGTCGGCCGCCTCGAAGAGGGCGTCGGCGACACCCATCTCCTTGGCCTGCTTCGGCCGCAGCTGCTTCTGGGTCAGCGGGTTCTGCAGGATGACCGTGGCCGCGTTGATGATGCCGATCAGGTTCGGCAGGATCTGCGAGCCACCCCAGCCGGGGATCAGGCCGATCGCGACCTCGGGCAGCGCCAGGGCGGCCGCACCGGTCGAGACGGTCCGGTAGTGGCAGTGCAGCGCCACCTCGAGACCGCCACCCATCGCCGCGCCGTTGATGAACGCGAACGTCGGGATGGTGGAGGAACGGAGCCGCGCGAAGACCCGGTGGCCCAGCTCGCCCAGAGCGACGGCCTGCTCGCGGGAGTTGATCAGCGGCATGCCGGTGATGTCGGCCCCGACGCAGAAGATGTACGGCTTGCCGGTGACCGCGATGAACGCCGGGTCCGCCTCGGTCGCCGCCGTGATCGCCTCGTCCAGCGACTTCAGGCCGCCCGGGCCGAAGCTGTTCGGCTTCTTGTAGTCGAAGCCGTTGTCGAGGGTGATCAGCGCCGCCGGCTTGTCCAGCCCGGGCACCTGGACCAGGCGGAGGATCGCCTTGGTGACTACCTCGTTCGGGTTCTCGATCACTTGGCCGCGCCTTCCCAGTACGGGTTCTCCCAGATAACGGTGCCGCCCATGCCGATGCCGATGCACATGGCGTTGATGCCGTAGCGCACGTCGGGGCGCTCGGCGAACTGCCGCGCCAGCTGCGTCATCAGGCGGATCGCCGAGGACGCGAGCGGGTGGCCGATGGCGATCGCGCCGCCCCACGGGTTGACCCGCGGGTCGTCGTCGGCGATGCCGTAGTGGTCGAGGAAGGCCAGCACCTGGATCGCGAAGGCCTCGTTCAGCTCGAACAGGCCGATGTCGTCGATGGTGAGACCGGCCTTCTTCAGCGCCTTCTCGGTCGACGGGATCGGGCCGTAACCCATGATCTCCGGCTCGACGCCGACGAACGCGTAGGAGACCATCCGCATGGCGACCGGCAGGCCCAGCTCACGGGCGGTCGCCTCGTCGGCCAGGATCGCCGCGGTCGCGCCGTCGTTGAGACCGGCCGCGTTGCCGGCGGTGACCCGGCCGTGCGGGCGGAACGGGGTCTTCAGGGTGGCCAGCTTCTCCAGCGACGTCTGGCGCGGGGCCTCGTCGACGGTGGCCAGGCCCCAGCCCAGCTCGGCCGAGCGGATCGCGACCGGCACCAGGTCCGGCTGGATCTTGCCGTCGGCGTACGCCTTGGCGGTCTTGATCTGGGAGTTGAGGCCGTACTTGTCGGCCCGCTCCTTGGTGATGTGCGGCAGACGGTCGTGCAGGTTCTCCGCCGTCGAGCCCATCACCAGGGCGGACGGGTCGACCAGCTTCTCGGCCAGGATCCGCGGGTTGGGGTCGACGCCCTCGCCCATCGGGTGCCGGCCCATGTGCTCGACGCCACCGGCGATGGCGATGTCGTACGCGCCCATCGCGATCCCGCCGGCGACATTGGTCACCGCGGTCATGGCGCCCGCGCACATCCGGTCGACGGAGTAGCCGGGGGTGGTCTTCGGCAGGCCGGAGAGCAGCGCGGCGGTCCGGCCGAGTGTCAGGCCCTGGTCGCCGATCTGGGTGGTGGCCGCGATCGCGACCTCCTCCACCTTCTCGGGCGGGAGGTTGGGATTCCGCTTGAGCAGTTCGCGCATGCAGCGGATCACCAGGTCGTCGGCGCGGGTCTCGGCATACATGCCGCCCGCCTTGCCGAACGGGGTGCGGACGCCGTCGACGAAGACGACCTCGCGTACTTCACGGGGCACAGCAAGCCTCCTTGCGGGCGTGAACCCAAATGTGTCGGCAATGCTACTCGCCAGTAACTAGTAGCGGCCAGGGGCTCCGAGAAAAGGTCACATTCGCCGAGCCGTACGTCATCATCGACCCCGCGAACCGGGACTGAACGGAAAATCGGGTACCAGCCGAACCGGTGTGTGAAGTCACCGGTCGAGGGACCGTGCAGGGCCCCTGAGCACCGATAAGATCCATCGACTTCACGATTTCTGGAGCGTCGATGACGTACCCACCGCACCCCGGTGAGCACAACCCCGGCTACCCGACGAGTGGGCAGCCCGCCGGCTGGGGCCCACCCCAGCCGCCGCCGTACCCTCCGCAGCCCGATCCCACCATGCAGTACCCGGGACAGCCGCAGGCGTACGACCCCAACCAGCAGTACGCCCCACCCCCGCAGTACGGCTTCCCGCCGCCGCCCCCACCGAAATCGAAGATGACGCCGATCGTCATCAGCGTGGTGGCGCTGTGCCTGGTCCTCTGCGTCGGCGTGGTCACCTCGCTCTACCTGATCGGCAAGAACGCGTCCGAGGAGGCCAAGGACGCCGTCGACGCGGTCTCCACCGGCGGCACGCGCACCGAGTCCACCACCGAACCCACGGTGGCGCCCACCACCACGCCGCCGCGGGCCACCATCACGATCACCGAGCCGGCCAAGCTCGGCGGCCGTCCCAAGCTGACCGACGCCGAGTTCGCCGACATCACCGAGGAACTCCGCGACAGCATCGCCGACGAGTACGGCGCGCAGGGCTCGGTCGGCGCGTTCTACGGTGACCTCGACAACGAGAACATCGTCATCGCGATCGCCGTCGAGACCGAGGTGCCTCTGCCGCAGGTGGCCCTCGCCGGCACCTTCGCCGGCGTCGGCAGCGGTGGCCTCAAGGTCACCAACCTGACCGAGGCCCCGACGGGCCGACTCGGCGGCGCTGCCAAGTGCGGGGACGCCGACGCCGAGGGTGTCGACGTCGCGGTCTGCAGCTGGGCCGACGAGGGCAGCATCGGCATGATCATGTGGTACTTCAAGAAGGCCAAGCAGGTGAAGGCCGAGTTCCCCAAGCTGCGGGCTCAGATCGAGACCAAGAGCTGATCACGGGGTACGGACGAGGCCCGGCCCATCAAGGCCGGGCCTTCCTGTCGGTGACCACCGCATTCAGCCCGGCGGTCGCGGTTCGGCCGGGAGCGCCGCGGACATCGCGGTGATGCCACGGTGCTCCTGACGTCCGTACCGCGGAAGAGATCTAAGCCGGATCCGGCAGGATCTCGGTGAGCTGATCGGCGAGCAACCCCACCTGCCAGTTGCGGGCACCGAAACCGCGCAGCGTGTCACCGACCGTGCGGGAGCTGATCTCGTCCGGCGGCGACCACGCCAGGCGGCGGATGAAGTCCGGGCTGATCAGGTTCTCCGGCGGCAGGTTGTGCTGCTCGGCGATGGCGACGACGACCTGGCGGCAGCGGGCCAGCCGGGCCGCGGCGACCGGGTCACGCTCGGCCCAGCGGTGCGGCGGTGGCGGTCCTTCGACCGGCTGATTCACCGGGAGGGCATCGTCGGGCAGGGAACGCGCCTGGTCGAGGGCGTCCAGCCAGATCCGGGCGAGCCGGCGCACCGAGCGCCCACCGAAGCCGGGAATGCCGAGCAGGGTGCGCTCGTCCTTCGGATCCGACTCGGCGGCCGCGACGATCGCCGAGTCGGGCAGAACCCGGCCGGGCGCCGAGTCGCGGCGGGCGGCGACACCGTCACGCGCATACCAGAGCGCGCGGACCCGGGACTGGGCGCGCGCGCCGCGGACCCGGTGGATGCCGGACGTGCGGCGCCACGGGTCGGGGCGGACCCGCGGCGGGCGGTCGGCGCCGGCGACCAGGGCGGCGAACTCCTCGGCCGCCCACGCCGTCTTGTCCTGGCGCTCCAACTCGTCGGCGAGCATGTCCCGCAGGTCGGTCAGCAGCTCCACGTCGAGGGCGGCATAGGTGAGCCACGACTCGGGCAGCGGCCGGGTCGACCAGTCCGCCGCCGAATGGTGTTTCTCCAGCGAATAGCCGAGCAGCTGCTCGGTGAGCGCGGCCAGGCCGACCCGCTCGAACCCGGCCAGCCGGGCGGCCAGCTCGGTGTCGAACAGCCGGCGTGGTCGCATGCCCAGCTCGGCCAGGCAGGGCAGGTCCTGGCTGGCGGCGTGCAGCACCCACTCGGTGTCGGCGAGGGCCGCGTCGAGGGTGCGCAGATCGTCGAGCGGCAGCGGGTCGATGAGTACCGTGCCGGAGCCGGCGCGGCGCAACTGCACGAGGTAGGCGCGCTGGGTGTAGCGGTACCCGGAGGCGCGCTCGGCGTCCACGGCTATCGGGCCGGTGCCGGCCGCCATCCGGGAGACCACGTCGGCCAGCTCGGCCGGGGTCTCCACCGGAGCGGGCGTGCCGTCACGCGGGGCGGTCAGGGGTGTCGCGGGGCGAGAGTCCTCGGGACCGCCAGATGTCGGGTCGGGCGGCACAACGTGCGGTCCGTCCCCTGCCGTGTCCGGCGAGTCCCGACGGCGCAGGGGTGCTTCGTCGGTCACTCCGTAACCGTACGGGGGTAGCACCCCCGCTGTGCGCAGCAGGGCTCCCGGCGCGTCGATTCTCGATCTTCCGGGGGGTTCATCCGTTTGCGGCTCCGGTCCGTACCCACTGTCGCAGCGCCGAGACCACCGGGAGGCCGCGCCGTATGTCCAGCCCGTTCGAGCCCTTCACACCAGCCAACGGGGGGCGTCGTGCCCAGGAGTGGAACTGGCAGGAGGAGCAGTACCCGGCGTCGGACCCGTGGTCTCAGCAGCAGCAGTACCAGCAGTACCACCAGCCTCAATACCAGCAGCAGTACCAGTATCAGCAGCCGGTCTACGAGGCCCCCCAGCAGCCCCAGTACCAGCAGGCCTACACCCCACCGGAACCGCGCGAGCGCAAGAGCCGGTACAAGCCGATCCTCTTCGGGCTGGTCGCCGCCCTGGTCCTGGTCTCTGGCTGGCAGGCGTTCCGGGTGGAGCAGATCATCCAGAACAGCGACGAAATCGCCGACACGGTCAACGCCTCCAAGGACCGCGTCGAGAAGCTGGAGAAACAGCAGACCTCGGCCAACTTCGACTCGGAGGGCATCGCCGAGGACGTGCTGCCCAGTGTCTTCCGGGTACGGGCCGGCGAGTTCACCGGCACCGCGTTCGCGGTCAGCGAGGCCAACGGGCGAACCAGCCTGTTCACCAACTTCCACGTGGTGGAGGAGACGTTCGACGGCGGCGAGCGGCAGGTGACGCTGGAACGCGGCAACACCCGGATCAACGCGACCATCGTCAAGGTGGACCAGGACAAGGACCTGGCCCTGCTGCGGGCCAACCGGGAGATCAAGGCGCTCGGCATCGCCGCCGGCGAGGTGAAATCCGGCCAGCAGGTGCTGGTCGCCGGCGCGCCGCTCGGCCTCGAGGACTCGGTCACCACCGGTGTGATCAGCGCGTTCCGCAACACCGAGGACGGGCCCACGATCCAGTTCGACGCCCCGATCAACCCGGGCAACTCCGGCGGGCCGGTGATCAACTCAAGTCGCGAGGTGGTCGGCATCGCCACGGCGAAGGCCCGCGACGCCGAGGGCATCGGCCTGGCCATCCCGATCGAGGTGGCCTGCGAGACCCTCGGGGCCTGCGGAAACGGCTAGACCCGCAACTGCCGGTCGCTGATCGAGGCGACTCCGGGCGGTGGCAGGCCGGCCGTGGAGGCGAGCATCGCCAGCCAGCCACGCAGGTGCGCACCGAAGTCGCCGGACGTCGGCGTCCAGGACGCCCGCACCTCCAGGTCGGCGGTCGGGTCCGGGCCGGCCAGCTCGCCGAACCGGGTCGACGCGGTCTGCGTGACCGTGCCGCCGATCGCCGTGTAGGCCGCCGCGTGCTGGTCCAACCCGTCGGTCAGCCAGGTCCAGGCCACCTCGGGCAGGAGCGGGTCGGAGGCCAGATCGTCCTCCAGCTCCGCCGTGATCAGGGTGACCAGCCGCAGGTCGCCGCGCCAGGCGTCGTGCCCGGCCGGGTCGTGCAGCAGGATGAGCCGGCCGCTCGCCACCTCGTCACCGGCACGGAGCACGGTGGCGCTGAGAGCGAACGCGAACGGCGCGAGCCGCTGGGGCGCGGCGATCTCCTCGAGCAGGATCTCCGGCCGCGGCGACTCCGCGCGCAACCCGGCCACGGCGCGGGTGAACGCCTCGGGGGCAGCGGAGGGGGACGCCATGGGGGAAGCCTATGCCGATCTCGCCGCCGTCCCGTGCTCGGCGCGCCGCCGGGACGATTCACTCGCGTGGCACGATGTTTCGGTGACGGTTCTTGAGGATTCCCCCTTCGTCCGGGCGTGTCGTGGTCTGCCCGTTACGCACACACCGGTCTGGTTCATGCGGCAGGCCGGGCGTTCGCTGCCGGAGTACCGCAAGATCCGCGAGGGCGTCGGCATGCTCGAGTCGTGCCGCCGGCCCGACCTGGTCACCGAGATCACCCTGCAGCCGGTGCGACGGCACAACGTGGACGCGGCGATCTTCTTCAGCGACATCGTGGTGCCGATCGCGGCGGCCGGCATCGATCTGGACATCGTCGCCGGCACCGGCCCGGTGGTCGCCGAGCCGATCCGCGCCGAGTCCGACCTGGCCCGGCTGCGCGAGCTCGTCCCGGCCGACGTCGGCTTCGTCACCGAGGCGATCGAGCTGCTCGTCGCCGAGCTCGGCAAGACCCCCCTGATCGGCTTCGCCGGAGCGCCGTTCACGCTGGCCAGCTACCTCATCGAGGGCGGTCCCTCACGGACCTACCTCAAGACCAAGGCGATGATGTACGGGGCACCCGACCTGTGGAACGCCCTGCTCACCCGCCTCGCCGACATCACGCTGACGTTCCTGCGCGTCCAGGTGGACGCCGGGGTCAGCGCCGTCCAGCTCTTCGACTCGTGGGCGGGCGCGCTCTCCGAAGCCGACTACCGCAGTCACGTCATGCCCCACTCGGCGCGGGTGCTCAACGGCCTGATCGACGCCGGCGTGCCCCGGATCCACTTCGGTGTCGGCACCGGCCTGCTGCTGGAGGCGATGGGTGAGGCCGGCGCCGACGTCGTCGGCGTGGACTGGCGCACACCGCTGGACGAGGCGACCCGGCGGATCGGCCCGGACCGCGCGGTGCAGGGCAACCTGGACCCGGCGATCCTCTTCGCGGGCTGGGAGACCGTCGAGAGGGAGACCCGCCGGGTGCTGGCGCAGGGGAAGTCGGCCCCGGGGCACGTCTTCAATCTCGGCCACGGCGTCATGCCGGAGACCGATCCGGAGATCCTGACCCGGCTGGTGGCGCTGGTGCACGAGGTTTCCGGGTCCTAGGACCCTGCCGGGCGGCGTCACAGCGGTGGACCCTGCAGTTCGGTGTCGGGCGCGACCTGGGAGTGTGAAGAGCGTGCGTAAGCGGATCGCGGTCATCGGCGGCGGCATCGCGGGCCTTGCGGCGGCGGTGCGGCTGCGGGATCTCCACCCGTCCGGGACCGACATCGTCGTGTACGAGCGGAGCAGCGCCCCCGGTGGCAAGCTCCAGACCGGTGAGCTGGGCGGACGCCGGGTCGAGCGGGGCGCCGAGTCGTTTCTGAACAGTGGCTCCGACGGCGCCGGGTCGGCGGCGGTGGCACTGGTCCAGCGGCTCGGCCTCGGTGACGCCCTGGTGCATCCGGCGGGCCGTCCGGCGGCTCTGGCCCTCGGCGGCCGGCTCGCCCCGATTCCGGGCGGCACCCTGGTCGGGGTGCCCGGCGACCTGTCCGCCCTGGACGGTGTGGCCCGGCCGGCCGGTGGCGCCGATGTGGACCGCGGGGTCCCGCTGCTGGCGCCGGGCGCCGACGTGGCGGTCGGTGCGCTGGTCCGCGAGCGTTACGGTGACGAGGTGGTGGACCGGCTGGTCGACCCGATGCTCGGCGGGGTCTACGCGGGGCGTGCCGACCGGCTGTCGCTGCGGGTGACGATGCCACAGCTGGCGTTCACTGCGGAGACCGAGCACACCCTGGCCGGTGCGGTCCGTGCGGCGCAGGCGCGTGGCCGGCGGACACCGGGGCGGCCGGTCTTCGCGGCTGTCGACGGTGGGATGAGCCGTCTGGTCGGTGCCGCCGTGTCGGCGTCCGGGGCGCGCCTGGTGCTCGGGCTGCCGGTGCGCGAGCTTTCCCGTACCCCTGAGGGTCGTTGGAAGTTGATCTTTGGGTCGGCGCCGGCGCCGCGGGTGGACGAGGTGGACGCGGTGATCCTGGCGGTCCCGGCCAAGCCGGCGGCGCGGTTGCTCGGTGCGGCGGGCGCGGAGATCGCGGCCCTGGAGTACGCGAGTGTCGCCCTCGCCGCCCTGGCCCTGCCGCCCGGCACGATGTTGCCCGACCTGTCCGGTTTCCTGGTTCCGCCGGGGGAGGGCACGCTGGTCAAGGCGGCCACGTTCTTCACCACCAAGTGGCCGCACCTGGCGCAGGGCCCCGGCCCGGTGGTCGTGCGGGTGTCGCTGGGACGTGCCGGTGAGGAGGAGCGGCTGCAGCTCGACGACGCGTCGCTGCTGGCCGTGGCCCGCCGGGAGCTGGGTGAGCTGATCGGTGCCGCCCTGCCGGAGCCCGCGGAGTCGTGGGTGCAGCGCTGGGGTGGTGGCCTCCCGCAGTACGCGCCGGGTCACGCCGACCGGGTGGCGCGGCTGCGGGCCGGGTTGCCGGAGGGGCTGGCGGTGGCCGGTGCGGCCTTCGACGGTGTCGGCATCCCGGTGTGTGTGGCCAGCGGAGAGCGTGCGGCGGACGATGTGAGCAAGTTCCTGGAGGGAAATCGATGACCGAGCAGACCAATGCTTCCCGCATCAAAGAGCTGAACGCGACCATCCGGTACACGATGTGGTCGGTGTTCCGGGCGTCGTCGCCGCTGCCGGCGTTGCGTGACGAGCTGGCCGGTGAGGTCGACGGCCTGTTCGAGCAGCTGGCGGGCAAGGACGTGACGATCCGCGGCACCTATGACGTGTCCGGGCTGCGTGCCGACGCCGACATCATGGTGTGGTGGCACTCCAGTTCGTCGGATGCGCTGCAGGACGCCTACGGGCTGTTCCGCCGGACCGCGCTGGGCCGCCACCTGGAGCCGGTCTGGTCGCAGATGGCGCTGCACCGCCCGGCTGAGTTCAACCGCAGCCACCTGCCGGCCTTCCTCGCTGGTGAGGATCCCCGCGCCTACCTGTGCGTCTACCCGTTCGTGCGCTCCTACGACTGGTATGTGCTGCCCGACGAGGAGCGGCGGGCGATGCTGGCCGAGCACGGCCAGATGGCCCGGCCGTACCCGGACGTGCGGGCCAACACGGTCGCGTCGTTCGCGCTAGGCGACTACGAGTGGATGCTCGCGTTCGAGGCCGACGAGTTGCACCGGATCGTCGACCTGATGCGTGACCTGCGGGCGTCGAAGGCGCGGCTGCACGTTCGCGAGGAGGTGCCGTTCTACACCGGCCGCCGCCGTTCGGTCACTGAGCTGATCGCGAACCTTCCCTGATCATCGGGACGTGGGGGATGCCGTCCTCCAGGTACTCGGGTCCGTTCACGACGTACCCGAACCGGCCGTAGAAGTCGCTCAGGTGGGCCTGGGCGTGCAGGACGCTGGGGCGATTGCCGATCACGGTGATCGCCTCAGTGATCAGGCGCCCGGCCAGACCGGCGCCGCGGGCTTCCGGGGCGGTCACCACCCGGCCGATCCGCTCCACCCCGTGGTCGCTGAGAATCCGCAGGTAGGCCCGGACCTTCTTGCCCTGGGCGAACCATAGATGCCGGGTTCCGGGCTCGTTGTCCCGTCCGTCCGGATCCAGATAGGCGCATTCCTGCTCGACCACGAAGACCTCGCTGCGAAGCTTGAGAATTTCGTAGAGGGTGGTGGTGTCCAGGTCGCGGAAGGACGCCACGCGCAGCTCGTCATGAGGTTCGGGATGCATCGGCACAACATACGCGGCAGTGCGACGTTGTACCGGTGAAGGGAGGGCTTCATGATCAAGACGAGTAAGTTGTTCGGGAGCAAGACGCGGGTGACCTTCTCCCTGCCGGCGGACGAGCCGGCCGGGACGGTCAGCGTGGTCGGCGACTTCAACGGCTGGGAGCCCGGGAAGCACGAACTCCAGGTGCGGCGCAACGGCACCCGGACGGTCAGCGTGCCGCTCGAGCCCGGCCACTACAAGTTCCGCTATCTGGCCACCGACGGGGTCTGGCTGGACGACGAGGACGGCAGCGAACTTCATCTATAAACGTTTCGGCCGGGCCCCGGGGGAGATCTCCTTTAGTCATGGCTGATGTGAAACTGGCGATCATCTATTACTCCTCGACCGGCACCATCCACTCCATGGCTACGCGGTTGAGCGAGTCGGCGGAGAAGGCCGGGGCCGAGGTGCGGCTGCGTCAGGTCGCTGAGCTGGCTCCCGCGGAGGCGATCGCCTCCAATGCGGCGTGGAGTCAGCACTTCGACCGGACCAAGAACGAGCCGAAGGCTTCCGCCGACGACGTGGTCTGGGCCGACGCCGTCCTCTTCGGCACGCCCACCCGGTACGGCAACGTCGCCAGCCAGCTCAAGCAGTTCCTCGACACGCTCGGCCCGCAGTGGTCGCAGGGCCAGTTGGCGAACAAGGCGTACGCCGGGTTCACCGCGTCGATGACCGAGCACGGCGGGCAGGAGTCGACGCTGCTGGCGCTCTACAACACGATCTACCACTTCGGTGGCGTCGTGGTCGCGCCCGGATACACCGATCCGCTGAAGTTCGCCGACGGCAACCCGTACGGCGTCTCGCACGTCACCGGCGGCGGCAACGACGCCCCGCTGGGTGACGCACAGCACGCGGCGCTCGATCACCTGGCCCGGCGGATCGTCAGCATCGGCGGGAAGCTCCGCTAGTTTGGTCGGCATGGCTGTCGACACCCAATACGAAGACCTCCTGCGGCGCGTCCTGGAGTCCGGCACTCCCAAGAGCGACCGCACCGGTACGGGGACGCTCAGCCTCTTCGGTGAGCGTCTCCGTTACGACCTCTCCCAGGGGTTCCCGCTGGTCACCACCAAGCGGGTGCATTTCAAGTCGCTCGCCGTGGAGCTGCTCTGGTTCCTCCGCGGGGACACCAACGTCCAGTGGCTGCGCGATCAGGGCGTGACGATCTGGGACGAGTGGGCGGCCCCGGACGGTTCGCTCGGGCCGGTCTACGGCAAGCAGTGGCGGTCCTGGCCGACGCCGCGAGGTGATGTCGATCAGCTCGCCGAGGTGGTGGAGAGCATCCGGACGAATCCGGACTCCCGGCGCATGATCGTGTCCGCCTGGAATGTGTCCGACATCCCGGACATGGCGCTCGCGCCCTGCCACACGCTGTTCCAGTTCTACGTGGCCGACGGCAAGCTCTCCTGCCAGCTCTACCAGCGCAGCGCCGACCTCTTCCTGGGCGTGCCGTTCAACATCGCCAGCTACGCCCTGCTCACCCGGATGGTCGCCGCGCACGTCGGCCTGGAGCCGGGCGACTTCATCTGGGTCGGTGGTGACGTGCACATCTACACCAACCACATCGAGCAGGTGAAAGAGCAGCTCACCCGCGAGCCGTACCCGTTCCCCACGCTGGAGATCAAGCCGCGGGAGAGCCTCTTCGAGCACGAGTTCGCCGACTTCACCGTGGCCGGTTACCGGCACCACCCGCTGATCAAGGCGCCCGTCGCGGTATGACCATCCACCTGATCTGGGCCGAGGCCCGGGGCCGGGTGATCGGCGCCGGCGCCACGATCCCCTGGCGGGTACCCGGTGAGCAGCGGACCTTCAAGGA
The DNA here is from genome assembly GCF_042650585.1 of Actinoplanes subglobosus. Classification (NCBI taxonomy): domain Bacteria; kingdom Bacillati; phylum Actinomycetota; class Actinomycetes; order Micromonosporales; family Micromonosporaceae; genus Actinoplanes; species Actinoplanes subglobosus. The sequence continues at coordinate 547,063 of NZ_JBHSBL010000018.1, forward strand.
GCGGACGATGGGCGCCGCGGTCGTGATGGGCCGGGCCACCTGGGACTCGCTGCCCCGCCGTCCGCTGCCCGGCCGGGAGAACGTCGTCCTCACCCGTTCGCGGGACTGGTCGGCGCCCGGCGCCACCGTGGTGCACTCGCTCGACGAGGTCAAGGCCGACGACTTCTGGGTGATGGGCGGCGGCGAGATCTACGCCGCCTTCCTGCCGCGGGCCGGTCACATCGTGCGGACCCGGATCGAGCTGGACGTGGCCGGCGACGTCTTCGCCCCGGAGCTCGGCGACGACTGGGTCGTCACCGAGTCCAGCGGGACGATCACCGCGGAGAACGGTGTCTCTTACGTGATCGAGGATCTCAGGCGGCGGGATCCAGCCTGATCGACAGGCTGTTCACACAGTGCCGGGTGTTCTTCGGGGTGAAGCCCTCACCGCGGAACACGTGACCCAGGTGTGAGTCGCAGTTGGCACATCTGATCTCGGTGCGGACCATCCCCAGGGTGCGGTCCTCGATCTCCCGGACCGCGCCCGGGATCGCGTCGTCGTAGGACGGCCAGCCGCAGTGGCTGTCGAACTTGCTGCCGCTCTCGTACAACGCCGCGCCACAGGCCCGGCAGTTGTAGACGCCCTCGGTCTTCGTCTCCACGTACTCACCACTCCAGGGCGGCTCCGTACCGGCCTCGCGGAGCACGTAGAACTCCTCCGGGGACAGGCGGATGCGCCACTCGTCCTGAGTGGTAGGCAGATCGGTCGTCATGCTGTCAACCGTACGTCGCACCCCCGGTCCGCCAGGAGTGATGTACGCCCGGAGTTGAGTGGTCATGGAAGGTGCATCCCCCGCGACGTTCCGGCCCACCTGGCAGCAGGGTCTCGGCCACGGTCTCTACCTCGGCGTGTTCGGTGCCGTGGCGAGTGTCACGACGGGGGTGATGACCTCGTTCCTCGGGTTCGGCCCGTCCGGCTGGATGTGGGCGGCGCTGATCCTGTTCCCCCTGATGCTCGGGGCTGCCGCGGGACTGCTGGCGGGGCGCCGTACCGGGGTCGAGGTGGGTGACTGCGGGATCCGTACCTCCTCCGTCTTCGAAGAGGGCCTCGCCCCCTGGAGTCGCGTCGTGGACCTGCGGGCCGAGCGGCGCGGGCGTCGCACCGTGGTCTCGGTCTATCTGGATTCGGGCGCCAGCGTGCAACTGCACGCGCCGTACAGCGGGGGCCTGTTCGCGGCGGACCCCCAGTTCGAACTCAAGGTGTTTGCTCTGTCCCATTTGTGGCGGAGTCACCGTTTCGGTGGTCTTCCGGGCTGAAGACCCGCCGGGGGGTGTTTCCGGGTAAAACGGGCAATTACCGTTAAGCTCCCGTGCGACCATGGATCGTACCTTCCGCAACAGAACGGATACTCCTCATGAGCTTTTCGCGCCGTCCGGCCGCTGGACTCGCCACGGTCGGTGCCTCTGTCCTTGCTGCTCTGGCCTTCGGCGGAGCTCCCGCCATGGCGGCTGACGTGACGCTGAAGGCGGGCCACGCGGTCATGACGCCGAGTCCCGATCCCGGGGATCAGCGCGGCAACCCCGGTTACGGCACCGCCCAGCAGGTGCCCGGGCCACCGGCCGTCACGACCCCCGCGCCGGCCACCACCACCCCGGCACCGACCGGGACGGTCAAGGTGATCACCACGGCGCCCGCCACGACCCCCACCACCGCGGCCACCGGGCCGACCCGGGGGCGTCCCGGCTACTCGCAGGGCATCAGCGCGTCCCCGGTCCAGTCGCCGAGCCTGCCGGCCGGCACCGCCCAGGGCACCCCGGGCACCGGCGTCAACTCCGCGGGCGCCACGCCGACCCCCAAGACCAGCGCCGACAGCCACGGTCTCAGCGCCGGCACGCGCCTCGCGGTCACCGGCGCCCCGCTCGGCGGCACCCTTGCCCTCGGCGGCCTGATGCTGGCCGGTGGCGCCACGGCAGTCTGGTACACGCGCCGTCGCCGCAACGCCTGACGATCGTTTTCGCGAAGGCCGTCCGGTTCGCCGGGCGGCCTTCACCGTTCCCAGCCCGTAGGCTCGGGGCATGCCGAAAGCCGCCGCTGAAGAGCATCAGATCGCCGGGCACACGGTGCGCCTGAGCAGCCCGGACAAGGTGGTCTTCCCGGGCCGCGGATTCACCAAGCGAGACGTCTTCGACTACTACCTGGCGGTCGGCGACGGCATCCTGCGGGCGCTGCGCGACCGTCCCACCACACTCCAGCGCTTCCCCGACGGCATCGAGGGCGAGGCGTTCTACCAGAAACGGATCCCCGCCCGCGGCGTTCCCGAGTGGGTCAGAACCGCACAGATCAAATTCCCCAGCATGCGTACGGCGGACGAGCTCAGCCCGGCCGACCTGGCCCACGTCGCCTGGGCCGCCCAGATGGGCACCGTGGTCTTCCACCCCTGGCCGGTGCGTGCCGCCGCCCCCGACGAGCCCGACGAGCTGCGCATCGACCTCGACCCCCAGCCGGGCACCGGCTTCGCCGACGTCGTCGCCACCGCCGGTGTCGTCCGCGAGGTCCTCGGCGAGCTCGGCTGGACCGGCTACCCCAAGACCTCCGGCGGCCGCGGCGTGCACATCTACGTGCGGATCGCGCCGCGATGGTCGTTCGTGGACGTGCGGCGCGCCGCCATCGCCCTGGCCCGCGAGGTCGAGCGCCGCAACCCGTCCGGCATCACCACGGCCTGGTGGAAGGAGGAGCGCGGCGAGCGGGTCTTCCTCGACTACAACCAGATGGCCCGCGACCGGACCATCGCCTGCGCCTACTCCCTGCGCGCCAACGCCCGGGCCACCGTCTCCGCCCCGGTCACCTGGGACGAGCTGACCTCCGTCGAGCCCGACGACTTCGACCTGCGCAGCATGCCGCCCCGTTTCGCCGCCGCCGGCGACCCGCACGCCGGCATCGACGACGTCGCCCACGACCTCACCCCGCTGCTGGAGTGGGTCGAGCGCGACGAGAAGGCCGGCCTCGGCGATCTGCCCTACCCACCGGACCATCCGAAGATGCCCGGCGAGCCCAAACGGGTGCAGCCCTCCAAGGACCGCGACCTAAAGGGCTAGCTTCATGCCCTCGTGCGAGGCCTCGAAGCCCAGCGCGGCGTAGAAGCGGTGCGCGTCGGTGCGCCGCTTGTCCGTGGTGAGCTGCACCATCCGGCAGCCACGCTCGCGGGCCCGCTCGATCGTCCACCGGATCAGCTCGCCGCCCAGCCCCTGACCGCGCCGGCCCGAGTCGATCCGGACCGCCTCGATCAGCATCCGCTCGGCACCGCCCCGGCTCAGGCCCGGGATGAACGTCAGCTGGCACGTGCCGATCACCTCGCCGCCGTCGACCGCCACGATCAGCTCGTTGCGGTCGTCCGCGTCGATCGCCTCGAAAGCCGCCCAGACCGCCGCGTCCACCTCCTCCGGGACGGGCCCTTCCCCGCTGCCGAACCCTCGGTCCCGGCTGATCTGATCGTCGGCGAGCAGGGTGAGGACGGCGGGAACGTCGGCGCGGGTGGCGATCCGGATCTGCATGATCGAAAGCTTGTCACGGGCTGTCATGGGACCTTCACGTCGGGCACGATGACGTGATGAATGCGCTGCTCATACTGCCGCGACTGTTCTACGGCGGGCTGGTCTGGCTCGCCAACTCGCCGAGGAAGCTGCTGCTCGCCTACTCGATCCTGATCGTGGTCTGCGGGGTGTTGTATCGGCACTTCGAGAACGAGAGCATCGGCGACTCGATCTGGTGGGCCGTGGTGACCGCCTCCACCGTCGGGTACGGCGACATCTCCCCCGCCTCGTGGCCGGCCAGGGTGATGGCCGGGATCCTCATCTCGGTCATGGTGCTGCTCGTGATCCCGCTGATCACGGCACACTTCTCCAGCAAGCTCATCGTCAACAACGACGCGTTCCGCCACGAGGAGCAGGAGGAGCTCAAGGCGAACCTGCGGGTGACCCGGGCCCTGCTCGAGGAGATGGCCGCCCGTCAGGGCATCACCCTCACTTCGGAGGGCAGCGCAGACCCTCCTGAGGGACCTTCAGATCGATGAGGTACGCGTCGACCGCGTTCCGGATGCAGGCGGTCGACGGGTAGGCGGTGTGGCCCTCGCCCTCCCACGTCAGCACGTGCCCGACGCCCAGCATGTTCGCCAGGTCCGCGGTGTTCTCGTACGGCGTCGCCGGGTCACCGGTCGTGCCCACCACCACGATCGGCGGTGCGCCCTCGGCCCTGCCCACCGGATACGGGTCGCGCTGCCCGCCCCAGTAGGTGCACGGCAGCATCCCGATCGCCAGCGCCGGGCCGAACAGCGGATACTTCGTACGCCACTCGCCCTGCAGCCGCCGGACGTCCGCCGCGGTCGGTGCCTTGTCGGTGTCCGCGCAGTTCACCGCCAGGTTGGCGTCGAACAGGTTGGAGTAGGTGCCGTCGGGCTCGCGCTCCGCGTACTGATCGGCCAGCTCGAAGACACCCTCGGCGTCACCGGCCGACAACCCGTCGATCGCGTCGGCCAGGCTGGTCCAGCCCGACTCGGTGTAGAGCGACGAGATCACGCTCAGGAAGATCCAGCCGGGCGTGGCGTCCCGCCCGTCCGAGCCGCGCACCGGCGACGCCTCCGCCTTGGCCAGCGCGTCGGTCACCGCACCCCGGGCGTCCGGCGCGATCGCGCACTTACCGGCGTTCTTCGCGCACCAGGTGGTGAAGTTGGTGAACGCCCGCTCGAAACCCTTCGCCTGCTGCTCCGAACCGGACACGTAATCCTCGGTCGGGTCCACCGCGCCGTCCAGCACCAGCGCCCGCACGTTCTTCGGGAACAACTGGGCGTACGTCGCGCCGAGCAACGTCCCGTACGAGAAGCCGAGGTAGGTCAGCTTCTCGTCGCCGACCGCGGCACGCAGCGCGTCGAGGTCGCGGGCCGCCTGCTCGGTCGAGTAGGTGCGCAGGGACGGGCCGTACTCCGTCGCGCAGCCGTCGGCGATCTTCTTGTTCAGCGCCGCCACCTCGTCGAACGCGGCCTGCGAAACCGGGTCCGGGTCGGCGGCGAAACTCGCGTCCTGATCCTTGGCGTCGATGCACTTCACCGGGTCGGACTCGCCGACACCGCGCGGGTCGAACCCGACGATGTCGAACCGGTCGGTGACCGCGGTGGGCAGGCCACCCAGCGCCTGCCCGTAGGACAGATAGACCGCCACGTCGATGCCGGAGCCACCGGGGCCGCCCGGGTTCAGCAGCAGCGAGCCGATCCGGTCCCGTTGCTGGTCCGACCGGATCCGGATCATGTCGATGCCATACGTCTCGCCGGCCACCGGCGCCGCCCAGTCCTTCGGCACCGGGACCGTGGCGCACTCGTAGGTCATCCCCTTGGCGGCCCGGCCGACCAGCTCGCGCGGCACCTCCGGACACGGCTTCCACCGCAGCGCCGAGCCCGAACCGGACGGAGCCGGCGCCGCCGCGCCACCCTGGCGGGCCGGCTGATCCGAGCCCTCCGGGGCGAACGACGGCAGGGTGCAGCCCCCGGTCAGGACCAGCACGGAGAGGACGGCGACAGCCAGGCGAGAGCGACGATGCACGCAACGACCCTATCCGGTCCGCACCCGCCGGCCCGTCAGCGGCTGGTCAGCACCTCGGCCAGATCGAACCGCACCGGCCGCTCCAGCTGCTCGTAAGTGCAGGTCAGCGGGTCGCGGTCGGGACGCCACCGTTCGAACTGGGCAGTGTGCCGGAAACGGATGCCCTCCATGTAGTCGTAACGGACCTCGACCACCCGTTCGGGTCGCAGCGGCGTGAACGACAGGTCCTTGCCCGCGTTCCACCTGCTCACCTCGTTCTTTCGCGGGGTGCGCTCGCCCTGCTCGTGGGCCGCCCAGTTCCACGGGTGTCCCTCGAACGTGGTCACCAGCGGCTGCAACTCCTCGAACAGCTCCTCCCGGACCGTCATCGGGAACGAGCCGATCACCCCGACGCTCACCAGCACGCCACGCTCGTCGTGCAGGCCCAGCAGCAGCGAGCCGATCCGGTTCTCCGCCGACTTGTGCACCCGGTAACCGGCCACCACGCAGTCGGCGGTGCGCTTGTGCTTGACCTTCGCCATCACCCGCTTGTCCGGCTGATAGGTGAGGTCACGGCCCTTCGCGATCAGACCGTCCAGTCCGGCGCCCTCGAACTCGGCGAACCAGCGGCGGGCCGTCTCCAGATCGTCGGTCGCGGGAGTCACGTACACCGGAGGCTCGGCGTTCTTGAGGGCCTCCATCAGCCTCGCGCGCCGTTCGTGGAACGGCAGCCCGGTCAGGTCCTCGTCGCCGAGCGCCAGCAGATCGAACGCCACGAAACCGGCCGGGGTCTGCTCGGACAGCAGCTTCACCCGGCTCGCCGCCGGATGGATGCGCTGCTGGAGGGCCTCGAAGTCGAGAGTGTTCCGCTCCGTGTCGGCGACGATCACCTCGCCGTCGATCACCGCCCGCTCCGGGAAGTTCGCCAGGATCGCCGCCACCACCTCGGGGAAGTACCGGGTCATCGGCTTCTCGTTGCGGCTGCCGATCTCGACCTCGTCGCCGTCCCGGAACACGATCGACCGGAACCCGTCCCATTTCGGCTCGTAGATCTGGCCGGGCGGGATGTCCGCGACGGGTTTGGCGAGCATCGGCTTGACCGGCGGGTTCAGCGGGAGCTGCATTCGATCAGTGTGCCCCCTTTACTCGTCCCCTGGGGCAGGCTCCACCATCGAATCCATGAACAGCGGTGTTTCGGGGGATCGCGCCATGACCATCGGGGAGTTCGGCCGGCGGGCCGGGCTCACCATCAAGGCGTTGCGGCTCTACGAGGGGTCCGGGCTGCTCCCACCGGCCGAGGTGGATCCCAGCGGCTATCGGCGCTACACCGCCGGCCAGCTGGGCCGGGCCGGGCGGATCGGCCTGCTCCGGCGCCTCGGCATGCCGCTCGCGGTCATCGCCGAGATCCTCGACCTGCCCGACGCCGAAGCGGCGCGGCGGCTCGACCGGTGGTGGGCCGGTGAGGAGGCGGCGGCCGCGGCCCGGCGCGAGAGCTATTCCTGGCTGCGCACCCGGCTCGCGCACGGTGACGAGCCCGAGGTGAGCTACGCCGTCCACATCGCCGCGAGCCCCGGCCGCAAGGTGGCGACGCTGCACCTCGAGGTCGACCAGGAGCATCTGGTGCCGGAGATGGGCGCCGCCGAGTGGGAGATCCGCCGCCACCTGGAGGAGCAGGGCGCCACGGCGACCGGCGAGCACTGGGTGATCTATCACGGTCAGGTGACCCCGGACAGTGAGGCACAGGTCGAGGTCTGCGTGCCGTTCACCGGTTCCCTGGAGCCGGCCGGCCGCATCACCATCCGGCTAGAGCCGGAGCGTCTGATCGCCTACGCCGAGGTCACCCGCGACGACTGCTTCTATCCACGCATCGTCGGCGCCTACGAGGCGGTCGGCGACCACGTCCGCGCCGCCGGTCTGATCATCACGGCCGCGCCGCGCGAGATCTACCTGGACAGTTGGGACAGGCTCGCCCCCACCGACCCGTTCGTGCACGTGGCCCAACCATTCGAAGGGTGAGACCGATGGACTACACACGACAGACCCGCTTCTCCGACCCGGGCCCCTACCTCTCCCGGTTGGCCGCCCTGTCCACCAGCACGCCCTCACTCACCGGCGCCCCACCACCGTCTCCTGCCGAGGCCCCGCGGCGATCTCTGGCCGGCGCTGCTGATGTTCGTGGTGAGGTCGCCGCGGTCGGCGCGGCCGTGCGCAACCTCGTCGTGCACTATCGGGCTTCGGGTCTCGACTTCCCGCCCGACCGGCTGGCCGAGATCGACAGTCGCTGGGTGCGGGCGATGCTCGACACCCTCCCGCCCGGCACACCGCTCGACGAGCCCCGCCCGGCGGACCAGCGGATCGTCGGCTGCTGCCGCGACTTCACCCTGCTCACCGTCGCGGCGCTCCGGGCCCGGGGCATTCCGGCACGGAGCCGGGTCGGTTTCGCCGACTACTTCGATCCCGGTTTCCACCTCGACCACGTCATCACGGAGTTCCACGACGGCAACCGCTGGATCGCCACCGACACCCAGCTCGACCCGGCGGCCGGCTTCCCCGTCGACGTCACCGACGTCCCGCTGGGCCCCGGCGGCCTACGCCCGGCGGCCCAGTGCTGGCTGGCTTTCCGGCGCGGCGAGATCGACCCCGAGACCTACGGTGTCGGCCCCGGCATCCCCGTCCGAGGCCCGCTGATGATCCGCAAATACGTCCTGACCGAGCTGGCCCACCGCTTCGGCGACGAAACCCTGCTGTGGGACTTCTGGGGCGCCGACACCACCCACATCGGCGACCTGGGCGGCCGCCCGTTGGCCGAGGCCTGGGCAGACCTACCGCCTTGGCACACCACCGACATGACCCTGATCGACGAGACAGCCGCGCTGCTGACCGCTGCCGACGCGGGAGACACCACAGCCGAGCAGGAGCTGGCCACGCGCTACGCCAACAACCCCGGCCTCCACGTCGGCGACACCGTGACCTGCCACTCCCCACGGGGCATCCGCTACGAGGTCGACCTCCACCACCCAGCCCCACCAGCACGTTGATCCCACACCCACGGCGGCCCGGCCCCGAGTTTCTGCGCCCGCCTGCTTGCGGTCCTCTGCGCTCGTCAGCCGTCGGTTCCCTGCTCGCGTCCACCTTTCGGGGATCGCTGCGTCCGCCTGCCTTGGGACCGCTGCGTCCGGCGTCAGGCGTTAGGGGACCACCTCGCCGGCCTGCCTTCGGATCGCTGCGTCCGGCGTCAGGCGTTGGGGGACGACCACCTCGCCGGCCTGCCTTCGGATCGCTGCGTCCGGCGTCAGGCGTTAGGCGTTAGGGGACCACCTCGCCGGCCTGCCTTCGGATCGCTGCGTCCGCCTGCCTTCGGATCGCTGCTCCGTCTGCCTCCGGTTCGTGCTGGATTGTGTCTCCGCGGTGAGTCTCGCGGTCAGCGACACGATGGAGTAGACGGCTGACCTGCCTCGGGTGGCCTGACCTTTTGAGGTGTCCCGCTGCCGGAACGGGTTCGGCGCGGCGGGCGGCCGCGAGAGGGGGTCAGCGGACCAGGAGGTTGACGAGTCGTTCCAGTTCGCTTGCGGGGTCGAGGGTCAGGCCCATGTGGACCGGGCCGGCCCGCAGGATCGTGCTCCGGGGAGCTACCAGCCAGCGGAAACGTTCGCCCAGCCGCATCTGCTCGGAGGCGCCGCCGCCGGTGCAGGTCTGCTCCCATGCGTTCAGGGCCGCCCGGATGCCCGCGACGTCAGCCGCCGGGTCCAGTGCCCGTAGGCGCGTCTCGTCCAGATGCGTCCCCGCGCACAGGAAGTCGTGCCGCTGGCTGTAGAGCAGGACGCCGACATTGACCAGCTCACCGCGTTCGATCCGGGGCATGGCCTGGATGATCGCGTACTCGTAGGGAGTCAGTTTGGTGGTCACGGCAGCCACGCCTCCGGTCGCTCCGCCCGCAGCGACAGGTGGTTCAGGTAGGCATCGCGGTCGCCGTCCTCCAGCCATTCGCCGGGGACCTCGGCGATCACCTCGGTCAGGAGTTCCGGGGTGATCCGCGCGGCCAGTGCCGGCCCCTCGGTCGCGAGCTCCTGTGCGTAGGGCTTCAGCACGTGGTCGTCCCACTTGTAGGGCCGGTGGACGACACTCTCCGCCCGCGGCCAGTTGTGGTGGAAGTAGAGGGTCGCGCCGTGATCGATCAGCCACAGGCCGCCGTGCCAGATCAGGAGGTTCGGGTTGCGCCAGCTGCGGTCCACGTTCTCCACGAACGCGTCGAAGGCGATCACCCGGCTGGCGAGGCCGGGCTCGACATGGTGCGCCACCGGGTCGTATCCGAGCGCTCCCGGCAGGAAGTCCATCCCCAGGTTGCCCCCGGCGCTGGCCTTGATCAGCTCTTGGACCTCCTCGTCCGGCTCGGCCCGCGCGACCACCGGATCCAGCTCCACCCGCGTCAGCTCCGGCACCGGAAGCCCGAGCCGCCGGGCCAGCTCACCGGCGATCACCTCGGCGACCAGAGCCCGGGGTCCTTGACCCGCCCCGCGGAACTTCACCACATAGGTGCCGAGATCATCGGCCTCGACCACACCGGGGAGCGACCCGCCTTCCCGTAACGGAGTGACATACCGGATGGCGGTGACCTGACGAAGCACGCCGCCCACCCTACGGCCGCCTCCACCACCCCCGAGCGGCCGCCCTGCCTGGACCGGCTGCCCTGCCTGGACCGGCCGCTCTGCCTGGACCGGCCGCTCTGCCTGGACCGGCCGCTCTGCCTGGACCGGCCGCTCTGCCTGGACCGGCCGCTCTGCCTGGACCGGCCGCTCTGCCTGGACCGGCCGCCCTGCCTGGACCGGCCGCCCTGCCTGGACCGGCTGCTCTGCCGGGAGGTGGCGAGACGGCCGCTCGGGGGTGGTGGCCGGTCTGACCGGAGCGGCGGGAGATGTGGGTGTGGCTGGGGTTGCGGACGGCGTACCGGATCAGGGGTTTCCGGGGAGACGGCCTCGCAGGAGGCCGCCGGGGCGTCCGGGCAGACCGGGATCGTTCGTCAGGGGTGGGCTGTCGGTGCCCGCGGAGTCGGCGATGCCGGTGAGGAGTTCGCGGAAAGCGCTCACCGCGTCGGTTTCCGGGCGCCAGCCCAGGTCGGCGGCGGCTCGGTCGCAGCTCATCAGCGGGGACTTCAGCGCGAGCCGCACCCAGCCACGGTCGACCGGCTGCAACCTGAGTTGCCAGGTCAGCGCGGCGGCGCCTTCCAAGAGCAGACCAGGGACGCTCAGCGGTACGCCGTGAAAAGCGCGACCGATGATGTCGGCGTCGAGGACGGGCCCGGCCGCCAGGTTGAAGGCGCCCCGCACGTCGGCGCGGAGGACGCGCAGATAGGCGTCGGCCACGTCGTCGGCGTGAACCGCCTGCAGACGGAGACCCGGATGCCGGGGCACGACCGGGATGCGGCCGAAACGGAGCAGGCTCGTGGGCAGCAGCGGCCCGGCGAAGTAGCGCGTGATCTCGGCGCCGGCATCGCGCTGGAAGATCAACCCGGGGCGCAGCCGGACGATCCGCAGTGTCGGGTGGTCCGACTCGATCTCGTCGAGCATGCGCTCCACCAGCGCCTTGTGCCGGCTGTAGGACGACTCGGTGATGCCGGTGCGGAGCCACGTCTCGCGGACGAACGCCCGTTTCGGGCCGGGTGCGTAGACGCCGACCGACGACGCATGCACCAGAGTCGGTACTCCGGCCCGGATGGCGGCGCGGAAGACGGCGCGGCTGCCCAGGACGTTCGTCCGGTACAGGCGGCGTTGGTCATGGCTGGGCTGGATCTGCCAGGCCAGGTGCACGATCGCGTCGGCGCCGGAAAAGATCTCCGCCAGCCGGTCGGTGGCGTCGTCCGAGCCGATGTCGACCGGGTGCCAGGTGACGTCCGCGTACGGGCCGGCCGGGGTGGGCGGGCGCCTGCAGACGCCGGTCAGATCCAGGTCGGGTTCGGCGCGCAGGCGGCGCAGCAGGGCCGTACCGGCGTTCCCGCTGGCGCCCACGATGACTACACGCATGGGTGTTGCGGTACCCCCGGCCGTGACGTTGAACCACCCTTTTCGGCCGATGCTTTACGTCGAGCCGGTGCCGTTCCATTCGAATGGCCCGAGGTTGTGGATTTCCTGTGAGCGGGCCATGAATGGCCCGGCGCCCCAGCTATCGATGCCTGGCGCTGCGCCGGCCGGCTATCCGAAATTCGTGTCGTGCCGCTTTCCGCCCGGCGGGCCGCCGTTTCCGGCCATCGGGTCGCCGTTTCCGGCCGCCCGGTCCACGTTTCCGGTGCTCCGGTCCCCGTTTCCGGTGGTCCGGCTCTTTTCCGCCGCCGCCCGGCCCGCGTAGAGACGATCCGGTACCGACGGGAGGGCATTGGCCAGGAGGATGGCGGCTCGATACTTTCCGGGTACGACGATCCGGCGCCGTGGTCGGGTCAGTGCTCGTTCCACGGCGGCGGCCACGATTTCCGGGCCGGGCAGACCGGAACGGTGTGCGGTCATCTCGGTCGCAATGTGCCCGGGCTCGACGAGAGTGACGCCGATACCGGTCCCGACCAGTTCCCGGCGCACCGAGTCGTTGATCCCGCGCAGCCCGAACTTGCTCGCCGAATAGGCTCCGTTGATACCGATCTCGCCGGCCACCGACCCGATGTTCACGATCGAACCGGCCCGCTGTTCCCGCATGATCGGGACGATCGCCCGCATCAACCGGATCGGGGCCAGAAGGTTGACCTCGACGATGGCTCGCACCTCGGCCTCGTCGGCCAGGACCGACTTGTCACCGCCGACGCCTGCGTTGTTGATCAGAGCATCGATTCGCCCGGTCACCGTCATAGCCCGTGTGACCAGCGCATCAACCGCCGCCGTGTCGGTGACGTCGGTCGGCACCGGGACCGCCGACCCGCCCGCGGCGGTGATCTCCGAGGCCAGCGAGCCGAGCTCGGAGGCACGACGGGCGGCGAGGACCACGGTGTCGCCGCGGGCCGCCAGGCGCAGCGCGATCACCCGGCCGATCCCGCTGGACGCCCCGGTCACGATCACGACGGCCACGAGCCTCCCCTTTCGAACGGCAAACGGCGCCGCCCGTCGCGGGCGGCGCCGTTTCCTCGCTGAATCTAGCGCTTGCTGTGGTACGCCTCGACGACCTCACTCGGGATCCGTCCACGTTCCGAGACGGTGTAGCCGTTCTTGTTGGCCCACTCCCGAATGGCCTGATTCTGGTCGCGGCTGGAACGGCTCGAGACGGCCGGAACTGCGCGACGGGCAGGGGTCGGAACGTTACCGTTCCGGCCCAGCCGGGTGGCCGCACCGAGGAACGGTTCCAAAGCTTTACGCAGCTTGCCGGCGTTCTTCTCGGACAGGTCGATCGTGTAGTTGACGCCGTCGAGGCCGAATTCGACGGTGCGGTCCGCTTCCGTACCGTCGAGGTCGTCGGTCAGCACGGTAATTATCTGCTTGGCCATGGTTGTTCGACTCCTACAGCGAGTTATTCGGCTGACGCTGCGCGCACACGCCAGTCCAGCTCGCGAATGCTCGTCGTCCCATTCATTCTGTCGCCCGGAAGGCGGCTAGTGCAAATTGCCCGTTCTGGCATGTCGCAATTGCCTGGTACGAACCGGCCCGCAGACCTTTTCGCCGATGTGAATGTGCGGTAACGTAGCTGGTGGGAGCGCTCCCACTTCCTCTGGAGGGTAGATGAGACGCGCCGTGCAAGTCGTGACACTGGCCGCCCTGGTGGCCTTCGCGGTCGCCACCGCGATCGTCGCCTCCCAGCCGGCCTGAGCCCCGCCGGCGCCCGGCCCCGGGCGCTGGCCCGCAGCGTAGTGGACCTTGCGCGCCCACCGCCACCCGTTCGGTGGCCCTCGACCCGAGCCGCCTCGTCGCCGATTCTCCGGTGCCGGGGCGGTTCGCCGTTTCCGCATCACCTCTCCGCTGGTCGGCTGATGCGTTCCTCCGGTTCGGTGCCGGCGTGCCGTTGGCCGCCGGATTCGGCCGGTTCGCATCGTGGTTTCCGGGCCGGCTTGCCGCCGGCCGGTTGACCAGGGCGGCTCGGACCGTGGTCTATGGGGCGGCCCATATCGACGCGTCTCGTCTGGCCGGCCGCCCGGCCTGCTGCTCTGGTAGGCCCGCCCGGCCTGCTGCTCTCGTCGGCAGCGCTGTCCTCACCAGGCGTTGGGCTCGACCGGTCATGCATCCTCGCTGGTCGTCTGCGCTTGGAGCTTGCCAAGGCCAGGGCCTGCCGTGCGCGAGCCGTCGCGCAGACCCCTCATCGAGCGCTCATGAGGTGTCGGAGCTGCGGCTCGCGAACTCGCGGTGACGGCGCGGCAGGCCCTGACCGCGGAGGTTCCCGTCGGGCGCTCTGGCCGATCACGTGCGTGGTGCTCGCTCCCGCGTGCTGGGCGAAAGTGCTGGAAGGGTGTAAGCATGTAATCACGTAAGTTAGGGAGGTTGAGATGAGAGTCCGTTTTGCCCAGCAGGGTGGGCGCGCTGAGCCACCCGCCGCTGACGACGCAGGGGCCTGGATCGCCGGTGCGATCCCGGACGGCTGGTTCACCGAGCGGCCCGAGGTCGTCATCGATCGCGACGAGATCGTCATCTGGGGCCGCCTGTCCCGTCCCGAGTTGGGTGACGACGTGACCGAGGCCGACGCCGCCGCGGCCCAGGCCGGCCGGATCGCCCAGTTCCGGGAGGACACGCGCGACGCCCGGATCCGGGTGGCCCGCCAGGTCGAGCACCGCTACCAGCGCAAGGTCGCCTGGGGGGCACGGTGCGGTGACGCTTCCGAGTTGTTCACCCACCTGTCGGCCCCCGTGATGACCCGTCTCCGTCAGCCCGAGCGGCAGGTCCTCGACACGCTCGTCGACGCGGGCGTGGCCCGTTCCCGGTCGGAGGCACTGGCCTGGTGCGTCAAGCTGGTGGGTCGTCACACGGAGGACTGGCTGACCGACCTCCGTGCCGCGATGACCCAGGTCGACGAGCTCCGCCGCCGGGGCCCGGACGCCTGAGTCCCGCCGGCGGAATGGATCTTCGTGGCTGGCTCCAGCCGCTGTCTCAACGCCGCCGAGACAGCGGCGAGCCAGCCTTGCAGGATCAGCAGGCGGCGCCCGCGGCGAGGCGTGAAGTGGGTGATGGCCGCTGCGGGGCCGTGAAGTAGGTGATGGCCGCTGCGGGACCGTGAGGCGGGTGGTGGCCGCTGCGGGGCGTGAAGTGGGTGATGGCCGCAGCGGGGCCTGAGGCCGGTGATTGCTGCGGCAGGCGTGTGGGCAGGTGTGCGGTCGAGGGCATGAGGCGGGTGGCGGTGGTCAGGTCTGTCAGACGGCTACCGACTGGGGGTTTCGGAGCCACGCCAGCACCTCGGTCGGGCCGAGCGGGCTGGAGAAGAGGAAACCCTGGCCGAGGGGGCAGCCCAGCCGGATGAGGACGTCCCGGTGGGTGACGTCCTCGATGCCTTCGGCGACGACCGTCAGGCCCAGCGACTGCGCGAGGCTGACGATCCCGCTCACGAGGGCCATCGGCTGCTGCCCGAGGACCATGTCGTCGATGAAGGTCTTGTCGATCTTGATGACGTCGATCGGCCGGGAGCGTAGATAGCCGAGTGACGAATACCCGGTGCCGAAGTCGTCGATGGCGATCCGGATGCCCATCTCGCGTAGGACGCCCAGGTCGGTCCAGATCCGTTCGTCGTCCTTGACCAGCAACGTCTCGGTGATCTCCAGCATCAGCGACTGAGGCGGCACTCCGGTGTGCGCCAGCGCGGTACGGACCTGCTCGACGAAGCCGCTCTCCCGGAACTGCCGGACCGACACGTTGACGCTCATGTACGGTGCCTGCCCGGGTGGCAGGATCCGCCGCCATTCGGCGACCGTGCGCAGCGCCTCCTCCAGCACCCAGCGGCCCATCGGCAGGATCAGGCCGCTTTCCTCGGCGACCTCGATGAACTGGTCGGGGGTGATCACGCCGCGCTTCGGGTGGTGCCAGCGGACCAGTGCCTCGAAGCCGGCGGCGGTGCCCGACGCGAGATCGACGATCGGCTGGTAGTGCAGCAGGAAGTGGCCCTCGTTGACGGCGTGGTCGAGGGCCGACCGCAGTTCCAGCCGTTCGACCATCTCGTTGTGCAGGTGCGCCTGGTATCGGCGCCACTGGTTCTTGCCGGCGCCCTTGGCCACGTACAGGGCGAGGTCGGCCTGGCGCAGCAACTCGTCGGCGTCGCTGCCCTCGGGTGTGGTGGTGATGCCGATGCTGGCCATCGCGTACAGCGGCTTGGCGTCGGTGATGATCGGCTCGGCGAGGGCCGCGAAGATCCGGTTGGCGGTCTCCTCGACGGCGCCGGGGTCGTTGACGTTCTCGACCAGGGCTGCGAACTCGTCGCCGCCGAGCCGGGCCGCCGTGTCATCGGCCCGCAGCGCCCCGGCGATCCGGTGGGCCACCTCGGTCAGCAGCTGGTCGCCGACGGCGTGGCCGAGGGTGTCGTTGACCATCTTGAAGTCGTCCAGGTCGATGAAGAGGACACCGATCACCGAGCCGTCCCGGGTGCTGCGGGCGACCGCGTGACCCAGCCGGTCGTTGAAGAGCACCCGGTTGGCGAGGCCGGTCATCGCGTCGTGGAACGCCTGGTGGGTGAGCTCGTTCTGCAGGCGGCGCTGCTCGGTGACGTCGCGCATGGTGATGACCAGCCCCGACACGGTCGGTTCGGCGCGCAGATCGCGGCAGTGCAGTTCGAGCAGGACCTCGGTACGCCGGTTGCCCCGCGCCCGGAAATCGAGCTGCTGCTCCAGCTGGTGACCGCCACGGACGGCGGCCAGCACGTCGCCGAGCCGGGCCCGTTCGCCGGGGTGGATCACCTCGGGCAGCAGAGCCCCGGTCGGGTCGCCGCCGAAGACACCGACCGCGGACGGGCTGGCGTACCGGATCCGGTCCTCCTCGTCGAGGATCGTGATCACGTCGGCGGTGTTCTGGATCAGCGTCCGGAAGTAGGTCTCGCTGTTGCGCCTGGTCACCTCGTGCCCCAGCGCGATCCGTTCCAGCGCCAGCGCCACCTGGCCGGCCAGCACCTCGACCGACCGCTGGAGTTCCAGCAGTGCCCAGGTCGGGGCGCCCACGTGCAGGACGCCGACGAGCGGGTCACCGCCGGGACGGTCCTTGAGCACCATCGGGCAGCGGAGCGTCCTGGTGAACTGGGTGAGGCGTACCGCCACCGCCCAATCCACGTCACGGGTGGTGACGAGACGGGCGGCGGTGCCGGTGGCCCGGTCGACGGCGGCCTGTGCGGCGGCCTCCGGTGACTGCGGCTCGGACTGGGCGATCGCGATGGCCAGGACCACCCCGTGCGGGACGTCGCCGGGGATCAGCTGGGCGACGGTGGTGCGTACGGCCAGCCCCACCGCCTCACTGTCGGCGGCCGAGACGAGAGCCGCCGAGGCCTCCCGCAGCGCGCGTTCCCGGGACATCGCCTGCCGGTGGCTCGCCATGATCCCGGCCATCCGGGCCAGGACCAGCGCCACCATCAGCGTGCTGAGTGCCGCCACCACGGTCAGGCCGGCGAACTGGCCGTCCCGGAACATCTTCACCAGGAGCACCGTCGGCGCGACCATCGCCGCGAACCCGAGCAGTGCCAGGCGCGCGTGACTGGTCTCGGCGGGCGGCGTCTCGGCCGGCCGGGTCAGTTCCGCCATCGACGGGATCAGCGCGGCCATCGCCGCCGCCGTGTACAGCGCCAGATGACCGAACCCGGACGCCCGGCCCACGTCGGCGACGAGCAGCGCCACCACACCGGCGCCGAGCAGATAGCCGGGCGCCACGAGCCGGCCGGGCATGGTCGCGAGCCGGATCAGCAGGCCGAGGCAGAGCAGGTCGGCTACCGGCATGGCGATCTCGGTCCAGCCGGTCGCGGCCGAGCCGTCCAGCCGTGGCCCGACCACGAACGTCCAGATCAGCAGCGCCACCCCGGACGTGACGGTGAGCGCGTCGAGCAGGCCGGCCATGTCCCGGGACGAGCTGGTGCGCCGGTCCACGAAACCGGCCAGGGCGACGGCCAGGGCGGCGTACGCGACGAGGAGCAGGGCGACCCCGGCCGGTTCCAGCCAGGTGACCCGCTCGGAGAGGAACGCCGGTGCCTCCGTCGCCGCGCCGCCCGCCGCAGAGATGCCGACCGCGCCGGCCAGCACCCACCACGGTTTGACGTCGTCGGGCTGACTCCGGCGGATCCCCAGATACAGCGCCACCACGGCGGACGCCCCGGCGACCAGCCGCAGCGGTGCCTGCAGTCCCGGCTGCAGCCCGAAGGCGACGGCGAGCACCACCATCCAGGCACCGAAGATGGTGGCAGGCCACCGTGTCGGCATCGGTGCTCCCTCCCGACAGATCCCCTTGTCGGACTGATCGGCCCGGTCGCGGCGCATCTGAGTGTCGACGGCACAATCACCGGTGTGCTTCTGGAGTTCGTCCGCGCCCACACCGTGCTCGCGCCGGTCCCGTTCGTGCCCGAGGTCTCGCTGTTCCAGGCGGAGGACCCGATCGCCCTGTGGGAGGCGACCGAGTCGTCCGGCTCACCACAGCCGCCGCCGTTCTGGGCGTTCGCCTGGGCCGGCGGGCAGGCGCTGGCCCGGCACGTCCTCGACGACCCGGACCTGGTCGCCGGGCGCAGCGTCCTCGATCTGGCGACCGGTTCCGGTCTGGTCGCGGTGGCCTGCGCCAAAGCCGGGGCGGCGCCGGTGACGGCCAACGACATCGACCCGCTCTCGCTCGCCGCGGCACAGGCCAATGCCGAGGCCAACGGGGTACGGGTGACGCCGGTCGAGGCGGACCTGCTCGACAGCGACGACAGGTTCGGTGTCGTGCTGGCCGGTGACGTCTTCTACAGCCGGGAGATGGCCGGCCGGGTGCTGCCGTTCCTGCGCCGGGCGGCCGGTCGCGGATCTCTGGTCCTGGTCGGCGACCCGGGCCGCGCCTATCTGCCGGAGGGCCTGATCCAGCGGGCGGTCTACGACGTCCCGGTGATCGAGGAGCTGGAGAGCATGCCGATCCGCCGCACCGCCGTCTGGCAGGTCACCGCCTCCTGACCGGCACCCCGGCTGGCTCCCACCGCTGTCTCGGAGGTGCCGGACAGCGGTGACGACGGGCCGGGGGTGACGGCGAGGGGCATGCATGAGCCGCCGGAAGGCGGGTCTCCGGACGGGCCGCCCGCGCCGCCCGCCGCGGGCCACGGGACCCTACGTTCCCCGTACCAGATCGAGAAGTTCGAAGCCGTCCGCGACGGTGGCGTCCGGCTCGGCCTGGTCTCCACCGGAATCCTCCCGGCCGGAAGGCATCAGGATGGCCGCGCCGATGTCGGCGCGCCGGGCGCAGGCGATGTCGCGCCGCCGGCTGTCGCCGACGAACCAGCAGCCGGCGGGGGAGATGCCGAGGGCGTCGGTGGCGTTCCAGATCATCTGCGGATTGGGTTTGCGGACGCCCGCCTCGTCGCTGTAGACCTGCGCCGCGAACAGCCGCCCCACACCGGTCTTGGCCAGGTAGTCGCGGTGCGCCGCCCCGCAGAGGGTGTTGCTGACGACGGCCAGCGGGATGCCCCGGCCCGCACAGGCGGCGAGGAACTCGGGAATCCCCGGCCGCAGCGCCCAGCCGTCGCGCCACGCCCAGTCGTAGCTGAGACGGGCGACCGAGCCGCGCACCCGGGCCTGCGCCAGTGGCGGCCAGCCGTGGATCACGAACCGCTCCCAGACGGCCAGATGCGGCAGCTCGTCGGGCCAGTCCTCGTCGCGCCAGCGGGCGTAGGCGGCGGCGCCGTCGGACAGCGACTGCTGGATCCGCCCGGGCGAGAGCGCACCCCCGGTCAGGTTGTAGAGACGCAGCACCAGCTCGGGCGGGTCGGCCCGGAACGGCGCGTCGGCGAGCACACCGCCGAAGTCCAGCAACACCGCCTCCGGCCGGATCACCATCAGCGCTGTCCCAGCGACCAGGCGCGGACACCGCCGACGATGCCGGCCGTGTTGGGCACCACCACCACGTCGTCGCCCATCCGGGCCAGCTGGGTCGGGGTGATCAGCCGGGAGTTGCCGCCGCCCAGGTAGACCCGGTCCCACAGGAACACCGGCCGGAAACCCTCGACCACGTTGCGGACCCGGCGCGACCAGAGCGCGTCACCGAGCCGGCGGCGCTCGTGCTCCCCGATATAGGTGTCGTAGGACATCCCCCACCGCACCGGGGCCTGCGACATCTCCAGGTGCGGGGCCAGCTCGCCGCCGTCGAAGAGCGCGCAACCCAGCCCGGTGCCGAGGGTCAGCACCAGCTCGCACCCGGTCCCGGCGACCACCCCGGCACCGTGCACCTCGGCGTCGTTGAGCACCAGCGTGGGCAGCCCGAACGCGTCGGCCAGCGCGGTGCGGGCGTCGAAACCGTGCCACGCCTGTACCAGATCGGGATCCACCTTCGTCCGCGGGCCGGACCTCGTCACGTAGTGCGGCGTCGCCACCACCACACCGTGCCGGATCATGCCGGGCATGCCGACGGTGACCCGGTCCGCGTGCGGCAGCTGCTCACCGAGCGACACCAGCGTCTTGACGAACAACTCCGGTGGCAGGGGATAGGGCGTCGGCACCCGGATCGGCTGGGCCCGCATCGTGCCGGCCTCATCCAGGACGGATCCCTTGATGCCGCCGCCGCCACAGTCGATCGTCAGGGTGAAAGCCACTCGGCCAGTGTGCATGCGGATCACCTCCCCGGACAGCAATTGTGCCGGGTGTCCGGTCAGCCCGCCTCCTCCGCCCACACCCGCCAGTTGTCCAGGACACCGTGCAGCGCCGGGGTCAGCCAGCCCGGAGCGGACCGCCGGAACACCCCCGGATCCATCGACCCGGCGCCCGACGGCAGCGCCCCGATCAGGTGCGGGACCAGCTCACCCAGGTTGGCCCAGTGCACCAGCTCCGGCTCGGCCGGCCACGCCCCGA
Source organism: Actinoplanes subglobosus (assembly GCF_042650585.1). Taxonomy (NCBI): domain Bacteria; kingdom Bacillati; phylum Actinomycetota; class Actinomycetes; order Micromonosporales; family Micromonosporaceae; genus Actinoplanes; species Actinoplanes subglobosus. The sequence goes on from NZ_JBHSBL010000018.1 coordinate 567,545, forward strand.
GGATGACCTTGGCGTGGACCCCGCGACGGTTCAGCGCCTCCAGGGTGAGCGCCGTGTGGTTGAGCGTGCCGAGCCCGGCCCGGGCCACCACGATCGTGGCCGCGCCCAGCGTGGTCGCCAGGTCGGCGAACGTCCACGCCTCACCGGACGGCCGCAGGCCCATCGGCACCAGCAGGCCGCCGGCGCCCTCGACCAGCACCAGATCATGTTTCGCCGCCTCGGCGCGGACCGCGTCGACCACGTCGAACAGCTCCAGCGGCGGCAGGCCGGCGACCTTCGCCGCAGCGAGCGGGGCGAGGGGCTCCGGATACTCCGCCAGGGTGCGCACGGTGTCCGGTGCGGCCAGGCGGGTCACCACGTCGGCGTCGGTGGGAGCACCGGTCGCGATGCCGGTCTGACCGGGTTTGATCACGGCGACCCGGAGACCGGCCGCCTGCGCGGCGGCCGCCATCGCCGCGGTCGCGATGGTCTTGCCGACCTCGGTGTCGGTCCCGGTGACCAGCACGATTCCGTGCCATTCATGGGGATTGGCGAGCTTTTCCGTTACTTCCGGCTCGCGGTCCGCTTCCGGCTCGGCTTCGTTTTCATCCGGTACGGCCGATGGCGCCACCGCGTCGTCGGAAGAGGCTTCCTCGGGCTCGTCGTGAAGCGCCGGCGCGCTGTCCGGATCGGACTTTTCGTAGGTATCGCCCATTTCTGGTGAGTCTGGCGTTTCTGGCTTTTCGGGGGCTCCCTCCGCGGCCTTTTTGAGGGCTCCCTCCGCGGCCGGCGCGGGCCGCGGCTCCAGCCGGTGCCCGCCGCCGTGCGCCTGCAACGGGTCGGGGACGGCCGCGGCCACCCGGACCGGTGCCGGAAGCCCGTGGCCACCACCACCGCGCTCCGGACGGGGTGGCGGCGGAACCACCGAAAGATGGGAACGGTGGGTCGCCTGAGGGGGGTCGGCGGTCATGGTGCGCACTCCAGGATCACGGTCAGGGCTCGGGAGAAAGCCTCCTCGGGGACGCCCGCGTTGACGGTCAGCCGCAGTCGCGAACTGCCGTCCGGTGTCGACGGTGGCCGGAAACAGCCGACCGCCACGCCACGGTCACGGCAGTCGGCGGCCCAGGCCACGGCGGCCTCCGGCCCGGGGGCGGGCACCGACAGCACGCCGGCCGCCGGGTCACGGGCCACCAGGCCGGTGGACCGCAACGTGGCCGCGAGACGCGCGCCCCGGCGGAACAGCACGGCCCGCCGGTCGTCGGCGGACCGGGCCACCTCGACGGCGGCGAGCACGCCGGCGACCACGGCCGGGGGCGGGGCGGTGTCGTAGATGAAGCTGCGCCCGGTGTCGACCAGGTGCCGGACCAGTGCGGCCGGGCCGGCCACCACACCACCGGCGCCGCCGAGCGACTTGGACAGTGTCGCGGTGACGATCACGTCGGGCGCACCGGCCAGACCGGCGGCCGCGACCCCACCCGCGCCGGAGTCACCGAGCAGGCCGAGGGCGTGCGCGTCGTCGACGATCAGCAGAGCGCCGCGGGCCGAGGTGACCGCGTGCAGGTCGGCCAGCGGGGCGAGGTCGCCGTCGACGGAGAAGACCGACTCGGTGACGACCGCGGCCCGGCCGGGATGCGCGTCGAGGAGGGCGGCGACGGCGGCCGGATCGTTGTGCGGCACGACCCGGACCGGAAGCCCGGAAATCTTGCAGCCGTCGATCAGGGACGCATGGTTGTACGCATCGGACACGACCAGGTCACAGACCGCGGACAGCGCCCGGACCACGGCCAGGTTGGCCAGATAGCCGGAGGAGAAGACCAGCGCCGCCTCGCAGCCGATCCAGCCGGCCAGGGCGTCCTCCAGGCCGGTGTGCATGTCGGTGGTGCCGCGGACCAGCCGGGAACCGGTGGCACCCAGGCCGTAGGTCTCCAGCGCCAGCCGTGCCGCACCGACCACCCGGGGATGGTCGGAGAGACCGAGGTAGTCGTTCCCGGCGAGATCGATGACGGTGTCGCCGGGCGTCCGTGGCCGCAGCTGACGGGTCAGCCCCGCCTTGGCCCGCTCGTGGGCCAGCCGGTCGAGCGCCTCCAACCAGTCCGCCAAGACACCCCCATTGATCACCAGACTGGCAAAGTATCACCCAGCTCCGACAGTCCTACCGGACTGGGAACTCTGTAGGGTACGGGCATGCCAGAGATCCTCGACCACGCCCGTACCCGGGTGCTCGACGACGGCGCCGGCCTCGACGAGGCGGGCATCCTGCAGGTTCTTCGTCTACCCGACGAGGACCTCCCGGAGCTCCTTCAGCTCGCCCACGACGTCCGGATGAAATGGTGCGGCCCGGAGGTCGAGGTCGAGGGCATCGTCTCGCTGAAGACCGGCGGCTGTCCCGAGGACTGTCATTTCTGCTCGCAGTCGGGCCTTTTCGCATCCCCCGTCCGGGCGGTGTGGCTCGACATTCCCTCCCTCGTGGAGGCGGCGAAGCAGACCGCGGCCACCGGGGCGACCGAGTTCTGCATCGTCGCCGCCGTCCGCGGGCCGGACAAGCGCCTGATGGACCAGATGCGCGCCGGCGTGCGGGCGATCAAGGAGGCGGTCGACATCCAGGTCGCCGCCAGCCTCGGCATGCTCACCCAGGAGCAGGTCGACGAGCTCACCGAGATGGGTGTGCACCGCTACAACCACAATCTCGAGACCTGCCGCTCCTACTTCCCCAACGTGGTGACCACCCATTCATGGGAGGAGCGCTGGAGCACGCTGACCATGGTGCGCGAGTCCGGCATGGAGGTGTGCTGCGGCGGCATCCTCGGCATGGGGGAGACGCTGGAGCAGCGGGCCGAGTTCGCCGCCCAGCTGGCCGAGCTCGACCCGCACGAGGTCCCGCTCAACTTCCTCACCCCGCGGCCCGGCACCCCGTTCGGTGACCGCCCGGTGGTGGAGGGTCGCGACGCGCTGCGGGCGATCGCCGCGTTCCGGCTGGCCATGCCGCGGACCATCCTGCGCTACGCCGGCGGTCGCGAGATCACCCTCGGCGATCTCGGTACGAGGGACGGCCTGCTCGGTGGCATCAACGCGATGATCGTCGGCAACTACCTGACCACGCTGGGCCGCCCGGCGACCGCCGACCTGGAGCTCCTGCAGGACCTGAAGATGCCGGTCAAGTCCCTGTCGGCGACCTTCTGATGTATTGCGATCGGTGTGGCGAGCCCGGCATCCACCCGGAGTGTGCGAGCGCGCGTGAGCTGGAGCCGCCGCGTTACTGCTCCGACTGCCGCCGCCGGATGAAGGTGCAGGTCGTCCCGACCGGCTGGACCGCCTCCTGCGTCGAGCACGGCGAGCGCCGGGGCTGAGACCCTTGGGTGGCGGCGGGCCGGAGCTCGCCGCCACCCCTCTCACCCGATCACCAGGAGCCTCGTCGCCCGCGGTGCCGGAAGTCAGCCGGCCGTGCCGGAGGTCAGCCCACCGGGCTGTTAGCCGGTCGGTATCGGCGGAAGCCGGGCCGGCAGCGCCGGAAGTCAGCCCGAGGTGGCGGGTGTCTCGTCGCTCACCCGCGGGCCGGAGGTCCGCAGAGTGACCGTCACCATCGCGCCGTCCCGCTCGATCGGCCCGGCGCCGACCCGCCGCAGCGTGCGCAGCATCGCCGCGTTGCCGGCCCCGATGTGCGCGACCACGGCGGCGACCCCGGCCTTCGCCGCGTGGGCCCGGAGCCGCCGCAGCATCGCCGTGCCCAGGCCGCGCCGCTGCCAGTCGTCGGTCACCAGGACCCGCACCTCGCCGAGATCACCCTCGGCGAGCAGGGTCGCCATCGCCACCACGGCGCCGCCCGGGGCCACCGCCAGCAGGGTCAGCCCACCGGCCGGCTCCAGTAGGCGCCGCAGCCGGCCGTCAGCCGGGACCCCGGCGGGATAGCGCTGGCGCAGGGTCGCCGGCGAACACTCGTCGTGGAACTCGCTGACGGCGCCCGCATCGTCGGGCCCGGCGGCGCGCAGCACCATCTCGGTGCCGTCCGGCAGCAGGAGTGCCACCTGCTCGCGGTGCCGCCGGTGGACCGCGGTGGCCACCTCGACCAGCGCCTGCGCCCGGGCGAACTCGGCGGGGGTGAACGCGGGCAGTGCCCGGAGCACCTCGAGCGAACCGCCGGACGGGTCTGTCAGGGTCATCCGCCCGCCGTGGAAGCCGGGCGCGTCACCGCCCTGAGGGCGCCAGCGCACCTCGGTCGCGTCGAGGAGCGCCACCAGCGACTCACCGAGCGACTCCGGCTCGTGCACCAGCCGCCCGGCCAGCGCCAGCGACCGGGTCGGCTGATCGGCCAGCCCCTGGGCCTCGGCCCGGGCCACGAACGCCTCGCGCCCGCGGCCCTTGGCCACCGCGGCCAGCAGATCAGCCTCGGTCAGATGGTCCGGAGCGTCCACCAGGAAGTCGTCGACCGCGCCGTCCTCGGTGGTGTGCACCTGGACCGCCAGGATGTTCACCGACCGCAGGGCCAGGCTCGCGGTCAGCACCGAGAGGTAACCGGGCCGGTCGTCGACCGTCGCCCTGACTCGCCACAACGCCATGTGGGGCACTCCTTCCTCCTACTTCCAGAGTGCACCCCCGTTGTTGCGTGGGTATTGCCTGAGCTGCGAAAACCGGGGTTAGGACGGTCACACCCGGTTGGCGGCGGCAGCGGCTCCCACGGAGTCCAGCCGGTCGCCGAGGATGACGGCGGCGGCCCTGACCAGCTGGGCGACCCGGTCCACCTCGGTGACGTGGAAGGCGGCGGCGGGCAGGTCGTCCTCGTCGGTACGGGCGACGACGAGCACCAGCCCGGCACGGCCGAACGGGGCCACCGCGAATCGCGCGCCACCCGGCTCGGTCATCGGGCGGGCCCGCAGCGGGGTCACCTCGGGCAGGTGCAGCGGGGACGGGGCACGCCAGCTCGCGTAGACCACGCCGGGCCCGCTGCCGCCGCCGGAGCCGTTGCGCGCGGCCCAGTCGGCCGGGACCATGGCGGCCGCGGCCCAGTCGGCGGCGAGCAGTCCCGGAACGGCGTCGACCAGCGTGGCCAGGCCGTCCACCGGGTTCGCCGCGACCTGGGCGAGCAGCTCGGCGTCGTGGCCGCCGTTGACCGGTGCTCCTATCGCCTTCCACACGCCGTCGACCTGCACGCCCGGGATGGCGGCCAGGCCGGCGAGGAGGCGCTCGACCCGGGTCGCGCCGGGCCACACGACGGTGAAGTCGTCGACCGCGCGGCCGCCGAGCCGCTCCAGCACCACGACCTGGACGATGTCGGCGCCGGCCACCCCGAGAGTGCGCGCGACCTGCCCCAGCGCGCCGGGACGGTCCGGCAGGGTGACTCGAACCCGCAGCAACATGTAACTCCTCCCGTCGCGACGGCCGGTGGCGCCGTCCCTGTTGAACACCCTGCCCACCTGGCGTTTCGGACCCGTTGCACGGCCGTGTCCCAGCCGTCAAGCTGTCGCGTTATGCCCGGAATCACAACTCACCGTAGAAGTCCGTGCCGGTCCGGGCGGTTCACCGGTCGGGTGTCGGACAATGCCGTCCTCCCGGAGAGTGGATCACTTTCCCAGCATTCGGGAACGTGGGAGCGATAGGGTCGGGGAATGATCTGCAAGGATTGCCGGGAGCGCCGGCACGAGGACTGCCGCGGGGCGTCCTGGTGCGACTGCCAGCACCGCAAGCCCGAGCCGACACCGCCGGTCACCGGCCCGCCGGGCCCGTGATCTTCTCCCGGGACGAGCTGCTCGCCCGTTACCCTCGCGCCGATCATCCCGTCCTGCGGGCGAATTTCATCGCCAGCGCCGACGGGGCGGTCGCGGTTGACGGTCTCTCGGCCGGCCTTCAGGGTCCCGGCGACAAGGAGATCTTCGACCATCTGCGTACGGTGTGCGACGGCCTGGTCGTCGCGGCCGGCACGGTCCGGGCCGAGCGGTACGACGCGCTGCGCCTGACCGGGGCCGGCCGGGCCTGGCGGGTCTCCGCCGGGCTGCCCGAGTTCCCGCTCATGGTGATCGTCTCGGGCTCGCTCGACCTCGATCCGGAGCAGCTGATCTTCTCGGACGCGCCGATCCGGCCGATCGTGCTGACCCATCGTGGTGCGCCCGCGTCCGCTCCGGTCCGTGACGTCGCCGAGGTGATCGCGGTCGGTGACGACGAGGTCGATCTGGCCGCCGGGGTGCGGCTGCTGCACGGGCGCGGCGCGACCCAGGTGCTCTGCGAGGGCGGTCCGGGGTTGTTCGGCGCGCTGATCGCCGCCGATCTCGTCGACGAGTTGTGCCTCACGGTCGCCCCGCTGCTGGCCGGCGGCCAGGTCGGCCGCATCGCGCACGGCCCGCCCGGGTCACCGCGACGGATGTCGCTGCGGCACTCCCTGACCCATCAGGACATGCTTTTCCTGCGGTACGCCCGGAGCTGAGCGGGGCGATCGGTGCACATCAGGGCGCGCCTCCGCAATCAGGGCAAGATCTTGTGCATAACTCTGTGGATGGACACCAGAAGTTGTGGACAACGAAGGGCGCGGGCATTTTGTCGTACGTCTGAGGCACCATGATCCCCGTGTCTGACGAAACTTCCCCCGTCGGCCGGGTGCTCGGTACAGCGGACGCGACACCGCTGCAGTTCTGGACGGCCGTGACCCCGGGCAGCTACCTCCAGCTCGACGACGTCGTGGTGACCAGGCGCGATCTGCCGGACCGCGAGCCGGTGACGATCGCCGGCGTGGTCACCCAGGTGCGCGCGCGGCACGAGGGCGCCCAGTTCGACTCGGACGTGTTCGCCATCGCCGACGGCACGCTGCCCGCGATGGTGCAGGAGGCGGCCGAGATCACCACCACCCGTGTCGATCCGGAGCTCTACGTGCCGCCGGCGCCGGGTGCGGTCGTGCACCGGGCGTCGGGCGAGGCCCGTGACGCGGCGCTGCACTTCGACCGGATGGAGCGGCGGGTCCCGATGGGCACCGGCCGTGACGGGGTCCCGGTCTTCCTCAACGCCGACTTCCTCGACGGCACCCGGGGGGCGCACGTGTCGATCTCCGGCATCTCCGGGGTGGCGACCAAGACCAGTTTCGCCACGTTCCTGCTCTACTCGGTGTTCCGGTCCGGTCAGCTGGGCGCCGACGGCACCAACGCCCGCGCGCTGATCTTCAACGTCAAGGGCGAGGACCTGCTCTTCCTCGATCACCCCAACACCAAGCTGGACGACCGGACCCGCGAGGCGTATGCGTTGCTGGGCCTGCCGGCGGCACCCTTCCCGGACGTGCGGGTCTACGCGCCACCCCGGGCCGGTGACTCGTCCGGCGCGCCCGACGTGGCCAGCCGGCTGACCGGGGTCGACGCGTTCTACTGGACGCTCGCCGAGTTCTGCGAGCAGAAACTGCTGCCCTACGTGTTCGCCGACGCCGACGACGAGCGCCAGCAGTACACGATGGTCGTCCACTCGGTGACCGCCCACCTCAACCGGTATGCGGTGCCCGCCGAGGGCGGCATCAGCATCGACGGCAAGCGGATCAGCTCGTACCAGGACCTGGTGGACCACGTCGTCGAGCAGCTCACCGACGACGAGACCCGGTCCACCTGGGCGGGCAGCGCGGTCAACATGGGCACGGTCAACGCGTTCGCCCGGCGGCTGATCGGCAGCAAGCGCGACCTGTCCCGGCTGATCCGCGGTGACCTGGCGCAGCGCCGCCCGCACCGGATCAAGACGGCCGACAGCGCCCAGGTGACCGTGGTCGACCTGCACAACCTGCCGGACCGGGCGCAGCGGTTCGTGGTCGGTGTGACGCTGAAGACCGAGTTCGAGGAGAAGGAGAAGTCGGGCACCGGCCGCCCGCTGTTGTTCGTGGTCCTCGACGAGCTGAACAAGTATGCCCCCCGCGAGGGCTCCTCCCCGATCAAGGAGGTGCTGCTCGACATCGCCGAGCGTGGCCGTTCGCTCGGGGTGATCCTGATCGGCGCCCAGCAGACCGCGAGCGAGGTCGAGCGGCGGATCGTGACGAACTCGGCGATCCGCGTGGTCGGCCGTCTCGACCCGGCCGAGGCGTCGAGGCCGGAGTACGGGTTCCTGCCCCCGGCCATGCGCCAGCGTGCCCTGCTGGCCCGGCCGGGCACGATGTTCGTGAACCAGCCGGACATCCCGGTCCCGCTCTGTGTCGAGTTCCCGTTCCCGGCGTGGGCCACCCGCAAGTCGGAGTCCGGGCCGCCGCCGGCCGAGACGCTCCGGTCGATCGTCCAGGGCGCCGACCCCTTCGCGGTGATAGGCGGGCGACCAGGGGGCGACGACGACATTCCCTTCTAGCGAGCGGACTAGGGTTCAGCGATGCGCATCCTGCACACCTCCGACTGGCACGTCGGCAAGGTTCTCAAGGGCAAGAACCGCAATGAGGAGCACATCAAGGTTCTCGCCCAGGTCGTCGAGATCGCCCGGGCCGAGCGCCCCGATCTGGTGATCGTGGCCGGTGATCTCTACGACACCGCCGCGCCGACCGCCGAGGCGACCCGGCTGGTGACCCGCGCCCTGTCCGCGTTGCGCAAGACCGGCGCCCGGGTGGTGGCGATCGGCGGCAACCACGACAACGGGGCCGCTCTCGACGCGTTGCGCCCGTGGGCCGACGCCGCCGGGATCGAGCTGCGGGGGTCGTACCCCAAGGGTGATCTGAATGATCTTCTGATCGAGGGGACGACCGAGGGCGGTGAGCGGTGGCGGCTCGTCGCGCTGCCGTTCCTCTCCCAGCGGTATGCGATCCGGGCCGCCGAGATGTACGAGCTCACCGCCGCCGAGGCCAATCAGACCTACGCCGACCTGGTCGCCCGCCTGATCGCCAAGCTCAGTGAGCCGTTCTCGGAGCCCGGAGCGGTCAACCTGCTCACCGCTCACCTGACGATCGTCGGCGCCAGTACCGGCGGCGGCGAGCGCGAGGCGCACACGATCATGGGGTATGCCGTGCCGGCCACCGTGTTCCCGGCGAACGCGCACTACGTCGCCCTGGGCCACCTGCACCGGAACCAGACGGTGATCTCCCCGTGCCCGACGAGGTACTGCGGCAGTCCGCTCGCCGTCGACTTCGGCGAGGAGGAGAACGTCTGCTCGGTCGCGATCGTCGACGTCTCCACCGACAAGGCGGCTCATGTCCGCGATGTGCCGGTGACCTCGGCGCTCACCCTGCGGACCGTGCGCGGCACGCTGGAGCAGCTCGCCACGGTGAACCTTCCGGACGCCTGGTTGCGTGTCCTGGTGCGGGAAGCGCCCCGGCCCGGCCTCCGCGAGGACGTGCAGGAGCTCCTGCCGAACGCTCTGGAGGTGCGCATCGACCCGGACATGCTGCCGAGCCGTGACGGCGCCCGCAGCGCCGAGCGGGCCGGCCGGTCCCCGCGCGAGCTCTTCGGCGACTACCTGGACAGTCGCGGTAACGCCGAGGAGGGCGTCCGCGAGCTCTTCGACGCGCTGTACGACGAGGTGAGCAGCAACAAATGAGGCCACTGAGGCTCGACATGGCCGGGTTCACGGTCTTCCGGGACCAGACGACCGTGGACTTCACCGACGCCGACTACTTCGCCCTGGTCGGCCCGACCGGCTCGGGCAAGTCCACCGTGCTGGACGCGATCTGTTTCGCCCTCTACGGCACCGTCCCCCGGTGGGGTGGCGCGCGGGGGATCGGCAACGCCCTCGCGCCGTCGTCGGCCGAGGCCCGGGTGCGCCTGGTCTTCGAGTCGGCCGGCGACCGGTTCGTGGCGACCCGGGTGGTCCGCCGGGACGGCCGGGGCAACGTGAAGACGGCGGGAGCCGGGCTGCAGCTGATGCCGCCCGGCTTCGACGTCACCAAGCTCGACACCGGGATGGACCTGGCGGACCTGGGTGAGGTGCTGGCCGGCACCCCGGCCGAGATGGACGCCGCCGTGCTGGACGCGGTGGGCCTGCCCTACGAGCAGTTCACCAGCTGTGTGGTGCTGCCGCAGGGCCAGTTCGCCGACTTCCTGCACGCGAAACCGGCGACCCGGCAGCAGATCCTGGTCAACCTGCTGGGCCTGCACGTCTACGAGGAGGTGCAGGTCAAGGCGGCGGAGCGGGGCAAGGGGGCGGAGGCCAAGCTGACCGTGGTCGAGCAGCAGCTCGGTGCCCTGGAGGACGCCACCGACGAGGCCGTCGGGCAGGCCGCCGCCGAGCTGGAGCGGATGCGGGCGCTGACCGTCGCGGTGGAGGCCGCCGTGCCGGGACTGCGCACCGCCCGGGAGGCCGAGGTGGCCGCGTCCGATGCACGGGACGCGCTGGATGCCGAGCTCGCGGCGCTCGGCTCGGTGCGTACCCCCGCCGGTCTGGAGGAGGCGGCCGGCGCGGTCGCCGCGGCGCGGGAGTCCGCCGACCGGGCCGCCGCCGAGGTGCACGCGGCCGAGGAGGCCGAGGAGAAGGTCCGCGGTGAGCTGACCGCGGCGGGCGATCCCGGGCAGCTCCGGGTGGCGCTGGACCGGCACACCGAGCTGGGCCGCCTGATCGAGCAGGAGGAGTGGTTCGCCGGCAAGGTGTCGGTGGCCGACGTCGAGTATCGGGACACCCAGGCCGCTGCCGAGCTGGCCCACGCCCAGCACCTCGGCGCCCAGCAGCTGCTGGAGCAGGCCCGCCAGGACTACCGGGACGCCCAGCAGCGGGACCGGGCGGCGGCGCTGCGCGGTCACCTGAACGCCGGGGACGCCTGCCCGGTCTGCGAGCAGACGGTGGGCGTGGTGCCGCAGGTGCCGCAGGAGTCCGCGGTCCGGCTGGCCGAGCAGGCCGGCAAGGTGGCCAGCGAGGAGGCCGAGTCGGCCCAGGCCCGCTGGCGCGAGCGGGACGCGATCGCCCGCAACGCGGCGTTCGACCTGGAGCGCAAGCGCGGGCAGTACGAGCATCACCTGACCCGGCTCGCCGAGGTCCGCAAGGCCGTCGAAGCGCTGCCCGGGGTCGAGTCGCTGCAGCAGCGGCTGACCGAGCTGGGCGCGCTCCAGCGCCGGTTGGAGGGCGCCGGCACGGCGGTGCGCGGGGCCCGGGAGGCGCTGCGCACCGCACAGTCGGTGGTCCGGTCGGCTGAGGAGCGGCAGCGGACCGCCTGGCGCACCTTCGACTCGGTCCGGGACGGACTGGCCCGGTTCGGCCCGCCGCCGGCCGACCGGGACGACCTGGCCGGCGCCTGGCACGCGCTGGTCGGCTGGGCCGCCGGGGAGCACGGCCGGCGCCGGGCGGCGCGGGACGAGGCGGAGAGCCGGGTGGCCGCCGCGCACCAGGAGACGGTGCGGGCCCGGGCCGACATCGTCGACCTGTTCATCGCGGCCGGTGTGCCCGGCCCGGCGTCCCCGGACGAGGCCGGGCTGATCCGGGCCGCGGCGGTGACCGCCGAGCGGGCCGGTGCGGCCTGGCAGCGGCTGACCGAGCGCCGGGAGCAGGCCCGTGCCGCGCTGGAGCAGCGGGACGCGTTGCTGCGGGAGAGCCGGGTGGCCAAATCCCTGGCCGGGCACCTGCGGGCCAACAACTTCGAGCGCTGGCTGCTGGAGGAGGCGCTGGACCTGCTGGTCGACGGGGCGTCCCGGATCCTGCGGGAGCTGACCGGCGGGCAGTACGAGTTGATGCACGAGAAGGGCGAGTTCTCCGTCGTGGACCACCACGACGCGGGGCTGCGGCGTGGCGTGCGGACGCTCTCCGGCGGCGAGACGTTCCAGGCCTCGCTGGCGCTGGCGCTGGCCCTCTCCGAGCAGCTGGCCGGGATGAGCACCACCGCGGCCAGCCTGGAGTCGATCGTGCTGGACGAGGGCTTCGGCACCCTGGACGCGGCCACCCTCGACGTGGTCGCGGCGACCCTGGAGAACCTGGCGGCCCGTGGCGACCGGATGGTCGGGCTGGTCACCCACGTGCACGCGCTCGCCGAGCGGGTGCCGGTCCGGTTCGAGGTGCACAAGGACGCACGTACCGCCCACGTGGAGAGGGTCGGCCTGTGACCAGGATGTTCGTCGACGCGTGGGACCCGTCCTACGGCTCCTCCTTCGAGGGCGACAACGGTGGGGACGGGCCGGGCTCGTCCAGCAGCGCCCAGGTCGACGTCGACGTCGAGGTGCCGGCCGCCGAGTGGGCGCCGATCGACGTGTCCCGGTCGGCGACGGTCCCGGAAGTGGTGTTCCTGGTCGACGGGGTGCGGCGGAACGACGCCGGGCTGTGGACGGCCGAGGACGACGGCACCTCCTATGCCGGGCTGGCCGCGTCGTACGCGGCCGGGGTGGTCCGGTGCGACCTGGCCCGGGGCGCCGCCGAGCTGGTCGGCGCACGGGTGAGTCGTGGCCTCTTCACGGCCAGTCCGTCGGCGACCGACGTGCAGGCCGGTTCGGTGCGCTACGAGGTGCACCGGGTCGGCGGCAACGGGGAGGCGAGCAAGCTGCCGGCGGCCGTCCAGGGCCCGCTGACGGCGCTGGAGATCGAGATCTCGGCGGCCGCCCGGGACGGCGGCTCGGACGGGGCCGATCTGCTCGTGGTGGACGGACCGTTGCGCAACCGACGGCAGCTGCCCCGGACGATCGGCTACGTGAAGACGCAGCAGAAGCACTACCTGCCGGCCGCGCAGGAGGCGATCGTGCCCCGGCTGCGCCCGAGCCAGCGGACCCCGGTGTTCCATCTGGGGTCGGTGTGGGGCGGCTGGTCGTGGTATCTGAGGTTGCCCGGTTCGTCGGGCGCGCCGTGGTCGGGCATCGTGCGGGTGGAGTGCTCGCCGGAGCTGACCGCGGAGCAGGCGATCGAGCTGGCCGAGGTGTCGGTGGCGACGCTGCCGCGGTTCGCCTCGTCGGCGTACAAGGACCCCCGTGCCCCGCAGAACCTGGTGCCGATCGCGGGCCTGGAGCGGCGCCTGCGGGGGATGCTCGGCGACGCCCGGGTCCTGCACCGTGCGTTGGCGTTGGCGACCAGTCACACCCGCTGAGGACCGCACTCTCTGTGCTCGTGCACACATCCTTCCCGTCCAGTGGACCGGGGCGATCTCAGAAAAGTTCGCTCCGTCCCGCTGGGTGAGAAGTCGATCCGCATCCCGGAACGCTGTCGGCGGTTCGGCCGCGACGTTGTGCCGACCCGCTCGCGGTGGTCGCGGAGTGGTCGCCGGCGCAGGGCCGGGAACTGCGGAATCGGGAATGGGAGCGCTCCCCTACGGGTGTCGCCCGAAAGGGTCCGACCGGCATTCGAGCATCACCCGTTCGGCTCGCCGGAGCGCTCATTCACCACAGATTACGCACGCATGACAACGGAACGGAATCGTAAGTTCACGCTGCGAGATCGCGCTCTCTACGGACGGCGAGAATTATTCTCGGGGACATGTCCAGGGTCGAATGTCACTGAGTATCATTCGCCCTTACCTGGCGTCCCAATCGGCGTTGATCAATACGGAGGGTGATCGGCGGCGTGGGCACGCCCTCCCTCTCGAACGCAGCGGAGGACCGTTGAGACCAAGTGTCCCGGAAATTCTCGCCCCGGCTTTGATCCCGGCCGGGCCTCCCGGCCGTATATCGGGCGACGGGGAAAGGTCCGGGCGGAGGTATCGATGCATGCGGTGGCCGAGGATCGGCTCGCGCCGGAGAGGGTGCGTGTGATGGCACGGCAACACTCCGGTGGTAGGTGGCAGGCTCTCGACGGCGGCAACAACCGCGACGAGGGCACGGTGATCCCGCGGCAGTCGCCGCGGCACGAGGCCGCTCCCAGCAGCACGCCCGGACACGAGGACACGCTCGTCCGGTTGCTGTACGAGGAGCACGCCGGTCCTCTGCTGATGTTCGTCCTGCGGCTGACCGGTGGTGACCGGCAGCGCGCGGAGGACATCGTGCAGGAGACGCTGCTCCGTGCCTGGCGCAACGCGCACCGGCTCGGCGCACAGGGGCAGCAGTCGCTGCGCCCGTGGCTGGTGACGGTCGCCCGGCGTATCGCCATCGACGAGCATCGCAGCGCCAACGCCCGTCCCGCCGAGACGTATGATCGGGAGCTGGAGAGCTTCCCGACCACGTCCGACGAGACCGACAAGGTTCTGCAGTCGATGACGGTGTCGGACGCGCTCCGGCAGCTCAGCCATTCGCATCGGGAGATTCTCATCGAGACCTACTTCCGCGGACGCACGGTGCCGGAGGCGGCCGAGGCACTGAACCTGCCTCTCGGCACGGCGAAGTCGCGGGTCTACTACGCGCTGCGTGCTCTGCGTACGGCGCTCCAGCAGCGGGGGGTGACGGAATGACGCAGGACCAGCACTACGACGTCGCGTCCTACGCCCTCGGCATCCTGGACGATCGTGACGCCGCCAGCTTCGAGGACCACCTGATCGACTGCGCGCAGTGTGCGTACGAGCTCGAGTCGTTCGTCGAGGTGGCCGACGTCCTGGCGACCGTCGACGGCGAGGCCTTCGAGGCCGCCGAGCGGGCCGAGCGTGACGGCGCCGTGCTGAACAAGATGCTGCGCGAGGTCGGCGTCGAGCGGCAGCGGGCCAACAGCCGTCGTCTCTACTCGCTGGCCGCCGCCGTGGTGGTCTTCGCGATGCTGTCCATCGGTGCGCTCTTCGCCGGCGGCCAGTGGCTCGCTCCGGACGGTGGCTCGGGCACGCCCGCCACCCCGGCCGAGGCGGGCAACCAGCTGGACCCGCTGCCCGTGGGCGGGGTCAACATCGGTGGCACCAAGCTGCCCGGTGAGAACTACACCGGCAGCAACACCCGGACGGGTGTCAGCGCCGTGGTCGGCCTGCTGAAGAAGGACTGGGGCACCCAGGTCTCCTTCGCGGTCGCCGGTGTCACCGGGCCGAAGGAGTGCGCCCTGTTCCTGGTCCGCCGGGACGGCACCTCGGAGAAGGTCGCCGCCTGGACGGTCGGGGAGAAGGGCTGGGGTACGGCTGCCAACAAGGAGCCGCTGATGCTCCAGGCCGTCACGTCCACCCCGGTCGACGACATCGCCCACGTGCAGGTGCAGGAGATCACGGACAGCGGCGCGGGGGACACCCTGGTTCGCGTTCCGTAACCGTACGAACACGGAAATGGCCCGGTCGCTCAGCGACCGGGCCATTTTTCATGCCGGGGTTCTTCTTTTACGTGCCGGACGGCCGGAAGGTTCAACCGAAAAATCATTGATTTGATCGACCCGAATGTTCAACCGTCTTGAACCTGTCTCCGTACTACTGCCCGGAAATGCCAGAGCCATGTATCAGCTGGAGGGCCCCGTGGCACCGGAGAAGCGGAAGTTGAAGGTTCTCGGCGCGTCGTTGGTTGCGGCGTTCGCACTGACAGGCTGCGCCCCGGCCGGATTCGAACCCGCCGACTACGGCAACGCCGCTGAGCCGGCGTCCAACGATGTGGTGGCGACGCCGGGTGCGACCGCCGGAGCAGAGCCCGAGACGGACCCGAGCGCCGAGGCGACGGCCGAGGCCGCGCCGGGTGACGCGAACACCCCGGAGATCAGCGAGGAGCTGACCACCACCGAGCTCAAGGCCACCAAGGTCGCCCGGATGGGCACGACGGTTCAGGACCAGAACGGCTTCGTCCTCTACCGCTTCGACAAGGACGAGGACAGCCCGGCCAAGTCGAACTGCAACGACGACTGCGCCAAGATCTGGCCCGCGGCGCTCACCAACGACGGCGAGCCGAAGCTGACCGGCGTGGACGAGTCCCTCGTCGGCACCGTCACCCGCGAGGACGGCACCAAGCAGCTGACCCTCAAGGGCTGGCCGCTCTACCGCTACATCGGCGACAAGAAGCCGGGTCAGTGGAAGGGCCAGAACGTCAGCGGCACCTGGTTCGTCATCCAGCCGAACGGCACCAAGAACCTGACCTGCCTCCCCGCGGTCTCCAAGCCGGTCGCTCCCCCCGCCGACGACACCTCGGGTGACGCCGGCGGCGACTACAGCTACTGACCCGGCACTGGCAGCGGAAAGGTAGGAGGACGAGATGAGGACCCGCCGTATTCCCCGATGGCTGGTCGCCACGCTGGCTCTGTCCCTGGCGTTCATGGTGACGCCGGCCGGGACGGCCCACGCCGCCGATACCCCGGTGGTGCCCGTGCCGCCGAACACCGGCCTCACCGACAGCGGCGCCGGCGTCGTCAGTGCCGCCGACCGTGACTTCGTGGTCAAGGTTCGCCTGGCCGGCCTCTGGGAGATCCCCGCCGGGAACATGGCGGCGGTCAAATCGAAGAACCCGGTCGTCAAGAAGATCGGGGCGGACATCGCCCTGCAGCACGTCTCGCTCGACGCCCTGGACCGTGCGGTCGCCGCGAAGCTCGGCATCATGCTGCCGAACCAGCCGAACGGCAACCAGCAGGCCTGGCTGAACGAGATGGAGAACGCCGCGACCCCGGAGCAGTTCGACCAGATCTTCATCGATCGGCTCCGTGCCGCCCACGGCGGCATCTTCCCGGCCATCGCCACCATCCGGGGCACCACCCGCAACGACTCGGTCCGCAAGCTCGCGCAGCAGACCAACCAGTTTGTGCTGACGCACATGACGCTGCTGGAGAGCAGCAAGATCGTCGACTACGCGGCGCTGCCCACAGCGCCGGCGCCGGCGGCGGCCGCTGGTCAGGGCCCCGTGCCCATCGACAACCAGATGCTGGTTGCCGCAACCGAGGGCGAGAACGTGCCCGGCCTCAGCAACACCGTGATCCTGTTGGTCCTCGCTGCCGCGCTGGTGGTCGGGGTCGTCACCACCATGCGCATCTTCCGCGCGCGGTAGGTCAAACATCGCCCACCCACGGCGACAGAGAAAGGTGTCACCCATGCGAAGGTCCAAGTACCGGCGCGCCAATTCCCCGGCGTGGTTCAGCGGTCGGCGCCGCGTAGTCGTCGTCGCCGCTGCCGCCCTGGCCGCGTTCGGTGGCGTCGTGACCGTCACGCAGATCTCCAGCGCGAGCACTGAGGACAAGGTCACTGACCAGGCCCTCGCCGCCTGTGAGAACCTGCAGGCCCCGGCCCGGTCACGCCTGTCCACCCAGACCCGGAAGGGCACGTACACCACGAACAACGGCCGGGTCACGCAGCACGCGGACGACGGTGCCGGCGACGTGGCGACGACCGCCCAGGTCCAGGCTCGCTGCCGTGAGTGGGTCATGAACAACGTGGCCAACGCCGACGCGAACACCCTGGCCCGCCGTGGCCGTGGCAACAACAACGGCGGCAACAACAACAACGGTGGCAACCAGGGCAACAACAACGGCGGTAACAACAACGGCGGTAACAACAACGGCGGCAACGCCAGTGCCAGCGCCGCTCCCAGCCCGGCCGCCACCACCGCGCCCGCCAACAACGGCGGCAACAACAACGGTGGCAACCAGGGCAACAACAACGGTGGTAACAACAACGGCGGGAACCAGAACCCGCCGGCCGCCACCACGCCGCCCCCCGGCGCCGGCCTCGGTGTCCTCACCAACAGCTGCGACACCAGCCAGCTCGAGGACCACGACGGTTTCCAGAAGGGCAACCGGTGCGTCTCGACCGAGTTCGGTGAGGTCGGTGCGGCCGCGAACAACCCGACCCTGCTGATCACGAACGCGCCCCGCCAGGTGAACCGGAACACCCCGTTCACCATCCAGGTGAGCACCCGCAACCTGATCCGGGACCGCTTCCTCGCGGCCGGCCAGGGCGGTTACTACGTGGAGTCCAGCGTGCTCCAGGGCGGCCTGGTCCGCGGTCACTTCCACACCGCGTGCCGGATCCTGGACAACCGCAACGCCGCTCCCGCTCCGGACCCGGTCCCGGCGTTCTTCGTCGCGACCGAGGACAGCCGCGGTGGCGCTCAGCCGGACACCGTCGCCATCCAGGTGCCGGGCCTGCCCCAGGCGGGCGAGTTCCAGTGCTCCTCGTGGGCCGGTGACGGTTCGCACCGTATCCCGATGATGGAGCGCGCCAACCAGACGCCGGCCTTCGACTCGATCCGCGTCCGGGTCCGCTGACCGGCACGACCACTTACCGCGGAACCGGCGTCGTTCCGCCGGAGCTGAACCGGTCCGGGTTCTGCCGAACCCGGACCGGGCCCCCCATCAGCCCCGGCGGCCGTCCTTCCCCCTGCCGGACGGTCGGCGGCGGTTCCGCACAGTGTGACCGGACCTTTCTCGGGTGTCCGGTCACGGCCCGATGGCCCTGACCCCGGAGCACGGTCAGGGCCATCGGCGTGCCCGCCCTCGGGCGGTGCGAGATGGCATAGTTGCGCGGTGACCGTGACCCGCCGGCTGAGCCCTCCGGAGCGGTATGCCTTCGGCCCCTCGGTGCGGCCTCTGCTGGTGCCGAAACACGATCCGTGCGGCGTCGTTCGCGAGGACGGGTTCTGGCTGGCCATGCGTACGCCGCAGGGTCCGGCCACTCTTCATCTTGCCCGCTCCGCCGGGGAGCTCGTGGCGACCGCCCACGGGCCCGGCGCGACCTGGGCCGCCGACCGCGCGGACGCGATCGCCGGTCTCCGCGACGATGTGAGCGGCCTCCCGGCCCTCGCGGCGCGGCATCCGCTGATCGAGCGCCTGGCCAGAACCTTCTCGGGGGTACGGCTACCCGCCACCGGCCGGGTCTTCCCACGTCTGCTGCGCGCGATCCTGGAGCAGAAGGTGACCGGCAAGGAGGCACACCGGTCGTACCGGGCGGTCTGCCGGCACTTCGGTGAGCCCGCGCCCGGCCCGGCCGATCTGGTGCTGCCCCCGGATCCGGCGGCCGTGGCGGCCACCCCGTACTGGGTGTTCCATCCGTTCGGTGTGGAGCAGCGCCGCACCCAGGCCCTGCTGCGTGCCGCTCAGGTCGCCGCCCGGCTGGAGGAGTGCGCCGACGCGGCCGAGGCGACGGCGCGGATGACGGCGCTGCCGGGGATCGGCCCATGGACCGCTGCCGAGACGGTGCGCCTGTCGCACGGCGATGCGGACGCGGTCAGTGTGGGTGATTTCCACATCCCCAACACGGTGGCGTATGCGCTGGCCGGTGAGGCGCGGGGCACCGACGAGCGGATGCTGGAGCTGCTGGAGCCGTTCCGCGGGCACCGTGGCCGGGTCTGCGATCTGCTGGCACTGGGCGGGATCAGCGCCCCGAAGTTCGGTCCCCGGATGCCGCTGCGGTCGTTCTCCAGGTTCTGACCCGCATCGGTCGCTAAGTTGTTCGGGAATGTGTGATTTGTCCCGAAGGGCGAAGTGATGGATGGCCTGGGCGTTCCGGTCCTTCTGGTATTCCTCCTGATCCTGTTCAACGCCGTGTTCACCGGCAGCGAGATGGCCCTCATCTCGCTCCGCGAGGGTCAGGTGCAGCGCCTGGAACGGGAGTCCCGGTCCGGCCGGGTACTGGCCCGCCTGACCCGCGACTCCAACCGGTTCCTGGCCACCATCCAGATCGGCATCACCCTCGGCGGGCTGCTCGCCTCGGCGGTGGCCACCACGACCTTCAAGGATCCGGTGGCCGCACATCTCGGTTTCCTCGGTTTCGCGGCGGACGGCGTCGCCACCTTCCTGACCACTCTGGTGCTGACCTTCGTGACCCTGGTCCTCGGCGAGCTGGCGCCGAAACGGATCGCCATGCAGCGGGCCGAGGGCTGGGCGATGCTCGTGGCCCGGCCGCTCGACGTGCTGTCGAACATCTCCCGCCCGGCCGTCTGGCTGCTCGGGAAATCCACCGACGGGGTGGTCCGGCTGGCCGGTGTCGACCCGCACGCCCAGCGCGAGGAGGTCACCACCGAGGAGATCCGCGACCTGGTCGCCGCCCAGCAGGAGTTCTCCGCCGAGCAACGGACCATCATCTCCGGCGCATTCGGGATCGCCGACCGGATCCTGCGGGAGATCCTGGTGCCCCGCCGCGACGTGCTCTCGCTGCCCAGCGGCCGATCGGCGGCCGAGGCGCTGCGTGCGCTGATCGACGGCGGGCACTCCCGGGCGCCGGTGATCGGCCCGGCCGGGCTGGACGACGTGATCGGCGTGGTCCACCTGCGTGACCTGGTCGGTGCGGAGGGCCCGGTCGACGACCTGGCCCGGCCACCGCTGTTCCTGCCGGAGACACTGCGGGTCACCGACGCGCTCAAACAGTTGCGCGCCGAACGCCAGCCCCTGGCCCTGGTCGTCGACGAGCGTGGCGCCATCGAAGGCATCGTCACCATCGAGGATCTGGTCGAGGAGATCGTCGGCGAGATCTACGACGAGACCGACCGGGACGTGGCGGCCACCGTGCGCGAACCCGACGGCGCCCTGCTCATGCCCGGCTCGTTCCCCATCCACGACCTGCCGGACGTCGGCTTCCACGGGCACCATCAGGATGAGGGCGACTACACCACGGTCGCCGGGATGGTGCTGGCCAAGCTGGGGCACATCCCCACCGAGCCGGGGGAGGTGGTGACCCTGCCCGAGTTCACCGCCGAGGTGACCCAGGTGACGGGCCGGGCCATCACCGAGGTCCGGGTCCGTGCTCATCCCGCGGAGAACGACTGACGATCTGTGCGACTCCGGCGGCGGTTCCGGGAATAGGCTGCCGTCCATGACAGAGTCGTCGAACGCCTACGAATACCTGGACAACGTGGACCCCCGGGAGCAGGCCCGGCTCGCCGCGGTGCGCCGTTACCGTCTGGTCGACCAGCCGGTGGAGGACGCGTACGACCGGATCGCCTTCGTGGCCGGCGCCCTCTTCGGCACGCCGATCGCCACCGTCTCCCTGGTCGAGCAGGACCGGGTGTGGCTGGCCGCCTGCCAGGGCCTGACCGGCGTCCGTGAGGTCGGCAAGGAGCCCGGCCTGTGCGCTTCGGTGATCGCCCAGGACGACGTCTATGTGATCAACAACGCCGCCGTGGACCCGCGCACCCTGGAGCACCCCCTGGTCCGGGGCGAGCTTGGCCTGCGGTTCTACGCCGCCGCGCCGATCCGCACCCACGACGGTTACCGCCTCGGCACCGTCAACGTGATCGACAGCGTGCCTCGGGAGGCCGGCGCACGCCAGCTGACCGCACTCCAGCACCTGGCCTCGATCGTCGCCGACGAGCTGGAGCTGCGCCTCATGGTGATCCGCAGCGCGGCCGCCGAACAACGCATGCGGGAAACCGTGAACTGATCACGCCGACTGGGTACTCGTACGGCATGATCTGGAATTTCCTTCGCAGAATGATCCTTACCGCGATCCTCGTCCCGCTCGGCGTGGCGGGCGCCCGCAAGCTCGGTGATGTCGTGGAACGCCGCCGTGGCCCGAACAACCGGGCTTCACGCTGGCTTCGGCAGGGCGCCGACACCGCACAGACGATCTTCGGCCGGAAGAAGCGGCGCCGTTTCGGCTTCCGCTGAGCGCTGGTTTCGGGTGGCCCCCGGATCGGGTAACGGCGGCGGCATGCGAACCCCCCGCACGATCGCCGTCGTTGCCCACCAGCGCAAGACCCTCGGTGGCGGCCTCGACGAGCTGCGCCGGCTGCTGACCGGCCGCGACGTCGAGCAGCTGCTCTGGTACGAGGTGCCCAAGAGCCGCAAGGCGCCGAAGAAGGTCCGCAAGGCCCTCCGCGAGGGTGTGGACCTGCTCGTCGTCTGGGGTGGCGACGGGATGGTCCAGCGCACCCTCGACGTCCTCGCGAGCGAGAAGGGCGGCGCGAAGACCCCGGTCGCGATCATGCCGGCCGGCACCGGCAATCTGCTCGCCGGCAACCTGGGCATCCCCACCGATCTGGAGAGGGCCGTCGACATCGCCTTCACCGGCGAGCGGCGCCGATTCGACCTGGGCCGGCTCGCCGGTGAGCACTTCGCGGTGATGGCCGGCGTCGGCTTCGACGGCGCGATGATCAAGGACGCCGACGGGGCGCTCAAGGACCGGCTCGGCAAGCTCGCCTATGTCTGGACCGGGCTGCGGCACGTCAACGGCGAGGCGCCGCACGCGACGATCCGGGTCGACGGCACCGACTGGTTCGACGGCGAGGCCAGCTGCGTTCTGATCGGCAACGTCGGCACCATCACCGGCGGCATCCGGGCCTTCGACGACGCGGCCCCCGACGACGGCTGGCTCGACGTCGGCGTCGCCACCGCGCAGAACGCCGTCCAGTGGGCGCGCGCCCTCGGCACCATGGCGGTCAGCCGCTCCGACCACTCGCCGTTCGTCCGGACCACCCGGGCCCGCCGGATCGACGTCACGCTGGCCTCGAAACTGGAGTACGAGCTGGACGGCGGCGCCCGCGCCAAGACGAAGAAGTTCACCGCCGAGGTGGTGCCCGGGGCGGTGCAGATCTGCGTCCCGAAGCCATCCTGAGCGGGTTCACCACCGTCTCCGGTGGTGAACCACCCAGGATCGCGACAGCGGCTAGCTGATCTGCTGCCACCAGCCGTCGACGGGCGGCGGGTTGTCGACGTCGACCCGCTCACCCGGCCGCGGCACGGCCAGCGCGACGTCGCGCGCCTTCGCCTCCCGCCAGGTCCGGTCGGCCGGCTCCGGCCAGTCGTGCAGCGCCAGGTTGAACGTCGCCCAGTGCACCGGGATCAGCAGCCCGCCCCGCACGTCGACGTGGGTCGCCACACCGTCCTCCGGCGTCATGTGGATGTCCGGCCAGCCGTCGCCGTAGGCGCCCACCTGCACCAGTGTGGCGTCGAACGGGCCGTGCTCCGCCCCGATGGCCGCGAAACCCGGGAAGTAGCCGGTGTCGCCGGAGTAGAACACCTTCCGCGTCGGGCCCTTGATCACCCAGCTGGCCCAGAGTGTCTCGTCACGGGTCAGGCCACGACCGGAGAAGTGCCGGGCCGGCGTCGCCACGAACTCCACCCCGGCGACGGTGGCCCGCTCGTCCCAGTCCAGCTCGACGATCCGGCCGACCGGCACGCCCCAGCGCTCCAGGTGCGCGCCCACCCCCAGCGGGACCAGGAATTTCGCGGCCTGCAGGTCGGCCAGCGTCTGGATCGTCGCCATGTCCAGGTGGTCGTAGTGGTCGTGGGAGATCACCACGGCGTCGATCGGCGGCAGGTCGCGCAGCGCCACCGGCGGCTCGTGCAGCCGCCGCGGGCCCGCCAGCCGGGACGGGGAACAGCGGTCGCTCCACACCGGGTCGAGCAGGACCCGGCGGCCCTCGATCTCGATCAGGGCGGACGAGTGCCCGTACCACGTGATGTGAAGTCCCTGCGCGTCGCCGCCCGGAGCCGGCGTGATCAGCGGAACCGGAAGATGCGGCCGCCGTGCCTCCCGGCCGGTGGCCGCGGCCACCGCGAGCCGGGGCATGGACGCCGCGACGATCTCGGTCGCCGGAACAGTGTTGCGGAACTTGCCGCCGGAATACTGCGGCGACGATTCGACCCGGGATCGGCGGGAACCGGAGGCCCGGGCGCCCAGTTGTGCGGGAATGTCGCGTGCGGCCCACACCGCCGCGGCGGCCAGCGCCAGAGCCATCACGGTACGCGTTCGTTTCGCCATGGTCTCCAGTCTGACCCGCCCCGGTTCGTCACGGCCAGCGTGGCCCTCAGCATTGCCTCAGCAAGTGACCGGTATGACACACTCGCGCGGTGACGCAAGACACCCTTCAGCAGCAGACTCACCTCATCGTGCGTCAGCGCATCCGCCTCATGGTCAACCAATATGAGGTCCACGCCGTCTCCCCGACCGGAGACGAAGCCGGCATCCTCGCGTTCGCTCAGCAGAAGCGGCTCGCGTTCAAGGAGCAGGTGACCCTCTACACCGACGACACCAAGCAGTACCCGGTGCTCGGTTTCAAGGCCCGCCAGGTCATCGACCTCGGGGCCACGTACGACGTGTTCGACGCGAACGGGCAGCCCATCGGCCTGTTCCGGAAGAACTTCGCGGCCTCCCTGCTGCGTTCCAGCTGGATCGTCGAGCAGCCCGGCTACGGTGAGATCGCCGGGCAGGAGCGCAACCCGTGGGTCGCGGTGCTGCGGCGGTTCATCGACTACCTGTCGTGGCTGCCGTACCACTTCGACTTCACCATCCAGGGCCGCCCGGCCTTCTCGGTGGTGCGCAAGTGGGGGCTGCGGGACACGTACCAGGTCAGCATCTACGACCAGTACCTGGACCGCCGGCTCGTGGTGGCGATGGCCGTCGCGCTGGACGCTCTGCAGAGTCGGTAGATTCTGCGGGCATGGACGATCCACGTGCCCAGCGCCTCTTCGGTGACAGTCTGGTAGCTCCCGGAGATCTGGCGCAGAGCCCGTTCCGCGTCGACCGGGACCGGATCGTCAGTTCACCGTTCCTGGCCCGCCTCGCCGGGGTCACCCAGGTGATCAGCCCCGGCGGGGCGGGACTGCTCGTGCACAACCGGCTCACCCACAGCCTCAAGGTGGCCCAGGTGGGCCGGGCCGTCGCCGAGCGCCTCCAGGCTGGTGCTCCCGATCTGGCGGAGAAACTCGGCGGCTGCGACCCCGACGTCGTCGAGGCCGCGGCTCTCGCCCACGACCTCGGTCACCCGCCGTTCGGGCACCTCGGCGAACGGGTCCTCGACCGGCTCGCCCGGCACCGGCTCGGGCTGCCCGACGGCTTCGAGGGCAACGCCCAGTCGTACCGGATCGTCACCAGCACCGAGATCGGCGGCCAGGCCACCATCGGGCTCAACCTGACCAACGCGGTCCGGGCCGCCATCCTGAAATACCCGTGGACCCGGCTCAACCACCCCGACCCGCACCCCCGCTACATGGACCCGCCCCCGCGCGGCGCCGCTGTCGTCCCCGACGACCCGGACGGCGGGTCCCTCAAGTTCGGCGCCTACTCCACCGAGATCGCCGACGTCCGCGCCGCCCGGGCCCCGTTCGCCGGCCGGGTCGCCGACTGGCAGCAGACCGTCGAGGCCTCCGTGATGGACGCGGCCGACGACATCGCCTACGCCATCCACGACCTGGAGGACGTGCACCGCGTCGGTGTCCTCCAGCAGGGCCTCGTCGCCACCGAGTTGATGGCCTGGCAGCGCTGGGGCAGCGAGTCCGACCTCACCCGGGCCGGCGGTGCCATCGAGTCGTTGCGCCGTCAGCTGCGCCGCAAGGAGGACTGGATCGCCGACGACGAGGCGTTCGCCGACGCCGTCGAACTCGTCCGCGCCGAACTCGTCGACGGCCTCCTCGCCCGGCCCTTCGACGGCTCACTGGAGGCCGAGGCCCGGGTCGCCGCCTTCTCCGCCAACTGGACCCGCCGCCTCGTCGACGCCGTCGAACTCGTCGGCCAGCCGGCGATCCGCAGCAGCCACGCCCAGCTCAGCCGCGCCCAATGGCACGAGGTGCAGATCCTCAAGTTCGTCCAGAACCGGTTCGTCCTCGAACGCCCCGACCTCGCCCTCCACCAGCGTGGCCAGGCCCGCCTGCTGGCTTCCCTCGTCGGAGCCCTGATCGCCTGGATCACCGACCCCGACGAGGCCCAGCGCCTCCCACGCCGCCTCCGCGACCTGGTCGAACTCGCCGAGAACGAACTCCCCGACGCCACCCCCGACCGCCTCTCCCGGGCCCGGGGCCGCGCGGTCGTCGACTTCGTCGCCGGCCTCACCGACAGCCAGGCGGTCGGCCTGATGGAGGCGTTGTCGGGCCGCTCCCGGCAGCTGTGGACGGACGCTTTCGTTCTCTGACCCCTTCCTTGTACGGCCGGACCGCCCCCACCACAGCCGACGCCACGGGAGGGGTGGATTGCGGTTGTGGGAGGCGGACGGCGTACCGCGAAGGGTTGATCGTGGTCAGATCAGGAAGCCGCCGCCGGCGTGGAGGTTCCCGCCGGTGATCCAGGCGGAGTCGGGGCCGGCCAGGAAGGCGATGACCGCGGCCACGTCGGCGGGGGTGCCGAGGCGCTGGAGGGCGGTGACGGCGGCGGCCTGTTCGAGGCCTTCGGGGGTGTTGACCGAGCGCAGCATCTCGGTGTCGGTGGCGCCGGGGGAGACGGTGTTGACGGTGATGCGGCGGGGGCCGAGTTCCCGGGCGGCGATCTTGGTGATCTGTTCGAGGGCGGCCTTGCTCGCGCTGTAGAGGGCGCCGCCGGGTGCCGGGACGGCGGTGTTGATGCTGGAGATGTTGATGATCCGGCCGCCGTCGCGGAGCAGCGGGATAGCCGCCTTCAGGGCAAATGTCGGAAACTTCGTGTTCGTTGTGAGTATCCGGTCGAAGTCCTCGGGAGTGATCTCGGCGATCGGCCTGGCGAAGGCCACCGCCGCGTTGTTGACCAGGATGTCCAGGCCGTCGCGGACCGGTTCGAAGATCGCCGGGAGGGTGCCGAGGTCGGCCTGGTCGCAGCGGACCGCCTCGGCGCCGGTCTCGGCGTTCAGCGACCGGGCCGCGTCCTCCGCCGAGTGGTAGGTGAACACGACCCGGGCACCGTCCGCGGCCAGGCGCTGGACGACCGCCCGCCCGATTCCGCGGGAGCCGCCGGTGACGAGCGCGGTCTTTCCGGTGAGAGAAAGAGTCATACCCGTCGATGCTACGAGAATCGGCGGTGCTGAAGGGGGGCGTCGGCCTCAGGCGGGCCGGGGGCGGGGGGACGGGATCAGGCGGAGGGCGGCCGGGGCGTGGGCCGGGACCGCCGGAGACCGGGGTGCGATCGGGTCGAGGCGCTGGTAGGCGGTCCCGACGGCCGGGCGTACGTCGGTCTCGCCCTTGTTCGGCCAGAGGGCGATGGCCCGTTCGGCGAGGGCGGTGATCGTCAGGGACGGGTTGACGCCGAGGTTCGCCGGGACCGCCGAACCGTCGATGACGTGCAGCCCGGGATAGCCGTAGACCCGGTGGTAGGCGTCGACGACCCCGGTGGACGGCGAGTCCCCGATGGTGGCGCCGCCGAGGATGTGTGCGGTCAGTGGGATGTTGAAGATGTCGCCGACGGTGCCGCCGGGGTATCCGCCGATCCGGTCGGCGATCCGGCGGACCGCCTCGTGGCCGACCGGGATCCAGGTCGGGTTGGCCCTGCCGTGGCCGGGTGAGGTGGTGAGCCGTCCGGTACGCGTGCGCCGCACCGTCAGCGAGTTGTCGACCGTCTGCATGACCAGGGCGATGATGGTCCGTTCACTCCACCGGCGTACCGACAGGGAGTGGCCGAGGACGACCGGATGCCGTAGCGCCTGCCACAGGAACCGCAGCGGTCGCGGCACCCGCCCGCCTCCGTCGACGAGGATGGTGGACAGCAGCCCCATGGCGTTGCTGCGCGGCCCGTAGCGGACGGGTTCGATGTGGGTGTCGGCGTCCGGGTGGAACGACGACGTGATCGCGATGCCCTGGGAGAACGGCTGCGCCGGCACGTCCTTGGTGGCCGCGCCGAGCAGGGCCTCGGAGTTGGTCCGGGTCAGCTGCCCGAGGGAGCCGGAGAGGGCCGGCAGCACCCCGCGGTCCTTCATCGCGTGCAGGAGCCGCTGGGTGCCGAGCGCCCCGGCGGAGAGGATGACCTGCCCGGCGGTGAAGTTCCCGCGCCGGGTCTCGATCCGCCAGCCGTCCCCGTCCGGGCGCAGGGTGGTGACCTCGGTGTCCGGGTGGACCGTGACACCGGCGCGTTCGGCCAGGTAGAGGTAGTTGACGTCGAGCCGGTTCTTGGCGCCGACCCGGCATCCGATCATGCAGTTGCCGCACTCGACGCAGCCGGTGCGGTCCGGTCCGGCTCCGCCGAAGTACGGGTCGGGCACGGTCTTGCCGGGCTCACCGAAGAAGACCCCGACGGGGGTACGCCGGAACGTGTGCCCGACTCCCATGTCCTGGGCGACCTGCTCGATGACGACGTCCGACGACGTCATGGTGGGTTGTTCGACGACGCCGAGCATCCGGGACGCCTGGTCGTAGAAGGGTGCCAGCTCGGCGGACCAGTCGGTGATGCCGGACCAGTGCGGGTCGGCGAAGAACGGCGCGGGCGGCACGTAGAGGGTGTTGGCGTAGACGAGCGATCCTCCGCCGACGCCGGCCGCGGACAGCACCATGATGTCCTTGAGCAGGGTGATCCGCTGCATGCCGCGCATGCCGAGTCTGGGTGCCCAGAGGAAGTTGCGCAGGTCCCAGGAGGTCTTGGGCAGGGTGTCGGGGGTGAACCGGCGGCCGGCCTCGAGCACGGCGACCCGGTATCCCTTCTCCGCCAGCCGCAGAGCGCTGACGCTGCCACCGAAGCCGCTGCCCACGATCACGATGTCGAAGTGCGTCATCGTGTCACCTAAGCATTACCGGCCAGTAACCGGAAGGGTCAGCGTCGATAGATCCTGATCGAATACCCTACGTGGTCTATCTCCTGAGATGTGGCGATCATCTGTTTCAGCCGGGGTCCGGCGAGCGCCACCCGGGAGTCGGAGACGACGAGCAGGCCGTGGATCTCGTCGAGCGGCACCGAGTACGGATCCCGCGCCTGGATCCCGTAGTAGGCCGGCACCCCGGAACCCTTGTAGACCAGCCAGATCTGCTCGCCCGGATACCTCGTCCGCAGATGCTGCCCGAGCCGGGCCAGGTCCTGACCCCAGTCGACGTTCGCGTCGTGCAGGTTGAGGTGGGTCTGCGCGGTGCCGCCGAACGCCTCGTTGGAGTAAGGCAGATAGAACGGATATGTCCGGACCGAGCTGGTGGCGACCCAGAGGACGAGCAGGGCCGCGGCGACCCGGGAGGCCCTCCAGCGGATCAACGCGACCGCCCCGGCCGCGACGGCCAGGAACAGATGCAGGTGGATCGCGTAACGGGTGCCGTAGTTGCGCGCCCCGGTCATCGTGACCAGCAGCAGCACCACCGAGACCGGCAGCAGGTAGAGCACCGCCGCCCGCAGCCGCGGCACCATCAGCATGGTGAAGAGCCCACCGAACCAGAGCGCCAGCATCCCGAGCGGCGTCTTGATCAGGATCGCGACCGGCATGTAATACCACGGCGACCCCTTGTAGGACTCGCCCAGCAGGAAGCCGTTGAACAGCCGGTTCTCGAATTTGAACTGCACCAGCATGCCGTCGGTGTAGGCCTGCGGGAACGGCAGCAGGTCCACCGCGAGACGCTTGAGGCCCCGCACGTCGGGCAGGTTCGGCGGGGTGGTCCAGCGCAGCCGCGGATCCACCACGAGATAGACGAACCACACCACGGCCACCGCGATCACCCCGGCGCCCAGTGCCGCTCCGGCGGCGATCAGCAGGCGGCGCTTCCGGTCATCGGTCCGGGCCCG
Source organism: Actinoplanes subglobosus (assembly GCF_042650585.1). NCBI lineage: Bacteria > Bacillati > Actinomycetota > Actinomycetes > Micromonosporales > Micromonosporaceae > Actinoplanes > Actinoplanes subglobosus. The sequence goes on from NZ_JBHSBL010000018.1 coordinate 596,529, forward strand.
CCAGGCGGACCATCCGGCGAGCAGGACCAGCAGTGGTACGGCCGGAAGCACGCTCATGCGAGTGGCGAGGGCCGCCCCGAGAGCCGCCCCCGCGACCGGTACCCAGAGTGTCGGGCGGGTCCGTGCGCGCCAGGCCGCCCAGAAGGCGGTGAGCAGCATCCCGGCGGCCGGCACGTCCAGGGTGGCCAGCGAGCCGTGCGCGATCACGTCGGGGGAGAAGCTGTACATCGCCAGGGCGATCAGCCCTCCCCACGCCCCGGCCAGGTCACGGGCGAAGAGGAGCACCACCACCCCGAAGAGCAGGGTGAGCAGGATCACCGGCAGCCGGGCCAGCAGCATCAGGTGGAACGGGTTGTTGCCGGACTCGTACAGCAGGTGCCGGCCGAGCCGGGTCTGGTTGCCGCGGTAGGCCGGGTCCAGCTCGGCGCCGGCGAACGCGGTCCCGGCCGCGATGATCAGCTTGCCGAGGGGCGGATGCTCCGGGTTGTAGCGCAGGCTGTGCTGCTGCCGGTAGACCTCGGCGGTGGCCACGTAGACCGGCTCGTCGATGGTCGGCGACTGCTGGATCGCGGTGGTCACCATGGCGAACGCCATCTGCCCCAGCATCGCCACGACCGCCAGGATGTAGATCAAGCGGCGTCGTGGCATCGGGCCAATCTAGCGGGGGCCGGGTCAGACGCCCACTGTGCGGGTCGCCACCAGTCCGCGGGCCGCGTCGCCGGTCACCGACGGTATCTCCAGCGCCCACCCTCCGGTGAAACAGCCGTCCCGGCCGATGCTCATCCCGTCGAGGCGCCGCCGCTGGGCCGCGCAGTACGCCTTGGCGCACGCGTCACCCGGCAGTGCCAGCTGGGCGGTGTGCAGCACGCAACCGCCGTCGCCGTCGGCACCGCCGGAGTGGACCGCGAAGTGCACGTGCGGCCAGTGCCCGGCCTGGGCCTCGGGGAAGACGCTGCCGAACGACACCCAGCCGGACGCGTCGGCGACCTGCCTGCCGGCCGGCCCGTGGGCGCCGCACTGCCAGAGGCTGACCGTGCAGCCGCCGCGCGGGCGCCCCGAGTTCGCGCTCACCAGCCGCAGCTTGACGGTGAGGGAGACGCCGAGGGAGGGCTCTGTCATGGCCGTCTCTTCGCCCGCGATCGGCGGACGCTGAGATCTTTCCGATGGCGGAAAGGGAGCACCCCGGAGCCGGGGCGCCGGGGGTGCTCGATGAACGGTGACCTCAGACCGAGGAGGGGACGCGCTCCGCCTCGTACTCGTCGAAGGCGGCCTTGGCGGCGGCCAGCTTGCCCGTGAACTGCTGGCATGCCCGGAACAGCTTGTAGATCAGGAACAACTCGAAGGCGAGCAGGGCGGTCCCGGCCACGATGGTGACCGGGAAGATCAGGCCGGTGATCGGGGCGATGATGAAGACGAACATCTCGTACTCGATGCCGCTGAACAGGTGCGTGCGGATCCGGTTGCGGCGCAGGGTCTCGCCGATCCGGCTCTTGAGCGAGCCGCCACCGGCCGGGGCCGGCTCCGGCATCTCGTCGGCCGGCTCCGCCATCTCGGCGGCGTCGGCGTCGGTGCCGGCCGCGAGCGGGAGACGGTACGCGTTGATCTGGTCCCGCATGGTGCGGCGGACCTTCGTCATCTGGGCACTGTTCAGGTACCGGAACAGGTCCAGGAAGATCGCCATGGCCATCAGCCACAGGTACGCGACGTCGTCGGTCCGCACGAACTGGCCGCCGAACAGGGCGAGCGCGATGAAGAAGACCCGGACCCGGTCGAGCACGAAGTCGAGCCACTGCCCGAACATCGTGCCGGTCCCGTTCAGCCGCGCGATCTTGCCGTCCATGCAGTCGACGACGAAGCTGATGTGGAACAGGATGCCGCCGGCGACGAGCGCCCACCGCTCCCCGGTTGCGAAACATGCTGCCGCGCCGAACCCGAAGATCGACGCGATGAGAGTCAGTACGTTGGGCGTGATCCATCGGTAGGGCGCGACAAGACGCACCAGTCGTGACGCCAGTGGGTCGACCAGAAGCACGGTCCACCACGCGTCGACCGGCTTGTAGGTCCGTTCCCGGATCTCCTGCAAGGTCACCTTCACGCGCGGCACTTTAGACCTTAATCCTCTGAAAACGCTATGTGGCCCGCCGGTGAACCAGGGTTACTACCAGGGGTAATTCCGATCACGGCGGGAAGTAGTCGAAATGAACTACCGTGCCCGAAACTCTACGCGGAGTTCGGCGCCGACGTCGTGGAGGTGGCGCAGAGCCTGCCGGTAGGACTCGATCAGCCCGGTCATCTCGTAGGGCACCCCGATCTCGGCGCAGTAGTCCCGCACGATCGGCTGGGCCAGGCGCAGGTTCGGTGTCGGCATGGCCGGGAACAGGTGGTGCTCGATCTGGTAGTTCAGCCCGCCGAGCGCCGCGTCCACGAATCGCCCGCCCCGGACGTTCCGCGACGTCAGGACCTGCTTGCGCAGGAAGTCCTCGGTGCCGTCGGGGTGCGGCATGCCCTTGTGGTTCGGGGCGAAGGTCAGGCCCAGGTAGACGCCGAACAGTGCCTGGTGCACGACGAGGAACGCCAGCGCCTGGAGCGGCGACAGGACCAGGAGCAGCGCGGCGGCGTACCCGATGAAGTGGATCGTCAGAAGTGCGGCCTCCAGGCCGCGTCGTTTGATCCCACCGCCGGCCAGCGCCCGCACGCTGTCCCGTTTGAGGGACACCCCCAGAAGAGTGAGAAGCGGGAAGAACAGCCACGCCTGGTGCCGGACCACGAAACCCTTGCCCCGGGCCTGCTCGCGGGACCAGACCAGGACGTCCGGGCCGACGTCCGGGTCCAGGTCGTCGTGGTTCGGGTTGGCGTGGTGCTTGGTGTGCTTGTCCATCCAGTAGCCGTAGGACATGCCGATCGCCAGGTTCCCGGCGATCCGGCCGGCCCGCGCGCTGGGCTGGTTGGTGCGGAACACCTGGCGGTGCGCGAGGTCGTGCGCCACCAGCGCCGTCTGGGCGAACACCACGGCCAGGAACACCGCCACGGCGAGCGTCCACCAGGAGGCGCCGACCAGGACGAAGGCGGTCCACCCACCGATCAGGGCGAGGGACACCAGACCGAGGCGTACGGCGTAGTAGGCGGGCCGGCGGTTCAGGAGGCCGGCCGCGTTGATCCGGCGATTGAGCTCGGCGAAGTCGCTTCCCGTGGTCCGCGTCCCTGCTGCTGTCGTCGTCATGCCTCCAGCGAACAGCCTCGATGATCTCCGGTCAGGAGGGCCAGGCCACCGAAGGGTGGTAGGGCTGGCACTACCGACACGGTGGTGCCAGTGACACAGGATGAGTGTCATGGACTCCCGTGACTGGATGCGCGACGGTGTCCGCGCTCTCGGCGGCGGGCTGCTCGCCGTACCCCTCGCCGTGCTGAACTTCCCACTGTTCGCGCTGTTCGTGGCCGGTCTGGTGCTGACCCCGGTGCTCGGCATCGGCCTGCTCCTGCTGCCCCTGGTGACCCTGCTGATCCGGATGCGCGCCGACGTGTCCCGCCGGCTCGCCGCCGGACGGGGCGTGACCATCGTCCGGCCGTACCGTCCCCGTCCGGAACGGGTGGTGTTCGGCAGCCTGCGGTACTACCACTGGGTGATCACCGATCCGGCGACCTGGCGGGACGTCGCCTGGCTGCTGCCCGGCGCGGCGGCCGGCCTGGTGCTGGGTGTGCTGACGCTGGCCCTGCCGGCCTACGGGCTGGAGGGCATCCTGCTCGTCCCGCTGTGGGTCTGGCTCGGCACCGGTGAGTACGGCTACGGCGCGATCTGGCCGATCGAGTCGCTCGGCGACGGCTTCCTGTCACTGCCGCAGGGTGTGCTGATCCTGCTGATCGGGCTCGCGGCCGCGCCGTACCCGCGCCGTGCCGAGGCCCTGTTCCACCGCCTGTTCCTCGCCCCGACCCGGGCCGCCGAGCTGCGCCTGCGGGTCAGCCGGCTGACCGTGACCCGGGCCGACACGGTCGACGCCCAGGCCGCCGAGTTGCGCCGGATCGAGCGTGACCTGCACGACGGTGCGCAGGCCCGGCTGGTCTCGCTGGGCATGACGATCGGGCTGGCCGAGGAGATCGTCGACGCCGACCCGGCCACCGCCCGCAAGCTGCTCGCCGAGGCACGGGAGACCAGTTCGGCGGCCCTGGTCGAGCTGCGTCACCTGGTCCGCGGCATCCATCCGCCGGTGCTCGCCGAGCGCGGCCTGGAGGGTGCGGTCCGCGCGCTGGCGATGGCCCTGCCGATGCCGGTCACGGTGACCACCGAGGTGCCGGGCCGGCTGGACACGCCGGTCGAGTCGGCCGCCTACTTCGCGGTGGCCGAGGCGATGGCCAACGCGGTCCGGCACAGCGCGGCCCGCAACGGTGCCGTGGAGCTGTGGCACACCGGGGAGACGCTGGTCATGCGGGTCAGCGACGACGGCCGGGGCGGAGCCGACCCGTCGGCCGGCACCGGCCTGCAAGGCATCGAACGCCGTCTTGCCGCCTTCGATGGCACGATGAGCCTGTCCAGCCCGCCGGGCGGACCGACCGTCGTGACCATGGAGCTGCCGTGCGCGTTGTCCTCGCCGAAGACCTCGCCCTCCTCCGGGACGGCCTGACCCGGCTGCTGGAGGCGTTCGACTTCCAGGTGGTGGCCGCCGTCGACAACGGGCCGTCCCTGCTCCCGGCCCTGATCGAGCACCGGCCGGACGTGGCGGTGGTGGATGTGCGATTGCCACCCACCTTCACCGACGAGGGTCTCCAGGCGGCGATCGAGGCCCGGCGCACGGTGCCGGGGCTGCCGGTGCTCGTGCTCTCCCAGCACGTCGAGCCGCTCTACGCCCGGGAGCTGCTGACCGACCGCGCGGGCGGGGTCGGTTACCTGCTGAAGGACCGGGTCGCCAACGTGGCCCAGTTCGTCGACGCGGTGCGCCGGGTGGCCGCCGGTGGTACCGCGATGGACCCGGAGGTCGTCTCGCAGCTGCTGGCCCGCCGTTCGTCGCCGCTGTCCGCCCTGACCGGGCGGGAGCGTGAGGTGCTCGCGCTGATGGCCGAGGGCCGGTCCAACGGGGCGATCGCCACCAAGCTGTTCGTCGGGGAGAAGGCGGTCAGCAAGCACATCAGCAGCATCTTCACCAAGTTGGCGCTGCCGCCGTCGGACGACGACCATCGCCGGGTCCTGGCCGTGCTGACCTACCTGAACGTGTGACGCCCGGCCGTGTGATCCGGCCGGACGCCACGTTCGCTCAGGCCTTGGGTCTCGCGATCCGGTTGTCCCGGCCGGACGCCACGTTCGCTCAGGCCTTGAGTCTCGCGATCCGGCCGTCCCGGCCGGAGGCCCAGCAGGAGCCGTCGCCGGTGCACTCCACCGCGTCGAAGCTCCCGGTGTCGAAACGCCGCCAGGTGACGCCGCCGTCCCAGGAGACGTCGCTGCCGGTCGGGCCGACGGCCAGCGCGGTACGCCCACGCCACCACGCCACCCCGGACCGGTACTCGCCGGGCACCTTCTTCGACACGGTCCAGTGCCGCCCGCTGTCCCGGGTGACCGCCGAACCGTCCGGCGCGGACGTCTCCGCGGCGTAGTCGCCGCCGACCGCGATGCCGTGCGCCGGATCGCGGAACGCCAGCGAATAGATGCCCGCGCTGGGGCCGCTCGGCACCGGTGAATCGGTCACCGACCAGGTCCATCCGCCGTCCTTGGACGCGAAGACCCGGGCCGTGGCGTCGCCGCCGGTGGCGAACCAGGCGTGCCGCCCGGCCGAGACCAGACACGTGCCGCTGGCCGCGAAGGCGAACTCGCCGGGCAGCGCGTCCGGCATGCCGCCGGTGGGCCGCACCTGCCAGCTCCGGCCGCCGTCGCGGGTGGCCAGGATCCGGAACCTCCCGCCGACCGGGTCGGACAGGGCCAGCCCGTGCCGCCGGTCGAGGAAGGTCAGGCAGTCGTAGAAGGCGGCCGGCTCGTCGTTGCGGAACGTCTCGGTCCAGGAGGCGCCACCGTCCGAGGTGGAGTAGATCCGGGAGTCCGGGCCGTTGCCGATGGTCAGGGCCACCGCGTGCCGGGCGTCGAACGCCTCGATGTCGCGGAACTGGAGCCCGGCGGCCTCGGGTGGGCCGACCGACGCCCAGGTCCGCCCGCCGTCGACGGTCCGCAGCACTGTCCCGGCGGAGCCGGCCGCCCACGCGACGGTCTTGCTGACCGGGGCCAGACCGCGGAACCGTGCGGTCGAGCCGGTGTCGGTGAGCTGCCAGGACAGTCCGGGGCCCGGGGTGAATCCGGTGCCGGCGGTCACGACGAGGGCGAGCACTGCTATGGACAGTTTTCGATGCAACGTCATGCCGGGGAACCTACCGTGTCACGGGATGGATCTCGATGGGCTCGGCAGCGGGGCCGGCGTCGAGCCCTCGTCGGCCAGGAGGCGCCCGGCCAGGAGGCCGCACCCCAGGATCAGCACCGCGGCGATGATGGCCACCAGGCCCTGCGTGACCGGCCGGGGCTCGCGTCCCGGCAACCGTCGGTACCCGCTCAGTGCATCACTCATCACCGGCCCCCTTTTCGGCGCTCCCCACCTTCGATTCTCAACGGAGCAGGGGCGTCGACGGGCATCACTCGTTCCGGGTCAGCCGAACAAACGGGCCGATCGGGCATCAGCCGTCGAGCAGTGCCCGCAGCCGGATGCTGTCCGCCGTCGTCCAGCCCGGCGGCGGTGCGAGAGCGGCCCACCCGTCGACCGTCTCCGACCGGTACGAGTGCCCGTGCCCCGTCGGCACCTGGTTGGAGAAGACCATGTCGCAGCTGATCTGCCAGAACGTGATGCCCGGGTACCAGTGCATGTCGGGGGTGACGTCCGGCGCCCGCTGCCCGATCAGCCACTGTGGTTTCTGCCAGAGCAGGTCCCAGCTCCACCAGACCACCGGATCGGTCGCGTTCTGCAGGTAGACCACCCGTGGCCGGGGGCCGGCCAGGTCACGCAGCTCAGCCGCGTCGTCGGCGAACTCCACCGGCAGATCCGGATAGGTCGGGTCCCAGATCGGGCTGCCCGGGGCCCGGCCGAGGGTGAGTGCCCGATGTGTCGGGTTCGCGAAGGTCGGCCCCAGTAGCAGCGCCCCGTCCGCCCCGTCGACCAGGCGCTCCGGCGTGCCGAAGGTCATCTCCATCCCGTACGTCCCGAGGCTCTCGCCGAACAGCAGCAGCCGTGGTCGTGTCCCGGCCGGCATCATGGCCCACCGGGCCCGGACCGCGCCGATCAGCGCCTCGGCCGCGTCGGCCACCTCGGACCGGTCGCCCATGAAGGCGAAGAAGCTCGGGAGATACGAGTACTGCATGGACACCAGGGCGGTGTCCCCCGCGTACATGTACTCCAGGGAGCGGGGGACCCGGTTGTCGATCCAGCCGGTGCCGGTCGGGGTGATCACGGCGACCACCGCCCGGTCGAACGCCCCGGTCCGGTCCATCTCCTTCACCACCAGCGCGGCCCGCTCGTGGAGGGTCTCCGCGGAGGTGAGGCCGGCGTAGACCCGGATCGGTTCCTGTGCGGGGCGTCCGGCGAACGTGCTCAGCTCCTCGACCTTGGGTGTCCCGGCCACGAACGCCCGGCCCTGGCGGCCCAGCGAGTCCCACGCGACGAGCGATCGCGGGCCGCCGGAGCGCAGGGTGGACGCCGGGACGGTGACGCCGTTGCCGGTCCCGCTGTTCTCCACGGCGGCGAGGCGGTCGACGGTGGTGAACAGGTTGGCGATCAGCAGATTGTCGAAGGCGGAGTACGCCAGGACGGCCACCACCAGGGTGCCGGCGCAGTAGGCGGCGCGCTGCGGGACGACCCGCCGGAGCAGGAGCGCGCACCCGTACGTCGACAGGCGCAGCAGCCGGGCGATCAGCAGCAGCATGCCGAAGGTGAGCAGACTGGCCCCGACGGTCCGGGCCACGTCGTACTCCGGGACCGGCTGCATCCCCAGACGAACCCGCAGGTCACGCTGCCAGCGGGTGCCGAGCCAGAGGAAGATCACGACCATCACCGGGATGACCGCCGCCAGCATGGCCCAGGCGATCAGAACCGTCCGGCGGTGGAACGGGCCGTGCAGCCGCCGGGCGAGCGCACCCACGGCGGCACCGAGCGCGTAGCCCATCGACGCGGTGATGCCGGCGACCACACCCTGGAGGAACCAGGCTCGCGGCAGCAGTGACGGGGTGAACGAGAGACAGTAGAAGACGGCGGCGAGGCCGACGCCGGTCACGCTGAGGCTGGACCGGACGATCCGCCTGCGGGCCGGCGGTGCCGGCCGGGTGAGGGAGGCCTCCTCGAGAGGCCGCCGGGGAGAGGGAATCCGGGAGCGGAGCGCCGCCGACCACCCGGGCGGGGACGCAACGACCTTTCTGAGCATCCGGTGCTCCGTTTCGTCGGGCCGGGTCCCACACCGGGTGTCACGACATCGACCCGATGCGTTGCTTCTCCATCATCGTGGTCGATCCCGCCGAGCGCCGCCTCATTTCCCTCGGGGTATTCCCTGGTTTATTGCCCAGGGTTCATTCACTCCGGGCCTCTCCTGCCGATGACATGCGGTGAGGAGGAACTCAATGCGGCTGCGTAACTGGATCGCGGTGCTGGTCAGTGTGTTATTGCTGGCCGGGGCCGGTGTCGCCGGCATCCTGGTGAACCGCTCGACCGTTCAGGCGGTGGAGAGGGTGCACCGGACCGACACCACCGCGCTCGGCGACAACAACGCTGAGCTCACCGGTCAGCTCCAGTACTACTCCACGGTCGAGCTGGGCAAGATCGGCGCACTGCTCGCCTCCACGGGTCAGGGCCTTACACCGGTCCAGGCGAAGGCGGCGCTCGCCACCGCGGCGAAGAAGACCAACACCTTCCAGTACGGACTGATGATCACCGATGTGAATCGGAACGTCCTGCTGGTGAGCGGTGACTCGGCGCTGCCGGCCACCGACGACGCGGGCTGGCAGCAGATGTGGGCGCAACTCGACACCGCGGCGGCCACCGACGCCACCACCGACGACTACGGCTTCTCCAGCGTCATGCAGGTGGCCGGCGGTGACGCCGCCAAACCCGACTCCTACGTGGCCGCGGTGGCCGTGCCGTACAAGCGCGACGGTGTCATGGCCGGTTACCTGGTCGGGCTGAACCACATCTCGTCCACCTCCCTGCAGGGTTACATGCGGGAGCTGAAGAGCGACTACCACCGCACGACGATCGTCGACACCAACGGCCGGGTCGGCGCGGCCAGCCTGGACGAGGTGCTCGGCACCACCGTCAACTCGGCGATCCTGCAGAACCGGAGCGGGACCTCGGCGTTCGTCGAGTACGTCGAGGGCGAGGAGAAGATGATCGCCGTGGTGATCGACATCGATCACAGCGGCTGGTACTACATCCGGACCCAGACCAAGGCGTCCTTCGACGGTGTCATCTACAACCGCAGCCAGACGCTCAACCTGACCCTGCTCGCGATGCTCGTGATCGGAGTCGTGGGCATCACCCTGCTCGGCTACCGGACCCAGATCACCCGGCGCCGTGCCGACGAGCGGTTCCAGGCGCTCTTCCAGCACGCCCCGGACCTGGTGTCGGTGCTCGACGGCGGCGGCCGGATCATCTTCAGCAGCCCGAGCACCACCTCCATCCTCGGCTTCAAGGCCGGTTCCCTGGCCGGGCACAGCGTCTTCGACGTGGTCCACCACGAGGACCAGCCACAGATGCGGGAGAAGCTGGGCGCGCTGCTCGCCGACCCGGACGGGGTGATGCGCCTGCAGTGCCGGGTCCGGACCGCCGACGGCCAGTTCCGCTGGTTCGACTTCACCGCCTCCAACCAGATGGCCAACCCGTCGCTGAACGGCGTGGTCATCAACGCCCGGGACATCTCGGAGAACCGGGCGTTCCAGGAGCGGCTGGAGCACGAGGCCCAGCACGACCCGCTGACCGGCCTGCCGAACCGCCGGCGGATGCAGGACAAGCTCAACTCGACGTTGCGGGCCGACGCGGTGGCCGTGCTCTTCGTCGACCTGAACGGGTTCAAGCCGGTCAACGACCGGCACGGGCACGAGGTCGGTGACGAGCTCCTGCGCCAGGTGGCCGACCGGCTCAGCGCCTGCGTGCGTACCGAGGACGTGCTGTCCCGGGTGGGTGGTGACGAGTTCGTCATCCTGATGCCCGGCACGGTGGCGCCCGACGACGCGATCTCGATGGCGGGCCGCGTACGGTACGTCCTGGAGCTGCCGTTCCGGATCGACGGGCACGAGATCGGCATCGGCGCGAGCGTCGGGGTGCACCTGGCCCCGGCCGCGACCGACCCGGACGAGGCCCTGCGCGCCGCCGACCACGCCATGTACGAGATCAAGCACTCCACCCGGATTCCGGAAGGGGTGACCGTCAGGGTGGGCCGGCACCGTGCGGCGGACTAAACTTCGTGCACGCAAGGTGCATTAAGTTCCGACCGAAACGGTGGTGACCGCGGTGTCCAAGGTGTTCTCCCGGCGGGATCTCGACTTCCTGCTCTACGAATGGCTCGACGCCGAGGCGCTGACCGCCCGGGAGCGGTTCGCCGAGCACTCCCGGGAGACGTTCGACGCCTTCCTGGACGTGTCCCAGCAGATCGCCGAGCGTGACTTCGCCCCGCACAACCGCACCGGCGATCTGAACGAGCCGACCTTCGACGGCGAGCGGGTGACGATCATCCCGGAGGTCGGCCGGGCTCTGACGGTGTTCGCCGAGTCCGGCCTGATCGCGGCCGGCATGGACGCCGAGCACGGTGGCCTGCAGCTGCCGCACGTGCTCCAGCGCGCCTGTTTCCTCTGGTTCCAGGCCGCCAACACCGGCACCTCGGCGTACGCGATGCTCACCTCCGGCAACGCCCACCTGCTCCTGACGCACGGCACCGAGGACCAGATCCGGCGTTACGTCCACCCGATGCTGGAGGGCCGCTTCACCGGCACCATGTGCCTCTCCGAACCGCAGGCCGGGTCCTCGCTGAGCGACGTGGCGACCAGGGCGGTCCGGCAGGACGACGGCACCTACCGGATCAACGGCGGCAAGATGTGGATCTCCGGTGGCGACCACGAGCTGAGCGAGAACATCATCCACCTCGTCCTGGCCCGGGTCGCCGGAGCGCCGGCCGGGGTCAAGGGCCTGTCGCTGTTCATCGTGCCGAAGAAGAGCCTGGAGACCGGCGAGCGCAACGGCGTCGTGCTGGCCGGTCTCAACCACAAGATGGGCTACCGCGGCACCACCAACACGGTGCTGGCCTTCGACGACGCGGCCGGTGAGCTGGTCGGCGAGGAGGGCCGCGGCCTGCAGTACATGTTCCACATGATGAACGAGGCGCGGATCGGCGTCGGTTCCGGCGCTGTCGCCCTCGGCTACACGGGCTACCTGCACGCGCTGGCCTACGCCCGGGAGCGTCAGCAGGGCCGGCCGATCGGTGACAAGGACCCCACGGCGCCTCCGGTCCCGATCGTCGAGCACCCCGACGTCCGCCGCATGCTGCTCGCCTCCAAGTCGTACGTCGAAGGGGGTCTCGCTCTCGTCCTCTATGCGGCGAAGCTGCTGGACGAGCCCTCGGCGGAGAACGACCTGCTGCTGGACACGCTGACGCCGATCGTGAAGGCCTGGCCGTCGCAGTGGTGCCGCCTCGCCGACGACCACGCCATCCAGGTCCACGGCGGCTACGGCTACACCCGGGAGTATCCGGTGGAGCAGTTCTACCGGGACAACCGCCTCAATTCGATCCACGAGGGCACCGACGGCATCCAGGCCCTCGACCTGCTCGGCCGCAAGGTCACGCAGAAGGGCGGCGCCGGGCTGGGGCTGCTGCTCGACCGGATCCGGGCCACCGCCGCACGGACTCCCGAGCTGGGCGTCCCCGTCACCGAAGCCGCCGACCGGCTCGCCGCGACCACCGCCAAGCTGTGGGCCGATCCGTCGACGGCGCTGGTCAACGCCACGGCATATCTGGACGCCGCCGGCCACCTGGTGATCGCCTGGCTCTGGCTGGAGCAACTGCTCGCCGCCGAGGGCAAAGAGGGCGCCTTCTACGACGGAAAACGCCTGGCCGCCCGGTACTTCGTGACTCACGAGCTGCCCCGGATCGGGCCGATGCTGGACCTGCTCGACTCGGGTGACACGCTGCTTCGGGACATGGACGACGCCTGGTTGGGCTAGGTTCGACGGCATGGCCGCTCAAGCCACGACCGTCGAAGTCGGCGACTACGAGGTCCGGGTCTCCAACCCGGACCGCGTCTACTTCCCGGAGCTCGGTGCCACGAAGCTCGACCTGGTCGAGTACTACCTGGCGGTGAGTGACGGGATCGTCCGCGCGCTGCGCGAGCGACCCTGCATGCTGCACCGGTTCCCGTCCGGCCTGTCCGGCGAGAAGGTGCATCAGAAACGGGTGCCCAACGGTGCTCCGCCGTGGCTGGAGACGGTGCGGGTGACGTTCCCGCGCTACCACCGGCACGCCGACGAGCTGTGCGTGACGAAACCGGCCGACGTGATCTGGGCCGTGCAGATGTCCACCGTGGAGTTCCATCCGTGGAACTCGCGCCGTGCCGACACCGAGCGCCCCGACGAGTGGCGGATCGACCTGGACCCGATGCCGGACTGCCCGTTCGGCACGGTCCAGCGGGTGGTCCCGGTCGTCCGGGAGGTCCTCGGCGAGCTCGGCATGACCGGTTACCCGAAGACCTCCGGTGGCAGGGGCCTGCACGTGTACGTGCGGATCCGTCCCGACTGGGGTTTCTCCGAGGTGCGGCGTGCCGCGCTCGCCTTCGCCCGCGAGGTCGAGCGGCGCGCCCCCGAGGACGTGACGACCGCCTGGTGGCGCCGCGACCGCGACCCGTCCGCGCTGTTCATCGACTACAACCAGAACGCGCGGGACCACACGATAGCCAGCGCCTACTCGGTGCGCGGCGTCCCCGGGGCCACCGTCTCCACCCCGGTCACCTGGGATGAGATTCACGATCTGGACCCCAGGGACTTCACCATTCGTACGGTGCCCGAGCGCTTCGCCCGTCTCGGTGACCTGCACGCCGCCATCGACGACGAGGCGTACTCGCTGGAGACCCTGCTGGAGTGGGCCGCCCGCGACGAGAAGGCGGGCCTGGAGGCCCCTGACGAGAATTCCTCCGACTGACCGGGAACCGATCACCGGCCTGCCGCGTGTACCGGGCATGGCGGTCTCGACAACGATGCTCGGCGCGGATCCGGTGGCCTCGGAGCATGACGGCTTCGAGGCCTTCTACCGGGCCAACGCCGACCGGGTCCACCGCGCGCTCGCGGTCACCCTGCGCCGGGACGACCTGGCCGCCGAGGCGGTGGCCGAGGCGATGTCCCGTGCCTACGCGCGCTGGTCCACGGTCAGCCGGTTGGACAACCCGGCCGGCTGGGTCTTCCGGGTCGGCCTGAACTGGGCCACCTCGTGGTGGCGCAAGGTCCGCCGGGAACGACCACCGGCCGACGACTCCGCACACCCGCATCTGCGGCCGCCGGAGGTCGCGGTCGCCCGGGACGCGCTGGCCAAGCTGCCCGAGCCGCAGCGGGCCGTGATCACCTGCCGCGTGCTGCTCGACCTCTCCGACGGCGGTGGCGATGGTGGCCGCCGGTGCCGCGGTGGGCGGCGGGCAGTGGCGGCAACCCCCGTCGCCCCTGCCCGCCGCGGGGACCAGTGCCCCGGCGCCGGGGGTGTCGGCGAGCGCGGTGCCGGTGGTCGCGAAGCCGGCCCAGCCGCTGATCCTGGACGACGGCGTCGGCACCTACCGGGTTCCCGGTGGCGGGACGATCGAGCTCGGCGGCGGGAAGCGGATCGGCGAACTGCTCCCGGACGGCACGATCACCGGGCACGAGGTCGTCGGCTCCCGCAACTGGGAACGTCTGGTGCTGCTGCCGGACGGGGCACAGGTGGCGTTCGGCTCGCACGACCTGACGCCGGGGAGGGAGCGCACCGACGGCCCGAACGTGACCGGGCTGGAGTTCCGGCTGGTGGTGACCGGTCCGGACGGCCGGATCCGGGTCCAGCGCGACGTGCGCCGGCAGGGCGAGTCGGTGGCCCTGGTGACCGCCCACGGGACCACGGCCTACCTGTGGCGGCCGGCCGGGCTGGTCATGCACGACCTGGCCACCGGCCGGGAGGAGACCGTCGTCGGCGGCACCCGGCTGGGCCTCACCCCGGTCTTCGGCGACCTGCGGCTCTCCGACATGCAGGGCGGCTGGCTGGCGGTGACCCGGATGCAGGACGAGTGTGTGCCGCGTGTCCACGACGTCTCCACCGGCCGGCTGGTCGCCGAGCTGCCCCTCACCGGATCGGGATGCGTCGCGGTGTCCGACCTGCGGCTCTCCCCGAGCGGCACACCGGAGAGGGCGGTGCTCGCGGTCGCCTACCAGCGGGAGGGTGCCGGCGGTCGGCTGGAGAGCCGGGTCGCCCTGATCGAGGTGGTGACCGGCCGCCGGCTCGCTGAGTTCGAGGTCGAGCCGGGCTCGCCGAAGACCGCGTTGGGGATCTCGCTCGCGTGGCAGGACGAGCACACCCTCCGGGGCGCGTCCTACCCGGTCGCTCCGGAGGGAATCGGCGAAGTGAATGGTTTCACTGTGAACGCGAAGTAACCCTTTCAATTCACTCACCTCGATGGGTATCGTGCGGCGATGGCCCTCTTGTCCGTGTTCGACCGGGAACACTCCATCGCCCCGGAGGGGTACAGTCGCTGGCTCATCCCGCCGGCGGCGCTGGCCGTGCACCTCTGCATCGGTCAGGCCTACGCCACGAGCGTCTACAAGAACTCGCTGGTCCAGCACTTCGGCACCAGTCAGACGGCGATCGGGATCGTGTTCAGCATCGCGATCGTCATGCTCGGCCTGTCGGCCGCGGTCGGCGGCACCTGGGTGGAGCGCGGCGGTCCCCGCAAGGCGATGTTCGTGTCCGCTGTCTTCTGGGCGTCCGGCTTCCTGGTCGGGGCACTCGGCATCGCGACCACCCAGCTGTGGCTGCTCTACCTCGGTTACGGCGTGCTCGGCGGGATCGGCCTGGGCATCGGCTACATCTCCCCGGTGTCCACGCTGATCAAGTGGTTCCCGGACCGGCCGGGCCTGGCCACCGGGCTGGCGATCATGGGGTTCGGTGGCGGCGCGATGATCGCCGGGCCGGCGTCACGGCAGCTGATGTCGTTCTACGACGACGGCTACGACCCGGCGGTGGCCACCTCGGTCGCCGACGGGGATGCGTTGACCGCCCTGTTCCTGACCCTCGGTGTCGCGTACTTCGTGATCATGATGTTCGGGGTCTTCAACATCCGGGTGCCGCGTGCGGGCTGGCGCCCGGCCGGCTGGGACCCGGCGACCGTGCGGGAGAAGCCGCTGGTCACCACGGCACACGTCTCCGCCGCGAACGCGATCCGGACCCGCTCGTTCTGGCTGCTCTGGATCGTGCTGTTCTGCAACGTGACGGCCGGCATCGGCATCCTGGAGCAGGCCAGCCCGATGATCCAGGACTTCTTCCGGGACGGCGCCGGCGTCTCGACCGTCACGGTCGCCGCCGCGGCCGGGTTCGTCGGCCTGCTGTCGCTGTTCAACATGGCCGGCCGGTTCGCCTGGTCGTCGACCTCGGACCTGATCGGGCGCCGGCCCATCTACATGCTCTACCTGGGCGGCGGCATGGTGTTGTACGCGTCGCTGGCCGTCGCCGGTCACCTCGCGACAGCGCTGTTCGTGCTGCTGGCCGGGGTGATCCTTTCGTTCTACGGCGGCGGGTTCGCGACCGTGCCGGCCTACCTGCGGGACCTGTTCGGGTCGTTCCAGGTGGGTGCCATCCACGGCCGGTTGCTGACCGCCTGGTCGGCCGCCGGGGTGGCCGGTCCGCTGATCATCAACGGGTTCCTCGACGCGCAGGGCAAACCGGGCACGCTGACCGCGGACGCCTACCGTCCGGCGCTGTTCACCATGGTCGGTGTCCTGGCCGTCGGTTTCGTGGCGAACCTGCTGATCCGCCCGGTGCCCGAGCACCACCACGAACCGGTCACCGCCAAGGAAGAGGAGGTCGCCCGATGAGGCTCGTGCTGTCCTGGGGGCTGGTGGTCGTACTTCTGGGCTATGGAGTCATCCAGACCCTGATCACCGCGGCGAAACTCTTCCAGTAGTGCTCTCCCGGATGATCAGGCGGTGCGGAGCTCGTACCTCCAGGCCGTCCGGAGGGGTCGCACTGCCGATGCGCAGCAGCAACCTCTCCACCGCGGTCGTCGCGATCATCTCCTTGTCGGGGGAGATCGTGGTGACCGTGGGGTTGGAGAAACGCCCGTCCTCGATGTCGTCGTAACCGATCACCGCGACGTCCTCGGGGACCCGCAACCCGCGGGAGACGATGGTCCGGATGGCGCCGAGCGCGACCAGGTCGGAGTAACAGAAGACGGCGTCCGGTGGCTCGGGCAGGTCGAGCAGGTGGGCCATCGCGCTGGCGCCGTCCGGCCGGTTGAACCGGGGCGTGCTGATGATCAGATCGTCCCGGACGGCGATCCCGCGGGCGGCGTGGGCCTCGCGGAAGCCGCGGGTGCGCCGTTGCGCCGCCTCACCGGTGGCGTAGGGCTGGTCGCCGATCGCCGCGACCCGCTGCCGGCCCAGGTCGAGCAGGTGCTCGGTGGCCTGCCGGGAGGCGGCCACGTCGTCGATGCCGATGTGGTCGAAGCTGCCGTCGCTGGACCGCTCGCCGAGGATCACCAGGGGCAGCGCCCGGTCCCGGTCGGCGAGGGCCTGCTGGTCGAGGCCGAGCGGGCTGAAGATGACGCCGTCGAAGAGCAGCCGGCGCGAGCCGTGGGCGATGAACGCCCGCTCGTGCTCGGGGTCGCCGTCGGTCTGGTCGATCAAAACGTTATAGCCGCTGACCCTCGCCGCGCGGATCACGCTCTGCAACAACTCGGAGAAGTACGGGGTGTCCAGGTACGGCACGACGACCGCGATCTGACCGGACCGGCCCTGTGCGAGGTTCCGGGCCAGGACGTTCGGCCGGTACCCGAGTTGTTCCACCGCGCGCTGAACGCGCTCTCTCGTGTGTTCCGTGACGTTGGCGTAGCCGTTGACCACGTTGGAGACGGTTCGGCTGGAGACGCCGGCCAACTCCGCGACGTCACGCAGAGTGACTTCTCGACGCATTCTTGCCCCCTCTGACCGCCCCAAGTTTCCGGCAGGTTACCCCTTGCCGTCGTTCGGGGTGCCGTGCATGCTTTGCTTTGCAGCGCTGCAAAAGCGTAGCAACATCGCCCGACCAGCAGTGAAGACTGTTCGGTCGTGCGAGGCCCGGCCTAACGGCCGACCCCCGGTGTGCCAGCACCGGAGGTCGGCTCTCTGAGCCCTCGCGGGTCTCAGATTTGATCAACTGGATACGCATCTACTCGTCTGTGAGGACCCAGTGAACATCGGCAACTTTAGTGCACGGAGAGTCAGTCGGCGATCAGTTGTGGCGGCGGTCGCGGCCACGGCCCTCGCGTTGACCGGTTGCAGCGGCGGCGGCGACGACAAGCCGGCCGAGAAGCCCACCGGCACGGTCACCGTCAAGGTGTGGGCCTGGTACCCGGAGTTCAAGGCGGTCGTCGACCAGTTCAACGCGACCCACACCGACGTCAAGATCGAGTGGACGAACGCGGGCACCGGCCAGGACCAGTACACCAAGCTGCAGACCGCGCTGAAGGCCGGCAAGGGCGCGCCCGACGTGGTGATGCTGGAGCTGCAGGAGATCCCCACCTTCGCGCTCACCAAGCACCTGGTCGACCTGGGCAAGTACGGCGCGAACGACGTCAAGGGCGACTACGCCGGCTGGGCCTGGAGCCAGGTCAGCTCCGGTGACCAGGTCTACGCGATCCCGGTCGACGCCGGCCCGATGGCGATGATGTACCGCGACGACATCTTCAAGAAGTACAACCTGACCGTCCCGACCACCTGGGACGAGTACAAGGCGCAGGCCGAGAAGCTGAAGGCCGCCTCCGGTGGCAAGAGCTTCATGACCGACTTCGGCGCCAACGACGGTGGCTTCATGACCGGTCTGTTCTGGCAGGCCGGCGCCAAGCCGTACACCTACGACATCGCGAACCCGAGCAGCATCGGCGTGAACGTCAACAGCGCCGAGGCCAAGAAGGTCTTCGAGTACTGGGAGGGCATGGTCAACAACGGCCTGGCCGACACGACCGCCTTCCACACCACCGACTTCTACAACGGTCTCGGCTCGGAGAAGTACGCCACCTACCTCGCGGCCGGCTGGGGCCCCGGTTACATCCAGGCCAACGCCGGTGGTGCGGCCGGCAAGTGGAAGGTCGCCCCGCTGCCGCAGTGGACCGCCGGCGCCAACGCCCAGGGCGACTGGGGCGGCTCCTCGTTCGCGGTGACCGACCAGGCCCAGTACCCGGACATCGCGGCCAAGGTCGCCATCGAGATCTTCGGCGCCAAGAACACCGAGGCCTGGAAGATCGGCATCGACAAGGCGTTCCTCTTCCCGACCGTCACCCCCGTCCTGGAGTCGGACGCCTTCACCGGCAAGACCTACGACTTCTTCGGCGGCCAGAAGGTCAACGAGGTCTTCGTGCCGGCCTACAGCGCGATCGGTGAGCTCGACTGGAGCCCGTTCAACAGCTACAACTTCAACCAGCTGACCACCAACCTGGGCCAGGCGATCGAGAAGAAGACCTCCTGGACGGCGGCGCTGGACGCCTCGCAGGAGAACATCAAGACCTACGCCACCCAGCAGGGCTTCAAGGTTCAGTAATGACCGAGGTCCAGACTTCCCCCGCGGCCGCTCCGGCGGCCGCGGGCCCCTCGGCCGGAACCGGCTCCCGGCGGGCGGCGCGGGTGAAGGAGGCGGCCACCGGCTGGTTCTTCGTCCTGCCGTTCGCGGTGCTCCTGATCGCGTTCCTGCTGCTCCCGATGGCGTACGCCTTCAAGATCAGCCTGTACCGCTCCACCCTCATCGAGGGGGAGGTCTTCGCCTGGTTCGACAACTACAAGCAGGCGATCGACGACCCACTGGTCCGTGAGGGCGTGGTCCGGGTCCTGATCTTCGGTCTGCTGCAGACCCCGGTGATGATCGGGATCGCGCTGGTCGCGGCCCTGCTGATCGACGCCGCGACCTCCCGGTTCTCCCGGTTCTTCCGGCTGGCGGCCTTCGTCCCCTACGCCGTGCCGGTGGTCATCGGCACGCTGATGTGGGGCTTCCTGTACAGCGACAGCGTCGGCCCGTTCGCCTGGACCGGCATCGACTTCACCTCCACCGGCACCGTGCTGGCGTCGCTCGGCAACATCGTCACCTGGCAGTGGGCCGGCTACAACATGATCGTCCTGTACGCGGCGCTGCAGGGCCTGCCCCGGGAGACCTACGAGTCGGCCCGCATCGACGGTGCGAGCGAGGTGCAGATCGCCCTGCGGATCAAGACGCCGATGATCAGCTCCGCGCTGGTCCTGGCGACCCTGTTCACCATCATGGGCACGCTGCAGTTCTTCACCGAGCCGCTGATCCTGCAGCCCCTCAACCCGGGCGCGATCACCACGCACTACACGCCCAACATCTACGCGTACCAGCAGGCGTTCTCGTTCCAGCAGTACAACTACTCGGCCGCGATCTCGTTCCTGCTCGGCGCGGTGGTCTTCGTCGGGTCGTACATCTTCCTCTTCGCCACCCGGAAACGGAGCGCGCTGCAATGAACCTCAAGAAAGGCAGCGTCGCCGCTCACGTCGTCATGGGCCTGATGGCGATCTACTTCCTGTTGCCGTTCTGGTGGCTGCTGGTGGCGGCGACCAAGAACAACGAGGGGCTCTTCCAGTCGGCCTCGCTCTGGTTCTCCGACTTCCACCTGATCGACAACCTGAAGGTGCTGTTCGAACAGGACAACGGGGTCTACGTCACCTGGCTGCGCAACTCGGCGTTCTACGCGGTGGTCAGCGGCGTCGGATCGACGGTCATCTCGGCGCTGGCCGGTTACGCCTTCGCGAAGCTGCGCTTCCCGGGCCGCAACGCCCTGTTCGCACTGCTCCTCGGGCTGATCATGGTGCCGGCGACCGCCCTGGTGCTGCCGACCTACCTGCTGATGTCGCAGGCGAACCTGGTCGACACGGTCTGGGCGGTGATCCTGCCCTCGCTGCTCAACCCGTTCGGCGTGTACCTGCTGCGGGTCTACGTGGCCGACTCGGTCCCGGAGGAGATGCTGGAGGCGGCCCGGATCGACGGCGCCGGCGAGGTGCGGGTGTTCACCAGCGTGGCCCTGCCCGCGATGAAGCCGGCCCTGGTCACCGTCCTGCTGTTCAGCATGGTCGCGTCCTGGAACAACTTCTTCCTGCCCCTGGTGATGCTGAGCGACGACCAGCTCTACCCGCTCACGGTCGGCCTGCGGGCCTGGTACATGTCCGCGATCATGGGCAACAGCGGGGGCGCCACGTTCAACGTGATCGTGACCGGCGCCCTGATCGCGATCGTCCCCCTGATCGCGGCCTTCCTGATGTTGCAGCGGTACTGGCGCGGCGGCCTGACTCTCGGCTCCGTCAAGTAACCCGCGCATCTCCTCTTCTTTCTGTGTAAAGGGAACAACCATGCTCCGTGCGCGTGTCGCATTGAATCCGGCTGCCGTCGTGGCGCCCGTCAGCCGCCGCACCTTCGGCTCGTTCGTCGAGCACATGGGCCGCTGCGTCTACACCGGCATCTACGAGCCGGGCCACCCTCTCGCCGACGAGGACGGGTTCCGTACCGACGTGCTGGCGCTCGCCCGTGAGCTGGGCGTCAGCATGATCCGCTACCCCGGTGGCAACTTCGTCTCCGGCTATCGCTGGGAGGACGGCGTCGGCCCGCGCGAGCAGCGCCCCCGCCGGCGTGACCTGGCCTGGCGAAGCATCGAGACGAACGAGGTCGGGATCGACGAGTTCGCCAAGTGGGCGGAGAAGGCCGACGTCGAGATCATGTACGCGGTCAACCTCGGCACCCGCGGCGTGCAGGAGGCGCTCGACGTCCACGAGTACGTCAACCACCCGGAGGGGACCGCGCTCTCCGAGCAGCGGCGCGCCAACGGCGCGGAGAAGCCCTACGGCATCAAGCTCTGGTGCCTGGGCAACGAACTCGACGGTCCCTGGCAGACCGGGCACAAGACCCCCGAGGAGTACGGGCTCCTGGCGGCCAGCACGGCGCGGGCGCTCCGCTCGGCCGAACCCGACCTGGAACTGGTCGCCTGCGGCAGTTCGTCCAGCTCGATGCCGACGTTCGGCACGTGGGAGTCGACGGTGCTGGAGCACGCGTACGACGTGGTCGACTACGTGTCCTGCCACGCCTACTACGAGGAGCACGACGGCGACCTGGGATCGTTCCTGGCGTCCGCTGTCGACATGGACTTCTTCGTCAACAGCATCGTGGCCACGGCGGACGCGGTCGGCGCCCGGCTGAAGAGCACCAAGAAGATCAACCTGTCGTTCGACGAGTGGAACGTCTGGTACCTGTCCCGCTTCCAGAACGCCCCGCTGCCCGAGGAGTGGAAGGTCGCCCCGCCGGTCATCGAGGACCGCTACAACGTGGCCGACGCGGTCGTGGTCGGCAACCTGCTGATCTCGCTGCTGCGGCACAGCGACCGGGTCACCGCGGCCTGCCAGGCGCAGCTGGTGAACGTGATCGCGCCGATCATGACCGAGCCCGGCGGGCCGGCCTGGAAGCAGACCATCTTCCACCCGTTCGCCAAGACCGCGGCCCTGGCCAAGGGTGACGTGCTGCGCCTGCACATCGACGCGCCGTCCTACGACACGGCCAAGTACGGCACGGCCCCGCTGGTCGACGCGGTCGCCACCCACGACCCGGCCACCGGTGACGTGACGGTCTTCGCCGTGAACCGTGACGTCGAGAACCCGGTCGAGTTCGCCGTGGACCTGACCGCCTTCGGTGCGGACCTGACCGTCGCCGAGTCCTGGACCCTGACCGACGACGACGTCTACGCCTACAACTCCAAGGAGGACCCGGAGCGGGTCACGTTGCGCCCGTCCGGCGCCGTCACCCTGGACGCCGGCACCGCCACGATCACCCTGCCCCGCGTCTCCTGGAACGCCGTCCGTCTCTCCCGCCCGTGACCGGTCGAGCGTGTGGCCTCCGGGGGACCGCAGGTCACACGCTCGAAAAAACTGTTATCGGGGCACGGCGAGAACGTCTGGCAAATTGACCTTAAAGGAGCATTAAAGGCTCTGTGAGAGCGGTTTCTCGCGAGTAACAATGGCGGCCGTCCCGGACCGCCAACTCTCGGAGAGGCCGCACCCCCATGCGCCGTAAACGGAGCCTGATTCTCGCCACTGTGGCGACGGTCGCCGCGCTCACCACTGCCTGGATCGCCCTGCCCGCCTCGGCCGCCTCAGCCACCGCCACCCTGCGTACGGTGTCCGACTGGGGCTCGGGCTGGCAGGACGAGGTCACCATCACCAACGGCGGAACGTCCGCGCTGACGTCCTGGAAAGTCGAATTCGATCTGCCCGCGGGCGGTTCGGTCGGCAGTTTCTGGGAGGTCGACATGACGGCTTCCGGCAGTCACCGCACATTCACCAACCGTGCCTGGAACGGTTCGGTTCCGGTGGGCGCGAGTGTGACGTTCGGATTCGTCGGCACCGGCGGGCAGCCGGTCAACTGCAAGCTCAACGGCGCGCCGTGCGGCAGTGGCGCCACGGTCCCGACGACCCCGGCGACGACCGTGCCGACGGTGGTCCCGACGACGAAGGCGCCGACCACCGCGCCGGCCACTCCCGCGACGACCGCGCCGACGACGGCCCCGACGACGAAGGCGCCGACCGTCCCGCCGGCCGGCAGCACGCTGCCGGTCACGGTGACCAACCGGACCGGGCGTAACGACCAGGTCTTCCTCTATGTGCTGGGCGTCAACCTGGAGACCGGCAAGCTCGGCTCGGTGAACGCGAACGGCGCGTTCACTCCGTGGACCGGTGGCGGGACGGTGCCGGTGCCGGCGCCGGACGTCTCGATCCCGGGCCCGGCGAACGGGCAGAGCACCACGATCAAGGTGCTGAAGAACATCTCCGGCCGGATCTACTTCTCGTTCGGGAAGAAGCTGGACTTCCGGCTCACCACCGACGGCCTGGTCCAGCCGGCCCCGTGGGCGGGCGGCGACCCGAACCGGGACATCCTCTTCGACTGGAGCGAATTCACCCTGAACGGCTCGGGCCTGTTCCTGAACAGCTCGCAGGTGGACATGTTCGCGGTCCCGCACGGCGTCTCGGTGCTCGGCGGCAACGGTGTCACCACGAAGACCGGTGACCTGGTGGCGAACGGCCGGCAGAAGGTCATCGACGCGGTGAAGGCGAACCCGGACTTCGCGAAGAGCGTGGTCACCCGGTCCGACGGCACGGTGCTGCGGGTCCTCGCCCCGGGCAAGGCGGCCGACGCCGGGCTGATGAGCGCCACCTACCTCGACTCGTACATCACGAGCGCGTGGAACGCGTACACCTCGAAGAATCTCACCGTCGTCCCGTTCGGGGACCGTCCGGAGGTGAAGTACACCGGCCGGACCTCGGGGAACGTCATGAACTTCACCGACACGAGTGGCCGGACCGTGGCGTCGTTCACGAAGCCGTCGACCGCGAACGTGTGGGGCTGTGACGGTGCTCTCGGCGCACCGAACGACCAGGTGGTCGGACCGATCGCCCGGACGCTGTGCGCGGCGCTGTGGCGGACCACCCTCGGGCGGATCGACACCCAGCCGGGCGGGACGGCCGCCGACTTCTACACCGGTGGGCCCGCGAACCCCTACGCCAAGGCCATCCACGCCAACATGGCCGACGGCCGGGCCTACGCCTTCGCCTTCGACGACGTGCAGGCCCAGGAGTCGCTGGTGCACGACGGAGATCCGCGCGCGGCCGGGATCACACTGACCGCCTTCTGATCTTCCTCATCGACGAAGCCCACTCTGTCTAGAGTGGGCTTCGTTCAGTATGTGGCACTTGTCACCTCGGCTCCGATGAATGTTTCGTTGAGCATGCAATTGCAGGTCGCGCCCATTTCGCGGGGGCTCGGGAGTGGTCCGCGGCACTCCGGGTGACCCGGTCCAAGTTCCCTTCGGCCTACCGGCCGGTTAGCCTCCCCTGAGTTAGGTAAGGTTTACCTTATTGGAGGCCTCCGTTGGAGCGGTCCGAGTCCCCGTATCTGTTTTCCGGCTCCACGTTGGACAGTTACACGTCCGGTGTGTGGCACGCGTCGGCACTGCTGGCCGACAGGGTGAAGGCAGTGCGGCAGCCGTACTCCGGCGCAGCCGTCGCCGATCTGCAGGACCAGGTCGACGGCGTCGATCTGGACCGGCCCCTCGGTGACACCGGCGCGGCGCTGCACGAAGTCGCCCGGCTCTACCTGGACAACGCCGTCTGGTTCCACGAGCCCACCTACGTCGCCCACCTGAACTGCCCGGTCGCCATCCCCGCGCTCAGCGCCGAGGTGCTGATCTCGGCGGTCAACTCGTCGGTGGACACCTGGGACCAGAGCACCGCGGGCACCCTCATCGAGCGCCGCCTGATCGACTGGACGGCCGGCCGGATCGGCTTCGGTCCGGGCGCCGACGGCATCTTCACCAGCGGCGGGACCCAGTCCAACCTGCAGGCGCTGCTGCTGGCCCGGGAGGAGACACTCGCCTCCCTCGGTGATCGGAGCGCGATCCCGCGGCTGCGGATCTTCGCGACCACCGAGAGCCACTTCAGCGTCAGCAAGTCCGCCGGGATCCTCGGCATGGCCGCCGACGCGGTGGTCGGCGTCGCCACCGACGGCACCGGGAAGATGGACACCGCCGCGCTGGCCGCCGCGATCGAGGGCGTGCGCCGCGACGGGGGCGTCCCGATGGCCGTGGTCGCCACCGCCGGCACCACCGACCTGGGCCGCATCGACCCGGTCGCCGAGATCGCCGCGGTCTGCGAGAGCCAGGGCATCTGGTTCCACGTCGACGCGGCGTACGGCTGCGGCCTGCTCGTCTCCACCCGGCGCCGGCACCTGCTGGACGGCATCGAGCGCGCCGACTCGGTCACCGTGGACTTCCACAAGAGCTACTTCCAGCCGGTCAGCTCCAGCGCCATCGTGGTGCGCCGGGGCGAGACGATGCGCCGGATCGCGGTGCACGCCGACTACCTGAACCCGCGCACCGCCGCCGTGCCGAACCAGGTCGACAAGAGCCTGCAGACCACCCGGCGCTTCGACGCGCTGAAACTGTGGATGACGCTGCGGACCATGGGCGCCGAGCAGATCGGCGACATGTTCGACGCCGTCGTCGACCGCGCGCACGACGCCCACCGGCTGATCGGTGACGACGCGGACTTCGAGGCGCTGGCCGCGCCGACGCTGAGCACCGTGCTGTTCCGCTACCGCCCGGCCGGCACGGCGATCGCCGAGTGCGACGAGCTGATGCCGAAACTGCGGCAGCGGCTCTTCTACGGAGGCCGGGCGATCGTCGCCGGTACCACCGTCGGCGGCCACTACTGGCTCAAGTTCACCCTGCTCAACCCGAACACCACGATGGACAACCTGCGCGACGTGCTGGACCTGATCCGCGGGATCGGGCGGGAGATGACCGGTGAGCGCGACGAGGCCGCGGCGGTGATGGCATGACGCGCACCTACGACTTCGCGGCGATCGGCGTCGGCCCGTTCAACCTCGGCCTGGCCGCGCTGACCGAGGACCTGGACGACGTCGACGGCATCTTCCTGGAGCAGCGGGCCGAGTTCGACTGGCACCCGGGGCTCATGCTCGACGGCGTCACGATCCAGGTCCCGTTCCTCGCCGATCTGGTCACCATGGCCGACCCGACCAGTCGTTTCTCGTTCCTCAACTACCTCAAGCAGGTGGGCCGGCTCTACCCGTTCTACATCCGGGAGAGCTTCTTCCCGCTGCGCGCCGAGTACAACGAGTACTGCAAGTGGGCGGCCCGCCAGCTGACGTCGATCCGGTGGAACACCCGGGTCGAGACCGTCACCCACGACGGCGAGGCCTACCTCGTGCACACCGGCGGCGAGACCTTCCGGGCCCGCCGGCTGGTGCTCGGCATCGGCACCGAGCCGCGGATCCCGGCCGCCGTCGACCAGGGACCGTTCGTGCACAGCGCCGACTACCTGCCCAACCGGGAGCGGCTCCAGGGCATGGACTCGATCACGATCATCGGCAGCGGGCAGAGCGCCGCCGAGATCTACCTCGACCTGCTCAACGAGATCGAGACGCACGGCTACCACCTGAGCTGGATCACCCGGTCGCCGCGGTACTTCCCGATGGAGTACACGAAGCTGACCCTGGAGATGACCTCCCCAGACTACATCCGCTACCACCAGGCGCTGCCGATGGACGTCCGTGACCGGCTCGGCCGCGAGCAGCGCAACCTCTACAAGGGGATCAGCGGCGATCTGGTCGACGCGATCTACGAGGCGCTCTACGCCAAGAGCCTGACCGGCCCGGTGCCGACGACGCTGCTCACCGGCACCGCACTGGACGGCGTCATCTGGGACGGCGAGCGGTACACGCTGGCGCTCGAGCACCAGGAGGAGGGCCGTTCGTTCACCGCGAGCACCCAGGGCCTGATCCTCGCCACCGGGTACGCCCCGCGGGTCCCGTCCTTCCTGGACCCGATCCGCGACCGGATCAACTGGGACGCCCGCGGCCGTTTCGACGTGACCGTGGACTACGCCGTCGACAAGGCCGGCGACGAGGTGTTCGTCCAGAACGCCGCCGAGCACACGCACAGCGTGACCGACCCCGACCTCGGCATGGGGCCCTACCGCAACAGTGTGATCCTCAAGGCGATCACCGGCCGGGAGGTCTACCGGGTCGAGGAGTCGATCGCGTTCCAGCAGTTCGGCGCCCCGAAGGCCGACATCCCCCGACAGTTGGTGAAACAGTGAGACTCGTACCCCTCGACCTTGCTCGTGATCTTGATCTTCTGCACTCCTGGGTGACCCATCCGCGGTCGCACTACTGGGGCCTCCAGGGCGCCTCGGTGGACCGGGTGCGCGAGGAGTACCAGGGCTTTCTGGACAATCCGCACTACGACGTGTGGCTCGGCCTCGACGAGGACGACACCCCGCTCTTCCTCGCCGAGACCTACGACCCGGCGCACAGCGAGCTGGCGCCGCACTACGAGGTGCGCCAGGGCGACATCGGCATGCACGTGCTGGTCGCCCCGCCGACCCGCAAGCGCTCCGGGGTCACCTCCGCGGTGATGCGGGCCGTCATGGACCACTGCTTCGCCGACTCCCGCGTCGAACGGGTCGTCGTCGAGCCGGACGTCCGCAACGACGCGATCCAGCGCAAGAACGCCGAGGTCGGCTTCGTCGCGGAACGTGACGTGCCACTGCACGGCAAGACCGGCCGGCTCAGCTTCTGCACGCGGACGGCGTACGCCATGAGCGTCCCCCACCTGCGGCCGGAGGCCATCGCCTTCGCCCACCGCCGGCTGATCGCCAAGGCCCTGGCCGAGTTCAGCCACGAGCGTCTGATCACGCCGGTCGCGCTCGGTGACGACCGGTACGAGTTCGGCGCGAACACCTTCACCGCCCGGCGCTACCCGCTCGAACACTGGGTGATCGACCCGGAGTCGCTCGACGGGCCGCTCGACGCGCTCGACTTCATCGCCGGCCTGCGCGAGACCCTCGGCATCCCGGAGAAGCTGCTCGGGACCTACCTGGAGGAGATCTCGGCGACGCTGGCCGGCACCGCCTGGAAGTACGCGCACCGCCGGGAGACCGCCGAGGACCTGGTGCACGCGAGCTTCCAGACGATCGAGGCGGCGATGACCGAGGGACACCCCGGATTCGTGGCCAACAACGGGCGGATCGGTTACGGACTCGCCGACCACGAGGCCTATGCGCCGGAGGCCGGGCAGGCGGTCCGGTTGCGGTGGGTGGCGATCCTCAAGAGCGAGAGCATCTTCGTGTACGAGGGGAACGAGCCGGCCTTCTACGAGGCGGAGATCGGGTCCCTGAAGACACACTTCGAGCGCCAGCTGCGAGGGCACGGCCTGGACCCGGCCGACTACCGCTACCTGCCGGTGCACCCGTGGCAGTGGGAGCACAAGGTCACCGTCACCTTCGCCGCCGACGTGGCCCGCCGGGCGATCGTCCCGCTCGACGCCGGACCTGATCGTTATCGGGCACAGCAGTCGATCCGGACGTTCTTCAACACCGACCGGCCCGAGCGTCACTACGTGAAGACCGCGATCGCCGTGCAGAACATGGGCTTCCTGCGCGGGCTGTCACCGAAGTACATGCAGGCCACGCCGCCGATCAACGACTGGGTCGCGTCGGTCGTGGAGGGTGACGGGGAACTGCGGGCCTGCGGCTTCCAGGTGCTGCGCGAGCTGGCGTCGATCGGGTACACCGGGGACGCCTATCACCGGACCGGGACGCCCAGCGCGTACACCAAGATGCTCGCCGCCCTCTGGCGCGAAAGCCCCGTCACGCGCATCCGTGCGGGCGAACGGCTCGCCACCATGGCCAGCCTCCTGCACCGCGACCGCGACGGGAACTCGCTGGCCGCCGCCCTGATCCGCGAGTCCGGTGTCACGCCCGCCGGGTGGGTCGCGACCTACCTGCGCGCCTACCTCCGGCCGATCGTGCACTGCCTGCTCAAGCACGACCTGGCGTTCATGCCGCACGGCGAGAACCTGATCCTCGTGCTGGAGAACCACGTGCCCACCCGGGTGTTCATGAAGGACATCGGCGAGGAGGTGGCGGTCATGAACGACCAGCCGCTGCCGGCCGAGGTCGAGCGGATCCGGATCGACGTCACCGACGAGATCAAGGAACTGGCGCTCTTCACCGACGTCTTCGACGGCTTCCTGCGGCACCTCGCCGGCATCCTCGACACCGACGGTGTCCTCGGCGCCGACGAGTTCTGGGCGCTCGCCGGCGACTGCGTCCGCGAGCACGCCAAGGACCACCCGGAGCTGACCGGACGGCTCGACCTGCTGCGGCCCACCTTCGCGCACTCCTGCCTCAACCGGCTTCAGCTGCGCAACACGCTCCAGATGGTCGACCTCACCGACCAGGCCGGCTCGCTGATCTTCGCGGGCGAGCTGGAGAACCCGATCGCGGCATGAGGGTCTACCGCGACTCCTTCGGCATCCCGCACCTGCGAGCCGGCTCGGTCCTCGACCTGGCCTGGCTCCAGGGACGGGTGACCGCGACTGATCGGGGCCGCCAGCTCACCGTGGAACGCCTCCGCTCCGAGGGGCGCCTCGCGTCCGTCGCCGGGGCCGCCGAGGTGGGCTGGGACCGCTTCGCCCGGCGGGTGCGACTGGACGACACGGCCCGGCGGTCATTCGCCGATCTGGACATCGCGACCCGCCGGTGGCTGGAGGCCTATGCCGA
Organism: Actinoplanes subglobosus; assembly: GCF_042650585.1. Taxonomy (NCBI): domain Bacteria; kingdom Bacillati; phylum Actinomycetota; class Actinomycetes; order Micromonosporales; family Micromonosporaceae; genus Actinoplanes; species Actinoplanes subglobosus. The sequence continues at coordinate 625,844 of NZ_JBHSBL010000018.1, forward strand.
CGGTGTTCGCGCCGGAGGCGTCGAGTGGCAGCCGTGGTCGTCGCTCGGCGTCTTTCAGGTGCAGCACATCCTCTTCGGCACCCTGGGCAACAAGATGTGGCGGGCGCACGTCGAGCGGACCCTCGGCCCGGACGCCCTGGCCTGGTTCGCGCTCGAAGGGCCCGGCGGCTCCGGCAGCAACTCCTGGACGATCCCGGGGGAGATCGCCGGTGACCCGCACCGCCTCCTCGAACTCCCCGGCGTCTACCAGCAGGTCCGCCTCGCCTGCCCGGACTTCGACGTGGCCGGGCTCACCTTCCCCGGCGTCCCGGGGGTGCAGCACTTCGGCCACGCCGGGTCGGTGGCCTGGGCCATCACCAACGCGATGGCCGACTACCAGGACCTCTACATCGAGGAACTGCGCGAGACCGAGGCCGGAGTGCAGGCCCGCGGCGCGACCGGCTGGGAGCCGGTGGTCACCCATCAGGAGACGATTCTCGTACGCGATGACGACCCGGTCGTGGTCGATGTCATGGAGACGGCCCGCGGACCGGTCATCGATGGGCACCTGAGTCTGCGTACCCCCGCGCGGTCCGCTTTTGATCTCGGATTCGACGCCCTGTTGCCGCTGCTGCACGCGTCCACCGTGGACGACGTCGCCGACGCCCTGTCCCGCTGGGTCGAACCGGTCAACAGCGTCCTCACCGCCGACTCCACCGGCCGGGCCCTGCAACTCACCGCCGGCCGGGTGCCGGTGCGCGACGACCGCAACCGGCTCGTCCCGGTGCCCGCCTGGGAACCACGGCACGCCTGGGAACCCGAGTGGGCGCCGATGTTCCGCGCCCCGGTCGAGACCGCGGTCAACGCCAACGACCGGCGGCCGGACACCGAGGCGTACGGCAACGCCTTCGACCCGCCCGCCCGGGCCCGCCGGATCCGCGAGTTGCTCTCCGCCGGAGTGGCGCACGAGAAGATCCACATGGACACCGCGCTGCCGGCCGATTCGGCCGAGGCCGGACGCTGGACCGCCTGGCGGTCGGCCGTCGCCCGGGCCGCCTGCGACCTGCCCGCCCTCGCGCCGCTCTTCGCCCCGTCCGGCCACGACCCGCTCTTCACCCCATGGGTCGACCCGCGCGCCCGGATCGGCATCGCCCTCGACGGCGTCCTCGCCGGACTGGGCGTCGACCCCGGGACACTGGCGTCGCTGGACGACGCCCCGGACACGCCGTGGGGCGAGCGCCACCTGCTCCACCCGCTGCTCCTGCCCGGTCTGGACGCCGACGTGCCCCGGATCGAACTCGGCGGCTCGGCCCGGTGCGTGCTCAACACGTCGAGCATCCCCGGCGTCAGCGACCTGTGCTGGCGCGGGCCGGTCGCCCGCTACGTCTGGGATCTCACCGACCGGCGCCGCAGCCGGTGGGTCGTCCCGTTCGGCGCCTCGGACGACCCGGCGTCGCCGCACTTCCTGGACCAGCTGCCGCTCTGGGCCACCGGAGACCTCACCCCGCTGGTCACCGACTGGGAACTTTTGACGGAGGAACCCGTGATCGTCTTCTCGGAGAAACTGCCCGGGCTCGGTGAACTCACCATGATCCGGCTCGACCCGGCCGCGCACGCCCCGGTCGTGCACTCCTGGGTGATCAAGGAGCGCAACCGGTTCTGGGGGATGGGGGAGCACACCGTCGCCGACGTCGAGGAGATCTACGGGTTCGTCGACGGGCTCGACAGCCACCACGCCTACCTGCTGCTGCTCGACGACGGGCCGATCGGGGTTTTCCAGACCTACGAGCCGTCACAGGATCCGGTGGGGGAGTGTTACGACGTGCTGCCCGGGGACTTCGGCCTGCACCTGCTGATCGACGCCTCGGACCGTTCGCTGCCGCATCTGACCAGTGCGGTCTTCCCGGCTCTGCTGCGTCACCTCTTCGCCGAACCCGACCGGCGGCGGATCATCGCCGAACCGGACATCCGCAACGATCGGATGATCTCCCGTCTTCGGCGGGAGGGGTTCACCCTGGGGCCGGAGATCGATCTGGGGCACAAGAAGGCGCAGCTCACGTTCCTGGAGAGGGTCCGCTTCGAGGACGTGAAGGGGTAGCCTTGCTCCAGGCCTAGTTGCGAAGGGGACTTGCTCAAAGACTAGTTGCATGGGTAGCCTGTTCTCATGACAAGATGTCACGTGGGAGGTGTCCATGAGTACAGATAGCGCCGATCGTGTTCTTCTGGCGGTGAGGGAGCCGGTCGCCTCGGTGGAGGAGCTGATCAAGGCCGCGGGCGCGGTGAAGATCCGTTCGCTCGAGGACGTCCAGGCGTTGGCCATCGACGTGTTCGAGTCCGATGAGGAGTTCGAGGAATTCCTCGATTTCACCTACGCCAATCGCCGTCGGGAAGTGTTCGACTGATGCCGACGCGACCCATCCTTCTCGACACCGACGTCGCCTCACTGCTCATCAAGGGCCGTCTGCCGGTCAGCCTCGGCACCAAACTGATCGGCAGCGAACTCATCCTTCCCTTCGTCACCTGGGCCGAGTTGGTCACCTGGGTCCACGTGCGCAACTGGGGAGCAGCCAAGCGCTCGACCCTCAGGCGGTGGATGGACGCGCGGGTGTTTCTGCCGGGCGACGAGAACGTGGCACACGTGTGCGGGGTCATCGCGGCGGACGCGCAGCGCCGTGGCCGCCCCCGGCAGCGCAACGACACCTGGATCGCGGCTTGCGGTTTGGCTCATGATCTTCCGGTGGCGACGATGAACGTGAAGGACTTCGACGACTTCCGGATTCATCACGGGCTTTCGATCGTGACGGCCTGATTCGTTCTCCCTGGTTGGCTATCGTCTCGGGCATGGAGTATCGGGGTGAGTTGGAGCAGACCGGGGGGAACACCACCGGGTTTCGGATTCCTGACGAGTTCGTGGCCGGGCTCGGTGGGGGCGGGCGGCCCAAAGTGGTCGTGCGGGTTGGCGGGTTCGAGTTCCGGTCCTCCATCGCCCGGATGGGTGGGGAGTATTGGCTCGGCGTCAGTGCCGAGCGTCGGGCGGCCGGTGGGCTCGAGGGTGGGCAGGTCTACGAGCTCGAGATCGGGCTGGACGACGCTCCCCGTACCGTCGAGGTGCCTGAGGATCTTGCGGCGGCCCTGGCCGCCGAGCCGGAGGTCAAAGCCTTCTGGGAGTCGGTCTCCTTCAGCAACCAGCGGTGGCATGCCGAGCAGTTGACCTCGGCGAAGACAGCCGAGACCCGTGCGCGCCGGTTGGCGAAATCGCTCGATCTGCTGCGGGCCGGGAAAGCTCGCTGACCCGAGGCCGACGGGTCACAGCGGGCCGGAACAGCGGTCGGGAAGCTCTCTGATCCGGGACAGATGGGTCAGAGCGGACGGTAGGCGACCTCGGGGTCGAGCAGCGTCACCCACGACGGCCGGTAACGGGGCAGGCGGGCGTCCATCTCCTCCTGCAGGTTGGTCCGCCAAGGGCCGGAGACGCCGTCGTCGTGCCACCAGGGCGGCCACGAGTCGTAACGTCGCTCCACGTGCACCCCGGACGCGCTCGTCTCCACTCTCAGGAAGAGCCAGCGGCCGTACCGCGGATCGGACTCGGCCCGGCGCAATGCCCGGACCAGCTCGGTGAGCCGGCGGAAGGCGGCGTATCGCTCCTCCTCGGGCCGGTCGGCCGGCGGGTGCCCGCCGGGCTGCGCGCTGAAACTCGTCGCGTCCGCATAGGCCAGCAGCGAGCACTGACCGTCCGCGCCCGGCGCCCGGTCCTGAAGCCAGCCGACCAGCGTGTCCAACTCGGCGGTGGTCGGCGGCGCGGGCCGGGACAGCTCCGGCGCGTCCTGCATCGCCGCCCAGACAAGCCGGTCGTGCTCGCCCTGGCTGAGCCGGCGGACCCGGCGCATCGGCGGCCGCCGGCCCGGGGCGATCCGCGGCGCGGCACTGCCCGGCACGAGACCCGCCCGGGAGGCCGTGGCCATCGCCGCCGCCAGATCCGGCGCCGGGTCGATCAGCAGGTCGCTGAAATGGGCGGGCGACACCTCGGTCCGCACCGCCGCCGCAAGCAGCCGCTCCGCCGTGGGCCGCGGGCCGAACCGGGTCATCGCGAGGAGCGTGCTCTCCCCGGTCAACAGCGGCCCGACGAGGTCGGTCATGCCGTCGGCGTGACCCTCCCGGTACCGGACCCGGGACCAGCGCCCACTCTCGTGCCAGACGACGAAACCGAGCCGGCCGGTCTCGGCGAGCGGCGCCAGGATGTCCCACGGCAGCCAGTCGGGGGCGCCGGTGAGCGGATCGGCCGGAGCGTCGTCGCGGGCCGCCGCACTGCTCTCCCGATGGTGCCCCCAGATCACCGCGCGACGGCCGTCGAGCAGCGCGAACCGGGCCCAGCTGCCGTCTTTCAGATCGCGGCCCGCACCGTGGTCGTCGATCGACCAGAGGCCGGTGCGGCCGAGGGCGACATGGGTGGCGCTCAACGTCGCCCAGCGTGTCCAGAGCAGTCCGGGCGCGGGCAGGTCCACGTCGGTCAGCATCTGTCCACTGTGCCAAACGGGGGCCGGTCCCCGTCACCCCCAGGGGGCCTCGCACCGACCTTTTACGATGCGGGGTTCCGCGGCCGGGCCGGAGATCGTGGGCGGTCCGGCCGCGTTTCGGCCCCGCCCGAGTTTCGGCCCCGCCCGTGGCTCGGTCCTGCGTCTCGCGTCCGCGCCCGTCTTGCGTCCGCGCCCGTCTTGCGCCCGCGCCCGTCTTGCGTCCGCGCCCCGGCTCTGGCCGTCCTCAGCGGCCTCTTGTGGCCAGCCACGCCGCCAGGGTGGTGGGGGCGCGATGTGCCGACGGGCCGGCCACCAGCGCGTCGGCCGGGACGTCGGCGCCGAAGAACGGGCGGCCGCCGATCGTCACCCGCTGACCGGGCACGGCCAGGCGGCGGCCGATCTCGTCGAGTGCCAGGGTCTCCGGGCCGGCCGCCTCGACCGCGCCGTCCACCGGCTCCGACGTGGCGATCCCGGCCAGGTGGGTGACCAGGTCGGACAGGGCGATCGGCTGCATCCGGAGCGTGGCCAGGGCGATCTCGTCACCCCGGGTGTTGGCCTGGACGATGCCGTCGAGGAACTCGAAGAACTGGGTGGCCCGCACGATCGTGAACGGCACACCGCCCGCGCGGACCGCCGCCTCCTGGGCCAGTTTCGCCCGGTAGTAGGCCAGATCCGAGGCCGCCTCCAAGCCGACGATGGACAGGACCACGTGGTGCCGGACGCCGGCCTTCGCCCCGGCGGTGGTCAGGTTCTCGGTGGAGGTCCGGAAGAACTCGGTCGCCCCGGCCTCGTCCGCCGACGGGGCGTTGGTGACGTCGATCACGACTTCGGCTCCGGTCAGTGCCTGTTCCAGTCCGTCGCCGGTGACCGCGTTCACTCCGGTCGACGGTGACGCCGCCAGTGTCTCGTGACCGCGCTCCCGCAGGGCCTCGACCAGCAGCCGGCCGGTCTGCCCGGTGCCACCCACCACAACGATCCGCATGTCCGTGCTCCTTCGTCCCGGATCCGGCGGGGTTCGCGTACCGCCGGGGTTCGGAGCAGGGACGGGACGGGAACCCGGAATGTGACAGCCGTCAGCGGCGGGGGAGTTCGCTCTGGGCGGCCGCCAGCCAGTCGAGGGCGTATTCCAGGTCGATCGCGGCAGCCCGGCGGCGATGCGAGCGATGGTCGCGGGCGATGGCGGCGCACGCCTCGATGCGGCGACGGAAGGCGGCGTAGCGGTAATGGTCGTCGATCGGGGCCGGGCCGGTGACGGTCTCGCGGTCCCAGCGGCGACGGAGACGGCGCAGTCCGGCGACGGCGAGCAGGGCCGTCCACAGGGCCGCCACCGCGGTCCCGGCCAGCGGCAGAGGACTGTCGGCCGGGACGCCCGCGATCAGTAGTGCCCCTGCCGTCAGCAGGCCGGTGATCGCGGCGAGCAGGAGAGCGGCGGGGTCGGCGGGACGCCGGTCGGTGCCGGGACGGCCGGCCGCCGCCCGGACCCGGCGCCGGGCCTGGCCGAGACGGGCGAAGATCACCCGGTCCGGGCGGTCCGCCGACCAGTCCCGGCTCTGCGCGTCGGTGATCACCGTGTCCAGGTCGCGGCCGATGGCTCCCAGGCGCGGCCGGGCCTCCCCGGAGAACGGGTCCTCCCGGATCAGGGCACGCGTCACAGGGCGTCCTTCCGCAGGTCGCCGAGGTGGCGCTCGATGCAGTCGACGGCTTGGCAGAGCAGCTGGTCGGCGTGGGCCAGGCGGCGGACCATCGGGTCGGTGCGGATGGCCCGGCGCAGTTGTGGCGTGTCCCAGCCGGCGGTGCCCACATGCCGCAGCGCCGCCGAGACTAGCCGCACCCGAGCCCGCATCAGCCGGTCCGGCACGCCGGCGAGCCCGGCCTCGCCGTTCCCCACCCGGCCGGGTGCAGGGACCCGGCCCTGTGCAGGGACCCAGCCCTGTGCAGGAACCCGGCCGGATGCGGGATGAGCCGGACGGCCGGGGGATGGGTGCCGGAAATGGACGGTGACGGCGGTGCCCGAGGCGTCGGCGGCGATGGCAGTGGCGGTAAAGGTGCCGGTGCCGGTGGTGGTGCCGGTGCCGGTGGCGGTGGTGGTGCCGGTGGTGACGGCGGCGGTGGCGTTGGTGGTCCCGGTGGTGACGGCGGCGATGCCGGTGGCGTTGGTGGTGCCGCTGGTGGCGGCGGTGCGGCGGCGGCCGATCAGCGTGTAGAGGCGGCGCGTTGCGAAGGGGACGGCCGCGGCGGCGAGCAGCAGCGCGGCCCCGGCGGCCGTGAGGATGCCGCCACCGCTCAGGCCGAGCGTTCCGGCCAGCGCCGCCGACCCGGCCACCACCAGGAAGGTCACCACCGTCAGGACCAGCACCTGCACCGGCGCGGCCAGCACCCCGGCGGCCTCGGCGAGCACCCCGTCGAAAGCGGTCAGCCGGGCCGCCGCCGTGCGGAGCCAGACCTGCCCGGTACCGCCCGCGTCACCGATCTCGGCCAGGCCGTCGGCGGCCAGCGCGCGCACCACCGCGAGTTCGGCGTGCAGCGCGCGCAGGGACATGAATCGAGCGTCGCACCGCGACGCTCGTCACGCAGCACTCGAACTGTCGTATTTCAGCGGCGGATCGTTCGTAACCACGACGCGGCGGCGTCCGCAGTGGACACGGTGATCGCGTCCGGAAGCGGGGGCCGGCTCACCATGAGAACGGGAACGCCCAGCTCACGGGCGGCGACGAGTTTCGCGTCGGCGCCACCGCTGTCCTTGGTGACGAGCACGTCGACGCGGTGCCGGGTGATCAGTTCCCGTTCGCCCGCGACGGTGAACGGCCCCCGATCGAGCAGCACCTCCAGGTGGCGCGGCACATCCCCGGAGGGCGGCTCCACCGAACGGGCCAGGAACCAGCATCCGTCGAGCCCGGCGAAATGCGCGAGGCCCTGCCGCCCGGTGGTGAGGAACACCCGCCGGCCGAGGCTCGGCAGCATTCCGGCTGCCTCCGGCAGCGACGCGACACGGTGCCACTCGTCGCCGGGCCCGGCGGTCCAGCCCGGCCGGTTCACGATCAGCAGTGGTACGCCGGAAGCCGCGCACGCCGCTGCCGCGTTCCCGCTGATCGTCGCCGCGAACGGATGGGTCGCGTCGACGACCGCGTCGATCCGTTCGTCCCGCAGATAGCCGGACAACCCGGCCACCCCGCCGAACCCACCGATCCGCACCTCCCCGGCCGGCCGCAGCGGGTCCGTGGTGCGCCCGGCCAGCGACGTGATCACCTCGACCGTGCCGGCGATCAGCCCGGCCAGCCGCCGGGCTTCGGTCGTCCCACCGAGCACCAGCACTCTCACGGAGCCACCGCTCCGGGCGTCCCGCCGAGCAGGGCCGGCGTCATGGGCGGCAGCGGTCCGAGGAGTACAGGTGGCTGTCCGGGAACTGGCCGGCGGTCAGTGCCGCACCGACGACGATGACCGCGGTACGGCGTACCCCCGAGGCTTTGACCTGCTCCGCGATGTCTGCGAGCGTGCCGCGGATGATGACCTCGTCGGGCCGTGAGGCCCGGGCCACCACCGCGACCGGGCAGTCGGCGCCGTAGTTGCCGGTGAGCTCGGCGACGACCGCGTCGATCCGCTGGACGGCGAGGTGCAGGACCATGGTGGCCCGGCTGGCTCCGAGGGTGGCCAGGTCCTCGCCGGGTGGCATGGCGGTGGCGCGTTCCGCGGTGCGGGTGAGGATGACCGTCTGCGCCACCTCGGGCACGGTGAACTCGCGGCCCAGCGCGGCGGCGGCGGCCGCGAAGGCGGGCACTCCGGGGGTGACGTCGTAGGGCACGCCGGCCTTGTCGAGGCGGCGCATCTGCTCGGCGACGGCGCTGAACACCGACGGGTCGCCGGAGTGCAGCCGGGCCACGTCCGCTCCGGACTCGTGGGCGGCGACCATCTCGGCGATGATCTCGTCGAGGGTGAGGTTCGCGGTGTCGACCTTGCGGGCGCCGGGCGGGCAGGCGTCGAGCAGTTCGGCCGGGACCAGGCTGCCGGCATAGAGGCAGACCGGTGCGGCCGCGATCAGCCGGTGCCCGCGCAGCGTGATCAGGTCGGCCGCGCCGGGTCCGGCGCCGATGAAGTGGACGGTCACGGGGTCACCGACCAGATGGTGACGGGCATGAACGAGCGCCACCCGGTGAAGCCGCCGACCGGGGAGCCGCGCTGCACGGTGATCCGGGTCAGCTCGCCGCCGAGTTTTGCGTAGGCGGCGGCCACGACCGCCTCCGACTCGACAGTCACCGCGTTGGCCACGAGCCGCCCGCCGGGGCGCAGCTCGGCGAGGCAACGGTCCAGGACGCCGTCGCGGGTCAATCCGCCTCCAATGAAGATCGTGTCCGGCCGGGGCAGGCCGTCGAGGGCGTCCGGGGCGCGGCCGTGCACGGTGCGCAGGCCGGGGACACCGAGCGCGGCCGCGTTCGCGGTGATCGTGGCGATCCGGCCGGCCGAGGACTCGACGGCGATCGCCCGGCAGGACGGATGACTGCGCATCCACTCGATGCCGATGCTGCCGGAACCGGCGCCGACGTCCCACAGCAGCGCGCCGGGGACGGGGCCGAGGGCCGCCAGGGTGACCGCCCGGACCTCCCGCTTGGTCAGCTGCCCGTCGGTTTCGTAACAGTCATCGGGAATGCCGGAAGTGACAGCCAGCGCGGGACCGTCACCGCACTCGACCGCGACGATGTTGAGCGGATCGCCGTCCGGAAAGGACCAGGACTCCGCGGCGCCGGTGATCATCCGCTCCCCGTCGCCGCCGATCTGCTCCAGGACGGTCAAGGCCGCTGACCCGTGGCCACGCTGGACGAGCAGGGCCGCGACTGCCGCCGGGGTGTGCGCGCCGGCGGACAGGACGAGGATGCGCCGGCCGGGATTGATCAGCCGGTGCAGCGTCTCGACCGGGGCGGTGACCAAGCTCACCACGTCGGTGCCGTCGAGTGCCCAGCCCAGGCGTGCCGCGGCCAGCGACACCGACGACGGATGCGGGACGACCCGGATCGCCGAGGGACCCAGGACGCGGGCCAGTGTGGTGCCGATGCCGTGGAACATCGGGTCGCCGCTGGCGAGCACGCACACCCGGCGCTCCCGCTCGGCGCCGAGCAGGCCGGGCAGCGCCGGGACCAGCGGAGACGGCCACGGGACGCGGCGTGCGGCGACGTCGGCGGGCAGCAGGCCGAGCTGGCGGGAGCTGCCGAACACCACCTCCGCGGCGGTCAGCGCGGCCTGTGCCGGGCCCGGGAGATCCGGCCAGCCGCCGGCCCCGACGCCGACCACGGTGATCGGATGCGCGGAACTCATGCGCTGAACCTAACTCTTGGGATTTTTGCGATCTCGTTGAGCCAACTCGGTGTGATGCGCGTACCCAACCATGACGGCCCTTCCGCGCACGGGTCGTCACGTCGGCCGCATGGGGTGGCAGGCGCCGTGAGACGACTGCTGAGCAGGTGAGGACGTTGACAATTCCGGCTTTCCGGGATCAACGCGAGCTTCCCGACGACGATGGGTACTTTTCCAGCCTCCGGACCGATAACCGACCGAGCTGGGACAACCCGTCCATGCCGCCCTGGCCCGAACAGCAGGGCCAGAACGCGCAGCCCCAGTACGGGCAGCCCTACGCGCAGCCGGACAACTACCGCCGCGGTGACATCACCGAACCGTCGCTGACCGACCCGACCGGCTGGAAGGCCGGCACCGGCGTCCCGGTCGTCGACGAGCGCCCGCCCGGCGAGTCCACCAGCGGCAACCGGCTCCTCACCGTCCTGCTGTTCTTCTCCGGCCTGGCAACCAGCGTCGCGCTGTGGCTCTTCAACACCCAGCCCGGCGCGATCAGCAACGACGCCACCCTGATGATCGCCGCCGGGCGCGTGACCGGCCTGATCGGTGGCTACCTGCTCTTCATCCAGCTGCTGATGATGAGCCGGGTCTCCTGGCTGGAGGAGTGGGTCGGCTCCCGCGACCTGCTCCGCTGGCACCGCTGGCTCGGCACCTCGCTGCTGACCTTCGTGGTCGCGCACATCGTCTTCATCGTCTACGGATACGCCCTCACCGCCGGCACCGGCGTGGTCGACCAGGGCTGGACCGTGATCACCACGTTCCCCGAGATGATCAGTGCCACCATCGCGACCGGCCTGCTGGCGTTCATCGCCCTGATCTCGATCCGGGCCGTTCGCAACCTGCTCAACTACGAGCTCTGGCACCTGATCCACCTGACCAGCTACGGCGTCCTGCTGCTCGGCTACGGCCACCAGATCGCCGCCGGCGCCGACATGAGCGGCAAGTTCGCCTCGGTGTTCTGGCCCGCGCTCGGCTGCATCACCATCGCCGCACTCTTCTGGGGCCGGATCGTCGAGCCGCTGTGGCTCAACTCCCGGCACCGGTTCAACGTGGCCGAGGTGGTCGGCGAGGGCGCCAACACGTTCTCGATCTACATCGAGGGCAAGCGGCTCGACAAGCTCCCGGTGCAGGCCGGGCAGTTCATGCGCTGGCGGTTCCTGACCGCCAACGGCTGGTGGCAGTCGCACCCGTTCTCGCTGTCGGCGGCCCCGAACCCGCAGTGGCTGCGGCTCACCGTCACGATCGCCGGCGGTCACACCCGCAAGCTGGCCACGATGCGTCCCGGCACGCCGATCTGGGCGGAGGGGCCGTTCGGGACGTTCACCGCCGAACGGCGTACCCGGCGTCGTGCTCTTCTCATCGCCGGCGGCAGCGGCATCGCGCCGATCCGGGCCCTGCTGGAGGACATGCCGCCGGACACGATCGTGATCTACCGGGCCAGCCGCCCCGACGAGCTGGTCTTCCGGGCCGAGCTGGAGGAGCTGGCCGAGGAGCGGGACGCCTGGGTGCGCTACATCGTCGGCGGTCGCAACGACCCCGGCCCCCGCCGGCTGTTCACCGCGGAGGGGCTGCGCGGCCTCGTACCCGACGTGAACCGGCGTGACGTCTACCTGTGCGGCCCGCCCGGGCTCGTCAACGCCGCCGTCGACACGCTCAAGATGCTCGACGTCCCGGACAGCCAGCTGCACCTCGACCCCTTCGAGTTCTGACCCCTACCCCCAGGAGTTCCCGCGATGCGACGCAGTACCGCAGCAGCCGTCGGCACCCTCACCGGCGCGGCCCTGATCCTCGGGGTCCGCCTGAGCGTGCAGCCCCCGGCCGTCCCGGTGGCCGCCTCCCAGGACGGGAGCGTCGTCGAGGAGCCGGAGATCGACCAGGCCGCGGAGGAGACCGCCGCCCCGGAGTCGACGAAGAAGCCCTCCGGCAAGAAGACCACGGCGCCCGAGGAGGAGGCCGAGGCCGAGGAGACCGGTCTCAAGGCCGGCACCTACAAGGGCAAGGCCGTGCAGCACGCGTACGGCACGGTCCAGGTCACCATCAAGGTCGCCGGTGGCAAGGTCACCAGCGCGAACGCGACCTACCCGACCGAGGGCTTCAGCGGCACGATCAACCCGAACGCGGTGAAGAGCCTCAACGCCTCCGCGCTCAAGGTCCAGAGCGCCGACGTCGACGCCGTCTCCGGCGCCACCCTCACCACCGGTGCCTACAAGACGTCCCTCCAGGCCGCACTGGACAAGGCCGGCGCGTAGGGTCCAGGTTCGTGCGGCACGTCGAAGAGGTCATGGGTACGGTCGTCAGCATCGAGTTGGCCGACGACCTGCCCGAGTCCCGCCTCCGGTCCCTGATCGCCGACACGTGCGCCTGGTTGCACGAGGTCGACGCCCGGTTCAGCACCTACAAGGACGACAGCGAGGTGTGCCGGTTCCGCCGCGGCGAGATCCGGTTGGAGGACTGCTCCGCCGACATGCGCCTGGTCCTCGACCGCTGCGCCGACCTGTGGCGTGAGACCGGCGGCTACTTCGACGCACACGCGGGCGGGCAGCTCGACCCGTCCGGATACGTCAAGGGCTGGTCCGTCGAGGTGGCGTCCGAGCGCCTCGCCGCGGCCGGCTCCCAACGGCACTTCATCAGCGCGGGCGGCGACATCCGGATGCGCGGCAGCGGCCCCGGCGGCCGTCCCTGGCGGGTCGGCGTGCGCCACCCGTGGGAGGCCGACAAGCTCGCCTGGGTGCTCACCGTCACCGACGGCGCGGTCGCGACCTCCGGGACGTACGAGCGGGGCGCCCACGTGTGGAACCCGGTCACCGGCGTGCCGGCCAGCGGTCTCCGGTCGGTCACCGTGGTCGGGCCCGACCTGGCCGTCGCCGACGCCTACGCCACCGCCGCTCTGGCGATGGGCGAGCCCGGCCTGTCCTGGCTGGCCAAGTTGACCGGCGAGGGCTACGAGTCCGCCGCCGTCACCGACGACGGCCGCGCCTTCACGTCACCCGGTCTCCCCGTCGCCGGCTGACGACCCCCGTCGGTCGTTTCCTCCGTCACCCGGCCTTCTTGTCGCCGGCTGACGGTCTCCGGCGCCGGGCCAGGGCCCCGGAGCCGTGGCCTGCGATCCGGCCGGGCGGGTCGCGGTGCGCTCGATGCTGAGGCCGCGGGCCTGATAATTGGCGAGCGCCGCCGGGCCGTCCAGGCTGCACGTGTTCACCGTCACGCGTCGTACCGGTGCGAGGCCGTGTCGTTCCGGCAGCGACCAGGCGTGCCGCAGGGCGACGGTGAGCAGGTGGCCGCCGAGCCCCTGCCCGGCGAACGACGGCAGCAGCCCGAAGTAGGCGATCTCGACGCGGCCCGGCTCGCTGCCGTCCAGCTCGGCGTAACCGGCCGGGGTGCCGCGGACGTAGGCCACCCAGGTCTCCACCCCCGGCCGGTCCAGCCAGTCCCGCCACTGCCGCCACGTCCACGGCAGCCGGTCCGACCAGGACCAGTCGCCACCGACGGCGGTGTAGAGGAAGCGGTTCAGCTCGGGGCTCGGCAGCTCGGCGCGGACGATCTCCACGGGGACGACCGGGGGCCGTGCCGGGCGGATCCGGGCGGCGTCGTCCTGTTCCAGGTACCAGGTCGTGATCTCCACGTTTCCCATGATGGCGCGACACGCCGGGGACCCCGGTTTGGCGTGGGGTCGGGGGACCAGATAAAGTTCTGTCGTCGCCGGGGAAACCTGGGGCCGGGGAAACCCGGAGTGACAAGCGGAAGTGGCGCAGTGGTAGCGCATCACCTTGCCAAGGTGAGGGTCGCGGGTTCGAATCCCGTCTTCCGCTCGGAGAGACCTTTCTAGGTCAACTCGGTGGAGTGGCCGAGAGGCGAGGCAACGGCCTGCAAAGCCGTGTACACGGGTTCAAATCCCGTCTCCACCTCGCATTTTGTGCGGGCGATTGGCGCAGCGGGAGCGCGCTTCCTTGACACGGAAGAGGTCACTGGTTCGATCCCAGTATCGCCCACTTTTCTCACCTGAGGGCGACCCCCAGGCCCCGCGTCACGGCATCGGCGGTCGGCGGTTCTCCGCGCGATGGTCGGTCGGCGAAGACTGGTTTCAATAAACCAATTCCTGTGGACAGTTCATACCTTGACTGGTTTTCCCCGTTGAGGCCCGTCAGTCACCATGTGATCTGCAACCGCCAACGAGCGATGGATGGCCCCGGCGCCAGTGGCGAGCGCGATCGTCTGCAGGTTGGGTGAACGAGCGCCAGCTTGCGCCCGGCGGCGGATCCGGGTGTACCCCAGCGTCGTATCCCGCCATCGATGCCCTTGAGCATGCTGTGGCGGGAGTTGAACCCGAAAGCGCCCAGGACGCGTGCCAGAGTGAAAGTCTGCAACGCGGCGGTCGGCGCCGCGCCTTATCGGCGGCAGAGGAGGACTGCCGCCTGGCGGGATGCGTGGAAGATCTCATACAGGCAGGCCCGCCTCAACGGGCCCGCCTCAACGATGGGCGACAAGCCGTCGATTCAGCTCGGCGAGCAGCGCCGACGGTCCGGGCGTCATCAGGCCGACGTCGACGATGAACGCGGGGGCGCCCGAGCGTCGACGTACCCGTGGTGCCCACGCCGACACGGCGGCGACGGTAGCGGCGTTCAGGCTCGTGGGAATTACGAGCAGCTCGGTCAAGGGGCCGGTGAAGCGCAGCCCGACCGACTGAACCGCCGACCACGGTAAGAACACCGGTTGGCGGCGGGTGGCCGCGAACTCCAGGCCGGCGGCCGAGGCGCGTATCCAGCCGAGATTGCGGCCGGCGCCGAGGGCGGTCCCGGTTGCTCCGGCGATCGCCGTCAGCAGCACCCAGGTCACCGTTTCAGTGAGGTCCCACTCCTCTAGCGAGAGGCCGATCGCGATACCGCGGAACAGCAGAAACACGGGAATCAAGATCAGTGCCATCCGCAGCCACAGCCGCGACCGGCGCAGACGGAATGTCACCGCGTCGCCGGCCGGGGCGGGGATGAGATCAACGGTGGCCATCAGGGAAGTATCCGCAGCCCGGCTCGTCCTCGGATCAGCCGAGTGATCACAGCCCGAGCCGTGGGCGCAGGCGCCGGTTACCGGCCCATCTTGGTCGGCACCCAGTCGAGCCTCATCGGCAAGACACGACGTCAAGCCGTCACAGCAAACCAACCGGCCGCGCCCGCAGCGACCGGTTCGAGCGCGATCAGCGGCAGTAGAGGGCGTTTCGATCACCGCTCGCATCAGCGGGCAGGGCGAAGGCGTCCTCGATACGGAAGCAAACGCCGCGGGGTGCGGCGGAAAGCGGACGTGGCTCATTCGGCACTGCCTGAGCACGGAAGCCGCCCGCCTCCAGCCCTGCGTCCCCGATAGCCGGCAAGGCGTGCGTCGAACCGTTACCCGACCACACCCGCCTGAGCGCGGCAAATGAATGCGCGTGATATCGGCGCCGGGTCGGTTCCGGATATTTTGACGGTGCCGTTTGTGTGTTTTCGCCTGCGATTGTGCGGTGGCCGAGAATGCCCGGCCACCGCACGTTTTTGTCTGTTGCCAGGCGGCGATACCTGCCGTTGCCGCTGCCGTTGCTGAATTTCGAACTGCCGGGGCGACGGTCCGGGACCGTGCGTCTGCGTGGGCGGCATTCGGCCTGCGTCAGCGCCTGCGGCCGGTGCACCCGAAGCATGGAAAGGCCGTCACGGGCGTTGAGTGCGAGTTCTTGCAGCCCCTCAGGCGACAAACGGAGCTGGCCGGGAGAATTTTTCCTCCTGGCCAGCGCTGCCGGTCGGAGCTTCAGCGGATGATTTCAACCTTGTTTTCGCGGACGAGGTTCTTGCCGGGTTCGCGGACCAGGTCCATGGCGGCGTTGTTGAGCAGGAGGCAGCCACCGAATCGTTCGGTGATCTTGATGGTGGCGGACTTGTTGTTGGCCAGGTTGGTGACCCGGACGGTGGAGCCGACAGGGATCTGGTCGCTGGCGGCGCCTGGTCCGGCGTTCTGATTGAAGAAGGTCAGGCTGCCCTGGCAGGCGGAGTTTCCGACGGCTTGGGGTTTGCTGACGATTTCGACCCGGTTGTTGCGGATGACGTTCTTGCCGGGTTCGCGGACCAGGTCCATGGCGGCGTTGTTGAGCAGGAGGCAGCCACCGAATCGTTCGGTGATCTTGATGGTGGCGGACTTGTTGTTGTCCAGATTGGTGATTTTGACGGTGGAGCCGGCGGGGATCTGGTCGCTCGCGGCGGCAGGTGCGGCGTTCTGGTTGAAGAAGGTCACATTGCCCTGACACGCGGAATTTCCGCCGCCCGCGGGGGCGCTATTGCCGACGCCTTGGCTGTTGCTGTTGCTGTTGCCGTTGCTGTTGGCATTGCCTTGGCCGTTGCCGTTACTGAGGACTTCGACCCTATTTTCGCGGACGAGGTTCTTGCCGGGTTCGCGGACCAGGTCCATGGCGGCGTTGTTGAGCAGGAGGCAGCCACCGAATCGTTCGGTGATCTTGATGGTGGCGGACTTGTTGTTGGCCAGGTTGGTGACCCGGACGGTGGAGCCGACAGGGATCTGGTCGCTGGCGGCGCCTGGTCCGGCGTTCTGGTTGAAGAAGGTCAGGCTGCCCTGGCAGGCGGAGTTTCCGACGGCTTGGGGTTTGCTGACGATTTCGACCCGGTTGTTGCGGATGATGTTCTTGCCGGGTTCGCGGACCAGGTCCATGGCGGCGTTGTTGAGCAGGAGGCAGCCACCGAATCGTTCGGTGATCTTGATGGTGGCGGACTTGTTGTTGTCCAGATTGGTGATTTTGACGGTGGAGCCGGCGGGGATCTGGTCGCTCGCGGCGGCAGGTGCGGCGTTCTGGTTGAAGAAGGTCACATTGCCCTGACACGCGGACTGAGCTGCGGACCCACTAGTCATGGCAAAGCCTGTGCCTGTGCCTGCTGCCACGAGTGCCAACAGCCCTCCCACCAGCACCAGTGCCCTCGACCGACGCATATGTCACTTCCTTCCATAGCTTGCCCCGCAGTACGCAGGAGCCACAGCTACGGTTCACCCGGCCAGCGGAACTCACGACCTTGTGCGCGGTAGTGCAGGGCGGCGTGGTGGCTTGACCAAGACATAGACGGCCGCGCAGATGTCTTGATGGTGTCGATCATTACCGTCCGCGGCCTTCGCACACTCTGGCCGATGTGTTCGCCTACGCCACCGAAAGCGTCCCGCTCCGCCACCGAGACGGGGTGCGCCGTCCCCGGCCGCAAAGCGTTCGTCTCCGGCAAGCTCAAACAGAACACCATCAGACCACCGTCGCCGCCGACCACCACAGGGCCAGCCTGGATCGACGGCAGGCGGTTTGTGGTGAATGGCGTGGCTGTTCGAGATGACACCGTCGGAACCTATGGCACCGGCCCCCGCAGACAGTCTGCCCGCGGGGGCCGGATCGGGAGCTAGGAGCAGACCACCGCGTTGAGGTCGACGGTGTAGCCGCCGTGGTTGCGGTAATAGGTGAGCACGTTCTTGAAATCGGTGCAGCGGGCCTTCAGCGTGGCCGCCGGCGCCTTCGTGCCGTTCACCGCCCGGGTCACCCGGCCCATGTCGAGCCGGTCGGCCGGGGTGTTGAGGTCGTGGGTGACGGTCCAGAACCAGCGTGCGATCTCGGCGCTGTAGGTCGCCGACCGGGTCTCCTCCCGGTTGTTGACGAAGTCACGCTGGAAGTACTTCCCGGCCGCCGCGTAGTTGCCCTTCAACGTGAGCTGGATGTAACCGCGCCCGCAGTACGGGTAGTACGACTTCGACTTGGCGGTGCAGCCGACCTCGAGCCGGTTGTACTGGATGCCGCTCTCCGCCTTGAGGGTGGACAGGAACGCGGCGATCCGGGCCGGGCTGTTGATGTTGCCGCGGCGCATGGCGGCGTTCAGTGACGGCAGCCCGTCGGTGACCGCAGCCGTCGTCGGGATGCCGAGGGCCTCCTTGAGCATGGCGGCGGTGACGGTGGCGTCGGCGGGCAGGGTGTTGCCGTCGCTGCCGGAGTAGACGACCCGGCCGAAGTAGCCGGCCGCGCCGAACGCGAAGACCCCGCCGTCGGCGGCGATCATCAGGTAGCCGTCGTTGCGGACGGCGGTCAGGCCGATCACCGGTTTGGCGAGCCGCTGCCCGCCCATCGACCCGTAGAACCGGGCGTCGCCGTACGCGAAGATGCCGCCGTCGCCCGCGACCAGCCAGTACCCCTTGCCGCTGGGGGTGGCGGAGATCCCGGCGACCGGCGCGTTGAGGGTCTTGCCGCCCATCGAGCCGTAGAACTTGGCGTCGCCGTAGGCGAAGACGCCGCCGTCCGAGGCCACCAGCCAGTAACCCAGGCCGGTCGGGGTGGCGGCGATGCCCCTGATCGGGGCGTTGAGGGTCTTGCCGCCCATCGAGCCGTAGAACTTGGCGTCGCCGAAGGCGAAGATGCCGCCGTCCGAGGCGACGAGCCAGTAGCCCTGACGGCTGGGTGTGCCGGCGATGCCGACGACCGGCGCGTTGAGCACCTTGCCGCCCATCGATCCCTTCGCGGCGGCGTCACCGAAAGCGAACACCCCGCCGTCGGCGGCCGTCAGCCAGTAGCCGAGGCCGGTGGCGGTGGCGGCGATCGCGACGACCGGCGCGTTGAGGGTCTTGCCGCCCATCGAGCCGTGGAACCTGGCGTCGCCGAAGCTGAACACCCCACCGTCGGCGGCGGCCACCCAGTAGCCGCGCCCGGACTTGGTGGTGGCGATGCCGACCGGTGGTTTCTGTGTCGTCGTGTCGGCGGCCTGTGCCGCCGTGGGCACGGCCAGGGTGGCGGCCAGCAGCAGGGCCGCTGTCATCCAGCGTCTCATCGGTGGTCTCCTGTTCAGAACTGGCCGGTGTAGCCGGTGGGGTTGCCGAGGAAGGGCGCCGAGCCGAACGCGTAGTGGGCGCCGGTGCGGCTGACGATCAGGTAGCCGGGGTTCATGCCGGGCAGGGCGTAGCTGATGTCGGACGCGTCGCCGGCGATGCCCGGCACGTTGCCGAGGTGCTTCGCGTCACCGAAGGCGTAGACCTGCCCGGTGACGCTGACCAGCACATAGCCGTTGCCGGGGGTACGGGACATGCCGGTGATCGCCCGCTGGAAGCCGGTGGCGTTGCCCCGCCACTGGGCGTCGCCGTACGCGTAGACCTGCCCGGCCGAGGTGAGCAGCCAGTAACCGCGGCCGGTGGTGGTCGCCTCCATCGCCACGAACCGGCCGGAGTATCCGGCCGGGCTGCCGCCGTAGTAGGTGTTGCCCGCCGGGTAGGAGTAGACCTGTCCGGCCTCGGACATCAGCCAGTAGCCGGCGCCGTCGGGCCGGGCCGCGATCGACACGATCCGGCCGGTGAACCCCTTCGGGCTGCCGCCGAAATACGGATTGCCGCCGGGGTACGCGTACACGTGCCCGACCGAGTCGGTCATCCAGTAGCCGCGGCCGTTCGGGGCGACGGCCACGTCGGTGATGCCGGTGTTCCCGGCCGGCTCGCCACCGTGGTAGGTGCCGTTCCAGGCGTAGACCTGCCCGATCGAGCTGACGTCGAGGTACGAGTTCGGCCCGGTGAGCCGCGTGCCACCCCCGTTGACGACGTCCGGGTAGCCGGCGCTGCCGCCCGCCCCGGTGCCGGTGTTGCGGTTGTCCGGGTCGTGCACGATCCCCGCGACCTTGTGTGTCGCCCAGAACGAGTCGATCGTCCCGGCGTGCCAGCGGGCGGTCTGCCGTACCACCTTGGCGTTCTGATTGATGGTGTTGAGCGTGCGTGATCCGTCGGCGTTGGCGGTGATGCTGTCGACGACCGCGACGTGCCCGGCGAGGCGGCCGTCGGCCAGCTTGGTGCCGCCGCCGGAGAGCACCAGCATGTCGCCGGGGACGACCGTCGTGATCGAGCCCTGAGCCTGCCGGGTCATGCCCGATCTTGCGGCGTTGGTGTAGATGTCGATGGCGCCGGCGACGTTCGGGAAGATCCCCTTGTGCCAGCCTTTCGCCTGGTAGAAGCGCTGCGCGAGCTCGACGCACTGGCCCGCGGAGCCGACCGGCGCCTGTCCGCCGCAGCGGGTCCACTTCGGGTTGCAGACCGGTACGCCGGTGCCGCCGAACCACCGGTCGCCGGCCAGGAGCACGGTGCCCGCCGCCGCGGCCGCGGGCGCCGCCGGTAGGGCGACGGCCCCGGCGAGCAGGGCGAGGCCCATGAGTAGGGGCCGGACACGGAACATGTTGGGGCTCCTCGGTGAGGGTGGGAACAAGTGACCGGGAGCAAATAAAGCAAATTCACAGCTTGACGGACATGGTCGGAAAAGAGTTATGTCCGCGCGATCGGCAGGCCGGAACGAACCGTCGGACGATTCGGCATCCGGCCGACCCCGGAGGATGTCACCCGGACGGACCTTTCCCGGATCGGCCGGTCGGTGTGGTGAGCGCGGCGGGCGGGACGGTCGGGGCACGTCCCCGGCACAGATCGCTCACAGCACCCTTTGAGGTTATTCCGAGGCTGTGTTCGATGAGGTTCGTCCGGTTCGCGGTTAGGGTTGCATCGAAGTTCATCGATATGTAACCCGCCGGCCGGATCTCGTTCAGGGGGCTGACGCCCCGGCCGGGCGCACTGAGAGGTCGTGCCACTATGCCCCGGCTTGCGCTCTTCGCGCTAGATCTGGTAGCTGTGAGTGTTCTTGTCTTCGGGCTGTATTTCCCACGGCACCGGCGACGGGACCTGGTCGTGGCGTTCCTCGGGGTCAACGTCGGCGTGCTCGCCGTCGCCGGGTCGCTCAGCTCCAGCTCGGTCGGCGCCGGCCTCGGACTCGGCCTGTTCGGTGTGCTGTCGATCATCCGGCTCCGGTCCACCGAGCTGGACCAGCACGAGGTGGCCTACTACTTCTCGGCGCTCGCCCTCGGCATCCTCGGGCCGCTCAGCGGTGGCCCGATCTGGCTCAGCCCGGCACTCATGGCGCTGATCCTCCTGGTCATGTACCTCGGCGACCACCCACGGCTGTTCCGGTCCTACCGGCGTCAGGTGATGGTGCTCGACAACGCGGTCATCGACCACGTCGCCCTCGTCGCGCAGCTGGAACGGATCCTCGGCGCCCGGGTGCACGCGGCCACCGTCGAACGGGTGGACCTCGTCAATGAGACCACCGTCGTCGAGGTGCGGTACTCGTACGCCGCCGGAAGTCGCCGGAGCGCCGCGCTCGCGGAAGCGGGCCGATGACGGTGACCGCCGCCCACCTCGATCCGGTCTCGCTCGCCGAGCTGACCGAGCGGGCGGAGCTGCAGACCCGGACCGACCGCAAGTACGTCCTGCCGCTCGCCGCGGCGGGTGACCTGATGTCCCGCCTCGATCCGGCCACCCGGGTCCTGGAGATCGAGGGTGAGCGGACCTTCCGGTACCGGTCGGTCTACTTCGACACCCCCGACCTGGTCAGCTTCCGTCTCACGGCGTACCGCCGGCGGCGGCGGTTCAAGGTGCGCACCCGTACCTACCTGGACTCGGCGCTCTGCTGGCTGGAGGTGAAGACCGAGGGCTACCGCGGCGGGACCGTCAAGGACCGTCTGCCCTACGACTCCAGCCACCACGACGACGTCGAGCCCGGGCGCTGGTTCGTCGACGACATCCTCGGTGACGACCGGTTCGTGCTGCGGCCGACGCTGGTCACGAACTACCGGCGGACCACCTTCTACCAGCCGGCCGACGACTCGCGGATGACCGTCGACATCGGCCTGACCTGGACCGATGTGGACGGCTCGGAGCTGTCCCTGCCGGATGTCGCGATCGTCGAGACCAAGACCGCGTCGTCCGCCTCACCGAACGACCGGCTGCTCTGGGCCTGCGGGCACCGGCCGGTCAGCATCTCGAAATACGCCACCGGGCTCGCCGCGCTGCGCCCGGGCCTGCCGGACGTGCCCTGGCGCCGTCTGCTGCGCCGACACCTCCCCTGCTGAAGGCAGTCAACTCTCCCCAACATAAGGACCCACCATGCCCAGAATCCCCCGTCTCGCCGTCCCCGCGGCGCTGACCGCCACCGCTCTCGCCGTCTGGGTGGCTCCCGCGTCCCCGGCCCTCGCGGCCGGCCCGGCCGGCGCGACCGCGCTCGCCGCCAACCAGGCCAGCCACCTCAGCGCGGCCGACCTGACCTGGAACGAGTCGAACGTCGCCGCGGTCACCCTGACCGGCACCAGCGCCACCACGACCAGCTCGAACGTGACCGTCTCGGGTAGCACGGTGACCGTCAACGCGGCCGGCACCTACCGGTTCAGCGGCACGCTCACCTCGGGTCAGATCGTCGTCAACAGCACCGGCACCGGGATCGTCCAGCTGATCCTCAACGGCGTGACGATCACCGGCAGCACCGGCGCGATCAACGTGGTCGCCGCCGACGAGGTGCTGGTCCACCTGCAGGCCGGCACCACCAACCGGCTCACCGACGGCACCGCCTCGGCCGACGGCCCGCTCGCCTCGGCCGCCGACCTGACCATCGCCGGCACCGGGGCGCTGGTGCTCACCGGCAACGCCAACGACGGCATCAACGTCAAGGACGGCCTGGTCATCGCCGGTGGCACGATCACGATCACGGCGCCGGACGACGCCGTCCGCGGCCAGGACTACGTGATCGTCAGCGGTGGCTCGATCACCGCGACCGCCGGCGGCGACGGCCTCAAGTCCGACAACGAGGAGGACGCCACCCGCGGGTACGTGGCGGTCACCGGCGGCACCGTGAACGTCAAGGCCACCGACGACGGCATCACCGGACAGACCGACGCGATCGTCACCGGCGGCTCGATCACCGCGACCACCACCGGCAAGGGCATCAAGGCCGGCGTGCTCACGGTGATCAGCGACGGCACGGTGAACGTCACCGCCACCGACGACGGCCTGCACTCCGACGCCAACCTGACCGTCGACGGCGGCACCACGACCATCTCCTCCGGCGACGACGGTGTGCACGCCGAGACCGACGTCCGGGTGGCCGGCGGCACCGTCAACGTCACCAAGTCGTACGAGGGTGTCGAGGGCCTCAAGGTCTACGTCACCGGGGGCAGTGTCTCGGCGACCGCCACCGACGACGCGTTCAACGCCTCCGACCCGGCCTACGGCGAGATGCAGAACTCGCCGAACGCCCTGATCAGCGTCACCGGCGGCACAGTCGTGGCGAGCGGCGGCACGGACGGGCTCGACTCCAACGGGGCGCTCACCATCGGCGGCGGCACGGTCGTGGTGACCGGCTCGGCGACCCGTGGCGGCGGCGAGGGCGGCCTCGACTCCAACGGCGCGCTCACCATCACCGGCGGCACCCTCATCTCCTCCGGCATCAGCGCCACCACCAGCACCCTGCCGACCTCCGGCCAGGGCTGGGTGTCGATCACCTTCAGCGCCAACCAGGCAGCCGGCACCGTGGTCCACCTGGCCACCACCTCGGGCACGCAGATCGCGTCCTACCAGCCCACCAAGGCGTTCAAGGGCGTGGTCTTCAGTTCCAGTTCGATCACCCGGGGTACGACGTACGCCGTCCGCACCGGCGGGACCGTCTCGGGCACCTCGGTCGGAGGTGGCCTCTACATCGGCGGCACGCTCTCCGGCACCCAGGTGAGCACGGTGGTCGCCGGGAACCGCTGACCCGGCGACGGTCCGGGCGCGCTCACCTCCCCGAGCGCGCCCGGCTCCCGGACACGGCCGACGGATCCGGCACCAGGCCCAGGACCAGCAGGTCGGCGGTCAGGCTGATCAGCCGCTCCTCGGTCACGCCGGGTGGCGGCTCCAGGGCGATCCGCAGGCAGGCGTTGAGTGTCACGCCCATGGCCAGGTGGATGCGGGCGTCGGCTTCGGCCTGGTCGAGGCCGGGGGCGTGCACCGCCACGAAGAGCCGGGTCATCTGGGCGAGCTGGCGCTCGACCTCGGGCAGGATGTTGCCGTGCGCGCCCAGCGGCGCCTCGGCGATCATCGCGGTGGTCACCGCCCGATGCCGTTTCACCGCACCGACCAGCACCGACAGGATGTGGTGGACGCCGTCGCGGGCGGACATCGTGACCGCCGCGGTGAGCGCGCCGGTCAGGTCGGCCAGCACGTCGGCCGAGCCGCGGGCCCGGAGCTCCTCGATCAGCTCGTTCTTGCCGGCGAAGTAGCGGTAGAGCGAGCCGATGCTGACACCCGCGACCGCGGCCACCCGATTGGTGCTCAGCCCGGCGTAACCACTGTCCGCCAGAACCTGAGCGGTAGCGTCCAGAATCCGGTCGATCATCTCCCGGGCGCGCTGCTGCTGCGGCGATGACCTGCGAGTATTCGACGGCATCGGAACCCTCGAAAGACGAGTAGTAAACGAGCTTTCACTCACTTTATCGTCGGGTCATGACTACGCACGCCGATCTGCGGGTGCCGCGCCGCTTCGGGATGGACCGGCCGTGGGCGGAGCGGGCCGCCCGGCCGCTGCGACTGGTCGCCGGTCCCGGCGCGGACCCGACCGAGGAGGAACTCGCCGCCCTGGCCACCGGCCTGCTCCGCCGGGACGAGCTCGCCGCCGACCTGATCCGGGCGGTCCGTCCCCACGAGCTGCACAAGGCGCTCGCCGCCGGGCCGTCCGACGACGTGCCGGAGCCGGTGCGGGCCTTCCTCGACACGCTGTCGCGACGGCCCGGCTGGGTCGACGACGAGCTGCTGGCCCGCGGCGCCGAGGCGTGCCGGACGTTCGGGATGGATGCGGGGCTCGTTCTCGCGTACGGCTCCCTGCTCGGCGGTTATCGCACCGCAGCCGCCCTCGAACCGCTGGTCCGGACCGGCCGCCTGGCCGGTGGTGAGACGCTGCGGCGTATCCAGGAGACGTCGCTGTGGTGGCGCGCGGTCACCGGGCCCGGCGGGATGGCGCCCGGTGGTGCGGGATTCCGGGCGACAGTGCACGTCCGCGTCATGCACGCGCTGGTCAACGCCCGCCTGGAGGCCGATCCGGAGTGGGACCGCGAGCTGCGCGGCGTGCCGATCAACCAGTACGACCAGGCCAGCACCCTGGGCGTGTTCAGCACCAGTTTCCTGCTGCACCTGCGCCTGCTCGGGGTCCGGGTGCCGCGCGCCGACGCGGCCGCCGTCATGCACCTGTGGAGCTACGTCGGCTGGCTGATGGGCGTGGACGAGGAGTGGCTGCCGCACACCGAGCGCCGCGGCCGGCGGTTGCTCTACCACTTCCTGGCCAACGACCCGCCGCCCGACGCCAACAGCACCGCCCTGGCCAAGGCCCTGATCACCATGACCGACGACGTGACGAGCGGCTGGCGCCGGTTCTACGAGCGGGAGCGGGCGCTGTCGGTGAGCTGCTGGCTGCTCGGCCCGGCGGCCATGCGCGACCTCGGCCTGCCCTACCGCCTGCCGTGGTACGGCCTGGCCCGGGTCGGCGCGAACCTGCTGGTCAGCCACGTCCTCGGCCGTCTGCCCGGTGGCCGGCGACGTCTCCTGGAACGGTCCGAGCGTCAGGCCCGGGCCCAGTTCGAGCGGTGGGGTGCCGAACTGTGAACACGACTGACAGAAATGTGCCAGAAGTTCGGCAGACGGAGCTGCGAAGCTGATCACGGCGCCGGACGGGACGACGACATGCGCTGGCGGGCGCCGAGTTCGACGTTCCTCGCCTCACGAGCGCGGGCGGTGCGGGATCAGCATTCAAGGGGGGATCCCGCGCCCTCCGCGCTCTGCGTTTCCACGGAGCAGGGTGACCCATGTGGCCGATCGACGAGTCCACGCGTGACGAGACCGCCGGGGACCGGATCACCCGGCTGCTGGCCCTGCACCCGCTCGTCGACGGGCACAACGATCTGGCCGATGCGCTGCGAACCCTGCACGGTGGGCCGGTGTCGCCGGACGACCTGGAGAAGTTCGCGCTCGACCAGCGGCAGCCACTCACCCGGACCGACCTGCCACGGCTCGCCGCCGGACGGGTGGGCGCGCAGTTCTGGTCCGTCTTCGTGCCGGGCGACCTGCCCCCGGCGGCGGCGGTCGTCCGGACCCTGCAACAGATCGACCTGGTGCACGCGCTGCACCGGCGGTTCCCCGGCCGGCTGGAACTGGTGCGGACCGCCGACGGGCTGGAGGCGGCCTTCCGGGCGGGACGGATCGCCGGGCTGCTCGGCGCCGAGGGCGGGCACAGCATCTGCGACTCGCTCGCCGTCCTGCGGATGCTGGGGGAGCTGGGCGTACGGTATCTGACCCTCACCCACAACCGGAACGTCGCGTGGGCCGACAGCGCCACCGACACGCCCCGGCTCGGCGGGCTCAACGACTTCGGCCGTGAGGTGGTCGCCGAGATGAACCGGATCGGCATGCTCGTCGACCTGTCGCACGTCGCCGACGCCACGATGCGCGACGCCCTGGCCGTGACCGTCAAGCCGGTGATCTTCAGTCACTCGTCGGCGCGGGCGCTCTGCGGCCACCCCCGCAACGTGCCGGACGACGTGCTCGCCCGGCTGCCCGGCAACGGCGGGGTGTGCATGGTGACGTTCGTGCCGGCGTTCGTCTCCGAGGAGCGGTGGGCCTGGACCCGTGACCCGCAGGGCCCGCCGCCGCCGGTCACCGTGGAACAGGTCGCCGACCACGTCGAACACGTCCGCGAGGTGGCCGGCGTCGACCACGTCGGGCTCGGCGGCGACTTCGACGGCTGCGACGACACCCCGGCCGGGCTCGACGACGTGTCCGGCTATCCGAGGCTGCTCGGTGAGCTCGCGGCCCGCCGCTGGTCCGACGGCGAGCTGGCGGCTCTGGCCGGGGGCAACGTGCTGCGGGTGCTGCGCAGTTCCGAGGACGGGCAGGTACAGCCGAACCGGGCACGCCACGTGGTCAGTTCGTCCTTCTCCCGTACCCCCAGGGTCTGAAAGACGTCTCCCGCCTCGGACCAGAGGGAATGCGCGGTCCGGTGATCGCCGGTCGCGCAGCGGGCGGCGCCCAGGTCCCGCAGCGTGCGGGCCCGGCTGAGGTCCATGCCGATGTCCCGCCACTGATCCGCCGCCGACTCCAGCAGCTCGGCCGCCTCGGTCAGCCGGCCGGCGGCCAGGTGCAGCTCACCGAGGGTCCGGGTGACCAGCGCCGTCCCGTGGCCGTCGCGCCGCCCGGTGGTGGCCGACAGCGCGACCCGCAGCGACTCCAGCCCGCGGTCCGGATCACCCTGCCGGATCCACACCTTGGCCAGTGCCTGGGCGGTGTACGCGGCCAGATGCGTGTCGCCGATGCCGGTGGCGATGGTGTGCGCGGCCGAACACAGCTCCTCCGCCGGGCCGAGCTCGCCGCGTGCCCGGTGCACCAGACCCATGCCGCGCAGGGCGATCAGCTCGCCCCGCCGGTGGCCGATCCTGCGGTACCGGGCCAGCGCGGACGCCAGGTGCTCCAGCGCGATCGCGTCGTCGCCGAGCTCCCGATGCGCGTACCCCAGGCTGTAGTAGGCGTGCGCCACCCCGGCGTCGTCGCCGAGCCGGTCCAGCACCTCCAGCGCCCGGTTGATCTGCGGCAGCGCCGTCGCGTGCTCACCCAGCTCACGGCTGACCGTGCCGAGCCCGTTCAGGGCCACCGCCTGCCCGCGGTCGTGGCCGGCCGCGCCGAACAGGTCGGCGGCACGGGAGAAGTGCGACCGCGACTCGGGGAACCTGTCCTGGGCGTACCGCAGCTGGCCGATGCCGCACTCCATCGCCGCCTCGGCCAGACGGTCGCCGGCCCGGCCGGCCGCCGCGCTCGCCGCGGTGTGCGTCCGCTCCCAGCCGTCGAAGTTGTTGCGCGCCGCGAACGACGCGAACACCAGCGCGTCGGCGAGACCGCAGGCCGGCGCGACCAGGTCCAGGGCGGCGGCCCGCTCGACCGCGGCGATCAGCGCCGGCTCCTCGTCGTCGAACCAGCGCCGCAGGTCGACCCGTTCGATCGTCTCGGCCCAGTGGGCGGGCGGCTCGGGCAGCTCGGGATGGTAGAGCCGCGGGGTGGCCACCGGCAGCTGCTGCGCCAGGTGCTCGACCAGCATGAGCAGCGCCGCCACAGCCGTGGTCACGGTCTCCCGGACCGGGCCGGTCCGGGCCAGCTCCCCGGCGTAGAGCCGCACCAGGTCGTGCATCCGGTACCGGGCGAACGGCCCGTCCGACCCGATCACGTCCAGCAGCCGCGCGTCGGTGATCTCCTCGACCAGGTCGTCGGCCTCGTCCAGGCCCACGTCCAGCAGCGCCGCCACCGTGATCGCGGTCAGTGCCGGCGGGTCGAGGCTGCCCAGCGCCCGGAACGCCACCTGCGCCCGCGGGCTCAGCCCGCGGTAGCCGACGGCCAGACCGGCCCGCACCTCCAGGTCGTCGACGGCCAGCTCGTCCAGCCGCCGCCGCTCGTCGTCCAGCCGATCGGCGAGCTGGCCCACCGACCAGTGCGGACGGGCCGCGAGCCGGGCCGCGGCCACCCGGACCGCGAGCGGCAGCCGCGCGCACAGCCGGATCAGCCGGTCCGTCTGCTGTGGATCGGCGCCGGCCCGATCCGCGCCGATCACCCGGGTCACCAGTGCCCGCGCCTCACCGACGGTCATCGTGCTCAGCTCCACCCGGCGCGTCGCGGGCACCGTGACGAGGCGGTTGCGGCTGGTCACGAGCAGGGCCGAACCGGCGTCACCGGGCAGGAACGGCTGGATCTGGCGCGCCCCGACGGCGTCGTCGACGACCACCAGCACCCGGCGCCCGGCCAGCTCGGCACGGTAGCGGGTCTCCCGCTCCCGCAGGTCGGAGTTGCCCTGCGCGTCGGCGTCGGTGACCCCGAGCATGCGCAGCAACCGGCTCAGCGCCTCGGCCGGTTCGAGCGGGTCGGCACCGCCCACGTTGAGGAAGAGCACACCGTCCGGGTAGTGCTCGCGGACGGCGTGTGCCACGTGCACGGCGAACGCGGTCTTCCCGGCACCGCCCTGCCCGGAGACGACGACGACCGGGCTCTTGCCGGCCATGCTCAGCGCCTCGACCATGGTGGCCACCGGGCCGTCGAAACCGGTGTAGTCCGGCAGGTCCGGCGGCAACAGGAACGGCCGCGCGGCGCGCACCTCCTCGGCCGGTGCGCGCAACACGCTGGTGTGCGCTTCGCGCAACAACGGACCCGGCTCGGTGCCGAGCTCATCGACGATCCGGTTGCGGGACCGGGCGAAGAGATCAAGGGATTCGACGGTACGCCCGGAGGCGTGCAGCGCCCGCATCATCGCCGCGATCAGCGGCTCGCACAGCGGGTCCCGGGCCAGCGCCACCGCCAGCCGGTCGACAGCCTCGGCATGCCGCCCCCGGGCCAGCGCGGTCAGCGCCCAGTCGGCCAGCGCGCCGAGCCGGTGCTGGTCGAGGCTCTCCCGGGTGCGCTGCGCCCACTCGCCGGGCAGACCGGCCAGGGCGTCGCCGCGCCACAGCCCGAGCGCCTCCTCCAGCGCCGTGAGCCGCTCGTCCGGTCCCGCCGTCCGGGCCGCCTCCAGCAACTCCCGGAACCGGAACAGGTCGACCGAGCCGTCCGGGACCTGCAGCGTGTAGCCACCGGACCAGCGGACCAGGGTGACGCCGGTGCTGTCCTTGACCACCCGGCGCAGGCGGGCCACATAGCCGTAGAGGGCGCCGCGCGCGTCGGCGGGCGGCTCGTCGCCCCAGAGCCGGTCGATCAGGGTCTCGAAAGTGACCGGGTGCCCGCCGTCGAACAGCAGAGCGGCCAGCAGGTGCCGCTGCTTGAGAGCGCCCAGCGCGACGACCCGTTCCTCCTCGGCCGCCTCGACCGGACCCAGAAGCCGGAACCGCACCACTCTCCCCTTCGGACACGACATCGCGCCGGCCCAGCCTAGGGGTGGGAGTCGTCACCGTCTATGTCGATCCCATCAGTGGGGTGATCAGCCCTGAGCGGCGGCGATCAGCCGGTCCGCCATCGCGGCCAGACGGGTGGCCTGGGCGTCGTCCGTGATCAGGAACTGGAGGCCGATCTCCTGACCGTCACGGTTGTCGGCCGAGTTCACCACGCGGGCGTGCACCGTCATCCGATCGTCGCCGCTGTCCAGGTCGACGTCCAGGTTGGTGCCCTCGGCCAGGAGCTCCCCGGCCGGCATCAGACACCGCAGGCCACCGGCGCTGACATTGACCAGCGGGGCCTCCAGCGCCGGCTTGCTCGCCCGGCGCAGCACCACCCGCCCGGCCGTGGTGATCCGGTCGTGCTCCCGGCGCTCCAGGCGGGCGGCCAGGTCGGCCATCTCCTCGACCCGGCCCAGCGTGTCGGTCATCTGGTCGGTGAGCCGGCCCATCAGGGTGGACTGGTCGGCGGCGACCGCCCGCAACGAGACGGCGGCGTCACTCACGGCGGCGATGCCCTCGGTCATCGTGGTGATCGTGCGGGCCATCGCCGTGGTGTCCCGCTCCAGGTCGTGGATCGTCTCGATGATCTGGTCGGTCGACTCGGTCGTGTGGGTGGCGAGCTGTTTGACCTCGTCGGCGACGACCGTGAAGCCGTACCCCAGATCACCGGCCCGGGCCGCCTCGATCGTCGCGTTGAGAGCCAGCAGCCGGGTCTGCCGGGCGATGTCGGTGACCAGCGCCGCGCCTGTCGCGACCCGGCGCAGGCTGGACTCCAGCGAGGTGATCACGTTCTCCGCCTCATGGGCCTGGCTGACGATCGCGTTGGCGGCCATGTCGGCCACGGTGATCCGTTCGTCGATCACCTCGGACGAGCCGCGTACCTGGCCGACCTTCTCGGTCACCTGACGCAGCTCCTCGGCGATCACCGTGGTCGACTCGTCGATGATGACCTGGGTGCGGCGGCGGAACTGGACCTCGGCCTGCCGCTGGTGCAGGAACCCGGCGCGCAGTTGCTGCTCCCGGGCCGCCTCGGCACCGGCCAGCGCGGCCTCCTGCTCCAGCAGCCGGGTCCGGGCCACGGTCAGCGCCCGGCCGATGTCACCCATCTCGTCGCGCCCCGCCGGCACCGGGCGCGGCTCCAGGTCGGAACCGGCGATCGCGGTGACCGCGGCGACCGTCTGCCGGACGTCGTGGCTGGTCCGCCAGAGCACCGACAGCGCGAACCACAGCGCCAGCACGAAACCGCCGACCGACACGGACAGCACCGCGGCCCGTTCCATCGACAGCGTGTCGATGCGGTCCTCCAGCAGCGTGGTCAGCCCGTCGTGCAGCGGTTGCACCGCGGCGGCCGCCGCCTCCGCCGCCGCGGACGGGTCGGCCGGCCCGGGTGTGCTGAGCGTCTCGGTGAGCTGCTGCCCGAGCGCGTCGATCCGGTCGGCGAGCTCCCGTACCGGGCCGTCGATCGTCGCGGACAGACCCGGCTCGTCGGTGTTCGCGGCGGCGGTCGCGACGTCGTTGCGCAGGGCGGCGGCCGCGGCGGCCAGCCGTCCGGCCCGCAC